>CALKKV010000018.1 GCA_937992195.1 uncultured Gammaproteobacteria bacterium | reverse complement strand
AAATCAATCGCTGCTCCGCCAAATTTCTCCGACAGCACCTTCGTCATCGCCGCAGTCAAAGTCGTCTTACCGTGGTCTACGTGACCGATCGTGCCTACGTTTACGTGGGGCTTCGTTCTTTCAAATTTCTCTTTCGACATTGCTTAAATTCTCGTCTTTAATAACAAAAACAAATAAAAAAACTTCAATCTTGATGCCGCTTAAGCCAATATTTCTGCCCAGCGCCATCCCGTATACTTTTAGTCAGGCTCCCAACAAAACTGTCAGAAACGCTGTCTGCCCGCCTCTTAGTGAGGACCATCCAGCCAACTTCACTCACCACAAAAATCTGTGGAGCCCACAACCAGACTTGAACTGGTGACCTCTTCCTTACCAAGGAAGTGCTCTACCGCTGAGCTATGTGGGCCTAGCAAACATCTCACTCTTTCCGCTCACCCTGCACCTGATAAGGCAAGTGGAGCGGGTGATGGGAATCGAACCCACATCATCAGCTTGGAAGGCTGAGGTTCTAGCCGTTGAACTACACCCGCACTAACAAAATTTTGATGCCAAAGCTTTCACTCCAGACATCGCGCAAGCTATTTCACACTCGCAAAAACCACATGAGCTGGTGGAGGGGGGAGGATTCGAACCTCCGAAGGCTGAGCCAGCAGATTTACAGTCTGCCCCCTTTGACCGCTCGGGAACCCCTCCAGCACACATCCAATGTATTTCGATTTCTCAAAATACAATTGCCATTTTTTGCTTTCGTTTCATCGAAAACTGCCCCGTTAACTTCCTAAAGTTAATGGAGCCCGCAGAGGGACTCGAACCCACGACCTGCTGATTCATACCTACTACCGCTTTCACGGCCCCGAAGCCTGTTGGCCCTGGGTTTGGGGTCTGGACTTTCTCTTCACCATACTTGTCCACTGAAACCAGCGTTCAAGCTGCAGGTGGGTGGTGTAAAGTCTCTACACTCCCCCAAACAAACCCTCTATTTGGGGTAGCACGGGATTGCCATTCGATCGGATTACAGAAATTCTGCAAACTTCTCGGGAAGGTTTCCCCGTTTTAGCCACCTCCACTTCGTAAATTTCTCCACGAAGGTGCAATTTTTTACAAATCAGCTGCTCTAGCCAACTGAGCTATGCGGGCGAATCGTCTGACAACAAAAATTCCACTAAATCAAAGATTTAGAAGAAAAATGTTCAAAGATTAGTCGCAGATATAGCCGCACACAAACCACAAAACCGGCTTATGCTTGAAACCCAAACTCAAAATGGAGCGCGATTTTACTCAAATTGGCATGCAGATTGCAATGAAAAATCGCGGAAAAACCAAGGATTTTCAATGGTTTCCTTGGAGAATTCGATTCGCCCTATAAATACAGGGTAAAAGACAAAAAGGCAGAATAATGCAGCTAGATTAGAATCCAGTTTTTGGCAATTTATCGATCAAGATCAAGAATTCCTGCTAGCTGCATTCTCGCTCTATTGTCTCCACCTCCTCATCACCCCAATCACGATCAAGGATAAGACGTCTCCTTTCGCCCTCAATCTCTACATCCATCCAGTCAAAAGGGCCGAGAGTTCGATACTCAGGCTGAGATTTCGCTTCAATATTTTGAGTTTTCAGATAATCCACAAATTTGATCGAAAGCTCTTCCTGAGTGAAATAACCGAGCGAGATGCGCGCTTGATTGTCATCCCTTAGATAAACGAAGTAATCCAGATCCTTTTGTTTCAATACCTCGACATCCCCCTGCGCCGCAGCAATCGATTCAAAAGGACCGACATAAACCCGCACCGCCCTCACTTCCCGACTTTCGCTGCGTACCGGCGTGATCGAAATATCTTGAGACTGAACCCAACTGTTTGCACGAGACCAGACAGATCCACTTTTAAAAGGTCCGATGCGATAACAGGAAAGCCCCACAGGAAGACTGCCACTCTCTGCCGGCACAAGGGCCGCTAGATCAATCTCTGATTCTTGCGCAGGTTCTTCCGTTTCAATCAAAGTTGCTTCACCACTACTGCTAACTTCTAGGGAGGCTAGCGTGTCATCAGGGATTATTGTTTCAGGTAAATCATCACCGCCGGTCACAATTACGGGTTCATTGGCGCTATCAACGTTCCCCAGCCGGTCAGAATCTTCAAGCTTGGGGTAAACCTCACGCAATACCAACATGCTATCGCCATTCACATCGGGCTGTAGCTCGGTCTGGTCTGCAACATACTCAACCTGTCGATCACTAATTCCCAGGAAGACCAGGACATTGAATATCATCAAAATTGCAGCTATCCACTTCATCTTAGTTTGGCACTCGCCTCCATCGCTAAACCAGTTAATACAATATTGTCAAAAAAATAGCAGGAACAATCCAGGCCAGATGCCGCTAGTTGACCGTCACCACCCGATACGCAAACCGCAGCCGGACTATCCAGCACAGTTTGCAATTGCTGGACCATGTACTTGACCCCTCCGGCAACGGAAGCAATTGCTCCGGCTTTGACCGCGTCACCACTATTCGTGGCCACCAAAGTGTCTTTGCAGATAGAGCGTGGCGCCATGCCAGTTTGTTTTACCAATTGATCGGCGTCGATTCTAATTTGCCCTGTTTTGCTACCCAATGCCTGTATGGTCGTACCATAACCCGGCAAGATTGCTCCCCCTTGAAAATCATGACCGACCATTAGATCTACCGTTACCGCAGTACCTGCATCGATGACGATAACGGATTCCGGCGCCGCGCTTTCTTCAGATAACTCGTCGACCAGTTGCCGTGCTGCACAAGCCGCCAGCCAGCGATCACTCCCGAGCTGAGTAGGGTTGTCATAATGATTACTAAAATCCAGAACAGAGCGGTCCGGTGCAATAAATTCGGGCGAACAACGCCAGGTTTGTCGACAAATTTGTTCGATATGCTCCCGCACTTCGCTACCGGCCACGGAACTCACTAAGATCAGTCCTGCCTGCTCCTCATTGTCTTGAATTGCCTGTTTCAATGCAGCGAGGGAAGATAATTCACTGCCATTTTCATAAAGATCTGAAATACCAGATCGAAAAGTCGATACTTTCGATAGTCCTGAGAAACCTGTAACGCTTACCGAGCCTAGATCAGAGCAAGACAGACACGCCCATTTTAGTCTTTGATTTCCGGCATCGAGCAAAAGTACGGCAGACATTAAGTGATTTCTCCAACAGGAGTCATTGAAACCTCACCAGCATAGAAGACTCTGGGAACACCTGCAACTTTCAGAATCAAACCACCTAAATGATCAACTCCGGTTACTTCACCTTCAATTGAATCGACCCCTTCCAGTCTCACAATTTGACCTTGAAAATGATGCGCCTGTATCCAGCGATTATGAAAATAATCGAAACCCTCTTTGACAAATTGCTCGAGAGTTTGGGTCAGCGCAATAATCAATTCTGCCGTTAATTGGTGGAAGTCCAGCTGGTAATGGTTCGTTGCTAAATCTGTCCACGGCAGCTTGGTCGCCAAAGGGAATTGCTCTCTTTTTATTGAATTTCCTAGATCAACATTCATCCCCATACCAATAACCGCCTTGCGACCAGATACTTCTACCAGGATACCGCCAAGTTTCTTACCACCGAGTAATATGTCATTCGGCCACTTGAGTGAAACTGCGGAAACATTCATATTCTCTAATGCCTGTTTGGCTGCCAATCCACACACCAGCGACAACCCGGCAACACTGCGAGCCTGCAAGTCCCATCCAACAGACATTAAGACGCTGCTCATAGAGGGAGCCTGCCATTGTTTGCCGCGCTGTCCTCTGCCCGCACACTGTAATCCAGCAAGACAAACACGGCCATGACTGGCTGGATGTTGCGCAATGAAATCATTGGTTGAATCTATTTCATCAAACCAGTGGACGCGATCGGCTGACACCGAACTTTTGTTAGCAAGATACTGCTGCAGAATGTCTGGCTGAAAATTCAATATAGGAACCGCTGATTGTCGACGACAGACTAACAGTGAAAAAGATATAATCCGGCTACGCTAGCGCCGCTTTAGGGTCTTCAAAAGGCATTTTACGGCGAATCTAATTTACCGAACTCACCGAAGCTTAATGTCTGTCAAAAGAAACGCAACTCGCGCTGTAAAAATAGGAAACATCACCATCGGCGATAACAATCCGATCGCCGTGCAAAGCATGTGCGCAACGCCGACGACCGACATTGAAGCCACCCTTAAACAGGTCAAAGCACTGGAAAACGCCGGTGCGGATATTATCAGAATCGCAGCAGATAATAAGCGCGATGCCGCAGCATTAATTCAACTTCGAGCAGAGTCAGATGCCATTATTAGCGTCGATTTGCAGGAGAACTATCGTCTTGCCGAGATACTGGCGCCCCATGTAGACAAAATCCGCTAC
This sequence comes from uncultured Gammaproteobacteria bacterium, assembly GCA_937992195.1. Lineage (GTDB taxonomy): Bacteria > Pseudomonadota > Gammaproteobacteria > Arenicellales > Poriferihabitantaceae > VYFG01. Next base: position 97,190 of record CALKKV010000018.1, on the reverse strand, counting down.
AACCCGGGGCACCTTTATCATCATGAACGGAAAAAACCTTGGAAAGACAAGGTTGCCTATCTGGTTGAGATTGCGAATAAATATGACTGTGCGATTCGAATCGGTGTGAACGGCGGTTCCACAGACCCTGAAAAAGCCTCAATGTACGACAAGGATGACGCCATCACACCAATGGTTGAAAGCGCGCTTGAGCATAGTGCCTGGCTGGACGAACTCAAGTACACGCGTTATTGCGTTTCGTTAAAAGAATCTGACCCGACTAAAACTGTCGAAGCCTACCTGCGTTTTGCAGCGGCCAGACCGGAGATCCCACTGCATCTTGGCGTTACCGAAGCAGGTATTCCGCCGATGGGCATTGAAAAAACCCGCATAGCATTTGAACAACTGATCGGTAAAGGCATTGGCGATACCATCCGCGTTTCTTTAACGCTGCCCTATGATCGTAAGCATGAGGAGATTGCCGCGGGTCGTCAAATTCTTGATGACATTGCAGCTGGCAGGGTGAGAACCGTCGTACATTTTAATGAAGATAAACTCAATCTGATCAGCTGCCCGAGCTGCTCCCGAGTTGAGAACGAGGCCTTTATTGATCTTGCACATCAAGTTCAAGAGCGCACCGCTTGGGCAGAGCAACACGCTATTACTATCGCTGTTATGGGATGCAGAGTAAACGGCCCCGGTGAAACTGATGACGCAGACCTTGGTCTATGGTGTGGTCCGAATTACGTCAATCTGAAACGTCAGGGGGAAAAAGTCGGCGCCTTTAAATACGATGAAATCCTGAATGCATTAGACACAGAACTCAAGGATTTAGTAGCGGCCAAGTAATAATTAACACCCGATCTAAATTACGGGATTGTCGCCTGCGAGCAGGGAGCACTCACGCTCCAAAGGATATATCAAGAACGTGGATTGCCTTTCTCTAAGACTGAAAAAAGTATCGTGCGTTTTAGTTTAGCAGTGCAGCATTCATTTATTATTTCGAATGGTCAGTGCTGTTAGCACTCTTTTGATAGAATCTGGCCTAATAAACCGTTCTATTGATAAATAAAAAACATGCCTGACTGTCGATCCTGGACTACCACACGCGGTCGCACAATGGCCGGCGCTCGCGCACTATGGCGCGCAACCGGAATGAAAGAAGATGATTTCAATAAACCCATTGTTGCCGTCTCAAATTCATTCACCCAATTTGTGCCAGGGCATGTACACCTGAAAGATATGGGACAACTTGTTGCCAGAGAGATTGAAAAAGCTGGTGGGGTTGCAAAAGAATTTAATACCATCGCTGTGGACGATGTGAAAAAGAAAGACTTTTTTCGCGCTGCTCCAGAAGGCGTACCAACCCAAACAGCGTTTAGTCAAAGCAAACTGTATAAAACACTTGATGATGATCGCGAAAACGGATGTATTCGCAGCAAGAACAATGCCTACAGTCAGGACGGTGGTTTAGCCGTTCTTTACGGCAACATAGCGCAGGACGGGTGCATCGTGAAAACAGCTGGCGTTGATGAAAGTATTCTAAAGTTCACAGGTCGTGCACGGATATTTCACAGCCAGGACGCAGCGGTCGATGGAATTTTAGGCAATACCATTGAGGCTGGAGATGTTGTGGTCATTACCCATGAAGGTCCTCGTGGCGGCCCAGGCATGCAGGAGATACTATATCCGACCACTTACCTCAAATCCAAGAAGCTTGGAAAAGCGTGCGCCCTGGTAACAGACGGTCGTTTCTCTGGAGGTACATCGGGGCTCTCTATCGGCCACGTTTCTCCTGAAGCAGCTGAAGGTGGTGCGATTGGCCTTGTGGAAGAAAACGACACCATCGAAATCGATATCCCGAACCGCAAAATTCATTTAGCAGTTGATGAAGCAACGCTGGAAGCAAGACGCGCCGCGATGGAAGCGCGCGGCAAACTTGCCTGGAAACCGCAACGCGACCGAGTAGTAAGCACCGCGCTCAAAGCTTATGGAGCATTGGCAACAAGCGCAGCCTTCGGTGCAGTAAGAGATGTCGATGCGTTAAAGTAAGATTAGAATAAGCCTTTTAATATAGCGATGAGCACCTGGCACAACAGTGTATGCCCTCACGACTGCCCCTCAGCTTGTGCTTTGGAGGTAGAGAAGCTCTCATCTGGTCGTATTGGAAAGGTTAGAGGATCTCCGCATCAGTCTTATACCGATGGCGTTATCTGCGCCAAAGTAGCTAAGTATGCAGAGCGAACACACCATCCAGACCGATTAACCACCCCCCTCCTCCGCACCAGTAAAAAGTCCGAAGCTGCGACGTTCGAACCAATCAGCTGGGACAGCGCTCTTGATTTGCTCGCGAACGAAATTAAAAGTCGAAGCGACGAATTCGGCGCTGAATCAATTTGGCCCTATTACTATGGCGGCACTATGGGTTTGGTGCAGCGTGATGGCATGATTAAACTGTCGAATGGATTCGGTTTTTCTCATATGAAGAAAACTTTCTGTGTGCAAATCGCCTATGACGGCTGGCTTGCCGGTACCGGAAAAATGATCGGTTCTGACCCTCGAGAATTGGCTGAGAGCGATCTGATTATTATTTGGGGATGCAATGCTGCGGCAACGCAGATTAACGTTATGCATCATATCGCCAAGGCGCGTAAACGCGGCGCCAAGCTGGTAGTCATTGATCCTTATGAAACACCCACAGCAAAAGTTGCTGATCTACATCTCTCTCCAAGACCTGGAACCGATGGCGCGTTAGCCTGTGCGTTGATGCACGAGTTGTTTAGAAACGCTCAGGTTGATCACGAATATCTACAAAAATTCACTAGTGGTTATGAAGCGCTGGAGCAGCATCTTCAGGAACGCGGAACCGATTGGGCTGAAAATATAACCGGTGTTCCCAAAGAGAAGATCGAGCAGTTGGCTCGGCTCTATGGCCAGACCAAAGCGAGTTATATTCGTCTGGGCATCGGTTTTTCTCGCTGCCACAATGGTGCCGTGAATGTTCATGCTGTCTCCTGCCTTCCGGCTTTGACCGGCGCATGGCAATACCGCGGCGGCGGTGCGCTTCTCTCAACCGGAGACAACTTTAAATTCGATGACACCTTATTTCATGGAATAAACTTAACCGACAACCCGGGACGTCAACTCGATATGTCGCGAATTGGCGCGGTGCTTTGTGGAGATAAAGAGGCACTGCTGGGCGGTCCAAAAGTATCGGCAATCCTCATCCAGTCAACCAACCCGATGCTGGTCGCGCCAAATTTACATCGAGTACGAGAAGGCTTGATACGTGAAGATTTATTCGTCTGTGTGCACGAACAGTTCATGACTGAAACCGCGCAACACGCAGACCTTGTTCTTCCGGCGACAACGTTTGTCGAACACAACGATATCTACCGCAGCTTTGGTCATACTTTTGCTGGTCTTGGCGACAAAGTAATCGAACCCTGCGGTGAGAGCCGCTCGAATCACGCATTATTAAGCGCATTGGCAAACCGTCTGGATGCTAATCAAGAGGGGTTTGAACTAAGTGAAAAAGAGTTAATTTCTGAATCGCTCGCTTTGTCTAACTACCCGCAGCCTGAAGCATTCACTGAACAACATTTTCTTGATTGTGCAGCGCCTTTTGAGGAAGCGCATTACCTCAATGGATTTGCTTGGCCGGATAAGAAGTTTCGATTTTCTCCTAAATGGTCTGACATCGGTCCCGCCGGTAAGAATATGCCCGCGCTACCGGATTACTGGGATGTTTTAAACAATGTAGATGACGATCATCCATTGCGGCTGGTCGCCGCACCTTCGAGGGGTTTTCTCAATAGCTCTTTCAACACATCACCGAGCTCGCTGAAAAGAGAGAAAAGGCCGTGGCTTCAAATTCATCCAGATACCGCCGAACGTTTTGGAATTAAAGATCGCCAAGCTGTCCGTATCGGCAATCGAAGAGGAAGTTTAACCCTAAGCGCAAAACTGCATACAAACATCCAGGCAGATACTGTGGTGGTTGAGGGTATTTGGTCAGCCAGCGCTTTCCCTGAAAACATTGGCATCAATTCACTCATAGATGACACCCCTGCAGCGCCCAACGGCGGCGCTGTATTTCACGACACCGCAGTATGGGTTGCTCCCGCGGAAGTCTAACCACTTACCGGATCCTGGCTATACAGCAGGATCTACTTTCTGATTCAGACTAGCAATTAATTCAGGTGGCAATGCCAGCGCTTTGGCAAGGCCATCGAGATACGACTTTGCCATAAAATTATCCTGATCGATAATGAGCAAACTGGCTAAATATACTTCCGCTGCAACTTCCTGAGTTGAGACCTGCTTGGCAATGTCACCGGGATCGAGCGGCTTGCCAAGCTCAGCCTCTACAAAAGCGCTGAGGTCAGATGAATCGCCAATCCGGTCAATATAGTTTTGCAATCCCTGTCGTTCACTGTCATCAATATGGCCATCCGATTTCGCCGCTCCAATCATGGCACTCAGAATAAGGCGCCCATGACTATCGCTTACGTCGTCCAACGCTACTTCCTCAAAGCTCCCGGAATCAGAAGACGAAACATTCCCTGATTGCCAGTCACGATAGGTTTTATATGCAAGCCCGCCGATTGCCGCCAATCCTCCAATTTTTATCGCACTACCGGTTAGCGACCGACCACCTTTGGTTCCTAATAAGATACCCAGCGCACCCGCAGCTAACGCTCCTTTGCCAAGACCCGAAAGCATGGCATCTCTTTCAGCACCTTCAGCGGGAATATTTAACTTGTCCTCGGCAATTCCCTGCCCTTTGTCAGCGAGCTCTCTTCCGGAAGCCATCAGTTGATCTATAAGCGATTTTGCATCCATTATTTTATTCTGTGATTCATTGGGTTGTGTTTAATATAAGGGTTAAGTCTATTATTTCAAGGTCTATGGTCACTTCAGTGCTTTAGAGGGGGCGTCAATCTCCAGCTCGGCTTCTTGCCAACCACCAAAACCACCAGCCATATGTTTTACCCCGAATCCTAAATCATTGAGACCTTTTGCCGCCCGGGCGGAGCGCCAACCTTTGTTACAAAATAAAATGACTTCGTCAATCTGGTCAAAATAGGACTTATAGTAAGGACTTTCAGGATGCATCCAAAACTCCAACATCCCCTGAGGAATATGTTTTGCGTTAGGAATCCTGCCGTCACGATCTAATTCCCGAATATCTCGAATATCCACAAGCAACACATTTTCTCGATCTATAAGTTTCACGACTTTTTCCACAGCAATTCCTTCTACCGTTGCTTCCGCCTGAGAGATCATAGTCTCAAAATCGATTTTGGGTTTTTTCATAATAACTAGTGAGCAATAGGTTATAAAATGTGGCGATAGTATGTAGCAGAGTCGTACATTGAATCACAAAGTTGTAATTTAAATTTCAGAAAATATCCCCATATTTTAGTTAGGCAATACAGGGAGAATACAATGCATGTCATTACTCGATGCAATAGCTGCGCCCGGCAGTATGATACCGAAGGACACGACCCGGGCGAGCGGTTCCATTGTCTATGCGGAAAGTTATTAACCGTTCCCGAGAAAAGAGACTATGACGCCGCTGTCGTCCGCTGTTCCAGCTGCGGCGGTGCCAGAGAAAAACAGGATACGGCTTGCGGTCACTGCGGCGCCGATTTCACCCTGATAGAGCAACAGCTCAATACTAGTTGCCCAGCATGTTTCGCACGCATAAGCGATGTTGCGAAGTACTGCCATCATTGCGCGACACCCATAATGATCTCGGGCACACTCGGAGAATCAACCAACAAAGCCTGTCCAAAGTGTTGTGAAAAGCACGGTCTTTCCAGCCGCAAAATAAAAGACACCGATATGAGCGCGCTCGAATGTAATCTTTGTGGCGGAATCTGGCTCGATCGAGAGGTATTTCTGGAAATAGAAAAACGAATGATCGACCTCGCCAGCACCGGGATAGATAAAGACCACTCCAAGCTTTTAGAGAACATACCAAGACAAAGTATGGACGACCAAAATCTCTATCGAAGATGCCCCACCTGCGAAAAATTTATGCAGCGGCGAAACTATGGCCCCGGCAGCGGTATAATCATTGACCAATGCCATCAGCATGGCTATTGGTTCGACCAGCAGGAACTTGACGTGACTCTGCGCTGGATTCGAACAGGAGGACTACTGGCCAGTCGCAAAAAAAAAGCGGCCATCAAAAGAGACAACGATCGAATAGCGAATGTCCTTAAAAAAATGGACGGTGCTGCACAGCAATGGAAATTAGGTTCTAAGTGGAAAGACTATCTGTAGATCGGTCACTCTAGCCTGAAGATAAAAACGGCCGCATCAGCGACCGTTTTTTATAACATCTCAAAGAAACAATTGGGTGGGCGGATTAGCTGGGCACAAGCTCAGTAATCGCATTGTCGATCGCGCCAACAATTTCATCCAAATCGCCCTTGGTACAAATCAGTGCAGGGCTCAGGCAAAGTGTATTATTGAAATCAGCAAAACTTCGATTGGTTCGACCAATCATCACGCCATTTTTCATACAGTGCGCAGCAATTCCTGCGGCAACGGACTCATCAACAGGCTCCTTTGTTTTGCGATCTTTTACTAGCTCGGCGCCGACAAACAAACCCTTACCGCGGACATCACCAATAACCGGATGTTTTTGCTGTAATTCGCGAAGCTGATCCATCAAGTAGTCGCCCATCTTTACAACATTATCCAGCAAATTCTGCTCTTCGATTATTTGCATATTCGCTAACGCTGCAGCAGGTCCGCCAGCACAACCGCCAAAAGTACTGATATCTCGGAAATAGTGCATCTTCTCCGCAGGCTCTGCGAGGAATTCGCGGAACAGGTCTTCTGTGGTGGCAGTAACAGAAATTGCAGCATAGCCACTGGCAACACCTTTGGCCATGGTCACAATATCTGGCTCGACACCGTAGTGCTGATAGCCAAACCATTTGCCGGTCCGACCCATGCCGCAAACAACCTCATCGATATGCAGGAGTACACCGTACTTTTTACAAATCTCCTGAACCGTCTCAAAATAGCCTTCCGGTGGCGTGATCACCCCCCCTCCGGCTGTGATTGGTTCGAGCACAAGAGAACCAACGGTGTCAGGATCTTCTCGCAAAATAATCTTTTCGATTTCCTTTGCCGCCTGCACGCCATAATCAGGATCATCTCCGTTAGGCGCCCTGTATGCCATGCAATGTGGCACTTCAACAAATCCAGGGGTAAATGGACCGTATTGATCTTTTCGCTGATGCTGTCCGCTACTGCTTAGTGCGGTGATCGTTGTTCCGTGATAATCGCGATCGCGATACAGGATTTTATGTTTCTTGCCGTCATTCTGCATCATGGCCAACTGCCGGACCAGCTTATAGCCTTTCTCATTCGCTTCTGAACCAGAGTTCGAATAATACACACGACTCAGACCCGGCATTTTATCAATCAATTTTTCAGCGAACTGCGCACCTGGAATATTGCCCGCCGAGTTAGCGAAGTAACACATCTTTAATAGTTGGTCGCGCACCGCATTAGCGATTTTCTCTTGGCCGTATCCAACATTAACAGTCCAAACGCCCCCAGAAACCGCATCAAGATATTCACGACCGTTAATATCAGTGAAACGCATCCCCTTGCCCTCAACAACCACCAATGGATCAGATTCTTCCAAAGGCTTGTGTTGACTCAAGTGATGCCAGACGTGGGCTTTGTCGTCCTGGACGATTTTGGCGCTTTCAAGTTGATCGTTGTCGATTGGTTTATTCATAGTCTTAATCCACTAGTTCGATCGGCTCCATCTGGGCAATCGGTTAATTATTCTGCTGCTTTGTATTTAAGCAGATATCTAAACATACTGGTCACTCAATTAGACGGACAGAACCAGTTTGTAAGCATTCACTATACCAGCGTTTGGAAACCCCTACCGCTGTGCAATTGAGTAAAATACGCCGATGGATGTATCGCATATTATTGACCCTCTCAATGACGCCCAGAGAATGGCTGTCACTGCCCAGGCCGCCCCAGCCCTTGTTCTCGCCGGTGCGGGGAGTGGTAAAACCCGTGTTTTGACCCATAGAATAGGCTGGTTGGTAGTCGCCGGAGGCTGCTCCCCGCAGGAAGTATTAGCGGTGACCTTTACCAACAAGGCAGCCCGGGAAATGCGAGGGAGAATAGAAGAACTGCTGCAATTGCCCACGAGCGGCATGTGGATAGGCACATTCCACGGTCTATGCCACCGATTGCTAAGGATGCATTTTGAAGATGCCGGCCTCCCCCAGACTTTTGAGATTATAGATAGCGATGATCAATATCGACTTGTTCGTCGCATTCTCAATGAGCTGGATTTAGACGAAGCCTACTGGCCTCCAAGGCAAATGCAATGGATGATCAACCAGCACAAAGAAGAAGCCAGACGCGCCAGTCAGTTACCAACCGGAGAAGACTATCAACAGCAAACTTTATATCGTGTCTATGCCAGCTATGAAGAGACCTGTCAGCGGTTGGGTTTGGTTGATTTTGCGGAAATTCTCCTGCGTACCCTTGAACTATTTCGCAATAACCAGCCGGTTAGAGAGCTATGGCAAAAACGCTTTAAGCACGTCCTGGTCGACGAGTTTCAGGATACCAATACGATTCAGTACCAGTGGCTGCGTATATTAACCGCGGATAATAAATTTCTTTTTGCGGTCGGTGATGATGATCAATCGATTTACGGCTGGCGCGGCGCTAAAGTAGAAAACTTGCTGACCTTTGAGACAGACTTTGAAGGTGCGCAGATTATTCGATTAGAGCAAAACTATCGCTCGAGTGGCCATATTCTCGCTGCGGCCAATGCCGTCATCGAAAAGAATGATGGTCGCATGGGCAAAGAATTGTGGACCGAGGCCGCAGATGGAAATTTAATTCGCCTCTACGGTGCCAGCAATGAAATCGACGAGGCACAATATGTCGTCAGCACAATCGAATCCTGGGTGCAGGAAGGTCATCGTAGAGATAGCGTCGCAATTCTCTATCGCTCTAACGCCCAGTCCAGGGCGTTCGAGGAACAACTCCTGAATGCTGGAATGCCGTATCGGGTCTATGGCGGCTTGCGCTTTTTCGAACGTGCTGAAATCAAAGACGCGCTGGCGTATATGCGATTAATCAGCAATCGAGAATCTGATCCGTCATTTGAACGGATAGTGAATCTTCCACCGCGGGGAATTGGCGCAAAAACCCTTGAGCAGGTGAGAGATCACTCGCGCGCCAAACAGATATCGATGTGGCAGGCTGCAACCGAGGTCATCGCAGAAGAACAACTCTCCGCGCGAGCGGCAAGTGCGTTAGGCCGGTTTATCGAACTGATTGAAGAAATCGCGGGTGCTACTGACGACCAAAGTCTTGAATCCATCGCTGACAAGGTACTACAGATGAGTGGTTTACTTGATCATTACAAGAAAGACAAAAGTGAGAAAGCACAAGGTCGCGTTGAAAACCTTGAAGAATTGGTTACCGCGGCCAACAACTTTGTCCCAGGGGAAACCGAAGATGGAGATTTAGATCCGTTATCTTTATTTCTCGCCAATGCAGCATTAGAAGCAGGAGAAGGACAGGCGGCTGAATGGGAGGATTGCGTTCAGCTGATGAGTTTGCATTCAGCCAAAGGCTTGGAATTTCCTTTGGTATTCTTGTGCGGTTTGGAAGAAGGTTTATTCCCGCACCAACGTTCGCTGGAAGAAGCTGGAAGACTCGAAGAAGAAAGGCGTCTATGTTACGTAGGAATGACCCGTGCGATGGAGCAGCTCTATTTATGCTATGCAGAAATCAGAAGACTTTATGGCAAAGATAACTATACCCAAGCCTCGCGTTTCTTGAGCGAAATTCCGATGGACTATATTGAAGAGATTCGCTCTAGCTCAATTAGCAGGCCTTTGCATCGACCTGTTAGACCAGGTGCGCAATCAATGACAAACAACAGCAGCGCTTCAAACGGCTTGCAACCTGGAACACAGGTAAACCACACAAAGTTTGGCGAAGGGATGGTGGTTATGATTGAAGGTCAGGGAGATAATACCCGCGTACAAATCAACTTTAGTGATGCTGGCCTAAAGTGGATCCTACCCGCCTATGCCAAACTCGACATACTCTAGTAAGTTCTGTGTCCGCCATAAAATGGCTGAAGAAAAAATCACATTACTCATCAAGGCCATTCTTTGTTGACCAGAGTCTATGGGCAACTTTCATCCTCCAAAATCACGAAACTCTGCATACTTCTTTTTCTTTGCTACTTAGAAATTTGCTCGTTTTTTCGAAAGAAATAGTTGTGTAGCACTTGATAGTCCATTAGCAATACCGCAAGCATCACTACAACTCATGCAAAGTGTATGAGAAATTACATCTTGCTTTTCAAGCCGCGTCTTTACAAGGAAGCGACTCAGGTCTTTTCTGCCTTCTTAAAATATGGCCAAGCGCATGCTGTGGCAATACCGGTGTTGTTTCTTGATCCTCGCGTTCAATCGGCGCCCAGTTTAGAGCGGTAGAAGCAACCTGTAACTCAACACTAATATCAACATCTACGGTTGCTGGGTCTATTGCTTCGGTTTCTACAGAAAGCCAGCGAAAGCACGGATGATCTACATGAAACGGCAGTAAAGGAGATGTGATTAAATCCGGGCGTTCGTAAAGGAGTTCGTCCGTTACAGGGATAAACACTTTTTGGCTCATTTCGACCTCTTAAATTGACTACGCAGATTTATTACAACTCGACTCAGTGGCAGTAGTTAGGATAAATCATGGTATTTTAGTGGCAGTTGTGACGATGTATATACTCGCCCTTGCATTAAGCGAAAACTGACGCCTGAAGGAGACAGTTTTACTCAGCCGTTAAAATACATACTCAAAGTACTTAACGCCTTCCACCGGGTTATGAATATAAGAATCAGTCTCAACAAACCCTTTTTTGATGTACATTGTCTGCGCAATTTTCATTTGCGGCAGTGTATCCAGAAGAATTGAGCGATAGCCGAGTTTCTGTGTTGCTGCCATCGCTGATTCAAATAATTTTCCTCCAACCCCGGAGCCCTGCAGTCCAGGTCGCACAAATAATCGCTTAAGCTCCGCTTTTTCAACATCAATTGGTCGCACCCCGACGCAACCGCAGGGACGTTCCCCATCCATCGCCAATAAAACAAACCCTCCAGGCTCAGCGTATCTGCCCGGAAGCGTTTTCAGCTCTTCAGCAAACCCCTGAAAACACAGGTCGACACCCAAGTTATGCTGGTACTCTAAAAACAAAGTCCTCACTATCGTCATCTGAGCCACCGCTGCACGAACTATCTCAACTTGCGTGTTTTTCGCCTTCATTTGTGTCATTTCCTAATCATTACGGGCCTGTTTGCTTCTTCCAATGAGATCAAACTGGTGTATGTTTAAAAGCTCTGTTACTTTTCTCGCAGAGACTTAATTATGATCTGTTCGCTTTCAAAGCGAAATTTTTCTAAACCCTCGATGACTATAGATAATAAATATTATGAAATCTCTTAAATTGATTCAATTTTCAGTCGCAATTGCTGGTTTATTTGTTCACCTTGGCATTGTAAATGCAGATAGCATTGTTGTCTTTGGAGACAGTCTTTCCGATACCGGCAACCTTGCCAGCGTATCTGAAGGCGGGTCTTTGCCACCGCCATTTTTTGAAGGCTCTCGAATCAGCAATGGTCCTGTCGCTGTAGAGATCGCTGCAGAACTTGCTGGCGATACCTTGTTACCTTCTCTGCATCTTGTTGGCGGTGGTGGAGGCTTCAACTACGCTGTTGCCGGTGCTCGTGCCGCGGGTGGTGCACCCATAGATCTGCCGATACAAGTTGGCGCTTTTCTGCAGTCGCAAGGCGGCATCGCTCCTGCGGATAAAACGTATATTATGTTTATCGGAGGAAACGACGTTCGAGACGCACGTGATGCTCCAATCCAGGATGCTTATGGAATCATTCGCACAGCAACAGACGGCATTGCAGCACAATTAAATTTGCTAGTCGCGGCAGGAGCACAATCTATAATGGTTGTTAGCACTCCTAACATTGGCGAAATCCCCGAGACTCTCGAACAAGCGACAGACCGCGAAGGTCGTCGACTAAAGTTCCGAGCAAGTTGGCTCAGCTACCTGTTTAATCTTCGGGTTGATCGAGCGGTGAAGCAGATAGAGCAAAATAGCGGCCTCGATATCGTTTCACTTGATGTCAATGATATCCTGGATAATATCATCGACGACGCAGCAGCTCGCGGATTTTCAAACACGACTGAAGCGTGCTTGAACACAAACACGTTTCAATTCAACGATGACTGCGGCTTTGGCGCTAATTTCGATGAGTTTGTCTTTTTTGATCAAATCCATCCGACAGCCCGAGTCCATGAAATTGCTGGGCGTGTAATCTATGCATATTTACCAACGCAGCCTTGAGCGCCAGTGATTACGCTAAATAAAAAAGGCCGATTCTCCGGCCTTTTTTATTGATCCGAAAACTGCTGTTCAAAAAAATCACTTCGTAGACGGAACGCCGCTCGCGTTGCGAAGCTTCACAATCAACTCTAGTTAAACTGATCACCCGAAGATTGTCTGTAGCGGTGGTTAAGTCGAGTTATTTTGCTGGTATTTTCATGGCGATTACAGGCATTCAGCGCTTATTTTCTCTATGTTCACAGGTGCATCCGTTATACTTTGGTAAATCAAATTCATACCCAGAAATACTAAACAGGTAGAGGTATCAATTACAGTATTGGCAGCAGAACTATTGTTCTCTCCGATCCGGCCTCTATTGGATCACTCTATTAATTAGAACATCTCTCTATACAAATCATGTCCAGAACAATTGCAATCGTCGAAGACGATGTAGATCAAAGAGAAAACTATGCAGATGCACTAAAGTCTCAAGGCTACACTATTCAGCTTTATCGAAATCGGCCTGATGCTTTAGCAGGCTTTACTAAATCGCTACCAGATCTCGCCATTCTGGATATCATGCTTGAAGATGATATTGATGGTGGCTTTGACGTATGCAGAGAGTTGCGACAGAAAAGCCCCAAGCTACCGATCATTTTTTTGACGGCTAGAGATAGTGATATTGATCGCGTATCTGGATTACGCCTTGATGCCTGGGACTACATAACCAAGCCGGTCAATCTACAATTTCTCGCGGTAAGGGTGTCGTCACTTTTTCGGATCGCTTCTGCCATGCAAACGTCGAGCGATCAGCCGTCGGCTTTGGTCTTCGGCGATCTGGAGCTGGATCAAAGCAGTATGGCGGTGAGCTGGAAAGGTCAAGTTCTGAGTTTAACGTTAACCGAGTTTTGGTTAATCGAAGCACTTGCTCGTCACCCTGGGCATGTCAAAACCTATGAAGCATTGATGCAAACCACCAGACAAAGCTATGTCGAGAAAAATACCATCAATGGCTATGTTCGACGGGTGCGTAAAAAATTCAAAGAAATCGATAATGACTTCGACATGATTCAAACCGTGTTTGGCGTTGGCTACCGCTGGCAGTCTGACTAACCGCTACCAATGTCTCTCTCTTTTCATCCATTCGTCTAAACAGCACGCATTATGTTGAAGACACTGCGCGCACTCAGCATCAAAACAAAGCTGATACTGATCGCTCTGTCTCTGCTTGTCATACCCTGGATGGGAAATTATTACGTCCAGGAAATGCGACAATTTCTTCTGCGTGGACAGCAGGATGCGCAACTTCTCGCCGCCAACGGGATTGCCACAGTACTGAATGACCGACAAGAACTATTTAACCCGGACACCGGGGTGCAAGAGCTTCTCGGCAGTAAAAATGATTTATATGCCCACGCCCTTCCCAGCCCAATCCAACTTGACGGCGAGCTCACTGACTGGGAGCCGATACTGGAACAGTCAAACTATTATGTAGGAGACACACCTTTTAGCTGCGAGGCGGATGACGACCCCGATGATTTTTCTCTAAGCAATGTGATCGGTTATCACGAAGATGATATTTATGTTCTGCTCGAGGTTAATGACGATCAAATCGTCTATCGAGACCTGGAAAGACTGCAGCTGGATAACAGCGATCAGATACGCATACTGCTGCAGCTTCCCGACGGCGATCTTCGTCACTATCTGCTGGTTGCCAGGGCACCTGGCCGAATGAGCATCTACTTGGTAGATGATGAGTGGAAACTCCCCATTAAAGGCGAAGCGATAAAGACCTTTATTGCCGAAATGTCGGAAACACCTTGGGGGTATCGAATCGAACTGCGAATCCCGCGCAACGTTATCGGCACCCGTTCCCGCCTGGGTTATTCCGCGGTTGATGTCGATAACATCGAAACCAGGGAAGTCACTCGAACGCTCTCAACATCCCCCCGACAGGCGGAAGGATCAACTGGACAAGTCTTATTAAACTCGCCAGAGCTCACCAAAATACTAAAGGGACTCGACCGACCGCAATCACGAATATGGATTCTGGACAAAGAGCAACGCGTTAGAGCAGTAGTTGGAGGGTTGTCGGCGAATATAGATCAGCCCGAAGAATCTACTGAAAACCAATCTTGGCTTGTGGGTTTGTACCGAAAGGTACAACACGGAATTGACAGTATTTTGAAAAAGCCCGCCGATCAATTTATTGATATCCCGACCGATGTCGCCTATCGCCCGGACAAGAGTTTCGCCCGAATTTTGAAGGGAGAGCCGCTGGTACAGGCGCGTCCTTCACTCGATCAAAAAGCACAGATAATAGTTGCCGGTTATCCGATCCGCTCGGAACAAAATATTCTTGGAGCGGTGATTGTGGAACAAAGCAGTAACGCAATAATGGAAAGACAGTTTTCTCTGTTACGTAGCCTGACCTTGGTGACGCTGTTGGTGTTCGCGTTTGTACTCTTTGCTCTGCTCACATTTGCATGGCGACTAACCGCGAGAATCAGGCGGCTATATCAAACCACGGAACAATCGATTACTGCAGAAGGTCGAGTACTTGAGGATCGTATTCCGGATCGTAGCTATCCGCGAGACGAACTGGGAGATTTAGGACGAAGTATCACGGGGATGCTAACGCGACTATCTGGCTACACCCGCTATCTCGAGGGAATGCCTGACACCCTGGCACACGAAATGAACAATCCTTTAAATGTAGTGAGTTCTTCTCTTGAAATTTTACAAACAGACTTACCCGGTGTGGTTGATAACAAGCACATGCAACGGGCACAAAATGGCGTGAGCAGACTAAGGTCTATTTTAACCAGCTTGACCGAAGCTGCAAATTTAGAAGACGCAATGCGTGACGAAGTTAAACAAAAACTGGATATCAACGCGCTGGTCACAGAAATTGTTGGTGGCTATAACCTGAGCTATCCAGACCATCCATTCTATGTGCAAACCGAGCCTACTGCTTTATGGATCAATGGTAGCCCCGATCACCTCGCGCAAATGTTCGACAAGATTGTCGACAATGCGGTTCAATTTAGCTCTTTAGGAAATAGCATTATCGTAAGAATCACCCAGGATGATGACCATGCCAATATTTCCATCTTAAATGAAGGACCAACCATCCCGGAAAAACTTCGAGAAAGGCTGTTCGACCCCATGGTTTCATTCGGCAAAACCAACGCCAAGCATTCTCATTTGGGACTGGGTTTGTTTGTGGTTCGACTGATATCTGAGTATCACAACGGAAGTGCCTGGGCGGAGAACAGAAACGATGTCGAAGGAGTAATCATTACCGTATCCATTCCTCTGATTTAGAGTGACCGCCTTCCGGGTAACTGTATCCATTTTAAACATGCCTTTCGGACAGCTTGGCATCAGAAGAAACGATGTCTAATTCCAATGGCAGGTTATTTCGGATGAACAGGCTCGAAGAGCGATAAAAAACCTTTCTATATTGGTGGTCACAGTAGCGGATTAGTTATGGCAGAGCTTTACGAAACCTGGGGTAAAGAAAACCAACTTCTCACGCTATCATCACTTGGCCAGCAGACGAAGATTTAAAAGAAATGCATGGCCGTATGCTGATCATGCTATCGCCAGAAACTACAGAAACATGTTTGAATGGAGAGCTTGATGACACACCCCAGTTTTTGCTAACGACGGCCAAACCAAAACTGATTTGTTTTCCAGCATCAAAAGCAGTTGGAAATACTCGTAACGATCGCCCCGAACTAATAGTGCAAGTTTGCATAAACTGCTTTGCAGTTTTCTGCAACTCGCTAAGTTCTCACTAGAGAATAATTTTTAACTCAGAAGATTTATCCTCATATTTTAAATTTTGTGTCACTAAGAATGCGGCGATCAATTAGAAGAGGACACTAAGACAGTGGGCAAGCCTTGCATACGATTTTGATTTAAAACATTCTTCTTAATAGCAGAAGATGAGGTTCGCAGATTGTAAATAACTTGAGTCATTTTTTTACCTTGTGATTTTAAGTAAGACTCTACGTCGGTATTATGTGCTTTACTGCCCCAGTCCTCCCCGATAACAAAGATATCGACATCCAATTCTTTACAGGCTGACACATACTCAAGCTTATAGTACGGACGAACAATATCAACGCAACGCAACGATTTGAGCATTTCTATGCGCTCATCTAAAGGAATAACTGGAACATTGGGTTTATAGGAATGTACTACGGAATCAGACGCAACCCCTACTGCCACCACATCCCCTAAAGCTCTACATTGTTCAAGTAACGCTAAGTGTCCAACATGTAAAAGATCAAATGTACCTACTGTGTAAACAAGCATTGAGTATTAATTTCCTATATTAAGTTCTTGTTTCATTGTTTTTGTTCGCATAGTTCAGTTTTTTTAGAAAAGCTTCCAGCTGTAGAACGCGGTTAATCCGACAGTATAGAAAGCAAGAAGATATACGTTGACTGGGTTTCCAGAAAGCTTTGGTGTTTTAATTTGGGAGACATTCAGAGCTGCAAGACTAAGGCAGATAACGTACAGAGCTATGGAGAAAACGCTCTGGTTAAACAGGCCTTCAAAAAGAAACACGAAAACAAGTATCAAATTATTGTTGTCGATAGCTAAGCCAGTATATTTGACACCCCCTGAAAGCCCAAAAATCGAAAAATAACTTAATCTTAGCGCCGCGGTAGCAAGCATAATAAAAGCGCCAAACAAAAATACAGGTTCAAATTTTCCATAGCTAAGCAAAAGGACTGCAGGCGCAACACCGTAGCTTACTATGTCTATCATTACGTCAAGTTGGCCACCAAAAGCACTGTCAGTTCCCGTTCGGCCCTTCATTCTTCGTGCGATTAGCCCATCCGCCCAATCAAAAGCAACCGCCCAGACCATGCCGATCATCGCACCGTGAAAAATGCCTAATATGCAGCAATAAATAGCAGTTACAGTGCATGCTAACCCAGCTAGAGAGCATAAATTTGGGATATCCGCCACATAGGATAAAATCTTAGGCTGCGTCTCTTCAGAGCTCGGTATATTTATAGCACTCATCCTTGTTTTTCACTTACTAACGGTGTCTCAGTATCAATAGTACTCTGAGCATACTTAATCGCATCGGCCAATCGCTCATATTTGTAGTCTTGAAAAATAAAAATCTTTCTCTGTTCATAGGTGATTTCAAACTGCTCCATAGCAGCTTTTTCTTCTTCGGTCATAAGTGAGTACTCTGAAAAATAGGTGGACATGCGATCGCAGATACAACTTGGAATTCAAGTAGAATCGAAAGGCTTGCTTTGCGCCAAATACAGATCAGCGCCAAAGGATTGTAGGCTATATTGCCGAAGAACTGACGAGGGTTAAAGCCCGGGAGAGAATCGGAACAGAGATGTTATCGACCCACTATACGCCTTATTGGTTAGAATAGCCCGTACTAAATTTACGTTGAAATGGGGCCGTATTAGAGTCAGAGAAGCGCTACATTTGGCTTGGGCAAATACGACTTTGAGTTATATTGGGTAGAACCATGTATTCAAGCCCGAGTGCTCGTTCCCGATATCTAGAAATAGTGACAAGACCGATCGTAAAAGTATTATTCGCCGAGAAGAACTCCATTCGCCACGCTCACTCCGTCCATCCCGGCGAGTGAGCTGTAATAGAGAGTGTGAAATTTCTAAATTGTTATGGGTGTGTCATCTCTATCTGGGATTGACATGTCTTATAGATTTACATGTATTATTTACTTCCCGCACTTTGTTCGCGCCAAGCTCTGGACGTTCGAGGGGTAAGAAGCTAACCCTGGTTTTCCGCACCATCTTCATACTCGCATCGCCAAGAGCCAATCCGAATATTTTTCTTTTCAGAGTTTAAATACCACTCCGAGCCCTTTATGAGTTTTATTTGAGGTTGACTGATATCAATATCCGCCGTGCGATATTTTTTACCGCCCCACATAGCTGGCAATTCAGTTCCGGCTTCACATGCGTCACCGCTATATACTGTGCACCAGGCAAAACCAGTTTGTGCAAAACGGTTTGCCTTACGCGTACGTCTAAGATCATGACAACCAGGTTTCTCGCGATCCTTAAGCCATTTCTGCTTGACGAACTGATCCTTTGAATTGAGCTTATAGATGCGAACGTTACCATGATGGTCAGCACCTGTTATCGCTGAAAACACTAGAGAAATCGCAAAAACACTGGAAACAACTACTTTAAACTTCATTTTCATTATCGCAGCAAAAATTAAGTTACCGGTCTTGTTTTACCAGGAACCGATCGTCCATTTTCTCTGATTATGGGTTTGTCCTATCTCCTCATCTGCCGCCTGCCAAAGCGGCTTTGCTTTGGAGTTGTCATAGATTCCATCGATCCCATTTTGGCGACGAACAGTAATTTGATCTAACCGATCGCCATATCGCCGCTCTTCAATCGTGTATTTTGGAGTGGGGGCAGCCGCAGCATTTTCCGCTTTCTCGGCCAGATCATCCGGCAACTGCAACCCTTGATTAGTTTCAGCGGCAAAAAGAGATGCGCTGAATAGCATCACAACAAAAGATCCACATAATATTCCAACTGTGGATCCGGTATTTTTAGGAAATCTCATATTTGATACCTGTTTCATGTCCATTGCGACAATGGTATTTAATCTATTACATCTTGTGCCAGAATATTGGCACACTGACTCGCTTCGAAATTGGTTCTAGATTTGAATCTTATGCTGTTGGGACAGGAGACTAAAGCCATTAGTTTCATAATAATCCATAATTGAATCCCGAATCTCTTCCGGTTCATCCAAAACCTGGAACAAATCAAAATCAGATTCGCTAATAGTACCTTCTGCCAGCAAAGTATCCTCGAGCCACCCCACCAGGCCTCGCCAGAACTCCCCACCGGCGAGTATAACCGGAATCCGATGCGCTTTATCGGTTTGCATTAAAACCAGGCATTCGATCACCTCATCCAGCGTTCCCAGCCCTCCTGGCATCACCACGTACGCCGATGCATACTGCACAAACATCAGCTTTCGTACAAAAAAATTATGAAAATCGATGCTTATATCCTGATAGGGATTGGGCGTTTCGTTAAGCCCGGGCAGTACAATGTTCAGGCCAATACTGGGAGAGCCACCGTCCTGCCCCCCTCGATTTACCGCCTCCATAATTCCGGGGCCGCCACCGCTAATAATTGAAAAACCTGCCTCTGATAACAGTTTAGCGCTGCGTCTGGCAAACCTATAGTGGGCATGACTTCGCTTGGTTCGCGCAGAACCAAAAAAGCTAACCGCCGGATGAATCTTGGACAGTTTATCGAAACCTTCGACAAACTCAGACATCACCTGAAATATTTTCCAGGATTCTTCCTGAATGTTATTTGAACTGGCAACATGCATCGCTGCATTGCGCAGATCTTCCCCTGAAATGTTTGATCGGTTTTGTGTCATGAGTGATTGGTATTGATGAATAACGGCGTACAATATGGTTTGCTGTTATTGATCATACCTGCCCATTATGTCCCCTGACAAAGAAATCATCCTTATTGACGGATCCTCCTTCCTGTTTCGCGCCTATCATGCCCTCGGAAGTCAGGGCGGATTGTCTACTCGTGATGGCCAACCAACCCATGCCGTATTTGGCGTTGCCAACATGCTAAAGAGCTTGATAAAGGAGTGTCAGCCTGAGCATATCGCGATGGTGATGGATGCCAAGGGCAAAACCTTTCGCCATGAAATGTATGCGGACTATAAGGCGAATCGCCCTCCCATGCCGGACGATCTTCGGGTGCAACTCGCTTACTTGCTAAAACTGATCCCGGCAATGGGACTGCCTCTGGTTTCTATCGAAGGCGTGGAAGCCGACGATGTGATTGGCACGCTATCCAAGCAAGCTGTAGAGAAAGGGTTTCATGTCATGATCGTCAGTAGCGACAAAGATCTGGCGCAACTGGTGAATGACAAAGTAGTCATGGTCGACACCATGAAGAAGAGTCGACTAGACGAAGCTGGGGTGCTCGATAAGTTCGGAGTTCGTCCCGATCAAATCATCGAATATCTGGCGCTCATGGGTGATGCCTCCGACAATATACCGGGCGTGCCAAAAGTAGGGCCGAAAACGGCGGTGAAATGGTTAAATCAGTTTGGGTCGCTAGATGAGCTGGTCAAAAGAGCAGACGAAGTAGGCGGTAAGGTTGGCGAATCTTTGCGCGACAACCTCGATTCACTGTCCATTTCTCGAACCCTCGCCACGATCAAATGCGACGTCGATACCGGTTTGCAATTTGATCAGCTACAGATGGGGGATCCGGAAATAGATCAGTTAAGAACCTTATATACCGAACTTGAATTTCGTAGCTGGTTAAAGGCGCTCGATCAATCAGACGGTACTGAAACAAGCGGGGATAAGGATTCAGGTTCTGATGAAGTCGCAGAGAAAGCTGAATCTGACCCAAGCGCTTATGAAACCATTCTGGATATGCCTTCGCTGGACAAATGGATTGCGCGCCTTAACGATGCTGCCATCTTTGCTCTTGACACTGAAACCACCTCCCTTGATGCCCATCAGGCGAAACTGGTTGGCATCTCATTCTCTGACAAAGAAGGAGAAGCTGCTTATTTACCCCTTGGTCACGATTATGAGGGAGCCCCGAAACAAGTACCGTTTAAAACGGCGCTCAAAAAACTGAAACCCTTGCTTGAAGACCCAAATGCGAGCAAGACAGGTCAAAATCTGAAGTATGACCTGGAAGTTCTAAGTCATCATGGCATCCAGCTCGCGGGAGTCGATCATGACACGATGCTGATGTCTTATCTGTTGGATGCGGGAAACTCGCGCCATGATATGGACACTCTGGCAACAAAACATCTTGGTATGACCACTACCAAATTCACAGAAGTCGCCGGAACAGGGAAAAAGCAGCTTACCTTTAATCAGGTTCCACTGGACGCGGCCGCGCATTACGCAGCGGAAGACGCAGATATCACTCTTCGACTACATAACGTGCTTTTACCTCTGTTAGAAAAGCAGGGGAAGCTGTTCAAATTATATAACGAAGTTGAGATCCCGCTACTGTTAACGCTGGCGAGAACGGAAACCAATGGCGTTAAAGTAGATACCGACATGTTAATCCAGCAAAGCGCGGAGATTGCTGATCGGCTGGCGGAAATCGAACATAAAGCCCACATGGCAGCCGGTGAAGAGTTCAATATCGCTTCGCCCAAGCAGATTCAAGAAATCCTGTTTGAAAAACAAGGCTTACCCGTCATTAGCAAGACACCAAAAGGCCAACCTTCTACCGCAGAAAGCGTGTTACAAGAGCTTGCTCTCGACCATGAATTACCGAAATTAATCGTTGAGCATCGAGGGCTAGCTAAACTAAAAAGCACCTATACAGATAAACTACCGATGTTGGTTAACCCGAATTCAGGAAGAATTCACACTTCCTACCATCAGGCCGTTGCGGCGACGGGTAGATTGTCATCCAGTGACCCCAATCTGCAAAATATTCCGATTAGAACTGCTGAAGGCCGTCGCATTCGCGAAGCGTTTATTCCTGACAAAGGAAACGTATTTCTGGCAGCCGATTACTCGCAAATCGAGTTAAGAATTATGGCGCATTTATCGGATGACAAAGGATTGGTTAGTGCTTTTAAAAATGGCATCGATGTCCATAGCGCAACTGCAGCTGAAGTATTTGGCGGCACTCCGGAGAAAGTTGATGCCGAACAACGAAGAAGCGCCAAAGCAATCAACTTCGGATTGATCTACGGCATGTCTGCTTTTGGATTGGCCAAACAGCTGCAGATTCCGCAGCGCGATGCCAAAGAATATATTGAAATATATTTTGACCGTTACCCTGGCGTAAAACAGTATATGGACGACACACGAGAACTTGCTCGCGAGCAGGGTTATGTTGAAACCTTGTTTGGCCGCAGACTCAACCTGCCAGAAATTCATTCAAAAAATGCTGCCCGCAGACAGTATGCGGAACGCACTGCAATCAATGCCCCCATGCAGGGGACCGCAGCTGATCTAATCAAGCTTGCCATGAATAAACTGGATCAGTGGTTACGAGATGAAAAACATAGTGCACGGATTATTCTCCAGGTGCATGACGAATTGGTTATCGAAGTAAATGAAAATCAGGTTGAATCTTTGGCTGTTGAAACAGCAAATATCATGTGTTCGGTGGCTGAACTCAAGGTTCCCTTGATCGTAGATTGCGGAACCGGGGAAAACTGGAAACAGGCACACTAAGTCTGTAAAAAGCCTCAAAAAACACCAATAAGTTCCGCAATCACGCTTATTGTTTCGTTATTCCGCAGCTATCTGCTAGGATTATATTTTTTAACTTTCCCAAAAGGATCCTCTCAAATGGCTCAAGCAACCGCGCGTCATATTCTGGTCGATACCGAAGACCAATGTAATCAACTTAAACAACAAATTGCCGACGGTTCCGACTTTGCCGCGGTAGCGAAAGAGCATTCAAACTGCCCTTCTGGAAAAAATGGTGGCGACCTCGGGTCGTTCGGCCAAGGCCAGATGGTTCCGGAATTTGATGCGGTGGTATTCAATGACGCTGTTGGCGAAGTACACGGACCAATTAAAACGCAGTTTGGCTATCATCTATTAGAAGTGCAGTCGCGCACAGATTAATTTCCTTAAATCCGCGCCAGGAGACAAGCGATCTAGTCGCGCTGTCTCCTGGCCGTTTATCAAACACATTTTGAAATAAACCAGTTAACGCTAAGGATCGCGCTTATCAGTCACTACCTTAACTCCTCCTACTCTCACTTGCTCTTCGGCAATTACTGATTCTTGTGTACAAATGAAGCATCCTCTCTGAATAATCACGAACATTTCCAATGCATTCAAGTTCTTCTGATCATCTATGGGGTATTGATCTGGGCGGCACTAAAATCGAATGCGTCGTTTTACAGTCAGTTCATCACCCCGATGTCATCCTGAGGCGCCGGGTCGATACCAATAGAAAAGAAGGATACGATCAGATTCTTCACAAGATCGTCGAACTGGTAAAATCGGTAGGCGATTCAATTAATGCTGCGCCGGCTTCTCTTGGCATCGGTACTCCCGGGACCCTTGATCCAACAACCGAGCTCTTACGCGGAAGCAATACCACCGAGCTACTCAACCAGCCGATCCAAAAAGATCTACAAGATCTCTTGGGTATACCTGTCATTGTCGAAAACGATGCAAACTGCTTTGCACTGGCAGAAACCAAAATGGGGGCAGTTTCAATGCTGCAATGCGAAGTAACCAGCGTCTTCGGGATTATTATGGGAACAGGGGTTGGTGGCGGCTTAGTGATCAACAATCAACTCGTCGGCGGTCGAAATCTGATTGCTGGAGAATGGGGGCATAATTATCTCGATGCATCAGGCGGTAATTGTTATTGCGGAAAAAGCGGATGTGTCGAAACTGTGATCTCCGGACCAGCCCTGGAGCGCTTCTATAGTGAACTAACTAACCAGTCTAAAAAGCTTGACGATATAGCCGACCTAGCAGAAACGGGAGACCGTGACGCGCAAAAGACCATGGACAGATTAATACGCTACTTTGGTATCGCCGCATCATCTATTGTCAACATGATTGATCCAGATGTAATTGTTATTGGCGGAGGGGTTGGAAACATTGAACGCTTATATACAGATGGCCTAGAAGAACTGAAAAAACATGCGTTTAGTCCAACAATAGAAACACTGATGCTTAAACCAAAACTGGGAGATAGTGCCGGTGTTTTTGGCTCCGCATTTTTAACCGCATAAAACTAAATCAAATAGCCCGCCTACCTAGTTTTAAATGCACAGATCTACTGCGGTATTTAATATCGGGAAAACACACCGTTCTAAACAAAAAAAGCCGAGCAAGCCCGGCTTTCTCTTATTTGCTTTATCCTCTAGTAACGATAGTGCGAAGGCTTATAAGGTCCTTCAACAGGAACATTAATGTAGTCAGCTTGTACCTGGGACAAGGTGGTTAGATGTGCACCAATCTTGTCCAAATGCAAACGTGCGACTTCTTCGTCAAGATGCTTTGGCAGAATGTAAACGTCATTCTCATACTTGTCGCCATCTTTCCATAGCTCAATCTGCGCCAGAACCTGATTGGTAAAGCTCGCGGACATGACAAAGCTTGGATGTCCAGTCGCGCAACCAAGATTTACCAAACGCCCTTCAGCCAGCAGCAATATTTTATTTCCGCTTGGCAAAGTAATCTGATCAACCTGAGGTTTAACGTTAATCCATTCAAAATCTTTCATCGAAGCGACGTCAATTTCGTTGTCAAAGTGACCGATATTACAAACAATTGCCTGATCCTTCATTTTCAGAAGGTGCTTGTCGGTAATCACATTAAAGTTACCTGTTGCTGTAACGAAAATATCAATCTGATCGATAACATCATCCAACTCAACTACGCGAAACCCTTCCATCGCAGCCTGCAGTGCACAAATTGGATCAACTTCCGTAACCAAAACGGTTGAACCCAAGCCCTTAAGAGACTGAGCAGAACCCTTACCTACGTCGCCATAACCAAGTACCAGTGATACCTTACCGGCAACCATTACATCGGTTGCACGCTTGATGCCGTCTACCAGAGACTCGCGGCAGCCATACAGGTTATCAAATTTCGATTTGGTCACAGAATCATTGACGTTGATCGCCGGGAAAGGCAGCTCGCCTTTCTCTACCATTTGATACAAACGATGCACCCCGGTAGTTGTCTCTTCTGTAACGCCCTGGATTTTTTCCAGACGCACGCTGTACCAAGTAGGATCATTCTGCAGTCGAGCGCGAATCGCAGCAAACAGCGCGATTTCTTCTTCACTTCCCGGATTATCCAGAACTGAGATATCAGATTCTGCTTTGGTACCCAAAATCAAAAGTCCGGTAGCGTCGCCACCATCATCAAGAATCATATTTGGTGTACTGCCATCAGGCCAGGTCATAATGCGATGGGTATAGTCCCAATACTCTTCTAATGTCTCGCCTTTGTAAGCAAAAACAGGGATGTCCGCTGCGGCAATTGCGGCGGCTGCTTGATCTTGAGTAGAGAAGATGTTGCAAGAAACCCAACGCACTTCAGCACCCAATGCAGTAAGCGTCTCGATCAACACAGCTGTTTGAATCGTCATGTGAATCGAACCAGCGATTCGAGCGCCTTTCAAGGGTTGCTCTTTTTTATACTTCTCTCGTGTT
Source organism: uncultured Gammaproteobacteria bacterium (assembly GCA_937992195.1). GTDB lineage: Bacteria > Pseudomonadota > Gammaproteobacteria > Arenicellales > Poriferihabitantaceae > VYFG01. Next base: position 71,590 of record CALKKV010000018.1, on the reverse strand, counting down.
GCCATGAGTCCGGGCATTTCCTGCTCGGCGATATTAATCTCTTTTCGACCCCAATCTGCTAAACCGATATCAGCAACGTGGTAGTCCTGATCAAAACTTTCTACTGATTGAATTGACATAATAATTTCCTAAATTAAAAAATATAAAACTAGATACCTGCGTCTGACTTAAGCGCATCCGCTTTATCAGTTTTTTCCCAGGTGAAATTTGACTCCGTTCTACCAAAATGACCGTACGCAGCAGTATTTCTGTAGATAGGCCGCAAAAGATCGAGGGTTTCAACAATGGCTTTCGGGCGTAAATCGAAGTGTGTATCGACAAGCTTGGCAATTGCCTCGTCAGCAATTTTTCCTGTGCCAAACGTATCGACCATCACAGATACGGGTTTGGCAACACCAATTGCATAGGCCACCTGCACCTCACACTTATCCGCCAGACCTGCAGCAACAATATTTTTCGCCACATAACGCGTTGCATAAGCAGCCGAACGATCTACTTTGGATGGATCCTTTCCGGAGAATGCGCCGCCACCGTGGTGCGCAGAACCACCGTAAGTATCCACAATAATCTTACGGCCTGTTAAACCACAATCACCAACCGGACCACCAATCACAAAACGTCCTGTTGGGTTTACCAGAAAACGAGTTTGATCCGAGATCATGTCAGCGGGAAGAACAGGTTTAATGATCTCTTCTATCACCGCTTCTTCCAGGTCTTTGTGTTCCACACCCTCATCGTGTTGGGTAGATAGCACGACCGTATCAACAAACATCGGCTTGCCGTTTTCATAACGCACCGTTACCTGGGACTTCGCATCCGGACGGAGCCAGGTCAACTTGCCGGTCTTTCGAACTTCAGACTGTTTCTTAACCAGCAAATGGGAATAAGTAATCGGAAATGGCATCAACACGTCTGTCTCGGTGCAGGCGTAACCAAACATAAGACCCTGATCACCAGCGCCCTGATCAAGATCTAAACCCTCGCCTTCGGTGACGCCTTGCGAAATATCCTGAGACTGCTTGTCTAATGAGACAATCACAGCACAGCTTTGCGAGTCAAACCCCATTTCTGAGGAGTTGTATCCTATCTCCTGAATCGTGTTGCGCACGATTTCTGGAAAATCGACCGTGGCGCCGCTGGTAATTTCACCAGAAATCACCACCATTCCAGTGTTAATCATGGTTTCACAGGCAACCCTCGAACGCGGATCCTGCTCTAACATAGCATCAAGTACAGAATCAGAAACCTGATCAGCGACTTTATCTGGGTGACCTTCAGAAACGGATTCAGAAGTAAAAAGATGTGATTGGGACATATTCGTTCATTGCCTCAGGACAAAACAAAACCCGCGATTCGCAGGCTTGTCGTTGGAAATTGATGTTTTAAATATAAAGAAATCTTTATATCGGTATGTTAACACAGTTGGCGCCAATAGAAATACATAAAAAGCATCTCAAGAGTCGCATTATATGTTCAAAAAACGACTTATAGACGAGGTATTACGGTAGAATCGCGCTCCCTAAATTTAGGGGCAATTTGACGGCCACTGTGCCAAATTGGCGAAATACGGATTCCGATGAACCAACACCAACACGCAGATCAGGATACAGCCCGAGTTCTCACCGAAGCGCTCCCCTATATCCAGAAATTCCAAGGCAAAACCATCGTGGTCAAATACGGCGGCAATGCAATGGTCGATGAAGATCTGAAGGCAAGTTTTGCTCGCGATGTTATCCTAATGAAAACGGTCGGCATGAATCCGGTTGTTGTTCATGGCGGCGGGCCTCAAATCAATACTGTGCTGGGAAAGATTGGCAAGGAATCAACCTTTATCGATGGAATGCGTGTGACTGATAGCGAAACCATGGATGTGGTTGAGATGGTGCTTGGCGGACTGGTCAACAAAGATATCGTCAATCTCATCAATGCCCGCGGGGGTAAAGCGGTTGGACTTACCGGAAAAGATGGAGACCTGATTAGGGCGACCCCTCTCAAAGTAAAGAAAGACGATCCGCTGTTGGAGCGATCCGAGATTATCGATTACGGCCACGTTGGCGAAGTCGAGTCAATTGATCCAAGTATTGTTCAACTGTTAGAAACAGAGTCCTTTATACCGGTGATTGCGCCGATCGGTGTGGGATCGGATGGCATGACCTACAATATCAATGCCGATCTGGTCGCTAGCGGAATCGCAACGACGCTGTCAGCTGAAAAGTTAATTTTGCTCACCAATACACCCGGCGTTTTAAACAAAAGCGGTGAACTAATCGATACCGTCAAGGCTGATCAAGTCAGCGAATTAATTGCTGATGACACCATCAGCGGCGGCATGATTCCAAAGGTAGATTGCGCGCTGAACGCTGTGCTAAGTGGTGTCAAGACTTCCAGCATTATTGACGGTCGCTTGCCCCATGCTCTCTTGCTTGAATTATTTACTGACACTGGAATCGGAACACAAATCCATTCCTGATAGTCAGTCATCCAATTTTCATTTTAGGCGCAAAGCCTCATATTTATGTCTTTATCTAAACTGCGAAATATCGCCATCATCGCGCATGTCGACCACGGTAAAACAACTCTGGTAGATCGACTATTGCAGCAGTCCGGCACTCTAGGGGAACGCTTCGGCCCGGTCGAACGAGTGATGGACGGGAATGATCTCGAAAAGGAACGCGGCATCACAATTCTTTCGAAGAACACCGCTATCAAATGGAATGACTACCGCATCAACATTGTAGATACGCCAGGCCACGCTGACTTTGGTGGAGAAGTTGAACGAGTGTTGTCGATGGTCGACTCTGTATTGTTATTGGTTGATGCGGTTGAAGGCCCAATGCCGCAAACGCGCTTTGTCACCCAGAAAGCCTTTGCCCATGGTTTAAAACCAATCGTTGTTATTAACAAAATCGACCGCGATGGCGCCCGCCCAGAATGGGTGTTAGATCAAACCTTTGATCTGTTTGACAGGTTAGGCGCAACGGACGAGCAACTTGATTTTCCGATTGTCTATGCGTCGGCCATTCAAGGCTATGCGAGTTTAGACCATGCAGAAAAAGCCGAAGACATGAACGCGCTGTTCCAGACCATCGTCGATCAGGTCTCACCGCCAGATGTCGATGTTGATGGGCCCTTCCAGATGCAAATCTCGTCTCTTGCCTATTCCAGTTATGTGGGCACGATCGGCGTTGGCCGAGTCGCACGAGGCAAGGTATCGTTAAAATCCAGAGTCACCTGTATAGATCGTTTCGGCGAAAGCCGCAGCGGCCGGATTCTCCAAATCTTTGGCTTCCATGGGCTTGAGCGTATTGAAGTAGATGAAGCACAGGCCGGCGATATCATCGCCATGACCGGTATAGAAGACTTAGGTATTTCAGACACATTATGTGACCCGGAGAATCCCGAAGCGCTGCCTTCTTTAAGCGTTGATAAGCCCACTGTCAGCATGAACTTTCAGGTGAACACCTCACCATTAGCGGGTAGAGAAGGAAAGTATGTGACTTCTAGACAGATCGGCGACCGACTCAAAAAGGAGCTGATTCATAACGTCGCCTTACAGGTAGAACCGACTGCCGATCCCGATGTTTTTGCGGTTGCCGGTCGTGGTGAATTGCATCTGTCTATACTGCTGGAAAACATGCGCCGAGAAGGATATGAAATCGCTGTGTCTCGACCCCATGTCATCAACCGAGAAATTGATGGCGAACTGTGTGAGCCTTGGGAAGAATTGTCGGTCGATGTTGAAGACACTAATCAAGGGGCGGTGATGGAGGCATTGGGAGCGCGCAGCGGTGCACTTGAGAACATGCAGCCCGACGGGCAGGGTCGTGTGCGATTACAGTACCGCATCCCTGCGCGTGGTCTGATTGGCTTCCAAACGGAATTTATGACCATGACTTCAGGTAGCGGTCTGCTGTATCACGTCTTCGATGGCTACGCACCGATCGCGTCAGGGGAAATTGGCAATCGTAGAAACGGCGCATTAATTTCTTCAGCAAGCGGCAAGGCTTTGGCTTTTGCTTTATTCAATCTACAGGAACGAGGCCGCATGTTTATTGGCCCGAATGTCGAGGTCTATGAAGGTCAGGTGGTTGGACTACACTCCCGTAGCAATGATCTGGTAGTTAATCCGTTAAAGGGGAAACAACTAACCAACGTCCGCGCTTCCGGCAAAGATGAAAGTATCAACCTTGAGCCGCCAATCCGTCTGACCCTTGAGTCTGCTATTGAGATAATAGACGACGATGAACTGGTGGAAATCACCCCCGAGAATATTCGTGTTCGCAAGAAACTATTAAAGGAGCACGAAAGAAAAACTGCATCCAGAAGTAAAAACAAAGTGAGCTAATAACTGGTGTCCGCAGCATTGCAATACTGTGCCATGCCGCTAACCCGGCATACCGACAAATGTAGAGACCCGAGCTGGTTAAAGCAGCAACTTGCTTCTGACGCAGCCACTGTGGTCGTCCTTTGGGCGCAACAAAATATGATTCGCTTAGTGGATGACAATCCACAACCGGTGTATCTGCCTATCAGTGAAGCGGCACTGATTCTTGGTAACGCGAAAGAAGTGATTTATTTGGGGCATCAGGATCAGAGCCCTGTCTTTGCAGCCGACCTGGCATACCTGGACGAAAAAGAAGCGGTGCGAATCCTGCATCATGCTGCGCCTGGTACAACGATGATGGAGCTTCGCCAAATCAGTTCTGTGCTCGACCCTGAAACTGCTTCGTTGTTTGCCTACGCCAGAGGGCTTGCGTACTGGCATCAACAGAATACGTTTTGCAGTCGATGTGGCGGCGAAATGCGCAGTCAGCAAGGAGGGCATTGCCGGTGTTGCAGTCAATGTGAAAAAGAGTTGTTTCCCCGAATTGACCCAGCGGTCATCATGTTAATCGAATGTAAAAGTTCAAAAGATGGCGTCACTCGCTGCCTGCTGGGTCGCAGCACGAAATGGGAAAAGAAAGTGTATTCGACATTGGCCGGATATGTTGATACTGGCGAGAGTTTGGAACAGGCAGTGATTCGAGAAGTTCAAGAAGAAGCCGGCCTGAAGGTAAGCTCCAATCCCGTTTATGTCGCATCACAACCCTGGCCTTTCCCAGGTTCAGTGATGCTCGGCTTTCGCGCCCAAACGCTGGATTCTGCGATACAAGTCGATAACGATGAACTGTCCGATGCACGCTGGTTTAGTCGTGACCAGCTGCAATCGATTATAGACGACACGGATAATGAGGAAGGATTGTTATTGCCATCAAAGGACTCAATTGCCAGAATGCTAATCGACACCTGGATAGCCGAAGGTGGTCAAGATGAGGCAAACTAAAAAGCGTCTGGAATTTCAATAAACGCGGTATTTCTTTCAGTGAATCCCTCACCTGTAACCAGACGTTTTCCGCAATGTCGTAAACGCAGTTTAATATTATTTTTGAAGAACTTAGTGGTTGAAAAACCACCTAATGCCTTTATTCTTATCTAGAACACCCAATAAACGCTATTCATGGCTGAAGCACACACAGAAACGGTTACCGACGTCCACCATTGGTCAGATCGATTGTTTACGATAAAAACCACACGGGATCCTTCATTGCGATTTCGCAACGGAGAGTTTGCGATGATAGGTATCGAAGTCGACGGTAAACCACTGATGCGCGCCTACAGCATGGCGAGCTCTAATCACGAAGATTATTTGGAATTCTACAGCATCAAAGTTCAGGATGGTCCACTCACGTCGCGGCTGCAACACATTAAGATTGGTGACAAATTAATGGTGAGTAAAAAGCCTACGGGCACTCTGCTCTGGGATCACTTAAGACCCGGCAAGCATCTCTATCTGCTGAGCACCGGAACAGGTCTAGCTCCTTTTCTTTCAATTATTAAAGACCCTGATGTTTACGAAAATTTTGAGAAAGTCGTGTTGGTACACGGCTGCCGTTTCGTCAATGAACTCACCTATCAAAAACTCATTACCCACGAACTACATGATAATGAATATTTTGGGGATGAGGTAAAACAAAAACTCATCTACTATCCGGCGGTAACTCGAGAGCCGTTTAAAAACTTTGGCCGGATCAATACTCTGATCGAAAATGGAAGTTTAATGAGTGACGTCGGACTACCACCGCTTAGCAAGGAAGACGATCGATTTATGCTCTGCGGTAGTCCTGCAATGCTTAAAAGCATCGGCGGATTGCTGAAAGAGATGGGATTTGAAGAAACACGTAAGAGTGATTTTAAAGAGTTTGTCATTGAGCGCGCTTTTGTAGAAAAATAAACCGCATCACACCTCAAGAAACACCACATTTCTCGTTCGCATACGTGATCAGAAATACGCTATCCATGCGCTATCGGTACATTTATGCCTGTAGTGTTCGATTTTCGCCGTCGCTTACCCCGCCCCGGCTTTAGCCTGACCAAAATTCACTAGCCGTTTCTAGTGTTGTCAGTATAATGTGTCTTTCCGCCAAATTTCGAATTTCTCGAAATCGGCATGGATTAAAGCGAGGAAATATAGAATGAGAACGAGAATAAGCTCAAGTTTAATCTTGATCGCAGCCAGTCTGGGATGCGCTACTGTTTCTGCCGAGATGGTGACTATCGATCTTTCACATCCAATCCCCACCTTCGCTCCGAGTGAGGAAGATCCGATGAAAGCCGACTTATCAAAGCCTTATTTGGATTCAGTGCCGATCCCGACCTTTGGCGGCCAAACAGTTTTTGCGCTCAGCGAATTCCCGACGAGCCAGGGTCATTTTGATATCGGAACACTGGTGCTCGCAGAACATCATGGCACCCATCTGGATACTGCAGGCCACTATATCAACAACGAATCTAGCATGGAGCCAGGAACCATCGCGCCCGCCGACCGCAAACTTACCCATCGGTTAGACGCTAGCGACCTAATTGGAAAAGCCATTGTCATCGACATCTCTGGTCGGGTTGACACTGAGCTTGCAAAAAATGGAGGCACACCCAGCCCTGATACAAGCGTGACCGATTTTTCTAATTCATCGAACAATGTCGTCGGCGCAGATGATATTGAAGCAGTTAAAGACAAAATCGATAACGGTGTATGGCTTGTATTGAACACAGGATGGTCTCGGTTCTTTTTCTCAGGAACCGATTTCGCCAAAGACCCCTATATGAATGGCTTTAACTTCCCCGGTATTAGCAAAGCGGGAGTGGACCGCTTAATCGAAATCATGGAAGAAAAAAATGTCATGATCAACGGCATCGTTGCGGACAATATTGGTGTTGATTCAGGGGATAGTGCAAAGGGCGACGACGACCAGTGGACAAACTCCTGGCATGCCCACGTAAGACTGCTACAACGCGGAGTAAAAATGGTAGAAAACGCGACCAATCTAGGGCAGTTGCTTATGGCAGGAAACGGCGAGAACTGCACTATCGTTGTTGGCGCGCCCAAACACATTAGAGGAACCGGCGGCCCCTCACGTGTGCTTGCGCTGTGTGAGTCCTGATTTCAGTTGTTCAAAGACAACAACGAGACCGACTAGTTAGATTTCTGCAGTAACTCTAACGCAAAAGACGCGGATGCCTTGACACGGGCATTCACGTCTTCTTGAATAATTCCCTGAAGGATCATTTCAACGCGATCACGGTCAGTTTGCTTTGCCGCAAGATAGCCAAGAGACAAAACTGCTTCAACCCGAACACGAGTGTCGACATCCTTCGTCGCATTGATCAAAGGTTCCAGATTAGTCAGTTCTGTGTCTCGCCCCAACACGATAGCCGCCTGCCATCTTACTTCCGCAACAGTATCACGCAAGGCGCTCAATGCCAGATCGCGGAATCGCTTTGGATCATTCACCCCCATAGAGCGCGTGGCGACCGCACGCAATCGACTGTCTTTGTCGCTGTATCCCAGTTTTATTGCCGAATCAGCTTTTCCCACATGCGTGTAACCAATACCATAAATCCCCTGCCAGCGCGCTTTGTAAAGACCTTCCGCCACGGTCAATAATATCGGAGAGTTCACCTCAACTTTTACCGGGGTTGCCGCAAGATTGAACAGCGCATCTGCATGATGCGGATCTAGCGCGATAATCGTACGAAGATATTCATTAATTACCGACAATTGAATAATTGCATTTTGTGGATCATCCTGAAGACTTTGTGCAGATTGCCCATAGAAGCTGGAAAAGAGTGGTTCAGCTGCCTCTATGATCGCCTTAACGATTGAAGAATCGTTTTGCTCTCGCGCGATCTCCAGCGCCTGCAACAACATCAAGTGATCTTCACTTTCCAGGCTTTTAGCCAAGCCTTCCTTTACCGAGTTTTATCAATCGAACCCAGTGCTATCAGCGCATGTCGCTTAACCCTGGGATCATTCGATTGGCCCAATACCGCCTTCACCTGCTTTGATACACTGCCGCTTCCAATCACAGCAACTGCTTTCAGTACCTCAACCAGTTTACTGGTCTCAACTTCCGAACTAATCAATGGCTCTAGTGCAACCAATGCTTGTTCCTGGCGCGTGTTTCCAAGAGCGCGGATGGTTACCAACACAGTGCGTTCTTCATCACTCTGTAAATAAGCCGCCAACGTTTGTGCTGCCAGCAATGATTGTTGGCGACCAAGGCTTGATATCGCGGCAAGCTTGACCGGGCTCTCTGAATCCTTAATCGCACGCAGCGCTGCCTTCTCAGCCTCCGGTGTGCGTATATTTTCCAATGCAACCGCGCACAATGTTCTGACAGAAACTTCTTCTTCCGTTTCAAGACAGCGCGCTATTACCGGAACAGCAAGGGAATCACCGATTCGACCCAAAGCACTGAACAAGGCCTGTCTTACCTGAACACTGCTCTCACCCCGCGCAATACTCTCAATCAATATTCTGGCCACATCTTCGGTTGGATGGTGTCCGAGAGAATGCGCTGCACGCTGTCTTATCTCGGCATCTTCGTTGCCTAGAGCGCTGATTAACGCAGTGACAGGAATAGCGGTATGCTCCCAACCGTTGGCCGTTGCTTTCTCAACCATACACCACCCAAGCAATACGGTTAGGGTAGCGAAGATTTGTTTTTTTATCATTCTAGAATGTCATCAGTTATGCCGCAGCTCGAGACCCAAAAATAATGATACTGGCGCCCACTAAGCAAACAGCAACGCCAATAAAGTCACTCCACATTGGTCGCACGCCGTCAACACGCCACAGCCAAAACATGGCGACGCAAATATATACGCTACCGTATGCCGCATAAACCCGACCAGAAGCCTGCGGATGCAAGGTCAGCAACCAGACAAAAACTGCCAAACTGGCCGCCGCGGGGAAGAGCAACCACGGGGAATACTGATGTTTGAGCCATAAATATGGCAAATAACAGCCTATGATCTCCGCTACTGCCGTTACGATAAATAACCCAAAAGTTCTTACTATTTCCACCGATACGTTATCCTGTTTTACTGAGACGATCACTGTTTAATCCAACATCACCTGCGCGATTAGCTTTGATATAATGAAGCTTTCCATCTTTTAGCCTAGTTCGCTATTCCGAATACTACTATGCAATCAACCTTCCTTATGTTGAAAAAACTTCCGAAACTTGCACTAGCAGCATTATTGTTAGTACTTTCAACAAATAATGCCTTCGCTAAAGCCACCCCCGAAACAGTCGTCGAAGTGCTTAAACTATCTGGCGTGACGGAGTTGATTGGCGCTTATCCAAAACAATTCAAAGCCAGTCTCGACCAGACTTTCGAGAATGACCAACAGGTATCGCAAGATATAAAAGACGCCTTTTATAACGCCACAAAGAATACGATCAAGCCCTCTACTATTCTTCTTGAAACATCAAAATCTATACTCGGAGTAATGGAAGAATCCGAGCTCCAGGAGATACTCGCATGGTATCAATCAGATTTAGGCAAAAGGGTTGCTCAAGAAGAAAAACTAGCGAGCACCCCTGAAGCAGCTGAAATTGTCGCTCGTGATCAAAAAGTTTTACTCGACCAGTTTCAAAGAGCCGGCTTTGCAAGCAATATCGAAAAACTCTCCAATGCCACCGATTTTGCAATTCAATTTCGAACAGAAATGACAATGGCCTCACGAACTGCGGCCGCAGCTTCGCAGAGTATCGGAGACGTTATTAATCCAGAACAGTTTCGCGACCCGGTAAGCGCGAATATGCTAAGAGATCGTTCAGCATTAAAAGAAAGAATTGTTGCGTCATATATTTATTCACATAGAAATATCGGCCTAAGAGACTTAATCAAATACGAAATGTTCCTTTCCACTGATGCAACTGTCAAGTTCAACAGGTTGTTGCTGAAAGCTTTAGGAGATAGCTTTAGGGGCGCGCTTAAAAACTGGGGAGATGAACTTCAAGTATCTTTGGACGAAATCCCCTCTTGATCTATATTCTCACTAAGTATTCATTGAATGCGAGGAATGAATGCTAACCTCGACCATCTTTCTGGGGTTCTACTAACAAGCCCTCAATAGCACGCTGTAATCTTTGCACTCCTTCCTCGACCTGCTGTTGCGACAGAATGAGAGGGGGTGCAAGCCTGATGACATTGCTTCCGGCTTGCAGGATCAACACGCCGTGCTTTGCGCAAGCTTGAACAACATCCCCGGCTCTGTCTTTAAGCGGCCCTTGCAGCTCGCAACCGATCAACAAACCTAATCCTCGCACCTCAGAAAACACATCAAATTTTTGATTTAGTTTTGAGAGCGCCGCAACAAAATCCGTACCCTTACTTTCTACTGCCGATAAAAACTCGGGCGCTGATACAATATCCAGCAAGGTACCGGCGACAGCGCAGCCAATTGGGTTTCCACCAAAGGTGCTGCCATGCGTGCCAACTGCGAGGGAATCGGCAATTCGCTTCGTTGTGAGCATAGCGCCAATCGGGAAACCGCCGCCTAACCCCTTGGCCGAACTCAGAATATCCGGGGTGACGTCAAAATGCTGATAGGTGTAAAGCTGACCGGTTCTACCAACCCCTGTTTGCACCTCATCAAAAATCAGCAGTGCATCGTGCTGATTGCACAGCTCCCTGGCTTCTGAAAGAAACGTTGCGTTTGCAGGATTCACCCCGCCCTCTCCTTGGACAGGTTCTAAAACCACGGCACAAGTTTTGTCTGAGATCTGTGACTTTAGCGCCTCGACATCATTAAATGGCAGGTGCGTTATATCCCCGGGTTTCGGGCCAAAGCCGTCGCTATATTTCGCCTGCCCACCCACCGAAACAGTAAAAAAAGTACGACCGTGGAAACCATTTTCAAAAGCAATAATTTCGGATTTCTCTGCACTATAGTTGTCGTGCGCATATCGCCTGGCTAATTTGAATGCGGCTTCATTTGCCTCTGCACCAGAATTGGCAAAGAAAACACGCTCCGCAAAGGTGTGCCGACAAAGTTTTTGCGCCAGCTCAATTGCAGGCTTATTGGTAAACAAGTTACTCACATGCCAAAACTTATTGGCTTGATCACTCAAGACCTTACATAGGGCCGGGTGCGCATGCCCAAGAGCGCTGACGGCTATTCCAGCAGCAAAATCCAGATATTCGTTGCCATCGGTATCCCATAGCAACGCGCCTTCCCCGCGTTCAGGAATCATCTCCATTGGCGCATAGTTTGGTGTCATCACTTCATCGTGATGCGCTCGCTGCACATTCTGCGTTGTAACGACGAGATCCTGATTACGGTTTGCTGGCGCTTTCATGCTATATCTAGTTATTTAGGGTCGCTTTTCGAATTGGCATTTTACCGGCTGGGAGCGCAAAATATCACCATTAGATGGGGCAAAATCACTTATCTTGTCCGCCAACCGTTAAACCAACTCATTCAATCTCAAATTATGTCTACCGAACAAATTGAACGCGAATCCATGGAAGTAGATGTGGTCATCATTGGCGGCGGCCCTGCTGGTTTATCCGCCGCCTGCCGATTAATGCAACTCGCTCAAAAGGAAGAAAAAGAGCTTGCCGTGGTCGTGCTTGAAAAAGCATCAGAAGTTGGCGCCCATATTTTGTCTGGTGCAGTATTTGAACCTAGAGCAATGGAAGAACTATTCCCGGATTGGAAAGAAATGGGCGCACCATTGAACACGCCGGTCACTGAAGATCAGCTGTTCATGTTCAAAGACGCCAAGAGCGCGATGAGCATGCCCCATTGGACTCACCCCAAACCCATGCGTAATGGTGGCAACTACATTGTCAGCCTTGGCGAAGTTTGCCGGTGGTTGGGTGAGCAGGCTGAAGCACTCGGAGTTGAAATTTTTCCCGGGTTTCCCGCGTCGGAAGTTTTGTTCAACGACGATGGCACGATCAAAGGTGTGGCGACGGGCGAGATGGGACGAGGTAAAGATGGTGAGGCAAAAGGCTCCTATGAGCCTGGAATGGAGCTACACGCCAAAGTGACATTGTTTGCCGAAGGTTGTCGCGGACATCTCGGAAAGCAGCTTATCGAGAAACTGAATCTGGACGCAGACAGCGAAACCCAGCACTATGGAATCGGCATTAAAGAACTATGGAAGATTGCCCCTGAAAAGCATAAACCTGGACTCGTCGTGCATGGTGCGGGATGGCCACATAGCGAATCTGGCTCCACTGGTGGCTCGTTTCTCTACCATTTGGACGACAATCTGGTCTCCATGGGAATGATTACCGATTTGTCTTACTCCAACCCCCATGTCAGTCCGTTCGACGAGCTACAGCGTTTTAAACACCACCCCAAGATCAGTCAGTATCTCGAAGGCGGTGAGAGAATTTCCTACGGTGCCAGAGCAATCACCAAGGGTGGCCTTAACGCATTGCCTAAAATGGTGCTGCCCGGCGGGCTGCTAATCGGATGCGATGCCGGAACTCTCAATTTCTCGAAAATCAAGGGTTCCCACACTGCGATGAAATCTGGAATGCTAGCGGCAGAAACCGTATTTAGCGTTGTTACCGGCGACGGCAAGCTTGCTGACTACGAAGCCCATTTCAAAAACTCCTGGCTCTACGATGAATTGTATCGATCGCGCAATTTTGGCGCAGCGATCCACAAATTCGGTACCTGGATTGGTGGTGCGTTCAACTACATCGATCAAAATCTGTTTGCAGGAAAACTTCCTATCAAGTTATCTGATCCCAAACCTGATCATGAGGCGTTGAAACCTATTGCTGAGTGCAAACCGATACAGTATCCCAAGCCAGACGGCAAACTCAGCTTCGACAAAACCTCGTCGGTCTATCTGTCGAGCACCAACCACGAGGAAGACCAACCTGTGCACTTACAACTGGGAGAAGCCTCGCGTGCGGTTGCAGTTAATTTCAAGAAATTCGGCGGTCCGGAGGAGCGGTTTTGCCCTGCTGGGGTTTATGAATATGTGAATAAAGAAGAGGCTCCTGAGCTTCGCATTAATGCGCAGAATTGTGTACACTGCAAAACTTGTGACATAAAAGACCCCACAAAAAATATCACATGGGTCACACCAGAGGGAACAGGAGGTCCGAACTACGCCAACATGTAGTTCAACTTCTTGTTGTGTATATTTTGAAGGGTTGATGTGCTCGATTCGAGATAATCCGCAGCAGCCGTTCCTGATTTCAGGTTATCGCTTTTTCCCGTTTTCGAGCTGGTGATTTAGAGCATTAGAAACGCAAATTTTGCGAGACCGGAGATTAGAAATTGGCGCTATTTTGCCAAACATTAACCAGGCCATTGTCTGTCCTTAGGATAACGCCAGGGATAACGCGTATTAAAATTCGTTATCTATCCAGGGCACCGAAAGCTATTTTCGAAAAACAACTAATTTGCCTGCAGGTTATTCTCTTTGTACTTTCTATCGCGATTTCTTGCTGTGGAACCGCCCGCGCTCAAAACTTTAATTTTGATCTGATTACCATTCCGACTGACTTGGTCGCCGCAATTGTAAACACCGAAGATGATATTTCGTTAACCAACGTTCTCAAAACGAACATAGCAAACGAAATACTTGGCAACGTCGAGACAGAAGAATCGACTTCACAAGCGCCAGAGGGAATCGCTGCGCAAACCGAGAGACCCTCTGATAACGCAAAAACCTCCGGAAGTATTTTTAGCGAAGCTGAGCCTGAGGAATCCCTTGGTGATTCCAGTGAAAGTGCTGAATTAGCCGCCACTAATAACACCATTGCCCCTACATCCACCCCGTCTACTCAACGACCAAAAGCTGTGGAAACGCCGACAGTTCCCACGGTTGACCTTCAAGAAATACAAACCGCTGTCGTTTCTTCTGATAACTCCAACACCACAAAAAGCAGCGGTTCGATTTTTGATAATGTTGCGTCAAATGAAGACACTGATTCCAGCGCGACAACAGCGCAGACACAGGTTGTGACAGCAAGTGAAGCCGCTCTTTCCGCTAGCGACAGCACCTCACAAGGTAAGGCCGCGCAAGAAATTGTGACCACGGAGCAAGAGTTGGCGATCAACGAAGATGAAATTATCATCGCCTGGGCAACAGCCTGGTCGAACAATCAAACGGAGGATTACCTCTCGTACTATGCCGATGAATTCACCCCGGCAAACAAAAACCTGACCAGAAGTACCTGGGAACAGCAGCGAAGGAAACGGTTGCAGAACGAAGACATCCGGATCATTGTTTCAAATGCTGAAGTGTTTCGTGTTGAAGGCGATATTACCGAAATAAGATTTACCCAGCGATATACGTCTAAAAGCTACAGAGACCGAGTTATTAAATCCATAGAAATGACAGAAACCGAAAAGGGCTGGCAGTTTCTTTCAGAAAAAACTGTTGAAAAGTTGCCATTTGAATAGGCGCTAACCCTGCCTGAAGTCAAACCGTCAACAACTTGCAAAACCGCAGGGACGCAGGTCAGCCAGCCCGAGTTAGTCAATGGTAATGTTATACGTCGGTATCATCGACATCTACCTGCCCTGTTAACCTTCTGCGCAGGTGTGACCAAGAAACACCGACAGCCAAGACAATGATTAGCGCAAGTAGAATCAACCAGGTTAGCGTGTCCGGCTTATTCAACGAAACCAGCCCAACATCTATCAACCACCAGATACTCAGACCAAACAAGCCCGAAAGCAAAACTGTTCCAATCATACCCATGGCTTTATAAGCAGCCCCCAGGAAAACGCCCCAGGCGATCAACAAAGCCAACGAGGCTATTCCCTTTAAGATGGTGAAATCCCCCGGGTGCTCGAGTAGCGGTTTAAGTGCCCAATAGTAAAACGACCAAGGGTCAATTGGGTTATAGGTAATCAATACCAGCAATGCTGACAGCAATAATCTGATTAGAAAACTGCCAGGAGTAAAAGTAGATCGTGCCATGTTTCTCTTAAATTATCCCACCCAGCGGCGGGCATTTTGAAATAGTCGCATCCAGGGGCTATCGTCTTGCCATTCGTCTGGATGCCAGGAATTAGATACTGTTCTCGCCACTCTCTCAGGATGCGGCATCATAATAGTAAAGCGCCCGTCTAAATTGGTAAAGCCTGTTACTCCATCTGGTGAACCATTGGGGTTGAACGGATACTGTTGTGTCACCCTGTGATAATTATCGACATAACGCATTGCGATCTGATCGGTGTTCTGCAGGGTTGCGAGCTGATCATCCTTTGCAAACCAGGCACGACCTTCTCCATGGGCGGTCGATACTGCAAATGAAGAGCCCTTCATCCCGCGCATAAGAATTGACTTCTCTGATTCAATCTCGACTGTCACGAAACGCGCTTCATATTGCTCGGATTGATTTCTTACAAACTTTGGCCACTGCTCCGCGCCAGGAATCAAAGGCTTTATCGTGGACATCATTTGACAGCCATTACATACACCAAGCGCAAAGGTATCGTCCCGGTGAAAAAAGCGTTCAAAAGTATCGCGCAGTTGGGCATTAAACAAGATCGACTTTGCCCAACCTTCTCCAGCGCCAAGCACATCGCCAAAAGAGAAGCCGCCACATGCCGCAAAGCCCACGAAATCATTCAGATCACCACCTGCCGCGAGGTCACTCATGGTGACATCAATCGCCTCAAAACCAACTCGGTCAAATGCTGCAGCCATCTCAAGCTGACCGTTCACACCCTGCTCTCTTAGAATTGCAATTTTCGGGCGGCAAGCAACTGACAGATAGGCAGCCGCTGTGTTTTCATCTGGATCAAAATTGAGCTTTGGATGAATCCCCGGATCTCTAATATCTTCGATTCGACGATACTCTTGTTCTGCACATTGCGGATTATCACGTAATCTCTGCATCTGCCAGGTGACTTCAGACCACTGTTGATGCAATACCACGCGGGGTAAGTCTATGATCTCTTGATCATTATGTCGTATCGTTATCTGATCGTTTTCGGTGTTGGTTCCAATCCGATGCGCTACAGATATCAGCCCCGTCTTTGAGAGAATCGTCTCGACCTGACTTCGGTCTGTCTTCCGAACCTGTAATACCGCACCTAGCTCTTCGTTGAATAAAACAGATATCGCATCGTCGCCCATCCCTGAAATATCGATATCAAGACCAACTCGTCCTGCAAACGCCATCTCCGCTAACGTTGCTGCAAGGCCGCCATCGGAACGGTCGTGGTATGCCAGTAGCAGTCCTTTCTGATTTAATTCACCCACAGCATGCATAAAACCTTTCAGTAGTTTTGCATTGACATCGGGTGTTTGCTTCCCCATCATGCTGTAGACCTGACAAAGAACGGAACCTCCCAGCCGATTCTGAGCTTCACCCAAATCAATACACCAAAGCTCACTTTCTCCTAGATCAGTGCGAATTTGTGGGGTTAACGTTTTCCTCGTGTCTACCACCGGTGCAAACGCGGTGACGATTAACGACAGTGGAGACACCACACTCTTGTCTCGGCCCAGATCATCTTGCCATTGTGTTGCCATGGACATGGAATCCTTACCAACCGGAATAGCGATACCCAAAGCAGGACACAGGTCCATCGCAACCGCTTCCACCGTTCTGTACAGGTCCGCATCATGTCCTGGTTGACCCGCCGCAACCATCCAATTCGCCGACAGTCTCACCGCAGATAAATCCGTAATCATTGCCGCAGCAATATTAGTTAGTGCTTCCCCTATCGCCATACGACCGCTAGCTGGCGCGTTGAGCAGCGCCAGTGGCGTACGTTCACCCACTGCCATTGCTTCACCACTATCACCTTGGTAGCCGCTATTGGTTACCGCCACATCTGCTACCGGCACCTGCCACGGTCCAACCATCTGATCCCTGGCAATTAAACCCGTGACGCTGCGATCACCAATTGTGACCAAAAATGTTTTGTCCGCCACTGCAGGAAATGAAAGTACTCTTTTCACTGCTTCCACCGGGTCATACTCTTGCAGCGATAAATCAGGCAGATCAATTGAAGCAGTGGTTACATCGCGCTGCATTTTAGGCGGAAGACCAAACAGCAAATCCATTGATAGATCAATTGGCTCTACTACTTTATCCGCCCCCGCAAAATGCGAGTCTGTCAGCTTCAACTCCTGGTCATCCGTGGCGTACCCAACGATCGCAAACAAACATCGTTCACGCGCGCAAATTGACCTGAAGGTTTCAAGCCTCTCCTGGTTAATGGCAAGCACATAGCGTTCTTGCGATTCATTACACCAGATCTGCATCGGCGACATGCCGGGTTCATCATTGAGCACATTTCGCAGCTCAAACTGGCCACCCTTTCCCGCATCATGCACAAGCTCAGGTAAGGCATTGCAAATACCACCTGCACCAACATCATGAATCGACACCACGGGATTCCGTTCACCCATCGCCACACAGCTATCAATGACTTCCTGACAACGCCGTTGCATTTCTGGGTTACCCCGTTGCACAGAAGCAAAATCGAGACTTTCACTACTGCTCCCTGAGGCGACACTTGATGCCGCTCCGCCTCCGAGACCAATCAACATGGTAGGCCCGCCAAGAACAATAATAGGCGTACCCGAAGGAATGCGATCTTTATTGACATGGTGCGGCCTGACATTGCCTAAACCGCCGGCCAACATAATCGGTTTGTGATATCCATATCTTTTGGTTGGCAGCTCACTCTCTATTTCGAAGGTGCGAAAATAGCCTGTGATATTCGGTCGCCCAAACTCATTGTTAAACGCCGCTGCTCCAACCGGACCTTGCAACATAATTTGTAGTGGGTTGGCTATGCGTCCCGGACCAATTTGATCAGCCTCCCAGGGCTTGCTTTTGTTTGGCAAACGCAAATGGGAGACACTGAATCCTGCGAGACCGGCTTTCGGCTTCCCACCACGACCAGTAGCTCCCTCATCTCGAATCTCTCCTCCAGATCCTGTTGATGCGCCTGGAAATGGTGAAATTGCCGTGGGGTGATTGTGGGTTTCCACTTTGATTGCAATATGCACTGGCTCATCAACGTATTTAAACGCCCGATCTTCTTGATCAACCTGCCATCGACTCGCTTCAGATCCTGCCAAAATCGCGGCGTTATCGTTGTAAGCCACCAATGTGCCACCGCTGTTTTTCTGATGGGTTGTGCGAATCATGCCAAACAAAGATCTCTCCTTGGCTTCGCCGTCTACCACCCAGTCAGCATTAAAAATCTTGTGTCGACAGTGCTCGGAATTCACTTGCGCAAACATCATTAATTCCACATCCGTAGGATTACGCCCGAGCGCTGTGAACTGCTCTACAAGATAGTCTTTTTCCGGAGCGCTGAGGGCAAACCCATACTCCATATCGGCGGCATCCAACGCCGCCATTCCGCCATTTAAAATATCAACGGTAGATAGCGGCGCGGGATCCGCTTCTGAAAACAAACCGATGGCCTCATCAGGTTGCTGCAAACAGCTTTCCACCATGGGGTCAAAGATAATGCCACTGAAGATGCTATCCATTTTGGCATCGATCAACGCATTTTCACCCTCAAAAAATATTGTCCAGTGTATGCCGCGTTCAACTCTGCGAATCAGATCCAATCCACAATGCTTGGCAATATCCGTTGCCTTGGTTGCCCAAGGAGATATTGTGCCGATACGAGGAACGCTAACGCGCTCGACAACCGTCCCATTTGTTTTCTTCGTTGGTTGACCAACACCATGGCCATAATCGAGCAAGCTCTCCAGTTTTAACCGTTGTTTACTGGACAGCTGCGACTCGTCGGCGAGGTCCACAAAATGGATAAATTGCGCTTCGATGGCAATGCAACCAGACAAGGTTGCTTGTATCTCTTCGAGGATTTTTTGTTTTCGGAAATCTGACAGCGCAATGGCGCCGGGGATTTGCAGCATCATAGGTTTATTGGCATCCTTATTGGGCACCTTTTCATTCGGTCGGCAGTTAGTCCAGGCAATTGAAACGTCGTTTCACCGCTTGAGGCACATACCAAAGCCTAGAGAACTCCTGCCCGTTGCATTGCCTGCTCTAGTTGTCCATGTAGTGGCGCAGAAAAAGGGGTCAGCGGCAGCCGAATGCCCCCAGAGATTAACCCGAGTTTCTCAACCGCCCATTTGGCTGGTATAGGATTGGACTCGGCAAACAATTCTTTATGTAGACCATCCAGCTCGTCGTTTAGCTTTTCAGCCAGTTCCATATTTCCCTCGAGTGCTGCAACACACATTTGATGCATCTTCGCAGGCGCTACATTGGCAGTGACCGAGATACAGCCATGCCCACCCATCTTGATAAAATCCAACGTGGTGGCATCATCACCGGAATAGAGTACAAAGTCGTTGCCACAGCGCGCTAAAAAATCCTTGACGCGCGGTACGTCGGCGGTGGCGTCTTTGATTCCAACAATATTGTCGACTTCGGAGAGCCGCACCACAGTATCGTTGTGCATATCCAGAGCGGTTCTTCCGGGAACGTTGTAGAGAATTTGCGGAATATCCACACGCTCAGCGATATACTTAAAATGCTGATAAAGCCCTTCCTGGGTAGGCTTGTTGTAATAAGGCACCACCAAGAGGCAGGCTTCAACGCCTAGTGCAGCGGCTTTTTCAGTTAACTCCATCGCCTCGCTGGTAGAATTTCCACCTGTGCCAGCAATAATTGGAATCCTCCCTGCGGCAAACTCCTTGGTTTTACGAATAACATCGATCTGCTCGGGAATATCCAGCGTAGCGGACTCACCGGATGTCCCAACCGAAATGATCGCGTCCGTCTTAGCTTCCACATGGAAATCCACGAGTTTTTTAAGACCGTCAAAATCCACGCTTCCGTCGTCAAACATCGGGGTGATCAGCGCAACCAGACTGCCTTTAATCATTGGAAATTCCTACTTTGATAGTGGTTAATCGAAATGATGATGGTATCCCTCGACTCTCATTTAAACAAGTGAAATTAATAACCCAAGTGAGGAAAAATGGATCGTTGTATAAACGCCCGATCGGATATTCTCAGCGATGTCACCATTCTTGAAGTTATCGGTTCATTGACATATAAAGGGTACAAATCCAAAGCGCACTATGTCCTTGTCAAATCACCACTCCGCCTCTGTAAAGAAAAAAATCGGCCTGCTTTTATGTGACGATGTGCCTGAAGACGGCCAGCCGCGTTTTGGCAATTATCATCGAATGTTTCAGCAGGGCATCCACAAAGTCGATCCGTCGATGGATCTCACCGCCTATGATGCCTATAAGGGGATCCTACCGACTGCACCCACCGATTATGACGGTTATATTATTTCTGGATCCGCAGCCAGCGTATTTGAGGATTTACCCTGGATCGAACCGCTTATGGGATTTG
Source organism: uncultured Gammaproteobacteria bacterium (assembly GCA_937992195.1). GTDB lineage: Bacteria > Pseudomonadota > Gammaproteobacteria > Arenicellales > Poriferihabitantaceae > VYFG01. Next base: position 50,905 of record CALKKV010000018.1, on the reverse strand, counting down.
TCCGTCGGTGTCAATCAGAGCAGGTAAAAATGGCCGGCATCTGTTTTGGTCATCAGCTTATCGCCCATGCTTTGGGCGGTAAAGCAGAGCGCTCTGACAATGGTTGGGGTTTTGGTATACATCGAGCCGCAATCACCGACACACCGGAATGGCTAGAAACCCAAAATAAAAACTACGATCTGATCGTCATTCATCAGGATCAAGTGGTCGATCTCCCCAGCGGCTTCAACACTCTCGCAAGCAATGACTTTTGTCCCCACAGCATGATTAGCGACAATGATGTCATGCTGGGCATTCAGGGACATCCGGAATTTAGTAAAGAATATTGCGCCTACCGTGCAGAAGCGCGCAGAGAGTTGATTGGTGAAAACAAGTACCAGGAAACTCTTGAACTATTGGAAGGAAATGAATCCGAATCTTCTGAGGTTCTCAGCTGGGTCAGTCAGTTTCTTCGTAAGGCATAGGATCTTTGTCAACGCTTTACCTGCTTCGGCATTTCCCTACTGACTGGAATGCAGAAAAACGGGTTCAGGGACGAACCGATATTCCATTATCTGCACAGAGCCTAAAAGTGCTTTCAGAAATTGAATTATCCTCTGGATGGCGGCAATATCGGTGGTTGTCCAGCCCATTAACCAGAGCGCGACAGACCGCGGCTGGGCTTGGTATCACGGACGTTGAAGTGATGGAACTATTGCAAGAAATGCACTGGGGAGAATTCGAGGGAATGGTGCTGTCGGTGATTGAACAACAAATAGAACTTCAGAGAATTGAGCCACCAACTGGACTCCACTTTCGTCCGCCGAGCGGAGAATCACCGGCCGAAGTTTGCACCAGGCTGCAGTCTTTTCTGTCCACCCTATCTGCAGAAGACACCGTAGCGGTAACCCATAAAGGAGTGATTCGTGCGGCTATTAGTATCGCCACTAGCTGGGATATGGAAGCACCCTATAATCAATCACATCATCCTGATTTAAAAAATGCGATAGACTGGTCTCTGCCGTTAAAGTTTGAACGCCAGTCTGGCAGCCGCCTCCGATTATTGAAAACCAATGTTCGGGAATGGTGTCAAGTAAACTAACGCTGCTCGAGCCAGAAGTAATTCCAACAAAGATTAAACACTCCTTCAGCCCTACCGACTTAGAAAAATGATCGTAAAACAAATTTGGACCGGAAATGCCTATCGAAATTTCAATTATCTGATTGCTTGCCCTGAGACAGGAGACGCACTAGCGATAGATCCGTTGGACTATGAAAAATGCTTGCACCATGCTGCAAGCGAAGGATGGAATATCACCCAGGTGCTAAACACCCATCATCACGGTGATCATATCGGTGGAAACGGAAAGGTCATTGAAGCCACGGGGGCTAGGTTATTAGCGCATGCAGGTGCCAGCAACGCCATCCCTGGCATGGATATCGGTTTGCATGCCGGAGACGTGGTAAAAGTAGGCAACAGTGTAGACCTTGAAGTACTCGATACACCAGGTCATACAATGAGTCACGTGTGTCTGCTATCTAAAACCGATATTCCTTCGTTATTTTGCGGTGATACATTGTTTAACGCTGGCGCAGGAAACTGTCATAACGGAGGGCATCCAAATGATCTTTACCAAACCTTTGTGCAGCAGCTAAGCAAACTGGATGACAGCACCATTCTCTATCCTGGCCATGATTATCTTGAAAACAACCTGCGCTTCACCATGGACCGCGAACCGGGTAACGATAAGGCAATGCAGTTACTCGAACAAAATCCGAACGCCGACCCGGCAAACGCAATGACCACTACGATAGGTCAAGAGCGAGAAATCAACACCTTTTTCCGCCTGGAAAATCCGGAAGTGATTGATGAACTGAGACTGCGGTTTCCAGATCTGGGGGCAAAACCCACAAGCAAAGAAGTATTTTTAAAACTGCGGGAGTTAAGAAATAGCTGGTGATTAAACCAGCGCAATATTGTCTCGATGAATGAGCTCTATTTCGCCGACAAACCCCAAGATAGATTCGATCTTATCGCTTGAACAACCGATAATTTTGCGGGTTTGATCAGCGTCGTAGTTGATCAAACCACGTCCAACCTCTTTGCCCTCAAGATCAACGCATAACACCAGCTCACCTCTTCCGAATTCACCGCTTACTTCCCGCACGCCAATAGGAAGTAGGCTTTTACCGGCGCCGCGGATAACTTTTACCGCACCATCGTCCAGCACCAAGCGTCCGTTACCCCTGAGTTGACCAGCCAACCACTGTTTTTTTGCAGTAACCCGACTGTTTCCAGGGGTTAACAGGGTACCCAAAGGTTCAGCTGCGTGCAGCCGAAGCAGCACTTCTTCCTGACGGCCGCCCGCAATCACGGTGCAGGCACCCGACCGCGCGGCTTTCTGCGCGGCTTCTACTTTGGTAACCATACCACCGCTACCGAAACCAACCGCCGGACCCGCCCACTGCATCAAAGAGGAGTCGTTCACCATCGATTCGACTACCAGTTGCGCATCCGTATTGGAACGTGGATCTTTGTTATACAAACCATCTTGATCCGTTAAAATCACCAATGCTTCTGCTTCGACCAGGTTTGTCACCAAAGCTCCCAGCGTATCGTTGTCTCCAAATCTGATTTCTTCATTCACAACCGTATCATTTTCATTGACGATCGGTACCACGCCAAGCTTCAACAACTCCCGCAATGTGCTTCGCGCATTGAGGTAACGTTCGCGATTTGCAAAGTCCGCATGAGTCAGCAATACCTGCGCAGTCAATATGCCGTATTGATTGAATGCCGTTTCATAACTCTGGATCAAACTCATTTGGCCTACAGCGGCAGCCGCCTGGAGTTTATGCAACTCCCGGGGTCTTTCCTGCCACCCGAGTTTTCTTACACCCTCACCAATCGAACCGGAAGAAACCAGAACGAATTTGAGATTGTCCTCGCGAAGTTTCGCCATTTGACCTACCCAGTCATTGATCGCCTGCCGATCCAAGCCGTGCTCAACATCAGTCAACAAAGAGGTACCTACTTTGACAACCCAGCTTTTCGCACTCGATAAACGATTTCGTTCAGACATTCTTTGATACTTCGCTGCCGGATTGAGCGTGTTTTATCATCTCGTTTTCGGCCCGAGCCTTGGCTTCTGCGATTCGGTCTAGTTCTAACTCATCAAGATCATTCAAGCGCTCCATCAGAGCGCCGGTCAAGGCTTTACAATTTTCTCCTGTCGCTGCGGAAATAGTAAAAATTGGCGCTTTCCAATCTAACCTTTCCCTAACATCGGCAAGTTGCGCTTCTACTTCATCGACATCAACGATATCAATTTTATTGAGCACCAGCCATCTTTCCCGTGCCGCCAGATCAGCGTCAAAGCGCGTGAGCTCGGCAAATATTTCCTCGATAGAATCCACCACATCCTTCTGATCCATGGGCGCGATATCGACGAGATGTAACAGAATTCGTGTCCGGTTTAAGTGCTTAAGAAATGCGGTTCCCAAACCAACCCCGTCTGCCGCCCCTTCTATCAGACCAGGAATATCGGCAATCACAAACCCACTGGCTTCACCGACATCCACCACGCCCAGCTGCGGATACAATGTAGTGAAGGGATAGTCGGCAATCCGCGGGCGGGCGCTGGAAACTGCAGACAAAAAAGTAGATTTTCCTGCATTAGGTAAACCAAGCAAACCGATATCAGCTAAAACTTTTAATTCCAACTTTAACTGCCTTTCGTCTCCCATTTTTCCGGGCGTGGTTTGTCTTGGCGTTTGATTTATGCTCGATTTAAATCGCGCATTGCCGATGCCTTTGATACCGCCTCTCGCCACTAACAGCTGGGTATTTTCAGTGAGGACTTCACCGATCACTTCTCCAGTTTCCACATCCGATACCACTGTTCCAAGCGGCACATTGATCACCAGATCTTCCCCATATTTACCAAAGCATTCGCGACCCGAACCGCTTTCACCATCTTTTGCTCTATAAAGCCGTGTAAATCGGAAATCGGCAAGGGTGTTCAAACCACTATCTGCTGTCAGAAAGATACTTCCACCATTGCCACCATCGCCACCATCAGGTCCGCCATTGGGACGATACTTTTCTCGCAAAAAGCTCATCGCGCCATTGCCACCTTTCCCCGCAATCACGCGGATCACAGCTTCATCGACAAATTTCATGGAGTTCTTTACCTGCGTTTATATAAAACATAAACCAAAAAAAACCCCGCTTCGTTACCAAAGCGAGGTTCTGATGTCTGTTGAGACTATCTTAACCGCTTATGCTGCGGCTACGATGCTAACGGTTCTTCGCTTTTTGGGGCCTTTGATCTCGAATAGTACCTTGCCAGGAGAGGTCGCAAACAAAGTGAAGTCTTTACCCATCCCAACATTTTTTCCCGGGTGAAAAGCGCTACCGCGTTGTCTAACAATAATATTTCCCGCTAATACTTCTTCGCCGCCGTATCGCTTTACGCCGAGACGTTTAGATACTGAATCGCGACCGTTACGTGAACTACCGCCTGCTTTTTTATGTGCCATGTTGGTCTACCTTATCTAAGTGACTATGTGATCCTTTGGACCGTTAGCCTTTGATTAATTCTTTTGCCTGTTCAACCCAGTTTTCGCGCTCGATGCGACCTTTAAAGCTGAGTTGTTCGTTAATTTCGTCCATTCTTGCCTGATCTAACTCAGCGATTTGCTGAAAAGTCGTGATACCCAGTCCGTGCAGCTTCTTTTCTATAACCGGACCTATACCGTTAATGGTGGTGAGGTTATCACCAATACCATCAGGACCGTGGTCATGCTCTTTAGCGGCTGGCTCAGCCACCTTCTCAGGTGCCTTTTCCGGAGCAGGTTTTGGAGCCGCCTTCTTTTCTGCAGCGGGTTTAGGCTTCGCTGCAGCTTTTGCACCACCGATCCCAGTTATTTCTACTTCTGTAAATGACTGTCGATGACCTTGCGTACGACGGTAATTCTTGCGTCGCTTCATTTTGAAGACCTTGATCTTCTTGTCACGACCGTGGCCAACCACAGTAGCGGTTACAGCGGTATCGAGGAATGGAGACCCAACGGTAATATTGTCACCATCAGCAACAAGTAACACATCGCCAAGATTCACCGAGTCACCTTCTTCAGCTACCAGTTTCTCGACTCTTAATTTGTCACCAATCGCAACCTTATATTGCTTGCCACCGGTTTTCACTACTGCGTACATATTTGGTCCGTACTAATTCAAATGATTTCTATCTGCTAGCCTAACCACCCCCGCCGAGATATTATTTCGACGAAACTAGCGTAATTTGTGCTCAAGTGGTGTGCCGCCGCAGGGCAAAACGCTTTGTTTTCAGCAATTTACCTCTTGAGAAGCAGCCCCAAGGGTGCAGAAATTTGAGGACTGCGGATTGTATCCATGGCGCCTGTTCCCGTCAATCGCTATGCACCTGTTTTTATAGCGATTTTCAATCGAATCCTGCAAACGCATTTTCTCGCACGGATATATCTCAATCTCAGTATTTAAGCCAATTTTTTCAGCGTTTTCAGCTAAAATACCCTGCGATTTTTCTATACGCCAGCTGGATACGTAGCCCCAGCTTAGTCGACACTCATCACCAACCTCTTCGATTCTGCTCCACACACTTCCAAACCCATGACAAGCGCTAAACAAAAAGACGCTTCTGCAAGCGCAGACCAGCTATTGGAGTTCGCAGTTTCACTTGCCCATGAAGACATGCTTGCGGTTAATCAAACGATCCGCAAGCAACTTGACTCTGATATCGCGCTGATTCGAACTCTGGGCGCGTATGTCGTCAAGAGCGGAGGCAAACGCCTCCGTCCCCTTATCCTGTTGCTTTGCGCCAGGGCCTGTAATTATCGCGGTGATCAACATATCACTCTTGCGGCAGTCATCGAGTTCATCCACACCGCAACACTTCTGCATGATGACGTGGTGGATAGCTCCGCCATGCGCCGTGGCCAGCCTTCTGCAAACGACGTTTGGGGAAATGAAGCAAGCGTTTTGGTGGGAGACTTTCTCTACTCTCGCGCTTTCGAAATGATGGTGGAGACGGACCTTATGGCGGTAATGGAAATCATGTCTTCCACCACCAACGCGATTGCTGAAGGCGAGGTACTACAGTTACTGAATGCGCACTCTCCTGAAACAACAGAACAAGTTTATCTCGACACAATTCACAGAAAAACCGCAAAGCTATTTGAATCTGCTGCCTGGTTAGGCGGCATTGTTAGTGGTCAAGATAAAGCCGTATGTAAAATGCTATCTGAGTATGGTGTCTATCTCGGCACCGCCTTTCAGCTAGTGGATGATGTAATGGATTATCTGTCCACCAGTGAAGAAATGGGTAAAGAGGTTGGAGACGACTTAGCCGAAGGAAAACCAACGCTTCCCCTGATTCAGGCAATGGCCAACGGCACACCTGAACAAGTCGCGATAGTTAAGAAAGCGATTGAGAATGGAGAACGCGATCAAATCGCAGAAATCCTGAAAATCGTTCACAGTACTGGTGCGATTGACTACACCCTTGCCCGCGCGCATACGCAAGCCGAGAAAGCAGTTCAGTCACTGGCACCATTGCCAGATTCTGACTATAAACAGGCGTTGATCAATCTCGCTCATTTTTCAGTATCACGGAACCACTAACTTTTGCGCGAACGCAGGTAGCGGACCTTCTTCTCTATATTTAGTCCCAGAGATCAGTACTTAAATACCGTTCTCCTGTATCTGCAAGAATAGCGAGTATCGTTTTATCTTTATACTCTGCTTCCGCAGCTAATTGCATCATGCCGCAAACCGCCGCTCCGCAAGAGATGCCGCAGAGGAGACCCTCTTTCTCGGCTAAATCACGGGTCATTGCATAGGCGTCTTCAGCACTTATTTGCAAGATGCGGCTATAGGCCGAAGTATCGAGGGTATCAGGAATAAATCCAGGCGCAGTACCCATAATTTTATGCTTTCGCGCAACACCTTGACTCAATATCGGCGACACATCGGGTTCTGTTGCAACGATTTCGACATCTGGATTGTGCTGCCTTAAAAATTTTCCAATACCGGATACGGTACCTCCCGTTCCGGTTGTACAAACCACGGTATCTAACTCCTTGCCAAAGTCATTCCATATCTCATTCGCCGTTGTCTCATGGGACGCGGGATTAGAAGCATTAAAGTGTTGCCCGATAAAAAAGTAACCTTCCTCTTTCGCGAGCTTCTTTGCTTCTTCGATCGCCCCTACCGTGCCTTTATCAGCAGGTGTCAAAATTACTTCGCTGCCATAAGCTTTAAGAATCAGCACACGCTCCTGACTCATGTCAGCTGACATCACAAACACCGACCGATAACCTTTTACTGCAGCTACCATGGCAAGTCCGATTCCGGTGTTCCCTGATGTCGGTTCAATAATCGTATCTCCTGGTTTCAGATGTCCCGACTTTTCCGCATCCTCGATCATTCGCAGCGCCGGTCGATCTTTGACCGAGCCACCTGGATTTCCGCGTTCAAGCTTCGCCCATAGATTTACACCAGAATCAGCACCAATACGGTTTAAACGAACCACTGGTGTACTGCCGATAGTTTGCAGAATATTGTCGTATTTCATTGTTTCAATCTGGTTGCTTACAAATTAACAGGCCAAGTGTCACCGATACGATATCCATTTGGCCACGGATCATCTGGATCAAGCGTATGCTGATGCGTCCCCGTAATAAACCCGCGTCCCCGAATAGAGGGAAGAATCGCAGCGCGACCGGCTACTTCGGTCAAACTCTCGATCTGGCAATAGAACGTCGAATCAATTATGGATTGGGCTCTATAGACTTGTCCAACCTTAAGCTCACCACGCGCATGCAGCACCGCCATTCTTGCCGAACAACCTGTACCAGTGGGCGAACGATCGAGCTTTCCAGGTTTAATACAAACCGTATTCTTCCCGGACAACCCTCCCTCGTCATTCACTAACGGCAAAGTAAACTGACAAAAAGAAAGGTGTTTCCAATCTGCAAGTTCAGGATGATTAAAACCGATTTGCGCATTGGCAGCGTCGACAATTTTTCTTCCCACAATCGCCAGGTCTCTGGCCTCGTCCGGGGTGATTGAAAACCCGAGTAATTGCGCATCAACTAGTCCAAAACTGTCACCGCCATATGCTGTGTCCATTAAAACCGTGCCAACTCCCTCGACCTCAATGTGCTGATCAAGTTTGTCTACAAAACTCGCTACGTTAAAAATTTGCACATCCAGAACTTTACCATCGCGACAGTTTGCTTTCGCTTTGATCAAGCCTCCTGGTGCTTCCAGCGTTAATTCAGTAACAGGTTCTCTCATCGGCAGAATTCCGGTTTCCAAAACAACGGTTGCCACGCAGATAGAATTAGAACCTGACATAGGAGGCGTGTCTTCGGGCTCCATGATGATCCAGGCGGCATCGGCACTCGGATGCTTTGGCGGCACAAGCAAGTTCACATGTCGAAAGACACCTCCCCGGGGTTCATTCAACATAAACTGCCGCAGCGTGTCATCACTGGCGATAAAACGAGACTGTTCCCAAATCGAATCTCCGGGCGGTGTCCTGACCCCACCAACAATCACATCGCCGACTTCGCCTTCAGCATGACAGCTCACAGAATGAATGACTTTTGTTGCGCGCATGGGCTATCCGACTAGCCTGACAGCTGGCAATCGATTCGACCTGAGGATAAGAAAAAAAGAAAGGATACCCATATAGCCAATATGAGTGTTTAACGCCAAGGTTGCAACTAAGAATTGGCGCTATTTCCAGAGCTTAAAGGCGAAAGCAACGTTTCGCTACTTTAAGCAGTTAAGTCGACCAACTGCCTCTCTCGACCAGCCATTCTGCAGATTTTTTCATTCCACCAAATGGAAAAACATGGATTTGTTTTATCGGTCCATTTGGGTTTTCCAGGGCATAAGCCTCAATTGGGCTAACAATCTCGTCTGGATTAAATCCGGAAACCAATGTGGTAATGGCAGAAGCCCGCTTCTTTAAAAATTGAATTGAATTCCCCACACCACACATCGCCGCAAACTTAACAAGAGTGGTGAGCTTTGCAGGACCGGCAACACCCAGATGAACCGGCAGGTCGATGCTTGCATCTGCCAAGCCTTTGGCCCATGCGACGAAACCGTCTGAATCAAAACCAAACTGCGTCACTATTCGCATGTCTGCATCTGTACGATTAGCAAAAGCCTGCTTCAATCTGAGCGCGTCTTCAGCGGTCGCCTGGTCAAAATCTGGTGAACCCTCGGGATGACCTGCCACCCCCATTTGTTCGACACCGTGTTTATCAAAAAAACCGGTTTCCAGCACTTCCATGGTTGAAGAAAATTCGCCCGCCTGTTTTTCTAAACCACCGCCAATAATCAAAACATCATTTACGCCAGCTTCATTCACCAGCATTTTTATTCGTGCTTCAAGGGATTCTTTAGTGGTAAGGCGACGAGAAGCAAAATGCGGTACCGCAGTATATCCAAAATCTTTTACCCTCTTGGCGCCAGCGGTCATTGTCTCAGCGCTATCGGTTCCGACATCTGTGATGTAAACCCGAGTGCCATGGGGAAATAACCCGTCCAAATCCGCGCTTTCTATCGCCTGTTTGGGAGAGATTTCTATGGAAGCTGGAATATGTGCCATGGGCTTAAGGGCGCCGGTGAAGAGTGGCGGTAATTTACGGCAACACTGTATATATACCTTTCACCTCAGCGACATGCTGCAAACCTTCAGCGCCAATCAAACCCGATAACGTTTATAAAACGAGATAGCCTTCTTGCCAGGCATAGCGCGCGACCATGACCAAACAGGCAAGAACTATCAAAGGTCTAACCAGTCGAGCGCCGAATGAAATTACCGCAAGGGATCCAGCATAAGCACCAACCATTTGACCGGCAATCATTGCCACACCAACGCCCCACATTACCTTTCCGCCAACAATAAACACCACGAGAGAAGCAACATTGCTCGCAAAGTTCAACAGTTTGGCATTGGCGGTAGCGCTGACAATATCATTGGCCCGCAAGGCGACACCGCTCGCCGCATAGAACGAGCCGGCCCCTGGCCCAAAGAAACCGTCGTAGAAACCGATTGGCGGAACCACGCCATATAAATACGCATTGTCGCCAATTAACGGTTTTCGTCCCGCCTTTTCGTCGGAGTTGGATAACAAAAAATATAACGCAATAACCGTCAATATAAGCGGCACGATTATTTTCAATGTATCAGCAGGGAACTGCTGCACTAACCAGGTTCCAAGTGCACCGCCCAACACCGCCAACACAAAGTATCGAAGCGGTCGGTTCAGTGAAACTTTGCCTTTCTTCAACATCGTCACCGCCGCCGTTGCAGTTCCAAAACTCCCCTGCAGTTTATTGGTCGCTAACGCGCTAATTGGCGGCACCCCGAACAGCATCATTGCAGGCACCGAAATCAACCCTCCGCCCCCGGCAACAGAATCAACAAAGCCCGCTATTGCAGCGATCAATGCAAGCCATATAAATGCCTCAGCTGCCAGCTCCAAGAACTGCCTCCCGCAATTTAAACTTCTGAATCTTTCCGGTAGAGGTTTTTGGCAGTTCGCCAAAAATAATCGATTTGGGACATTTAAAATGCGCGAGATTATTTCGACAAAAAGCGATAAGCTCTTCCTCAGTCAAAGTCGCATTTGATTTAAGCCCGACGAAAGCACAGGGTGTTTCACCCCAATGATCATCGGGCTTGGCAACAACTGCCGCTTCGAGCACGGCCGGATGTTTGTATAAACAGTCCTCTACCTCTATCGAAGAAATATTCTCACCGCCAGAAATAATAATGTCCTTCGAGCGATCTTTTAGTTTGAGATAACCGTCATCCTCAATCACACCAAGATCACCGGAGTGAAACCAACCACCAGCAAAAGCGGCCGCAGTCGCATCGGGATCTTTTAGATAACCCTTCATCACAATGTTGCCGCGAAACATGGTCTCTCCCATTTCTTCCGCATCATGAGCCACCGGATTCATTGTCTCGGGCGCCATTACGTCAAGACCTTCCAGAACGTGATAACGCACACCCTGACGCGCATTCTTGTCTGCTTTTTGCCCTTCGTCCAAATTATCCCATTCCGGTTTCCATGCGCAAATTACGGCCGGGCCATAGGTTTCTGTTAGACCATAAACGTGGGTCACACTAAAACCTTCAGCCGCCATCGCTTTTAAAATAGAGGCTGGCGGTGGCGCGGCGGCGGTCATCATCTCAACAGTATGATTGAAATCACGCCGCTCGTCCTGATCCGCATTGACAAGCATATTCATGATGATTGGCGCACCACAAAAATGTGTAACCCGGTGATCCGCTATCGCATTGTAGATAGAGGGGGCGTCTATCGTCCGGAGGCAAACGCTTGTGCCAGCAATGGCCGCCAGACTCCAGGGAAAACACCAGCCGTTGCAATGGAACATCGGCAATGTCCATAAATACACTGCGTGATGCGGCATTTGCCAGCCGACCAGATTGCTGAGCGCATTGAGATAAGCGCCTCTATGATGATAGACCACACCCTTCGGATTTCCGGTAGTCCCTGAAGTATAGTTAAGGGAAATAGCATCCCATTCATTTTCTACTTTAGGTAGAGCCGCCAGCATATCTCCTTCGAGCAGTAATTCCTCGTAGTCCAATGCCTCCAGTGATGGTCTGGAGGAATCAGCGGCTAACCCAGCATCAATTTCTACAACCAATATTGTTGATCTGCGTTCATTCGACAATAAACGCAACGCTTCCTTCACCACACCGGTTAAACTTTGATCCACCAACAGCGCGGCGGTCTCTGCGTGATTAAATATATAAGCCAGGGTAGCAGCATCCAAACGCGTGTTAATGGTATTTAATACCGCACCCGCCATCGGCACCGCAAAATGTGCTTCATAAATTGCCAGACTATTTGGTGCAATAATAGAAACGGTCTGATCTTTCCCAAAGCCGCGGCCAACTAATGCTGACGCAAGCTGCCTGCAGCGATGGCGCAGGCCTGACCAGGTTACCTCTCGACCGTTATCAATCACAGCAACTCTGTCAGGATATACCTCCGCTGAGCGGTGAAGAAAATCAATTGGCGTTAGCGCCGCATAATTCGCAGCGCATTGATCTAATCCTTGCTGATAGATCGAAGTAGGTTCGTTTTTAGTCATTGTGTCGAGATATCACTTGTTTCATCATTGAATGATAGTATTGTTTGTCTTTAGGTAACACACCCCAGAACACTATGTCCGACATTAAGACGCTTCGCCGTATCCTATCTAGCAACAAAACGATTGCGGTTGTTGGTCTGTCAGGCAATTGGTATCGCCCAAGCTTCTTTGCGGCGAAGTATATGCAGGAACACGGCTATCGCGTCATCCCAGTTAATCCTAACTATGAAGAAATCCTTGGTGAAAAGTGTTACCCGGACCTAGCCTCAATCCCTGAAGAAGTCGATTTAGTTGACCTGTTTCAACATCCGGACAAGACCCCCGGCTACGCTGCCCAAGCGGTAGAGATCGGCGCGAAGACGGTGTGGTTGCAACTTGGTATTAAAAACAAGGAGGCAGAATCGATTGCGCTAAAAGCCAATCTTGATTACGTGGAAAACCATTGTGTAAAGATTGAACATGCAAGGCTGTTTGGTGGCCTCAACTTTATCGGCGTCAACACCAAAGTTATCTCCTCGCAACGAAATAAAATCATCGCTAACTAAGGAATCCCTGCAAAAGTCATGACCGGAACGCTTGAGCAAAAAATATCCAATATCAGCGTTGTAAAACTTCGCAATAGTGCGCGGCACCCGGCTCCTGCTATACCGTGCATTTTAAGCCTTGATCTCAAATGTTTTTCATCTCAATCTTCCACGCCTAGATTTTTACTGAGGCTCCCTAATCATACTTAGGACGACAACATGAGCGATAGAGAATTCGGTTTTGAAACCCTATGCCTGCATGCAGGCACGCAGCCAGACCCGGCAACCGGATCCCGGGCAACACCCATTTATCAGACAGCATCATATGTCTTTGATGACACCGATCACGCTGCTAGTTTGTTTAATCTTCAAACATTTGGCAATGTTTATACGCGATTAAGTAATCCAACAACAGCAATGTTCGAAGAACGAATGGCCGCATTGGAAGGCGGTCGCGCGGCGGTGGCAGCTAGCACAGGAATGGCCGCACAAATGTCTGCATTGCTCACTATTCTTCAAAACGGCGACGAAATCGTTTCCGCCAGCACGCTTTATGGCGGAACAGTTTCGCAGTTTGCAGTGACCTTCAAACGGATGGGCATTCGCACGACATTTGTTGATCCTGATGACCCGCAAAACTTCGCTCGGGCAATTACCGATAAAACCCGGGTGATCTACGCTGAAACGGTTGGCAACCCAAACAACAATGTGCTCGACATTGAAGCGGTAGCAAAAATAGCCCACGAACATGGCATTGTTTTCGTTATCGATAACACCTTCGCCTCTCCCTATCTCTGTCGTCCTATGGAATATGGTGCCGATATTGTTGTGCACTCGGCTACCAAATTTATCGGCGGCCACGGCACTTCTATGGGAGGAATTATCATTGAATCCGGAAAGTTTCCCTGGGACAACGGCTTGTATCCCGATATGACCGAACCTTCAGAAGGCTATCACGGTGTGCGCTTTTACGAGACCTTTGGCGACTTCGGATTCACCATGAAGGTACGCTGTGAAACCGCACGTACGCTTGGCCCAACCCTCAGTCCTTTCAACGCTTTTATGATGCTGCAGGGTTTGGAAACCCTGCCACTTAGAATGGAAAGACATGTCGAAAATGCTAAACAGGTCAGCGAACATCTTAAAGCCCATCCCAAAGTCAACTGGGTAAAGTATGCGGGAGACCCGGACAATAAATACTATTCGTTGTGTCAACGGTATTTGCCGCTGGGTGGCGGTTCGATCATGACCTTTGGCGTTGAAGGCGGGCAATCCGCTGGGGGAAAATTCATCGAGAACATCAACTTTATGAGCCATTTGGCAAATATCGGAGATGCAAAAACACTGGTGATTCATCCTTCGTCCACGACCCATCGCCAGCTCAACGAAGAAGATCAGCTTAAGGCCGGTATTACCCAGGATATGATTCGATTATCCGTGGGGCTTGAATCTATTGATGACATACTATGGGATATTGACCAGGCGTTGGCTGCCGCTTAAATCGCGGCAATATCATATTGAAATATAGTATTATTCGGCCAAAGTTTTACCGCCCCAGGACAATCTGATAGTAGTTCTTATTGCGTAAATGAGATTTCCGAGAAAACACCTGATAAGTATTTGATGGCAGAGTTATTAAATAATCTGTTCTACTCTTCCTCAGAACCGAAGATGGACTTCAAACAGTTTGATCATTGTAAATTTGCGATGTTCACCTCTGTTAGTCCCACCAAAAATCGACCGAACGAAGACAGTGCTGGCTGGATACAGCTCAAAGAAGATCACTGGGTTTTCCTCGTAGCGGATGGCTTGGGCGGCCTTCCCGCCGGAGACACCGCTTCACAACTTGCTATTTCAATTATTCTGGAAACCCTGGCGGCAAGTACTTTAGAAAATGCCACTACCGCCCTGTTAGTCGCAATTGATGCCGCTAATAAAGCTATTCTAAATACCGGCAATGGTGGCGCGACGACACTCACTGCGGTGGAACTTGAAGGCAATGTTGCTCGCCCTATTCATATTGGAGACTCGACCATTCAGGTCACTGGCCAACGAGGCGCGGTGAAATTCACCAGTGTGTCTCATGCACCGACAGCTGCTATGGAGGAGGCAGGTCAAATTTCGGAACACGAATCCATGATGCACCAGCAGCGCAATCTGGTTTCAAATGTCGTTGGCAGTCAAGAAATGCGAATCGACGTTGGCCCTGAGATTAATTTAAACCGATACGATACGGTGATCTTGGCGAGTGATGGTCTATGTGACAATCTATATCGCCATGAAATCATTGAGGGTATTCGCAAAGGCCCGTTAGACGAGAGCCTGGAAAACTTAATCGTCACCTGCCGTAAGACAATGTTAAGCGGCTCCAGAAACTCTCCCAGCCATCCCGACGATCTCACCGTATTGGCATTCCGAAGAAACCGGTAACGCGGGTTATACGCTAAACGCTGTTTCCGATGAATATTTCCTGCAGTTCGGTACATTATCGGCCTCAAGTTACTCGAATAATTGCTATCCGGGGGAATGCCAGTCTTTTTTCAAATTTCATTCAGTAATTCAATTAATTAAGGCAATTTCGTTCATCTTGAGGTAAAGTGCGGATTGCAACAGCAAAACATAATTTTCGAACCGGTGAATTCAAAAATATGATTCTAAACTTCACCAAATTAAACACGAGTAAAAATAATGAGTAAAGGTACAGTTAAGTGGTTCAACGCCGACAAAGGATTTGGTTTTATTACCCCGGAAGATGGTGGGAAAGATCTTTTTGTGCACCATTCTGAAATCCAAAGTGGTGGCAACTACGCCACGCTAAATGATGGTCAAGCTGTTGAATTTGAAGTGGGCGAAGGGCAAAAAGGACCCTGTGCAAATAAAGTCGTTCCACTTTAAGGCGCCTTTCACACAGATATCGAGCAAAGACGCGGCTTTTGCCGCGTCTTTGTTTCACATCACACCGCAAAAAGCTTTTTTCGCCTGCAGATTCTCACTATCAGCAACTTGTCTGCCCTGACTAAAGGCAGTTTCCGGCCGATACACTGTCACTACGGCCTAAAACAGCAAAATTCTCCTCTCCCTCTATTGCAAATAGACCAAAAAACGGCAATATTGCGCCTAAAGTAGTTTTACCATCGCGTATTTCTGCCAGAAAACCGAACCAATACAAGATCGTGCTCTGAGCACGAAGACAATAGTAATATGAAAGTTAAAATTCAAAACGGAAAAGTACTCGATCGAAGCGAGCTTGTTGATTTTCTCAAAAGCGTTCCGGCTTCCTGGACCAGAGAGTGCGAGAAGGTGGTCGTGTTCGAATCTTCTGGCGCAAAAGTAGTGAGCAGCTTCCAGAGGAACGAGAAGTTGTTTGGCATTCATATTCCAAAGACATACTCCGGAAACACCGACCGGATTTTTGATGAACTTGCGATCACTTTGCAAGCGGTTAGGGACTATGGACACATCCCTAAAGATGTACCCAATGAAAAAGTAAAAGAGTATTGGAAAGCGTGGAAAGAAGTCACCATAGAAAAGAAAGAACTAGAAGAAGCGACTGACTAGAATCCCCTGATATTCTTTTCCTGACATAACAATCGACGTTGTGATTTCTACGTAGAAAACCGCTGCTTTCGTTCTGCAATTGAAATAAGCGAGAATCGCTGACCCGATGGCAGCAAGTAACTACAGGGTAGTCGAAACAGAAAACGGATTTGCAGTTTTCAAAGTCTATTATGACTCGCTCGGGAATCCCGTTCGTAAAGACAAAAGACCCGTAATGGAATTCTTCAGTAGTTCCGCGTGTGGATTACTCGATCATATCGAGAGCATCCAACTTGCCTTTGAAAAAAAGCCCTTAAATATCAAAGATATAAAGTAAAGGGAATTTAAAATACACGTTGTTACTCTGGAGTAAATTTATTAAACTGAAACCCAGTTTTCTATTTATCCAACGTGATTTTTCAAAGGGCAGATCAAGATGAATGCAGAATCCAGCGCACCTTCATTGGTAAATACGGCACCAGTTGATCACAGTCTGTATGGCAAAGGGATCGTGTTTTTCGAGACGAATGACTTTCGAAGCGCCATTAGCGCGTTCAAGGAAGCACTGGTTTACTGGCCCGAAGACAGTCAAGCGTGGCTAGCACTT
The DNA here is from genome assembly GCA_937992195.1 of uncultured Gammaproteobacteria bacterium. GTDB lineage: Bacteria > Pseudomonadota > Gammaproteobacteria > Arenicellales > Poriferihabitantaceae > VYFG01. The sequence goes on along the minus strand of CALKKV010000018.1, from coordinate 34,068 downwards.
GGTGATTGTTACGACGCTGATAAAAAGCCACGCCGCGCAATCAAGTGTTATCGCCAGGCGCTCAAATTTGAAACCGCGGAAACCCGCGACAATGCTCTGTATGGACTTGGTGTTAACCTGTTTGATCAGAGAGAGTTTGACGAAGCCGTTATCTGCTTTCAGAAAATATCAGAAGCTGCTGACTTCCACGATCTGGCACAAAACAATATTCAATCAGCAGGTAACTGGTTAAAAACTGACTCCCTACAAACCAAACAAACGCTCAAAGCTGAGCGACTTGAGCGCTTACATTAAGGCTGAATCTGCGCGATTTTTCGTCTGGTGTTAGAAAAAAGCGCTAAACGCTCAGGATTCCAGTTTCTGCATCTTATCCCTGCGATGCAACATAAATAACCCCGAGCATGAGATGATGATGCCGCCTACCCAGGTCGAAACAGTCGGCACTTCGCTCCAAATCAGATAGCCGGCAATCGCAGCGATAACAAGGGTCATATATTCAAATGGCGCCAGAAATGTCGCTTCGGCAAAGCGAAAGGCGTTGGCAAAGCACAGTTGCTGAATGCCAGCAAGCAAACCAATCAACAGCATTAAGACAAAATCCTGATCGCTAAGCGGAGTCCACCCAGAAATCAAACACAGCGCTGCAAACACCATCGCGCCGAGTGAGTTGTATAACAAACTAGAAGTCAGCGGTGATTCCGTATCACTCAGCTTTCGCAAGTAAATCACCACTACGGCGCCTGCGATGGCCGAGCCAATCCCCGCCAAAGCGCCAAGACTCAGCGCCTCTGCACCAGGCCAGGAGACAATCAAAACGCCGACAAAACCCACAATTACTGCGACCCATCTGCGTACTCCAATCCACTCACCGAGTAGAGGAATGGACAACACCACGCAAAAAATCGGAACGGAATACGACAGCGCAGTAGCGGCCGCCAGCGGAATAAGACTGATCGCAACGAAATACAATCCGATACTGCACATACCACTAAAGCCACGGATTAAATGGTCGCTGTAGCGTTTGGTTCTGAGAGAAATCACTGCGCCGGTTAATTTTCCAATCAACAAAAGCGGAAGCAGGCAAATCGCAAACCGAAAAAAGATCAACTGCAAAATCGGCACTCTGTCACTGGTGTGCTTGACCAGCATGCTGATCAGTACGACGGCAATTAATGCCACCATATACAGACCAAAACCTAGCAGCTGGTTGTCAGACCGATGTCCGGCATTGAGGCCTTGTGTCATCTTTACAATGACCCAGAAAAGGAAAAGTTAATTGGCCTTTTTAATTCGTGCCGGTTGAACCAAAACCCTTTTCCGCGCGGTCCGAAGCATCGAACTCATTCACAATGTCAAACTCAGCTTGCACCACGGGCACAATCACCAATTGCGCGATGCGTTCGCCGGGCTCAATTACATACGTCTTGTCTCCCCGATTCCAGCAGGAGACAAATAGCTGACCTTGATAATCAGAGTCGATCAGACCGGTTAAATTCCCAAGCACGATTCCATGTTTATGACCAAGACCCGAACGCGGCAATATCATCGCTGCAAGAGCGGGATCAGCGATGTGAATCGCCAAACCGGTCGCGATCAGTTCCGTTTTACCGGGTGCAAGGGTGAGCGATGAATCAATACAGGCACGTAAATCCAATCCAGCTGACCCGTCAGTGGCATAAGCCGGCAACCCAAATTCATCCTGCGCCCTTGGGTCGAGAATCTTAAGTTCTATTTTTTTCTTCATCCCGCTTCCTGATTAGCCAATTTGAGAATATGCTGCCACATTGAAATTGCGACGGCATACTTGTCGTTTGTCGGTATCTCTATTTCGCCATCAGCGTGCACCAACGTCACCGCATTCTTGTCACTACCAAATGCACCATCGGCGCCCGCCACATTGTTCGCCGCAATAACGTCCACCTGTTTGCGCTGCAGTTTTGACTTCGCATTGGCGATCCGATTTTCAGTTTCAGCGGCAAAACCAACACAAAATGGCCGATTCGCCATGGCGCCTATCGTCGCTAAAATATCCGGGTTTTTCACCATATGGATCGTCATTTCATCGCTGTCATCGGTTTTCTTAATCTTTTGCTGAGCAACCTGCGCTGGCCGGTAATCGGCAACGGCCGCGACCGCAACAAAAAAGTCGACTCCCTCCACTCGTTCGGTAACAGCACGCAACATATCCTCGGCAGATTGCACGTCAACACGATCCGCATTCTCAGGCGTATCCAAATGCACAGGTCCGCTCACCAAAGTGACTTCTGCCCCGCAATCGATCGCTGCTTCGGCTAAAGCAAACCCCATTTTACCGGAGCTATGGTTGGTGATTCCGCGCACCGGATCAATCGCTTCCCAAGTGGGTCCAGCGGTAATTAATACGCGCTTGCCAACCATAGGACGTTCCACGGCATCTCCAGCAATAACCGCTGCAATTTCATCCGGATCTGTCATCCTGCCCGGCCCTACTTCTCCGCAGGCCTGATCACCGCTACCCGGGCCAATAATCTGAACGCCACGATCCCGCAATATTGCAAGATTGTCTCCAGTGCTCGGGTGCTGCCACATCTGTTGATTCATCGCAGGCGCCACAGCAACCGCGGCATTGGTCGCAAGGGTTAAGGTTGATAACAAATCATCCGCCCTTCCCGACGCCAGCTTCGCGAGAAAGTTTGCGGTAGCCGGTGCGATCACCAGCTGCTCCGCCCAGCGGGCCAATTCGATATGCCCCATACCGAGTTCCGCCTCGGTATCAAGCAACTCTTCATAGACGCGATTGCCGCTGACCGCCTGTAGTGTCAAAGGCGTAATAAATGCTTTTGCACCTTCGCTCATCACCACCCGAACGTCACAACCGCGGTCTTTAAGGCGTCTTACCAGCTCCGGACTTTTATATGCAGCAATGCCTCCGGTTACACCGACCAAAACACGCTTGTTTTTATGTTTAAACATACGGTAAATTGTACCTCACCAATGGAATTACAAGGAATGTAATAGTGGCAATTAAAGAGTGGCCAACGATGGAGCGGCCACAAGAAAAGCTCCTCACTTCGGGTGCTCGTGCACTATCTGATGCTGAACTGCTGGCAATGTTCATTCGCTCGGGAACAAAAGGTCGCTCAGCCGTCGATGTCGGTCGTGACTTGCTGCATGAGTTTGGTGGCTTACGGCAAATACTCAGTGCTTCTGAGCATGACATCTGCAAGTCTCACGGATTGGGTCCGGCAAAGTTCGCCCTGCTTCAGGCTTCGCTGGAAATCGGCAGACGGTTTCTCGATCAAACGCTTCGGAAACAGGGGCCACTCAGCAGCCCTGTCCAAGCCGCTGATTTTCTGATGCATCACTTGCGCGATTTAAAGCGGGAGGTATTCGCTATCATCTATCTCGATACCAGACATCAGGTCATTGACTATGAAGAACTGTTTAGAGGAACGATAAACGGCGCAACGGTCCATCCAAGAGAGGTGATTCGAAGTGTTCTTGAGCGTAACGCTTCGGCTGTAATACTTGCCCATAATCATCCGTCAGGCGTAGCAGAGCCGAGTCAGTCTGACGCCACACTCACACGAAAACTGCGAGAATCTCTTGATCTCATCGACGTGAGTTTGCTAGATCATTTGGTGATTGGCGATGGCGAATATGTCTCAATGTCAGATCGCGGATTATTTTGACGTTTTTACTATTACCGGCTACCCGATAAAACTGAAATTTTCGATGCTTTCAAGAATGGAAGCCTTTAAAATCCGGGCCGTCGAATTTCATTGTTTGTTTGACATTACTTTGAACACATAGCGCTTACGATCTAGCAAGTTAAACGCTAACTGTTTATTAACGCCCTATATCTTCCACCTCATACTGAAGTCACAAAAATGAAATCGAGAGACCGCCGCGAAGGCATTACGTTAGTTCACACCGGCGAAGGCAAGGGAAAATCCTCGAGCGGATTTGGCGTGGTATTTCGTGCAGCCGGTTGGGGATTGAAAGTCTGTGTTATTCAACTGATTAAAGGGAAATGGAAAACCGGCGAAAGCCAGGCTGCCGAGCGTTTCGACAATATCGAATGGCACTCCATGGGCGATGGCTTTACCTGGGATACAAAAAACCCGGAAAAGGATATCGAAACCAGTCGCGAGATCTGGGAATTTGCCAAAGAGAAAATTCGGTCTGAAGAATTCGACCTCGTCATGCTCGATGAAATTAACTACTGCTGTGGCTATGGATGGTTCACGGGAGAAGAAATTGCCACATTTATTAAAGAAGAAAAGCCCAAATGGATGCATCTGATTCTTACTGGTCGTGATGCTCCTCAGGAAGTAATCGATATTGCAGATACCGTTACTGAAATGAGTAAAGTAAAACACGCTTTTGATAGCGGTATCCTGGCGGCGCAAGGTGTGGAGTTCTAAAAGTCGAACCTAAATCATTCAGCTAGTCAAGGGACTATCCGCTATTCGTCATTCGGGGACAACTCACCTACTAACATACCCTTGCCTCTACCAGAGTCGTTGAGATGGTCTACTATACCGGCAAACGCGTCAAAACCCCTTAACCAATCCCCTAACTATCGTACAGTCTATCTGTTCGCGAGAACCTTTGTATTTATTTCACACTACATCTAAATTTTAGGAGAGCTATGGAAGTGAATTTAAAGACTTGGATAGCGAGTGCTCGCTCACTTGCTATAATTACAATTAGGTAAACTGTCCCCCAATATAAATGTTCGCCTATATCGGTTGCCTAACTTATTCGCCGTCCGTTCGAACCTTGCCCCGTAAAGATTTAATTTTCCCACGCCGGCTCTTTTCATCCATTCTTTTTCGACTCGACGACCGCGAAGGTTTGGTTTTAATGCGATAGACCTGGCGCTCAAACGCAGGTAGCACAAATTCCTTTAATCTGGCGATTGCATCATCCCTGTTTTTTTCCTGGGTTCGATACTGCTGTGCTTTGATCACCAACACCCCTTCCTTATTTACCCGACGATCCTTGCTTTCCAGCAATCGCTGTTTCACAAAATCGGGGAGTGAGGACTGCTGAATATCAAACCGTAGATGGATTGCTGAAGACACCTTATTCACATTTTGACCGCCAGAACCCTGGGCACGAATGGGATTTAGCTCCACCTCATTTGCTAGAATAGAGACAGTCTTGGTAATGATGATTTGGTCGTTTTCGATCATGCTTTATCGCGCCTGAATTCGGGTTTTCCGTACTATTTTTATGGAAAACCATCCATCCTAGAGATTCACTATCAGGCCTTGTCGTATTCAGGCAAATCCGTTAGATATAATGTGATTAGACTCCCGCGACAATACGGAAAATCCGCGCGAATGGTCGTAATCCAAGCTATTGAAATTACAAATTTTTAATAGCTGTTTGAAACAAATAATCGCGACCCGAGCCCAATCATTGTAATTATACGTTAGTCCAATGAAACGATATTCGATATTCAGTCTTTTACGCAATTCGGTGAACTATCATCAGGACTGGCAGGCCAACTGGCGCAGCCCCGATCCGAAGAAAGAGTACGATGTGGTGATCGTAGGCGGTGGCGGACATGGCCTGGCAACCGCTTATTATCTGGCAAAAGAATGCGGCATCACCAATGTTGCGGTCATAGAAAAAGGCTGGATTGGCGGCGGCAACACTGGTCGAAACACCACCATCGTGCGCTCCAACTATCTATGCGATGAATCTGCCGGAATGTACGAACATGCGCTGAAGTTGTGGGAAGGGTTGAGCACTGAACTTAACTACAACGTGATGTTCTCACCGCGCGGTCTGCTGCATCTGGCGCACAACGTTCATGATATGCAGGAGATCGGCCGTCGTGGAAACGCAATTCATTTGAACGGTATCGACTCGCAATTTCTGACTCCGGAAGGCGTCAAAAAGATGGTGCCCTTTATCAATCTTGAATGCAGATACCCTGTGCTTGGCGCATTGCTGCAACCAAGAGGGGGCACCGCGCGTCATGACGCTGTTGCCTGGGGATACGCCCGCGCCGCAGATGCCATGGGCGTAGATATCATTCAAAACTGTGAAGTAACCGGTTTCAAAATCGAAAACAACACGGTGACAGGATTGAAAACCTCGCGCGGAATGATTGGCGCGAAAAAGGTGGGCTGCGTTGTTGCCGGTCACTGTAGCGTGATGTCAGAAATGGCCGGATTTCGTTTACCGATTGAATCTGTTCCACTGCAAGCGATGGTCTCCGAACCAATCAAACCGATTATTGATTGTGTCGTTATGTCTGGCAGCGTCCACGTTTACATCAGTCAGTCCGATAAGGGTGAGCTTGTAATCGGCGCGGGCTCGGATTTATATAACTCGTATTCCCAGCGCGGCAGCTTTGATCTTGTCGAAGAAAACATTGGGCCGGTGTTAGAGCTGTACCCGATATTCTCGCGCATGAAAATGCTGCGTCAGTGGGGAGGAATTGTTGATGTCACCGTGGATCGCTCACCGGTTGTCAGCAAAACACCGGTTAATAACCTGTTTTTCAACTGCGGCTGGGGAACCGGCGGGTTCAAGGCAACACCCGGCTCCGGTCATGTGTTTGCCCATTCCATCGCAAGGGGAGAAATGCATCCTATTGCAGAACCATTTTCCATGAACCGCTTCAATAGCGGTGCACTTGTCGACGAAGGTGCTGCCGCTGCGGTTGCACACTAGTTAAGAGGGACAAATTATGTTTTTAATTAAATGCCCCTGGTGTGGGGAACGAGATCAGTCAGAATTCCATGCCCACGGAGAAGCGCATATTGTGCGCCCTGAAAATCCGGATCAACTGTCAGAAGAGGAATGGGGAGATTATGTGTTCTTTCGTAAAAACCCCAAAGGCTTGCATTACGAACGCTGGGTGCACTCCCACGGCTGCCGAAGATGGTTTAACGCAGCACGTAACACCATTACAGATCATATCTATGCGACCTATAAGCCTGGAGAACCGAAACCAGAAATTGATGTGAACGATCCGATTCATGGCAACCCGGAGAATCAACGATGAGTCAATCAAATCGACTATCTCAGGGCGGCCGGGTAAATCGCGACAAGGTTATCAACTTCCGTTACGACAATAAATCTTTGCAGGGCTATGAAGGTGACACACTCGCATCTGCTCTGCTTGCCAACGGCATTACCCTGGTTGCACGTAGTTTTAAATACCATCGTCCCAGAGGTATCTACACCGCGGGTTCTGAAGAACCGAATGCACTGGTTCAGCTCGAGTCTGGTGCAAGAACCGAACCAAACCGCCGAGCAACCGAAGTTGAGATTTATGAAGGGCTCAGCGCCAGCAGCCAAAACTGCTGGCCGTCGGTAAATTTTGACCTTGGCGCGATCAATGCCAAAGTTTCGCGACTATTGCCCGCTGGTTTTTACTATAAAACCTTTATGTGGCCGGCGTCGCTTTGGACTACCTATGAAAAGTTTATTCGCAAAGCGGCAGGGCTGGGAAAATCACCTAACGAACTCGACCCTGATAGTTACGACAAACTGCATGTGCATTGTGATGTGTTGGTGGTGGGTGCGGGTCCTGCAGGGCTGCAGGCAGCGCTGAGTGCCGGACGCAGCGGTGCGCGCGTGATGCTGATAGACGAAAAACCCCTCGCGGGGGGTGCATTGCTCGGCAGCACAGATGTGATTGACGGTGAGCCTGCTGCGCAATGGGTACAAAAAGTCGTTGATGCCCTTACAGCAATGCCGAATGTGACTGTACTGCCTCGCACTACAGTCACCGGATACTACGACTACAATTTTCTGATCGCCAACGAGCGGGTAAGCGAACATAAAGGAAAGCCTAACGGCGAACCCAAAGAAAGACTTCGAAAAATCAGAGCAAAACAGGTTGTACTCGCTACGGGTTCCATCGAGCGGCCGCTAGTGTTTGCCGACAATGATCGTCCCGGCGTTATGCTGGCCAGCGCAATCCGCACCTATGTCAATCGCTTTGGTGTGTTGCCCGGAAGAAATATTGCCTTGATGACCAACAACGATAGCGCCTATCTTGCTGCGATCGATATCAAATCTGCAGGCGCCAATGTCACTGTGATTGATATTCGGCAAAACCCGCAGGGTGAATTAGTAGAGCAAGCAAAAGCCCAGGGCATAAAAGTAGAAACCAACCGTACGATTTCCACCGTTAATTTCGGTGCCAACAAGATCAAAGGAATCAGCACCATGGCGCTCAGCGATGATGGTCGTGACGTCAGCGGCGGCGCTTCTAGTCTGGAATGCGATCTGATCGGTGTTGCTGGCGGGTGGACGCCGACAGTACATTTATACAGTCAGGCAAAAGGCAAACTGGAATACCGTGACGACCTTCACTGCTTCGTTCCAAAATTTCGCTCGCAGAATAACCACGGTTTTGAAGCCGGTTCCTGTCAGGCAACCTGGGATTTAGCGGGCTGTCTTAGCGAAGGTGCTGAAGCGGGTGCGGCAGCGGCCAAAGCGTCCGGATTTGAAAACGCCAGCGCTGCAGAACTGCCTGCAGTATCTGAAGCTGCGCAAAGCGAGATGCGTCCTTTATGGATTTTGCCCACCGACCATCCAATCGGCATCGGCCCCAAAAAGCACTTTCATGAATTACATAATGATGCGACGGTTGCCGACATTGCGCTTGCTGCCAGAGAGGGTTTTCTTTCAGTAGAACACCTCAAACGGTATACCACTACCGGTATGGGAACTGATCAGGGCAAAACCTCCAACGTCAATGCCCTGGCAGTAATGGCAGAGATTCGTCAAAAAACCATCCCTGAAGTGGGCACGACAACGTTCCGGCCACCGTTTACGCCGCTAACATTTGGCTCAATTGTTGGTCACGAGCGTCGCGAGTTGTTTCTACAAAAGCGTAAAACTGCCATGCATCCATGCCACGATGCTGCCGGCGCTGTGTATGAAGATGTTGGCGATTGGAAGCGGCCGTTCTATTTTCCCAAAGCGGGCGAGAACATGCACCAGGCGGTGCAGCGAGAGTGTTTGGCTGCGCGCAAGTCGGTGGGAATTTTAGATGCCTCGACACTTGGCAAAATCGATATTCAAGGACCCGACGCCAAGAAATTGCTCAATATGGTTTACACCAATGCCTGGAGCCAGTTGCAGCCCGGCCGCTGCCGCTATGGCCTGATGCTGAATGAAAACGGTATGGTGTTTGATGATGGCGTGACGACCTGCCTTGCTGAAAATCATTATCACATGACGACCACGTCTGGTGGTGCGGCAAGAGTGATGGGCTGGCTTGAAGAATGGTTACAAACCGAATGGCCGAGCTGGCAGGTCTATTGCACTAGCGTAACTGAGCAATGGGCTGTGGCAACTATCACAGGACCAAATTCGAGAGCGCTGTTGTCTGAGTTATGTGATGCACCGCTGGACGAAGAGTCGTTTCCATTTATGTCAATGAAAGCATTCGAGGTCGCCGGAATTCCTGCTCGGGTTTTTCGAATCAGCTTTACCGGTGATCTGGCGTTTGAAATAAACGTCCCCGCACGTTACGGCGTTGCCCTTTGGAAAGCGTTGATGGCGGCTGGTGAAAAACATGATATTTGTCCATATGGCACCGAAGCGATGCACGTGTTGCGGGCTGAGAAGGGATTTATCATCGTCGGACAGGACTCGGATGCGACCGTGACACCGATGGATCTGGGCATGGATTGGATTGTTTCCAAGAAGAAAGGAGATTTTCTCGGCCGTCGGTCATTTACGAGAAGCGATACCAGTCGAACCGATCGAAAACAGCTGGTTGGGTTACTTACCGAAGACCCCAATTTTGTATTACAAGAAGGCGCTCATGTAGTTGCTGAATTAAAAGACAAACCTCCGATGGAGATGCTTGGTCATGTCACCTCAAGCTATATGAGCCCTAATGTCGGGCGCTCTATTGCGATGGCAATGATCAAAGATGGATTCAATCGCAAGGGTGAAACTCTGAATGTCGCGTTAATGGACGGAAGCAGTCAAAAGGTTAAAGTGACCGACCCTGTGTTTCTCACTGAAGCTTCCAAAGAGGCATCGTCATGAATAGCGTAAACACACAAGCAAATATCGAACTCACTTCTGCATGCTACGATCGAAAACCTGTCACGGGTGAACACACTTTGCAGGAGCTGCCTCTAAGCGGCAAAATTAATATTCGCGGTGACAGTGCGAATGCAGAGATCTTTTCAGCATTGGAAAAAGCGATTTCGATAACCCCTCCGGTGATTCCAAACACCAAAGTATCGAATGACAACGTCACGGTATATTGGATGGGCCCGGATGAATGGTTGCTAGTATGTGATATCGATCAAGTGTCGACAATTTCCGAAAAGATTCGACAACATCTTGGCACATTGCACCATGCGGTTACCGATGTTTCGGACTACTACACGGTATTGCAGCTTTCGGGGCCGCAGTCTGAGGCGCTCATCAACCGCGGCTGCCCGCAAGACCTGCACCCTTCAGTATTTCCTGCCGGCTCAATCACCCAAACCCGATTTGGTCATGCCAGCATTCTGCTTGACCGACAAGCTGATGAAACCACATGGCATATTCAGGTTAGGTGGACTTACGCAGAATACCTATGGGACTATCTTGTCAGCGCCATGGACGCACTATGAACCGGTCGGCAATACAAATTTAAATGGAAGTTCTACTTCCCTATCTCACACTGATGGGCGCCGGTATTATCGGCGCAAATCTGACATGTCTGATCTGGAAGAAAATCAGCATGGGTGTTGTGGGGAATTGTCTTACCGGCATGCTGGGCGGGATTGTTGTCAGTTTCTCACTACAATACCTGTTTATCTACATCCCCAATAACACAATGAGTTATTTTGTTATCGGATTGCTAGCAGGCATTGTCATGATGATTGCAATTGGATGCATGCGTAGAAAAACAATCGGCGCCATTTCCGAAGGTTAGTTATTATCATAACGATCGGAGAAGTCAGTTCCCTCTCCTTGCGCCAGCTTCTTCGCCTGAGCAACCCAGTCCTCGCGCTGAATACGGCCAGGGAATGCAATATGATGATTGACCCACCGGATATTCTCTTCGGTAAACGCACCAACCTGGCTAAAGTGATAAATACCCAGCGCATTCAATTTTCTTTCGATCACTGGGCCAATTCCTTTCACACGCTTCAAATCATCCGCTTCACCGTCAGGACTCGACAACGCCACCGGCTTCCAATTGCCATCTATTAGTGTCTCTTCTCCATTCCGCTTATGTTGCGTATTTTTTGTTTCGTCAACTGGATCATCGGCTAGCTGTGCCGGAATCAGGTCCGCCTGAGCAGCTTGAGTAGCTTGAGTAGCCTGCTCGCGCGGTACCTCAATGGCAGTTCGAGCGCTCAATTCCTTGTTCTCCTCTCTCGCTTTGGAAATGGCTTCTAGCTTTGCATAATTACTGCGACATTCTCTGAGTTCGCGCTCTAGCTCTTCTAAATTCGAGCTCTCTGGTGTGTTTTTTCTTCTCCAGATCAACCAGCCAATGAACAAGCCAAATAATCCAGCCCCCAAAATCCACAGCCAGGTTTGAATAAACAGATACCACATTTCCAGCTTCCTCCTTATTTTATGTTGAACTCAATACGTCGATTCTCAGCTCGACCTTCTATGGTTTCATTGCCCGCAACGGGTTGATCACTACCATACCCACGCGCTTGCAATCGAGATTCTGGAACGCCCGCAGAAACCAGATAGTCCACTACGGCTTGCGCCCGTTGCTCACTCAACACCAGGTTAGAAGCGTTGTTGCCGCTACTGTCTGTGTGGCCAGAGACTTCGATCAATACCTCCGGGCAATCTTTTAGCTCTTGTAACAATGACAAAAGAATCGGGGAACTATTTTCACTTATCAGCGCACTGGAAGACGCAAACTCAATGCGCTTTCCTTCCATTTGCGCGTCGAGTCGTTGCTCACATTGATCAATTGCCTCTTTGGTAACTACTTCTTCAACTATAGCGTCGCCAGCTCCCGATTGCACTTCCAAAGGAGGTATGTAAGCAACTTCCGACTCAATACGTAATCCCTCGATTGCTTCAGAGATGTCTGAAACGATAGAGTCTGCCAGAGCCTGGTCCGAGGTTCGTCCCATTACTGTCATGATGCCATCTGACACCTGCATTCCAGGTAATTCGAGTACAGAGAGGCCGGATATCGCTTGTGTTACCAGCGGCAACCAGTCCGTCGTTTCAATATTAGGAGAAACATCAACGGTCGACTTATGCGTTAGGTTTTTTGCTTCAGCAAGCCTTTCAAGTTGTGCATTGAGCTGCTCTACTGCAATTTCACTTGGCAACGCCCCTGCCGACTGCAAAACCTTACCATCTGAGATTAGCTCCAAAGTTGGCTGCAGCCATGGTTGCAATGTAACAAGATTATTCACGCCCTGAGCACTGACCTCTTTCAGTGCTTTCGTCACCAACTCATAAGACTCCTCTGTGCGGGCAATTCCACCTAACTCTATACCTTCACTGGTTGCAGTTAACGATGCATTCTCTAAACCGGTCATCGCCGGCATCATCTGTATAACGCTATTCAACCAGAGAGCTTCGATAACATCTGGATCTACCAGTACCTGAGTCGAGCTATCGTCACCGAATACCAATCCCGTCGCTTCTGCCAACAGCTTGGCGGCTTTTTCTTCGCCAACCCGTCCCGAAACAACCGCCTTAGTCCCAAAAGTACTCACTGCAAACTTTGGAGTTTTCCAAGGCCTGAAATTTAACTGGGCTATCTCAATCTGATCAGCTTGGCCAAATGAAGAGGAGAAAGTTTTTATCTGATCAAATATTTCTACATCTCTTACAACGCCAGATATCGAGAGTACCCCATCTCTTAAACCAAGGCTCCCCTTTTCAGTTTGCACAATTCCTGGAATAAGCCGTTGAATCTCTGACGACCATTTGGCCGCCAAAAAATCTTTGCTGGCACGCAGTTGGTTCTCAACGGTTCCGCTGAACTCGGTCCGGCTTGATTCCATAACGCTCTGAATCAGCGCATCTGCAACAGCAGTTTCTCTTACTCTACCTGCTAATACTAGCTTGTCTGCGTTAACATCTAGCTGTATCCAGGGCGGCTGAAGCGGTCGCAGTAAAAGCTTCGACAGATTGAGTTGTTTTACATGAACAAGATCCGGTGCTTTACTCGCAAGGTTATCAAATACTTCTTGCGTTCTGATCACACCGGAAACGTGCATCACATCATCGCGATAGCTGACAATGGCGTTTTCCAATGCCTGCGCACTCACATCTAACCGTTCAAGATCTTCAAGCCACTTTGCTTCCGCAACGGTCTCGTCCACCTGCAAATTTTGATTCACTTCAACAGTCATCAAATTCGAGAGAGTATCTTCAAGTCGCGCAGCTTCAGCTTTACTTGCAAATATTCCGGTTAGCTCACCTTCACCGAATGAAAACCACGCAGGCTCGCGCAACGTCAGGATCAAACCGCTGGTATCGACCGTATCAATCCCTTCGAAACTCTGTATGCCCCGAACAATCGCCTGATACTCTGCTTCATCTCTGCTGATACCGGAGACTTGTAAGACTTTATTTTGGACGTCAACCTTTAAAGCTTCAACCTTAAACAAGGCTGGTAACACGGCGGCCAAAGCGTCCAGCCATTCAGGTGCTTCCACCTCGGAATCAAATGATATTCCATGATCTACAGACATGCCCATCAGCTCTTCTATTCTTGTCTTAAATTGACTTGCTGCTGACTCAGAAGAGGTGGTTCCAAGTAACGTTATGGCTTGATTATTCGCGCGAAGAGAGAATGTTGCAGGCAGAAGAGGCTTGAGAACGATCTCATGCGTATCGACACTACTGACACCGTCAAGTTTTTTGATTAAAGAAACCACATGATTAACACTTTCCTGAGATCGCATCGTGCCAGCCAAACTCACTGTTCCCCCTAGACCCGCCGTGTTTACTTCTAGCCCAGTATAATTTTCGCTGTTGAGTATCTCGACCACACCAATTTCGACTTCTCTTTCTTTCTCGACTCTCTGCCAGTTAAACAGCAAAATCACGATGAGCAGCAGAATCATTGCAATCAGGCCAACAAACAACGTACCTTTCTTTTTCATTTAAAATCTCGAAATCACAACAGACCTACGTATCCGGTGAATTAGAGCACGTTACCCAAACCACCCCACCCCAACAAAGCCAGCGATTGGTTTTACCCATCAACCGAATACCCCGCATCAGGGAGGTATTCATCGGCTGACCAAATTTGTCCGAGCATTGTAAATACTGCACGCCTTTTATGCCAATTTACTAGCCATTCGTCAGAAAAACTGAAAACTCTTGGTGAAAAATCTTGATTTTCATCTTACGGTTAGCCCGCTTCTTATATTATGCTTCAAACATCGTTTCTACTCTGCGGGTTTCATGGTAAGCATGCCCTTTTTGTGCGGCATTTCGATGCATCTTCGCGTTAGAAATAAAATATTCGCAATATTGAGCAACCAATCGACCTAAATCGCCCCTTGTATCAAAACGCATTAGTCCCTGAACTCGTCTCCTCGACTACCGTTGCATATGGATCGGAAGATTTCCGAAATCTTTTCCTGTCTGAAGGCTTTCAGGCAACCGATCGTTTCTTACAGCATATGATCGAGGGTGATAACGGAATATTTCTGCTTACCGGAGAAGAAGGCATTGGAAAAACAACTGCATTGCGCTATGTAAAGCATAATGCCCCGGATGACGTTGTGGTTATCCTCCACTCCTTCCGCAGGCTTGATGTCGATAACCTTTCCGACTTACTGGGCCATACGCTGGGTGTGAAGGTACCGATGGACTTGCCACCGGAAGCGCGCGCTCTGCGCTATTTTCTCAAGCTCGGCACAATTCGCTCGAAGGGAAAGCGTCTTTTATTGATGCTCGATAATGTCCAGGAATTACATTACAGCGGCGCCGAAATGTTGAAGGCGTTGGTGAATATGAAGGATAAATCCGGCCCCTTGGTTAGCGTGCTGTTATGTGGAAAACCGGAACTAAACTCTTTCCTTGATTCATCCTATCGATGGGGCATACATCGCCTGATTCGCAGAAATCACAAAATCGAGGGATTTACACCTGAAGAAATACCCGGGCTTGTGGACAGCCTTACTCTAAGCAACCCTGAGCTAGAGTTTCCACTTCAAGAAGCCGCCTTGCCAACGCTCGTTAAATTGAGCGAAGGCAACCCTGGAAAAGTGATGAAACTGCTGGAAGGCGGCACGCAAATAGCGCATGACCACGACTATCAGTCGATCTCTTCAAGAATGTTAAGAGGCGCTCGCTCGGGTAAGTTCAAGACACTCGGTCATATCTCTGCTTTGTTTGCAATGAAGGCTTTGGTTGTATGCGCGCTGCTTCTACTTGTACCAATTACTTTGTTTCAAGATAACATTCAACAACAAATCGCTGACATACCGCCAGCCGATAACACCATCGCATCGGTAACGAAACCAGAATCTGTCTCAACGACACCAACTGATAGCGCTGTCGTCGAAGAACCAGGAATCGTCGTACAAGCTGACCAAATAACACGCCAAGAAGGTGGCGCTTCTGGAATTATCAAACAAGAAGTGGTTGAACCCTTGCAGAAACTGGCGCAATCACAAGAGACAGCCGTCGAGTCTGTTGAATCAGTCGAGTCACGGGCTGCGATGCAAGCTATTCTGGACAGCATCGACGCAAATTTGGAGGAATCTACTGCTATCCAGAAAACGCCATCTGGGGCGCCTACCCTGGACTTGTTTAACCTACGTATTCCGTCTCAGCGAGAGATTGCACTGCAAAGACTCAAGCAGTTTGCAAAACCAAATCAAACTCCCACAGACTAACACCAAAAACACCGGATAAAGCGGGACCAAACAAGGCCTAAATCTTGATTCACCACGGCGTTTCAGGTACTCTCCGCGCCCTTCCCAAAGGCTACGTAGCTCAGCTGGTTAGAGCACATCACTCATAATGATGGGGTCCCCTGTTCGAATCAGGGCGTAGCCACCATTTAATCTATAAGTTTCACAAAACTCTCGATATCAGTTCAGTTTCTCTGTGACTGATTTGTGCCAAATTGCTGACATAACTAGATAGCGCGCGGCTATAACGTTCTAATTTCGTGACTGAAACCGGTTGAGACTGACCTATCCCCGAATATTAACGCCATGACAACGATGAGATTTCTTATTAATCTACCCAAAAGGAGATCTCAATATGAAATAGACCTTGTATGGATTTAGCTCTTTGAGAATATCCTTGACATCACATATTTCGTAAACAGCAGCATCTATATTTCTAGTATTTTGTTGTCTATAGTGATTTTTGCTTCTGACAATACCAGTCTATAGTCTGGTGTAGGCCCTCTTCTAGATCAGTCGTGGGATGCCAATTTGTTTGACTGGTAATTTTCCCAATATCCGCAAACAGTGCCATATTCTCTCCAACACGAAAAGGCCGACCACCAAAATCCGGTTCACCTTTCTTTATTTGATGATGGATCATCTCAATTACCTGACGGATCGACACGCCTACGCCAGAAGCAACATTCACGCTTTGCCCATGAAGATGTTTTGCTGAAAGCAACATCAATATAGCCTCCACTGCGTCGTCAATGTAACAAAAATCACGAAGCTGTTTGCCGATAGAAACAGGGAATCTTTCCCCAGAAAGACACCCAAGTATTACTTGTGGAACGAATCTTTCCTCGCTCTGCCCAGGCCCGTAAACGAGGAACAATCTAGCTACTATACCGGGAAACTGTTCTGTTCGGTGCAACATCTCTATCATATGGCTTGCAGCAGCCTTGGCGCAGGAATATGGGGAGATCGCCTGTTCTCGCATCGCTTCATTTTGCGGAGAGGGAGAATCACCGTATTCATCACTGCTACCAATTTGGATAAATCCTTTCAAATTACTGTGAAAAGTTGCATCGATTACATTCTTCATTCCAAAAAAATGGTGATCAAATTGAAAACTCCCCCCTTGATGATAGAGAGCGTGGCTCACCTCTCCGGCGCAATGAATAACGTATTCGAATTTTTTATCCTTAAGCTGCTTCGAAAGGGAATCGGAGTCTGTAATATCTGCTGCAACGTAATCAACTCCGTCGACAATCTGTTGATTTTTCGGGATCGATCGCGACAAGCCTGTAACTTCGTATCCTTGAGAACTGGCTATTCTTGTCACTGCATTCCCGACAAAACCACTGCTCCCAGTAACCAGGAGAGAACCTGGGCAGGTCGAACTCATCATACCCAAGGTGGAGACCCGCTCAACCACATTTCTTCTAACTGATCATGATCCCGTTTGGTATCCATACATTGCCAAAAACCATCGTGCCGATAGGAATACAGTTCTCCTTCCTTCGTCGCTTGTTCAAGAGGAAACTTTTCCAACATTACATCATCAGCATGAATGTAATCAATGAACTCTGGTTCCATCACAAAGAATCCGCCGTTTATCCACCCTTGATCCATTTGCGGTTTCTCAGCAAATTTTTCTACACGATCGCTTGCACCAATACGCAATTCTCCAAAGCGGGCATCCGGATGAACCGCACTAATAGTAACTTTCTTTCCATGCGCTCGGTGAAATTCCACTAGTTTTTCGATATTAATGCTCGACAAACCATCACCATAGGTCAACATAAATGTTTCGTTCCCGAGATAGCTCTTCAAACGCGCCAATCTGCCACCTGTCATTGAATCAGCACCGGTGTCTACCAAAGTGATTTTCCAATCCACATGACTAGTCCCGTGCGTATGCACAGAACCATCTTTCAAGTGCACTGTAAAATCTGAGTTTGTTGAAAAATAGTTCAAAAAATACTGCTTGATTAAGTCCCCTTTGTATCCGAGAGCCACAACGAAATCATTATATCCATAGCTGGCATAGTGATTCATGATATGCCAAAGAATAGGTTTCCCGCCAATTGGAACCATAGGTTTGGGTATTAAGCCAGTAAGCTCACCAAGCCGAGTTCCAAATCCACCTGCCAGAATCGCTGTTTTCATCTTTATAACCTTTTATAGAAAACCATTAGTAATTTGCGATGTGATGTCAAATAGCCGAAATACTGCCAGATCATCATTTCCAGTCTAATTTTTACTCGACACAAACCCTTCACCACAGCGGCAATTTAGCCACTATATACAAAAAATTGCAAAAGAGTTGGTAATATTCACAAGACAATTTACTGTTGTTGGATAACTATTAAAATCGTATCGAACACATCAAAAATAAAAACCACTAAAATCATGACCGATTCCCAGCCTCTCAAAATTCTATTTATCCGAAATTGTAGAGGGATTACAGATACAACAGGTGCGGAAACCTACCTCTTATCATTAATCCGCAATTTTCCCACAAAGGATTGCGAGTGTTTACTAATGTGCATAACTAATCCAGCGCTTGGGCAAACACGATGGCTAGATGTTCTTTCGGCTTCAGGCATTTCATATCAGCTGGTGCCGGTTAAAAGCACATTTAGTTTAGATGACTTCGCAGCAGTTCGTACCATTACGGACCAATACAAACCGGATATTGTCCACGGTATTGATCATCGGGCAAATGCAGTAGCTTTTCATGGCGCGCGGAGGGCAAAAGTCCCGATGATTTCTTCTTTCTTTGGATGGACCAATTGGGAAAAAACTTCCTGGCGCGGGAGGCTATACCCAATCATTGATCGACAAACTATGCGCAATGCCGCTGCAGTAATATTCGATTCTCACTACTCAGCGGGACAAATGAGTTGGAAAGGGAACCGACCCCCACTTGCTGTCATTCACAATGGCGTCAATCTTGAACGCTTTTCTGTTGAGAACAACAAACCAGATAAAACTTTTTCTACCCGTTTCTTTAATGGAGAAGATGTTCGGATACTTTGCATGATTGGGCGTATTCACCCAGTTAAGGGTCAATTAGATTTTTTGCAGGCTGCAAAAGAAATATCTAAAAAATACCCTGAATGCCGATACCTGATTATCGGAGATACACCAACTGGCTTTGAGAGCTATCTTGAAACAATGCAGCAGTATGTTTCTGAACATAATCTAAATGCGAAAGTGTGTATTACCAACGTTAATTCTCTTGAAATTCCTAAACTACTCTCCTGCATTGATTTGTTCGTTGCTCCGTCTTACATGGAAAGCTTCAGCTTTGCCTTGATTGAGGCGATGTCCATGTCTAAGCCCGTTGTCACGACCCGTGTTGGCGGCACTCCAGAAATGATAGAGGATGGAGAAAGCGGACTAATTGTTGAACCGGGAGACACAACGGCACTAGTTGATGCCATTCTTAATCTTCTATCAAACGATCATCAGCATGCTCTACTTGGAGAAAATGCCCTTAAGAGAGTTCGTACCGAATTCACAGTAAAAGTCATGGCCGCGAAGACAATAAAGCTATATCGTCAAATTATCGAATGGCATGACAGCGTCAAGTTAGAGTCTATAACCGCAGAAGACAAAGAAGATATCCTCAATTCCCTTCTGCACCCACGTAACTAATCGCAACTATCGGACAATATCGAAGCACTCGTTCCACCTAACGAAACCCCTCTTTTATATGGTCGGCCAACCTGATGGCCATCGCTACAATTGTCAATGTGGGATTAGCCTGACTTGAAGTGGGGAAATTGGAGCAACTTGATATATACAAACCGTCAGTGAAATATACCTTACAGTTCTCATCAACAACGCCATGTTCAGGGCTTGCAGCCATTCTGGTTGTGCCAACATGATGCCCCAAAACTGCCTGGTTTTCGCGGATCAGTTGGTCGGGACGATCACTGTTAAACTCTAATCTTCCGCACCCATTCTTTTGCAGTGACCGATCGATTACATGATGGGCTTTCAATACACTCTCCACATCCTGCTCAGTTATTTTAAAATCGATCTTTAGCTTTGGCATACCTAGGACATCGACTTCTTCTGTCAATAACACAGAAGAGTCTCGATTCGGTACTTGTTCTGTCTGGTAATACAAACTAAATTCGTTTGACTTTGAACCTACAACTAGTGACGGGATTCTTCTTCCGTGTAAAAATCGTTTTCTGCTAAATTTCGGTAAAACACTCAAAACCTGTGCGGACCCAGCAAACACATTCTTTAAGTGCGCCCAATACAAGGAGTATTTTCCACTGCCAACGGATCTCTCATTTACTTCACTATCGCTACTTCCAGACCAGCTTTGGGTAAGTTTCTTAATCAAATAGGTCAAGGACAAGATTGGATTTTGATGTGACGGATCATTTATTAAAGGCCGATCTAGAAGAACATACAAATTCAATATTTCGTTTTTCCGCTGCACATCGGGTGAGATACAAAATCTTCTTCGACAATAAACGCCTTTTCTATCGAGCTCATAACCAAATACAGTATGGCGAGAGTCGGGGGTTAATATGACTCTGGAAATGACGCCATGTATGTGGCACATATACCCCTTGCCAAGCCAATCAGAGTGATTTCCAATTGCCGATTTATGCGCCTGGTTTGTCGCGAGCAATAGTCTTGTTGTTTCGAGTCCTCCTCCGCTAAGAATAAAAATAGGCGCCGCAATTGAAAAGGACTTCTTTGACAGAGTTTGAACCACAATCTGGCGAATTCTCCGACGCTCTCCATCAGGGATTAATTCTGTTACCACAGCCTCCACAATGACCGTAATATTTTCAGCTGTTTTAAGTCGTTCACCATATTTTTTACCAAAGTGTGTCGGCGGACTCCAGCGTTCAATGCTGTCAACGTCAACTTCATCACTAAAATACCCCTCAATTAAAGGTTCGTGACCTGTTATCAAACTCGATCTCGCGCTGTAGTCAAATTCACCACACTCACAATAAACATGTGCTCGTCGATAGTATGGATCAAGGTCTCGTCTCTTCAGCGGCCATCCACTATGAGGCACATAAGGTCGGAACTGAAAGTCAATTTCATCAAAAGGAATACACCTTCCCCCCCAGAGGGACGTGGTTCCGCCCAACTGTCTGCGTCTGTCAGTGTCCGGCGGAAGATGAAGCTTGGGCTGACAAACCTCACCGCGATATAAAGATTGGGCCTTACCGCTCTTCTTTATACCTCCAGCCTCAATAAGCACTATCTTTTTTCCGCTGTCCGCCAGCTCGAGTGCGAGGGTAATACCCGCAGCTCCTGCACCGACTATACAAATATCAAACTCATGACATTGGCCGTCGGTAAATGTTGTGGCATTTGAAATCATATTACGATGATAAATCTCGCCATAGCGCATTATTAATAGCTGGAGATTTAAATACCGCAAGATTATTGGTCAAATGACTCGGTGTATTCATACTTGCCAATACCGGGCCAATCTCATCTCGAGAGAATAATCCAAGTAAAGCAACATGGGCTGGATCAACGTCGGGCAATCTACTTGCCACCCTTTTCAACCGATCGTCAAAAAACAAACGACCACCATCATAGGGCTCTCTGGCGATCACGCCAATGCCACGTTCTCCCGCTAGATTTAAAAGCTCTGTATGCTCACTCAAACTAAAAATATTCACAGCAAGTTGCACACAATCGTATTCCCCAATATCAATTGCAGCTTTTGCCTCAGTTTTAGTCGAGCATGAGACTCCTACCAACCGACTCTTTCCGGATTGGCGAATAGTGCCCATCAAAGCTAAAATCTCTTTACTTTCAAGCACTTCTACCGGGGGGTTGTGTAACAGAAAAACATCGACAAAATCCGTTTTAAGTCGACTCAAGCTCCCTTCAAGGCACTGCATTAGGTATTCTGGATCGAAACATTGCTGCTCTCTCTGCTTCCTTGCATTGGAAGTAGCACTTCTCGCTGAAGGCAAATGCCTGATTATTGGATTAACAATAGGTTTTAAAGCCCGAACCACAGCCTGAGACGCAGATAGGGTTAGACCGGCTTTGGTACATATCACTACATTATCTCGCCTTCCAGGAAACAACGAGCCAAGCAATCTTTCACTGTCTCCCTGACCATATATATCTGCGGTATCGAAGAAGTTAACACCTTTCTCAATGGCAGATGCCATAACATTTTTGATTTCCTTTCGACTATACGGGGTCGACACAGATGCGATATGGGAACAGCCGAAGCCCAAAGCGGAAACGCTAACGCCAGACTTCCCTAACTGTCTATATTGCATAGTTGAATATCATCCAAGTCAGGTGATTTGTTTTCGATAAACTGTTTCAGTATCGCTAGCAATAGCATCCCAAGAATATTTGGTTGCGGCCGCTGCTAATCCAGGCTGCAAGCTGTCTCGTAGGGATTTATCGTTCAACACACACGAAATGGTTTTCGCCAACTCTTCCGAATTCCCAGGGGCGACAAGCATACCGTTTACCTGATGCTCTATAACTTCGTCGAATCCGGCCACTTTGGTTGCGATAACAATCTTGCCAAAACCAATTGCCGATGCGAGAACGCCGCTATTCCAGCCAGAATCATAGGGCAATACAACCGTGTCAGCTCGCTGAAAATAGCCTGACATCTCTTCAAACGTGACATATCGGTCCTTAATCACAATGCTGTTTTTACAGCCCAACTCATCTATGCGATTGTGAAAAATATCCATTTCCATATAAGGCTTGCCAACGATATGTACCTCGACCTCTCCCACTTGCGCCAAAATATTTGGTGTAGAGTTTATTAGCGTCATAATGCCCTTCCTTGGTTCAATCAAACCAAAACAAAGCACTAACTTCTTCCCCGGATCAACTCTCGGAAACACAGGTACAACAGATTCCCGCACAAACGCAGTAAGATCAGCCATAGGTAGAACGGTGAATTTCTCTCTTGGCATTGAAAAACTCCGCTCCACAGTCTCTAGATTGTGTTTCGCATTCAAAAAAATGTGACCAACCTTTTGATAGAGCTTTCTAAAAGCCCACACATGATAAGATTTTGCAGAGTTCGAAAGAATATCCTGCGGGGTGTAAACAATCTTTGCTCGACTGAATAGCCTGAGAAAATAATACAACCCCAGATAAATTTCGGGGTGCTGCGCTCCTTGCATATGGATTATTTCTGGTCGGTTTTTTCTCAAATAACCTACGAACCTTAAGAATCGGCCTGGATGAACCTTTACCCGATTAAAGGTTTTTAGAACCATGTAACGCTTCGGATAATCATCCAGCTCAAAATCAACCCCGGTAGCCAGAGCCACCTGGTGCCCTCTATCTGATAACGCATTTGCCAGATTATGTGTGTACTGCAATGTACCAGCCCTGCCGGCAGGTGCTATAAATAAAACTCTCATAACAACTAGTCTTGCTCAGCGTCTTCTTGATACTTCGTGATCTGAGCCAAGGTAAACTCTTTCATATCAACGTTTACCATATTGGCTTTATACCAGTTCGCCGTTTCGATCATTGTTTTTCGAACGTTCCAAACAGGGAAGCATCCAAGTCGTTCTCTTGATTTGGTACTATCAAGACGAAGTAAGGTTGCTTCGTGCAACACAGGAGGTTGCTTAGCCATATTCAGCTCTCCCGAACCCCAGATATCGAGAAACATTTTAGCGATTTCTCCAACTGTGATCGTATCTTCATCGCCGGGGCCAAAATTCCACCCACCTATGAAATCTTTTCCGTCTTCGACTAATTTTTCTGCAAGCTTGATATAACCGCCCAACGGTTCTAAAACATGCTGCCATGGTCTGATCGCATTTGGTCTTCGAATATCAACAACCGCATTTTTGCACAGCGATTGCACCAGGTCCGGTACCAACCTGTTTTCCGACCAGTCGCCGCCTCCAACGACATTACCTGCTCTAGCCGACGCTATCGCAACCCGATGTTGATCATGCTCAGCCGAGTTAAAATAAGATTGGGTGTATGCCTTGGTTAAAATTTCGGCACAGCCTTTGCTACTACTGTATGGGTCATACCCTCCCATTGGATCAGTTTCTACATACGGCGCAACGCGTTCCTGGTTTTCATAACACTTGTCGGAGGTCACGACTACCACAGCTCGCGCCCCAGATGACTTGCGAACCGCCTCTAGCAAATTAAGCGTGCCCATAACATTGGTACCATAAGTCTCTACCGGATCGGCATACGAGGGTAAGACCAACGCCTGTGCTGCCAAGTGAAATACAATGTCTGGTTGAAACTCATTTATCGCCGAGGACAACTTTTCAGCGTCACGGATATCGGCAAAATGACTGACTATATCTTCGAAAACCCGACACCGTTGATACATGCTTGGTGAGGTTACAGGCGCAAGAGAATATCCACATACTTGCGCGCCCATACTGGACAGCCAAAGGGACATCCAACTTCCCTTAAAACCCGTATGCCCGGTAAGAAATACTTTTTTGCCGCACCAAAATTGTTGATCAGGTTTTGAAATTGGCATCAAATAAACACGTTATATTGGGAGAAACATTTGAAATTATCTAAATAGTTTTAAACCAACGAGATAAACTTTCACGGCCGTTATTAAGGTGGTCACGCTTTTACGCAGGAAGATAAACTATACTTATACCATGACAGGTCTCCGGCGAAAGCCATACTCACATTGATCTATTATTTGTATTTACGATGCTAATTATATGAAAAACTTATATACAAACAAAAGGTGTACAATGTCACATTAGTGGGCGCTCTAGAAGGAATATAATTGTGAATAATGAGGTTGCCAAAATACAAAAATGCGTAACAACACTTCTATAGCATAACAATATTCTACCCTATGGAAGTATGATTGTTGCAGAGAGTTTACTTGTGAAGCGAGGAACTAAGTGTAATGAGTTTAGGAGGAGAAAAAGAGACTCTAGGAAAGAGTCCTAATTGCAACCACGCCACCCGTCGTGCAACCTGTAGCAATTGTAGGAGCTCTTCGCTTAAGCTAACTATTGATCTAGGCAACATGCCACTGGCAAATGCCTTGTTAAAAAGCTGCGCGTTAGAAGAACCCGAACCCAAGCATCCGTTAGATTTGTACCTCTGTCTCGATTGCAGCTTGCTTCAAGTTGGCACATACCTGAATCCGGTAGAAATATTTACAGAGTATCCATACTTTTCCTCTTTCTCTGATACGATGCTTCACCATGCCTGTAAGATGGCTGACGAACTATCCGATATCCATAATCTAGATAAGAATAGTCTCGTTGTTGAAATTGCGAGTAACGATGGATATCTATTGCAATATTTTGACAAAAGAAACATTCCGGTTATTGGAGTTGAACCAGCGCACAATGTAGCTAAAGTCGCGCGAGCGAAGGGTATAGAAACAGTCTGCGAGTTTTTCAACACATCCTCTGCGGCAAAAATTGAAAAGGAAAATGGTACTGCAGATCTCATACTTTCGCTTAATGTTTTTGCGCACGTACCCGAGATTGGAGAGTTTGTCGATGGTGTAAAAACGTTACTCAATCGGGATGGAGTATGGATTATCGAAACGCCATATGTCGGCTCGATGATCGAAGACATAAAGTTCGATACTATTTACCACGAACACAATTATTATTATTCTCTGTCAGCTATACACAATATCATTGAAGCACATGATCTGGTGATAACTGATTTTAAATCTCAGTTTATTCATGGCGGCTCATTACGAGTCTCGGTCATGCATCAAGCTGTCGGGATTGAGCTTCGCTCTGAGCGTGTAGCACAAATGCTGGAGCAAGAACAACTAGCCGGGATGCTGACGCCAACTTATTACAGCGCAATGATGAATCGTGTAGACGCACTGGGTGCTGAAGTAAAGCAAAAATTACAGGAGTTGAAAAACGCTGGAAATAGAATTGCCGGGTACGGAGCTGGGGCCAAAGGAGCAATTTTTTTAAACTATTTCGACATCGGCCAAGATTTACTGGAATTTGTAGCAGACAGAAGCACTTATAAACAAGGTCGGTATATGCCCGGCTCTAAGTTGCCAATACGACCAGCCGGAGCTCTGACAGAAGAGAAGATTGATTACTGCTTAGTCTTGACCTGGAACTTCCTTGACGAAATAGTAGAGCAACTGTCATCATTCAGCGGCAAAGGAGGAAAATTCATTGTTGCTATTCCAAAGCTCCAGATTTTGTAGTTGTTGGGAAAGCAATACATAAAGCATAAACCTGTTCTTTCAGCAGATTAATTTGCACCTATACTATAAAACCAAAAGCACGCCCGATCTCTCTATCGTTCTGCCTTGCTTTAACGAAGAAGAAGGCATAGGTTACATACTTCCTGAACTAGTAAATCAATTCAACCAAAGCCGATTCAAGGTAGAGCTAGTAGTATGCAATAACGGGTCAACAGATAACACTGGAGATATTATATCTCGCCTTGTTTCACAAGGATTGCCAATTATTCCCGTTGAAGTTAAGGTTAATCAAGGCTACGGATTCGGTATCACCAGCGCTTTTTCTAGCTGTCAGGCTCCGTGGATAGGCATACTCCCCGCTGATGGCGAAGTTGAAGCCAAAGATATTTTAAGACTGTTTGAAGAACTATTACGGGAGAACAAGTTTGCTATAGCAAAAGTACACCGCCGATTTCGCAGAGAGGGAGTAGCTCGTTCTCTTGTCTCAGTTTGTTACAATATACTCACACACTTCCTATGGCCAGGAATTGGCACCAGAGACATGAACGGAAATCCAAAAATAATTCATAAAGATATATTGGGAGTACTGAATATTCAATCAAAAAATTGGGCAATAGACCCAGAAATTATAATCAAATCCCATCAACTAGGTTTGGAAATCGTTGAATTAAACGTGGTTGCAAAAGAGCGCGAATACGGGCAGTCCCATGTTAAGCCCGTAGCACTACTTGAATTTTTACTAACTCTAATCAAGTTTCGATTTGGTTCTGATATTTCCAAGTGGAAAATTAGTGCAAGCACAAAAATTCAACATCTGGGTTCACCAAATAGCGGCAACTCTACCGGCTAAAATTGACTAGCCTAGCATTACTAGTATTTTGTTTAAAACTGAGTTCCTCAAAACCACATCAAACGACAAAACCGGCGCCAGATATACTGCTTTAATCAGGCTTTTTGATGCTGACCAAAGATTTCTAGATGCCAACTTACTCTTGAACTCATACAGCTGAAGCAATGCTTCGGTCTCCCGCCCTGAGCAGTCTTGCAACTTTTGCTTCAATCTATTTATTTCAACGCTTACCACCTCAGCATCATCCAATTGCCCCGACAGAAAAAGCTTACGAAGTAGTTTTGCGTATCGCATTTGAGATGCAATATTTTGTACCGACAAACCTTGTCTAATTCGGTATTTTAAAACTGGCTTTCCTATATTGGCATATCGGAATCCAGAAATGCTGCCTCTAAGTAATAGATCGTAGTCTTCAGTATTCGAAAGAGAATTTCGATATCCACCTAATGAACTGAAAAACTCTGCCTTACCCATCCAAGTAGGATGCATCACACAGCCGCCAACTCCATATTTGTGATAGATTGTAATCAGGCGATTGGAAACCGGTCTTCTCAATGAAGACATTTCGTTACCATCTTCATCAATTAATATAACATTGCCTCCAACCAGAGTTATATTGGCGTTGGCCCGCAAAAATGCCAGCTGAAGCTCCAATCGATCGGGCAGCGCAATATCATCAGCATCCATCCTTGCCACATACTTTCCAGTTACTGCTTGTAAACCATTGTTTAAGCTTTCAGAAAGCAGTGTATGTTTACTATTCTCAACAACTAAAATTCGCCGATCGCTCCGAGCATACTCTTTCAGCACTAAACGAAGGCTCTCGTCACCTGGATTATTATTCACAATTACGAACTGGAACTTTTTATAAGTCTGATTCAGTACACTTTCAATCGCGATCTTTATCAATGGAATCGGATCGGAATAAATCGACATTAATACAGACAATTCATTGGCCTTCCCGGTCTTATCACTTGTTTCTACTCTTTGTTTGTTAATATCCATATCTATTTCTGCGCAAGAAAACTCCGCCGATAAAAAACGACAAATACTGCGACCAAAACCAGCAAAAGAAAAGAAAATCTAGCGATCAGAATCGCCACCGCTGCACCTATTTCGCAATAGGGTGAAATCAAGAACCAGGCTCCTGCGCACCAGATCACTGCCGACAATACGGAAAAACAGGCCAATAAATTGGCTTTCCCAGAAGTAAAGAAAAGAAGCCCAATAGGTTGGGCGATCACATTTAGAAGACTACCGATGTAAATTATCTGGAATACTGGGATGCTGGGTAGGTATCCGTCTCCATAAATTAACTTAATGAACAACTCTCCTAACAAGGCGATTGGGGCCAACACCATAGCCGCCAACACGTAGCGCGGAAACGTACTTCTTATAAATCCAAACATCTCGTCTTGCGACTGAAGCTTGCTTACCTTTGGCAAAATAGTTATTAGAATTGCAGAAATCGCCTGCTCCACGAAAATAGTCAGAGTCGCTGCTGCTGCGAAATACCCTGCCGACTCACTTCCCGAAACATTGGTTAGCACAGGAACTGCCAAATTGATCAATACAAGATGCGATCCAAATATTAAAAGATTCCATTTGGCAAGGTGGGCTATCTTCCAGCAGATTTCTCGATCAAATTTCATACACGAGAAATCTGCCCTCACGATCCAGAGACTAACAATGACAGCAATTGCGGCTGCAGACAAATAGGACCAATAAATCCAGTCAAGAGTTAGATACGCGCCAAGTAAGAGAAAGACAATTACTGGCAATCTAATTAGATTTACCAGAGGAAACAAAACTGCTCGAACAAAAAATAGTTCTTTAGCCTGAAGTATTGCAAGTGCGAGATTGAAAAACGCGAGTAATACAGCCGTCAGGCACGCCAGCCTGATCATCCCTGCATGTTCTTCAGTGTCGAAAACCATGACAGAGAAATTGGTTGCACCGGCCAGTCCTAGCAACAACACAGGAAATGCTATCCCCATCCGAAGCACAACAGCGCTTCCTACAACGCTCCTGACCTTTGATTTTTCATTTGCATGGGAATCTGAATGATATCGAACCATCGCAGAATCCATCGCCTCACCAATCAACGCATGCAAAAGAATCACGGTTGTTATGAAAAAGAAATACAGACCAAAATCTGAAGGGCCTAAGGTTCTGGCAAGAATAGTATTTATAAGAAAGCCGAGTCCGGCACGGAAAATTCCACTGGTATAGGTCACCATACCCGGACTGAACACTAACTTAATGAACGTAGCTATAGCTGGCAAGGATGAACAGCGAGTAGCAAGTTGGTATAACTGAAATCGCCTTGCATTAGCAGAAAAAGAAATGGTTCTATCCTAGTCATGTGCTAAGTTTATCAATCGCGGTACTCTATTTATCGTCCCAACATTAATCAATATTGAATAACTTGCGCAATTGATAACGCTACCATTTAGCTAGATGCTATTTTTTATCGAACTCAACTATTTGAAAGTAGCTCAATTGCTTCATTCCAGGGAGCATTCCTAACACACTGTCACCCCCACGTAATAACGAGGTTAATAATTTTGATCGCTTCTCCAAAACGTAGAAATCAACGAGCCGGAGAAACAACAACTCAGGATGATGAATTTTAGTTGTGCCAGGAAAACTTTTTTCCAGCAATCTTACATCCTCTTTAGTTAGCGGATGCTCTTCATCATCGTCTCCATATTTCGGCACACCATAAGAACCGACTATCTTTTCACGCGCCCACATTAGAATTTTGTTGCGTGCAGAGTTCTCTATAAAAACTGCTTTACCGTCTTTCGCAATAACTCTTGAAATTTCAGGGCAAGACCTCTCCAAATCGACATGGTGCAAGATGAATGCGCCAAACAATAAATCGAAATGTTCGTCCGGGTAGTCTGTCGACTCAAAAGGATGCTCACGAAAATCAATGTTTACTCCATTTATTTCTGCCAATTCACGCGCCGTGTCAAGATCTTCGCCAGAAGTATCAAACCCGGTAACGATTGCTCCTTTTTTGGCCAACATAATTGAGGTGTGACCTACGCCACATCCACAATCCAGAATTTTCTTGCCTCTAACATCACCTAAAAGATCCATCGAATAAGCGAACAAATTATAAATTCCACACAACGACAGCCAAAAATCATACGGCTCATAATATCCATCTTCACGGATGATTTGATCCATTGCGTTGTTTTTCCCACCTTTCTCTTTATTAGACATATTTATAAACCATTGTAGGACTGATCGAAATACGAAAACGTGTCTCTGATTTTCATCATATCGAATAGACAATGGAAAACGTTAACGTATTAGCTTTAGTCGTATTAGAAAATCCAGGAGTCTCTTGACGAAGGGTTTCTATATTGACTCGCAAAAGTGTTTTTTTATCGACAAAGTAGTTCACACTTGCTTCTCCCTTAATCACCCTCAGTTCTCCTTGATCAAAGTTTCTGGGTACGAGCTTGTTAAAACTGGAGGACACTGTAAAACTGGTATTCGCTTCAACTTGTTTGAAATACTCCGCACTTATTGCCTGGGAGAGATACACTGCCTCAAATCCACCGCCAATAATGTAATCCCTTGAAAAAGAAAAAGTTAACCATTCGTCATACTCCCTGTATCTCAATTTAGCCTCGCCAATAATGTCACCATCGGTTACCACATCCTCCGAGAACAAAGCGCCAATCTTTCCTTCCCATAGCCAGAGGGGCGTTAATAATTTTTCCTGTGTAAGATAAACAGCGTGTGTGAGTTCGCTACCACCGTCACTACCGGCAAATTGTGGGTCTTCCGGATCAAAATCTACATCTACGTCTTCTGGTAAACGTGGAGCTCTTGGCCTAAAATCGAAAAGCCTAGCACGGTACTCGGCGCCATAGATTGATTTCGATTTTTTCGTATTCCACCCCAAATTCAAATCAAATGTTGTGGTGTCTACCAGACTATCATCGTCGTAATTTGCAATATCTGAAGCAATAGCTGCAGTTAACTTATCAGTATTTGTATACTGATGGGCTGCACCAAACTCAATATAGTTTGCTTCGATCTGGTCCAGCTCTGTTACTAAACCCGGAATCACCTGAGTACTTAAATCCGAAGTAAGACTGTACTGCTCTATAAATTCCAAACTAGTTTTATGAGAAATCCGATATGAACCAACGGCCAAAAACGAAGCATTGCTGATAGTATCTGAGAGCTCAGAATTACTTCCATACTCTACAGCTTCAAATGTCAGATCTAGATCTGTCTGATTCAAATTATCTTTGTGGAGAAAATGAACCCCGGGCGTGATAGAAAATAATGTATCGCTCTCAATCTCTGATTCGTTATCTCTGAAGAAAATATTATCTCCATATTCAATATTCCCACCAATCCTGAAGGTTACTCCCTGCTCTTTCACCAGTGGAGGAAGGATGAGTCGATTACTAATATCTAAGACGCCTCGGCGATTTATTGGTATCCGATCTAGCTCGATATCCTCCAGAAGCTCTCGACCACTTCCACCTGAGCTTCCGGCAGAATGTGATGAGAAAAGCACACAGGATAGCAACAGCACTAGTCGCGTTCGCCAACTAACACCCACCTTCTTGAATCGAAATACTTCAAACATAATTCACTGTTAGCGACATTCTTCAATCATCACTTGAATGACTTACTATTCGCTTCAATTACAACGGTATCACCGGTTTGAAGCAATATATCCTTCTGACCCTTCAGATACTCATTGTAGTCAAACACGATTCTCTCTTCTTCAGAACCAGTATTCCGAACAACCAGAATGTGTTTCTTATAAGCGAATGGCGTAAAGCCACCAGCATTTGCAATGATTTGTACCAGGCTTATAGACCCCTGAAAACTAAAGTATCCTGGCCTAAGAACTTCACCTAGGACATAGACTCCATAACTCTTCAAGGTATCGAGACCAACGTTAACTTGGGGGTCTCTTATGTGCTTTTTCAACCCATCACGAATCATATCCTCAACTTCAAGGATGCCCTTCCCCTCTACAGTAAGTTGTCCGACCAGCGGATAGTTTATTCGACCGTCAGGTCTGACACTTACTTGTCTGGACAGATCCGGGTACTTCCAGACAAAAACATCGACAATGTCGCCCTTTCCAAGAACAAATTGCTGATTCTGAACCGCCATCACAAAAGACGTTTGAAAACTAAGAAGAAAATACAGGGCAATAACAACACCACGCTTTATGAACTGCATGTAAAGTAACGTTTTCATTTTTATACAAACCTCTTCATTAAAATTTCTTCTGGTTACTTTATAGGGTCGTTTAGAAGCTTGCGCACTAACCTGAGAGATTTAATTAACCCAAAATACAATAAGGGATGTAAATAGTATATCCCCTTTAAAACCCGCCCGCTAAATCCAAAGGTAACCTTACGCCTACCGTTTTGGTAACCTGAGTAGACTTGATTAGCTAATTCTTTCGTTCGATCAGATGCTTTTTCAGGAGAGATAAATGTTGCGATTTCCACGAGCATCAGCTTCACCTTATCTTTACTTAGCCGACTGAGATACTCCTGCTGAAGTGTCTTATAAGAAGAATAAACCCTTCGATCTGGACTAATCAATGAGGTGAGTACAGTTGATAGAAATATTACATTCAACTTTTTTCCTTCCGGCTTTTTTTTAATCAACGTCATTGCGATATTTATCGGAGAAATCAAATCAACATTCGCATGCCTTCGCACCGACAAAGCATCAAGACTTGAATCTCTCGTTCGCGATGTCGCCGATGCAATACTTACGAACAAATCAAAAGACACTTGATCATTCAACAAATCAATCGTCTGACAATTTCCATCGGATAAATCACACTCAACAATGCTAACATTCTCTGAATTCGGATTCAGCGTTTCGACTAAAGCCGCGAGATCATTTGAATTCCGCGCAATCAAATAGAGACTATTTCCAGAGGAAAAGCGTTTTGCTATCTCCGCGCCGATCAGTGACGTTGCACCACTAATGAGTATATTCATCTTACTTATCGCTTTTCGAATTCCAAAATATTCGGCGCCGTTGTCACTACTTGCCCAAATTAAATAAACATATCGAGAAATTCGACACAACAGATCAGGTTCAAATAAAAACCCTAGTTGTTAAAACACAGCTTTATAAGCAGCGACGCAATAGTTCTCGCGCATTGTCATAGTCAGTAGGTATATCAAATAGAATAAGTTTGGCTGTAGCACACGCAATAACGAAATCACAGCGAAGTATATTGCCATTCTGATAGACAAGCGCGTACAAAGACTCCAACTCAATTCTCTGTCTTGGTTCCAGATTAAGTTTCCCAACTATTTGAGAAATTCCGGTAATCCCACATGGCGCTTGATATCGAGACTCCCAACCCTGGTGCTGTTCCAGCAGCGAATGATTACTACTAGGCAAGGGACGATTTCCGATCCAACTCATGCCATGAACAATTATATTGAATACCTGAGGTAGCTCTACAAGCTGAGTACGTTCTAGAAGTCGACCAAATGGCGTGAACACTTCACAATCCGGCGGAATATCAAGATATCCGTTACGCATAAAGCGTTCCTTCAACTGATACTTAGGTGAATTCGCGTCTTTCACCATCGTACGAAATTTAAAGATGGAAATCTGCTCGTCGACAGATATATGTCTTGGAGAGACATACAAAATTGGGAACCCATGAAAAATGATTGCTAAAAAAGCAACGCAAATAAATACAGGAAGAAATAGCATAGCTACCGTAAGCGCTAAAACTAGATCTAGAATCCGCTTTACGAGTCGATATCCAAATGTCCTCCCCTCTGCGGGGATAATTCCTACTCTCACTGTTGCCTCCAATCGCGTCACTATTAGTGTTGATTTTTACGCGCAATTTTTGCAATTAATTATAAGTCGATCGTATATTTAATGTAGTTGATCAATCGACATGCCTCACTTGAATCGGAAACAATTCTCATCCGATTCATAATTGCAGGATACTCTACTTTTCATCAAAATAATGATCTGTGAACACATACACATTTTTTCTGTGATTATATTCACAATATTCAAGCTCTTTTTTCCTATAAGATGGTTACTAATTACAACTTGCAACCGCTTGTCATATTTTATCTGCCGTTTATCCAAATAATCGCCAGTTGTGCTATATCTTGCGATGAGTTTACCCCTTACCCTTATTTTACCCCTTAACCCGA
>CALKKV010000017.1 GCA_937992195.1 uncultured Gammaproteobacteria bacterium | reverse complement strand
TTTGTACACATTCTATCCTCTAGTTACACAGAACTTATACGCAAAATATACACAGATTCAGAGTAGATAAGTTATTGATTCATTAGAACTTATTCGCTTTATACACAATTCCACAGAGCCTACTACTGTTACTACTAATATATAAAATGAATATCAAAATAGAGCGTTCTAAATTATTACCCACTTTATCCTTAGTAAGCAGCGTAGTGGAACGTCGCCAGACGTTGCCTATCCTGGCTAATTTGTTTTTTCATTTAGAAAACAGTCGCCTCACCTTAGTCGGCACAGATTTAGAAGTAGAGATATCAGAATCCATAGAAGGCGTAGAAGGCACGGATGGAACGTTTACTGTTTCCAGCAGGAAATTGTTGGATATAAGTAAAATGCTTCCTGAAAGCGCGAAGATTTCTTTAAAAACAGATGGTGAAAAAGCGATAATGACCTCTGGTAAAAGTCGATATACCTTAAAGACTTTACCGGCTGAAGATTATCCGAGAATAGAATCTGGAAATTGGGAAGAAAGATTTAAAATCAAACAGTTATCTCTTAAAGGCTTATTAGCTAAAACCTCTTTCGCGATGGCTGTACAAGACGTTCGCTATTACCTAAATGGCGTATTATTCGAAATCGGGAAAGGTCGTCTTCGTGCTATAGCAACGGATGGTCATCGGCTCGCACAAAGCGAAGAGGAGATAGATAACTCGAATAATGACGTTCGGCAGGTCATCGTACCAAGGAAAGCTATTACAGAAATAGGTCGGTTCTTGGATGGTGATGATGAGTCAGAAATTCTCATTGAGGTAAGTAAGAATCATCTTCGATTGTCTCGCGGAGAGACGACATTAATCACAAAATTGATTGACGGCAAATTTCCCGAGTTCAAAGGCGTATTAGAGACAGAGCTCAATGTGCTCATTGAAGTGGACAGATCCGAACTAATTGAAACATTGACGCGTGCAGCTGTATTAACAACAGATCGTTTTAAAGGTGTAAAACTTCGGCTCGAGAAGGGAAAAATGTCTGTTACTGCCAATAATCCGGAACAGGAAGAAGCCCTCGAAGAAATGGCGGTGGACTACAAAGGTGAATCTGTTGAGACAGGTTACAATGTTACTTACCTGATCGACGCTTGTCGCGCTATTAGCACAGAACAAGTGGCTTTGCACTTCCAGGGTAACGACGGCATTTGTATTGTTAGACAGCCTGGAGATGAGATTTCCACTTGGTTGGTTATGCCAATGCGAATCTAGCGGACATTCGCATGTTTCACGTGAAACATTTTAAAGATTAGCTGATTTGACCGCCTTAAGCGTCTAAAACAGAAAACAGCTAGCAAAATAAGGGCCCAAACCAGCGGGCTCTTTTTTTTGGCTTAGAGTTAGCAGGTTAAGCAATCATATATGTAAAGCAACGAATTAGTTAAATTCCTTGTTTTCTAAGCAAATGACTGGAGCATTCCTGAGAGAGGTGGAACAAGGGTAGTGTTAACAATCCACCATCAAATATTTGCTAAGAGTAATATGAAAGAGGGACT
The DNA here is from genome assembly GCA_937992195.1 of uncultured Gammaproteobacteria bacterium. Taxonomy (GTDB): domain Bacteria; phylum Pseudomonadota; class Gammaproteobacteria; order Arenicellales; family Poriferihabitantaceae; genus VYFG01. The sequence goes on along the minus strand of CALKKV010000017.1, from coordinate 113,941 downwards.
CGCTATTTAGTCATTCTGCTGAAACCAGAATAAACAATCGCCAGGAAAGCTGATACAAAAGGGTAGGCAACTGTTAAAGGTAAATATTGCGCATTCGATAGAATATGTTTCACGTGAAACAAGGACATGGATATCTATTTGCAGCAAGCAGAGACTTCCTAACACAAGCCGCTTTTTAGCTAACTGAGAGATTCGTAGGAAAGGGGGATATAAGCAGACAGCGGTTTAAGGGCGATTGGGAATCGTTGTGTAAATCAATTTATAATATATCTGTTTGATTTTTAATAGTAATATTAAATATATTTATTGTTGAGCTGATGCCCTTACAAAACTAGCATGCAGCGATACTCTTACCCGGCAAATATCTCCGTAACTAATTGATTTAAATAAAAAATACCGGTTAGTTAAAAAGCAGAAAAGCCACACTTATGTTAAAATAATGCGGTTATTTAACCACCCTGCATAGTTATGTCAGAAGAATACGACGCCAGTAGTATTAAGGTCCTTAAAGGACTGGATGCGGTACGTAAGCGTCCCGGGATGTATATCGGTGATACAGACGATGGTACCGGTCTGCACCATATGGTTTTTGAAGTGGTAGATAACGCCATTGACGAAGCATTGGCAGGGTTTTGCAAAAAAATCCGTGTGACTATCCATTCTGACGAATCGATCTCTGTGAGTGACGATGGTCGAGGAATACCCACCGGTATTCTGGAAGAAGAAGGGGGCAAAAGTGCGGCGGAAATAATTATGACCGTTCTCCACGCTGGAGGAAAGTTTGATCAGAATTCCTACAAGGTCTCCGGTGGACTCCACGGAGTTGGCGTTTCCGTTGTCAATGCGCTTTCGGAAAAACTCATACTAGAGATTCATCGAGACGGAAAACGTCATGAACAAATTTATAAGATGGGAGAACCGCAAGCGCCACTAGCGGTAATAGGTGACACGGATAAAACAGGCACGATCGTGACTTTTATGGCTAGTCGTGAAACATTTAGCCATGTTAAATATAAATATGAAATTCTTGCCAAGCGATTGCGGGAGCTTTCATTTTTAAACTCTGGCATTCGAATAGAGCTTTGTGATGAACGCGAAGACAAAGAAGAAGTATTCGAATACGAAGGTGGTATTGCTGCTTTTGTTAGTCACTTAAACAGAAAGAAAACAGCGTTACATCCAACAGTGTTTAGCATGATTGGCGAGCGGGAAGGGGTACATATTGAGCTCGCGATGCAATGGAATGATTCGTATCAGGAGAACACGTACTGTTATACCAATAATATTCCCCAAGGAGATGGTGGTACACACTTGGCGGGATTACGCGGGGCGATGACTCGTACACTGAATGGCTACATTAACCAATTGGGCTTAGCTAAGAAAGAAAAAGTAACCCTAAGCGGGGATGACAGCAGAGAAGGCGTAACAGCGGTACTATCAGTTAAAGTCGCTGATCCAAAATTTTCATCACAGACAAAAGATAAACTTGTTTCTTCAGAAGTAAAAGGTGTTGTCGAAAGTTTAGTTGCAGAACATCTAGGTAACTTTCTACAAGAGAATCCAACAGAAGGTAAGCTGATCGCGATGCGCATAATCGAATCAGCGCGAGCACGAGAAGCAGCGAGAAAAGCCAGAGAATTAACCCGCAGAAAAAGTGCGTTGGACCTTGGCGGTCTGCCAGGCAAGTTAGCCGACTGCCAGGAAAAAGATCCTTCCCTTTGTGAGATTTATTTAGTGGAGGGAGACTCAGCGGGCGGTAGTGCCAAGCAAGCGCGAGACAGAAAGTTTCAGGCAATCTTGCCGCTTAAAGGGAAGATATTAAATGTCGAAAAAGCGCGCTTCGATAAGATGCTGACTTCAGATGAAGTTACAACACTGATCACAGCGTTAGGCACAGGTATTGGTAAAGATGACTTTGATGTAAGTAAGCTTCGCTATCACAGAATCATAGTGATGACCGATGCAGACGTAGACGGCTCACACATTCGAACACTGCTCCTGACTTTCTTTTTCCGGCAAATGCCCGAACTATTAGAGAGAGGGCATATTTATATCGCTCAGCCGCCGTTGTATAAAATGGCGAGTAAGAAAAAAGAAACGTATCTTTTAGACGACAACGAAATGAGCGGCCATCTTCTCGGTGTGGCCACCGATAAAGCAGAGATTAAGTTACAAAGCGGCGAAACGCTAACGGGTAGTAACCTAAAAACACTGATTTTAAACTTGCAAACAGTGCAAGCGACGATTCAAAGATTATCGAGGCGATATAGTGCACCGTTAATGCAAGCGTTGTTAAGAATAGAGCCAGTTTTAGAAGAGGATTTGGTCGCAGGCCGAGCAGAACGAATTTGTGAAACACTGGCAACAGAATTAAATGTAGATCAAAGCGAGGTTATTCGTTATACCAGCGCATTTCTGGCTGACTCGAACGAAATACAAATTACCAAACATCAGTATGGATTAACAGAGAGCTACACCATTGGTAAAGGCTTCCTGCAAAGCGCCGAATATCGCAGCATGATCGGTATGTCGACGCGATTAAAAGAAATTGAGAATGGTACGATTACCGTAGAATGGGGCGAAACAACTTTTGAAACAAACCGTCTCGCAGAAGCAGCCGACTGGATCTTAAGCCGAGCGAGAAAAGGCGTGAGCATTCAACGTTATAAAGGCCTTGGAGAAATGAACCCAGACCAACTCTGGGAAACAACTATGGATCCTGAGGTGCGACGACTTTTAAAGGTCAATATAGAAGATGCGATTGCAGCGGATGAAACCTTTACAACATTAATGGGTGATCAGGTAGAACCCAGAAGAGAGTTTATTGAGAAGAATGCGTTTGCGGTGAGTAACCTGGATGTATAGGTAGGTAGTTTATGAAGACCCGATATCGGCTGCTAATAGACTGAAATAGTAAGGTTTCTTAGATTTCTAAGGTATCTAAAATTCGGTTATGTATTCTTTCTATTGTACGAAATAGTAAAGCGCCCGAACGAGAGACGGCAAAAGCTTGGGTTAGCCTTTCATCATATGATCTAGAACATTCTCTAGAAGACGCGAAATATCGTTATTAAAGTTGTTCCATGGCAGGCTACCGCAAAAAGTAATGGAGCCGACAGAGAATAACTTGCCGCCATTATCCAGATCGCAATACACCATATCTGCACGAATCAAATCTTCTTTCGGTTCACCTGACCAGGTGGTGAGATGGGTCAGTGTTTCTTCTGGTACCAATATAAAATCTCCGCCATGGCCTTCAGAACTTGCAAGCAATACTGTGTTTGCGGGTGAGCCAAGTCGTTCGTCGAATCGATCCAACTCGAAACCAGCAGCGCCGCCACCGCTAAAACCGTAGTCGCCAATTAGCTCCTGACTTATTCCATCAAACACCCAATCAAAATTTGGATCGCAGCATACTCTTCTGTAAGCAGCACCGTTGAATTCTCCTTGTGCAGAGAAACCAACAGCGCACAACCGCTGTGGTGGTCTGCCGTTACGTCTCCACAAGCCGCCATAGCTGCCATCGAAAGCGTTGTAATATTCACCGGGCTCAGCGGCCCAGGCCCGAATGCCATCTTCAGCGCGACGAATTTCTAGCAAACCAGGGGCTTCGTTGTGAGGGACGACTTTCCAATAGAATCCGTTACCTCCGAGGTATACCAAATTACCTCCGCTGCGACTAAAACCCTGCAATGTGTCGAGGCTTTGTAAGGTGTGATATTCAGGATGCGACCCGGTTAGAAGGCATTGATAGTTTTCTATGGCAGAAGAACCATGGTCGTGTAACTCCTGATCGGTCACGATATCGAACTCAATACCCTTGTTGTGTAGCCAAGAGACAAGATGGCTGTCTGCCTGGAAATGACGCAAACCCGAACTCTTACCATAGCCAAAGGTAAGATAACCAGGCCTTAGGTTTAAAAGTGGTCGCAGGTGCGAGCCATGACAGATACCGGATTTGTCGGGGTGATGGTTATAAGTAGATAAACCATAGGCGGGGTATTCAGCCGGATTATAGGGATAGGCGCCCCATTCTTTCATTCGCGTCTTCCACTCAGGCTTAAAATCAGGCCGCGCGTGATTTCCATAAACTGCATAAGTAAATGTGGACACCAACAAGCAGAGCTTGTGTCTGTTCTTGCCTTTCGGTGCACATAGAAAGAAGGGCATCGCATCTTCATGATCACCACAACGGAGATGCATGACGTAAATACCGGAGGGCATATCTTCCGGGCAAACAAATTGAAAATCTGTGTCCCACTCAAAGTCATAAATATCCGTTTCATGAAAATGAATCGCGGCATAATGATCTGGTGCGTGTCGCCAACACATTTCAGAACCGTCCCAGGAAGAAGATGTGACTGCTCGAGTGGGATAATTAATTAGCGAGAGGTCGAAGCTGCTGTCGCTATTGCAACGCGCCATCGTTGTAGAAATATCTCTAGAGAAATCCCAATTTAAAACAACATTACTTTGCGACACAAGAGAGGGAGATTCTATTTTTCCATTAAAAAAGTGTTCAGCCAGACCATTGTTTAAACTGGCTCCAACCACGACTTTTTCTTGCGCTTCTAACAGGAATTGGGAAGGATCTACCGGTATCTCTAATACCAACTCAGACAGGTTAGCAGCGGTACACTTGAAGCAAATATTTTTTGTTGTTGCGTCATAACAAGTAGTGATTTGTTGCCAAGCTTGGTAGTGAATGCAATGGCTGAACTCATATTTGTTACGACCAACAAATAGAACCAGGCACCGCTGTTGCAAGCAAAGCTTTAAGGGACCAACGCTTAAAATGGTTTGTAGCGATTCTTTAGCGAGCGTAGGATAGATACAGGCGCTGATTTCAAAGCCCGCTTTAGTGTTTATTGAAACGGAAGAGTTTGAGAGGCCGTAAGAGCCAGGGTAGAACGGCTGGTTTCGTCCCTGAAACGAAACCGGTTTAAAAAACTCACTACACTCTTGTTCTACGATTCCAATACCAGCCGGGTTTGGGTCTGCAGAAATAGAACGTGTTAACCAGGCGTTGACCGGGGCGTCGATTAAAGAGGAAACCTTGAACTCAATCTTTTCGCCAGGATAAAGCGATAGCCGGTCAGAGTAACCGATTAGTGGAACTAAATTTTCTAAGTCACCCAAGCTCGTTACCTAAAACTATTGCGATGACCAGCTAGAAAACACTATATCAGTAACAAAAGAATCATTGTTTAGCTCTTAGAGTCACTCGCTCTAAAGACTTTGGTTTCAGGATGAAAGTTGTACCATGCAAACCAAAATGCCACGGTAGGCGTAAGTGCTTTTCCGTCGATGGATTCAACCGTGGCAGCATTAGCGTCAGCATCCCAAATCACATTGAACCTAAACCCCGCTAGCTCATCTTCGAAACGGGACAACCCCTGCTTTCTCAGTTCGCTAAATGGGTAGGCTTTAGCCGTTTCTCCAATTGTTAACCCCAATACATTTTCTTTTGTATGAAATTCTTTAGGGGTTTTATATAGTGACTTAAAAAACAGCTGGCTGGATGTTTCATAACCCGTATACGGATCATGTCTATAGTTTCTTCTAAAGCCCTGGTCTTCGCTCAAGACTTTAGTGTTTGGGTAACGCTCTTTCCATGATTGCCAGGAGGTATGCTCCAAATAAAGTTGTTCCAGTATGTCGCCGGCAAAGTCTCCTGAAACCGATCGACGCTCTATTTGCGACCACAGAGATTCAGTTTGGCGATCATAAAAAAGCAGATCGTTGTTGTACAAAAGTCCGGAAACACCAAATTCTAAAGATTCGCTACCGACTTCCGAAGAAAAAGCCATACCGCTACCGCATAGCGGGCAGTAGGTGATAACAAACCCCTTGCCTTCGGATTTATCATTTACTAACTCATGCCAGTTTAGAATATGGCGAGGGTAGGCGAATGCACTGTTACCCGTTTTAAAACCGAGTACTACATCGTCAGGTTTCATAAACGAAGCTTCATCCGCCGCTACATATTTTGGATCTGAGATCGCCGGGATACCGTCTCTCGGGGGGCCTCCATGAATGATATGTTTTTTATCAATCAGGCTATTGCTTAGATCAAAGTCATTATATGCCTGACCAAAAGCGGGTGGGCATAGCAGAAAAGCGATGAAGAATAGATGTTTGACGTTCATTTACTTATACGCTCATAACGAATTCAGGTTAATAGTAATGGGTTTGTCTTCGCTCAGCAAAAAAGCAGCTTTTTTAAAAGAGACAGGTCCATACTTTCCCACATTATTTGAAAAGCCATAGGGCTCTTTTGGCAAAACCCAAAGCTTTCGATTCAATTTGCTATCATTGTTCAGGTCTTGAAACACCGCAATAGCGTATTTCCCTTCTGGTAATCCATGCACTTCAAAGTGCTGCGTTTCAGACTGGATAAACCCTAAACGACCGCGAACAATATCTGTTTCGCTGAGCCAATATGCCGCGTCATTGTATACCGCTAGTCTCAATACACCCTCGCAACATTGAATTCCTTCCACGGTAATAAAAATAGAGTGGGGGCCATCTGGAGGCAGCTTAAAAGAACTCCCAGGGTGTTTTTGTGAACATGCTCCAACGAGTAGAAGCAAAACAATAACCAAATACCGTTTAACAAACATATTCTGGAGGTTCACAAAATATCAACACTTTGTTTTAGTTGTAAGGTCTCAGCACAAGAAGAGCGCGATTCTGCAATTCGACTTTATAGGGTGAAGTTTTGCTGTTTAGAAAAAACGCGTTCCACCATCGGACGAAAAAAGGCTAAGTCTTTCGTCGGATACGCTGGATCAAAACAGTTTTGATCATAGTGTTCGCAAAAATGAACGCAATCGTCATACCAGGGGTGATCTTTATGCATATCGCGAGCGTTACGGTCATTGTCGAAATGATGGGCATAGTAATAACTCTGGAACAAGCCATGGTGTTTTACAATCCAGTGAATACGTTCCGAAACATAGGGGCGAAGAATTGCGGCAGCCATTTCGCTATGGGAATGAGGCGCGAGCGGATCACCAATATCGTGAAGCAGTGCTGCAACAATCATCTCTTCATCTTCATTCGCTTCCATTGCACGTGTGGCAGACTGTAATGAGTGTTGAAGCCGCGATATTTTATAGCCACCGAAAGAGCCTTCCAGCTCTTCAAGGGCGTTCATCAATCGATCAGGGAGTGATTCGATGTACTTCTCTTCGTGTTTGGCTAGAAAGGCATAATCTTCTTTAGTGCCATTTGCCATTTCGGTAAATTCTACGGTTTTCATAACTTGTTATACCTGGCGTTACAATTGCGAGCGTTATATTTTAATCACGACATTCAAACTGTTAAAACAAATTTAGCACTGCTTCAGGAGGGCGACCGATAGCAGCGCGCTTGCCATTCACTACAATGGGGCGTTGTAATAAAATAGGGTTGCTGGCGATCAGTTGTGCCAGCGCTCGTTCATCTGTCGGTGGATTATCGAGCTCTTTATAGGCACTCTCGCCGGTTCGAACCATTTCGGATACAGGGGAGCCCAGCATTTTGGACAAACCTAAAACGCGCTTTGAATCTAACGGTTGCTTCAGATACTCAATGATTTCAAAGGTAAGTCCTTTTTCTTCAAGCAGTGCCAGCGTTTCTCGAGACTTTGAACAGCGAGGGTTGTGATACAACACTATAGAATCCGACATCGTATTTTAGAGTAGGTTAAGACTTTTCAATACTATATGATCGAATATCTGTATAGGCAACCATCCCGGCCATGATTTTAAACAAGCCAAAGACAACTCTAATGCATGTTTTGAACCTGATGGTGCGTGTAGTTAAGCATTTTCGCAGTGACCGTTGTATGCGCGTAGCCTCTGCTTTGTCCTTTACTACTTTGCTGGCGCTAGTGCCGTTGGTGACAGTGATCTTTTCGATGTTCTCCCTGTTTCCGGTATTTGATAAGTGGGCCCTAGAGCTACAAAACTTCTTGTTTCAGAACTTTGTTCCCGCAGCTGGGGAAACCGTTAGGCAGTACCTGGAAGAGTTTTCGAGTAAAGCAGGCAGACTGACGGCGGTAGGGCTTATGGTGTTGTTACTCAGCGCCCTATTATTATTGTCCACGATTGAAGATGCTTTCAACGATATTTGGCGGGTCAAGAAAGGCAGAGCAGTGTTTCAACGCTTGCTGACCTATTGGGCTGTCATTACCTTAGGCCCTATGCTGATGGTGGTGAGCTTATCTATGAGCTCCACCTTGCTGTCATTAAAAGTGATATCGGACCAATCCCTGGTTGCTACCGCCACCGGTTTCTTTTTACGCTATATGCCGGTGCTGTTTGAGTTAGTAGGTTATGTTTTGTTTTACAAAGCGATACCCAATACTGAAGTAAAGTTACGTCACGCTGTAATAGGTGCTTTGGTAGCGACATTATTGTTTGAGTTAGCCAAATACGGCTTTGCGCTCTACATTCTCAATTTTAAATCATATCAACTGATTTACGGCGCGCTCGCGACTATCCCTATTTTCTTCGTTTGGGTTTACGTTAGCTGGATTGTGATGCTGGTGGGAGCAGTTCTCGCAGCGGTACTACATATCGATGATCAAGAAACCAACCCACACCAACATTCAGCACTTCAATAATACTATCGTCGATCACTGCTACGGTCCTGGACAGGCTTTGGGCTTTTATTGAATGCCTGACTGGCGCGCACCGCGGTGGACTGTTGAGGGTTAGAGGGGATCGTTCTGGATTCAACGAGCGGTTCATTTTCCACCGGATGGACGTAAATCTCTCCTGAGCGCTTACCTAAGGGCGGAAACTCATCGACTACTTGCGCGCCTAAACTAATATTAAACCAGCTTTGCACCTTGCCAATAAAACCGGCGCATGGAGCAAACTGATTGAGTCGAATGCCCTTTAACATCGGAATCGCAACTCGCTGTTCGCAGGTGTGACGAGCGAGCAATCCGCTTATAGGATCAATCTCTACCAGACGGATACCGTCGGGGGTGTTAAATTCAGAGGGCGCGAGCCAAACGGAGGACATAACTTCTCGCCATACCTGCATCGCCCCGGAGGAACCCGTGAGACCAACGGGTTTATTGTCATCGCGACCAACCCAGGCAACCGTAAGCAAGTTACCAGAATATCCGGCAAACCAGCTGTCACGATAATTATCAGTGGTACCGGTTTTGCCAGCCAGCTGCAGTTGCGGGGAGAAGCTGCGAGCAAGAGAGCCCGCAGTTCCTCGCTGTACAACTTGTTTAAGCGCATAGTCGATTAAGTATGCAGGGCCTTCGTCGATCACGCGTTCTTGTTCAATTGGAAACCTGGCTATCGACTTGCCACTGCGGTTGCGGATTTCCTGAATAGCGCGAAGTAACATGCGGTTTCCCTTGTTTGCTATTGGCTGGTACATCTGCGCTATCTCCAAAGGAGAGTGTCCGTTTGCGCCAAGCAACATTGAAGGGAAGCGGCTAATCGACCGTTTGACCCCCAGCCGACCTATAGTATTCGCAACGTTATCTACACCAACTTCCAGCCCAACTCTCACCGTGGGCACATTATAGGATCGGGTTAAAGACTCCAGGATGCTTGCCGAGCCGCGGTAGGTTTTGTCATAGTTTTGGGGAGACCAGGGCTCGTCGCTTTCCGGCTCGAGGGTGATAGGTGTATCTTCGATGACGGTCGCAAGGGAATAGGCTTCGGGTTTTTCCAGCGCCGTAAGATAAACAAACGGCTTAATTAATGATCCGATTGGCCTTTCCGAATCAATAGCGCGATTAAAGCCGGAGAACCCAGCTTTGCGGTCGCCGACGAGCCCGACGATATCACCGGTATCAACCTCGATTACGACGACTGCGCCCTGCAGAACACCACTTTCTAACTTGCGGTCTTTCTCAATTTGCGTAAGCGTTTTACTCAACCCCGCTTGCGCTTTCTGCTGGATTTCCGCATCTAGGGTTGTATACAAGCTTAGACCATCCCGGCGTAAAACGTTTTCAGAAAAATGCTGGCGAACCTGTCGGTGTAAATAATCTGTATAAGCTGGGAAGCGGGTATTTGAACTATCGCGATGGGGTGCAATATCTAACGGTCGTTTTGTAAGCGCACTGGCGGTCTTCTCGGGCATCGCACCAATACGAGCGAGTGTGGTTAACACCAGATCTCTTCTTCGCTTGGCTCGTTCCGGATGTCGCCTGGGGTTGTAGAAGGAAGGAGCCGGGATCATGCCAACTAACAAAGCGCTCTCGTGGGGCTTGAGTTGGTCTACAGGTCGAGCGAAATAGTATTCACTGGCTAATGCAAACCCGTGAACAGCTCGGTTTCCTGACTGGCCGAGAAAGATTTCATTGAGATAGTACTCGAGGATTTCTGATTTGCTATAGCGTATCTCCATGACAATAGCCATCAGCGCTTCGATTGCTTTGCGGGAAATGGAGCGTTCGGGACTTAGAAATACATTTTTCACAAGCTGCTGCGTGATCGTACTACCGCCCTGCAGCGCATTGCCCGAGAAAAGGTTGTTACTAAGCGCGCGAATGATGGAGCTCATATCCACGCCAATATGACTTTCGAATTCGCGGTCTTCCATAGCCAGTAGCGCGGTAATGAGCAGCTCGGGCATTTCATGTAGTTTTAGCGCTATACGGTCTTCATAGGCGCCAAGCTGCAGGCTACCTATTTGTTCGGGCTCGAGACTGACCTGTTCAATATTCTCTCCGGTCTGATGATCAAGCAGCTGACTCACAAGGTTGTCCGAAAAGCCGATTCGAAGCAGTGAGGGTTGGTCTGGTGCGGTCGGCACAGGGTTCAGGTGCAGATCCATCTGATTGCCTACCGTGACATACGTTCCAGGGCCGGCTATTTTTTTTACCGATCGATACCCTAGATAATCAAGAGTGCGAATCAGTTGTTTTTGATCTGGACCTAAGCCTATTCTAATTTGATGAGAACGCGCAAAAAGGTGTGCAGGCTGAGGATGCACGCCCTCTCGGAATCGTTCTGTGATTTGTCTATCGAGATAGATAAATGCGATACCCACACAAAACAAGCTGGCGATAATCAGCCGGCCTATCAGTGGTAAGAAAAATGCGGGTTTTCTCGCGGCCTTCTCTGTGGGAGTGCCGCCTTTCACTGATCGCTTACGCGAAGTCACCTTCTTCTTGCGAGTAGCCTTTTTCTTTTTCGCAGCAGCCATTTCAGCTCTGTGGTATCTGCGACTGACACTGCCAACAAATATCAAAGCCAACCGGACTTAGCTCACTGCACTGCGGACATTCTTGTTCTCCATCATCATCAATAAAAATAACTTTATCCAGCAGACGCATTGCTAAGGGCAAGTCGTCGTCGCGGCGCACCCATACCTCGGGTGGCGATACAGGAAGTTCGCCTAAAGCGCCCATGGCGTTTTGGTTAAAAATCTCGCAGGGCACACCATTGCCCTGGAACCAGTCAGCAACCAGTTGGGCGTCAACCATAGTGCCAGCAGTGTAAGCGCGCTTCACGGGAGGGTATCGTCCAAGTAATCGTGGGAGCCAGCGGCGGGACTAGGTTTCTTCCTTGTTGGCCGATGTTTTTGGCCAGGCAATGATGATCGCCTGAACAACGGTAGCAAGCGGTATTGCAAAGAAGACACCCCACACACCGAATAAACCACCAAAGAAAAGTACAGCTACTATGATAGCAACGGGATGAATATTAACGACCTCAGAGAAAAGAAGGGGCACTAATAAGTTTCCGTCTAATGCCTGAATAACCAAATAAGTCCCTACCAGTGTAAAAAACTCATTGGTCCAGCCCCATTGAAAATAGGCAATGATCACAACTGGAACGGTAACAACAGCAGCACCGATATAAGGAATTAACACCGATATACCCACTAATACTGCCAGCAACATGGAAAACTGCAGTCCCAAAAAGTTAAAGGCAATAAAGCTGGCAGCCCAGACGATTAAAATTTCCCAGAACTTACCGCGAATATAGTTTCCAATCTGGCGATCAACGTCTTTCCATACGGTCACTGCCAGCTGGTTGTCACTAGGTAGAAAGTCTCGCAACCATTGCAGGATTCGGTCTTTGTCTTTGAGAAAAAAGAAAATCAAAATGGGCAATAGAATAACGTAGATCAACAAACCAATCAGACTAGCCGCGCCCGAGAGAGAATTGGTGACCGCTTGCCGACCATATGCGGTTAGATCAGCACGCACGCGGTTGACGATATCGACGACCTGTTCTTGTGAGAATAAATCAGGATAGCGTTCCGGAAGGGTCATAAGGGCGGTTTGCCCTTTGCTCAACATAGAAGGAATTTGTGCAACGACTTGGGTTAGCTGGTTGTATAGCGTCGGCAATAAACCGAACACAATAATCATCAGAAAAATCATGAACGCAAGAAACACCAACCAGACACTGACAGATCTCGGCAAGACGCTGCCAAATCGTTTGATGATGCCCTCTAACAGATAGGCGATAACAATACCGGCGATAACCGGTGCCAGCATATGCCCCGCATAGACGACAATAATAAACAGCACCACCACAGCGGCGGTGAGAAAGACCACCTGCGGATTGGATAATTGATTCTTAAACCAGCTAGAAATTTGATCCATTCGGAATTTACAGCAAGGTTTGTTTAAACAGAGTCATCATGTCGAACGGGGTCTAGTATTCCTGAATCAGGGTAGCGATACGATTTCGTAATCATGAGTTATTTTAACCGTATGTTCCAGCATGCGCGTCACCGAGCAGTATTTTTCCATCGACAACGATATTGCTCGAGAAACCCTTTTGGGGTCTAGATTTTCACCGCTGACGCTGAATTTTAGGTGAATATCCGTAAATACTGCGGGAACCGCGTCAGCGCGATTGCCTTCTACAGCAATTTCGCAATTTGTCACCTGTTGACGACTCTTTTGTAAAATTAAGGCGACGTCAATACCGCTGCAGCCGGCAAGACCAAGCAGAACCATTTCCATCGGTCTAATGCCGAGGTTTTCTCCTCCGTTTTCCAGAGAGCCATCCATTTTTACGCTGTGCCCGCTTTCTGTAACCGCCTCGTAGCCAATCGTGCTTATTTTTTTCAGATGTATCTTCATTGCTAAGCTCCTTTAGGAAAAAATAGTCTGGACAGCTCTTGCCCTGGCTCAGCCGCACGCATAAATGCTTCTCCCACTAAAAATGTGTGGACGTTGTGGTCGCGCATAAAGCGAACGTCTTCGCCGCTATGAATCCCACTTTCGGTTACGACGATGCGATTTTCGGGAATGCTGTCCAACAGTGAAATCGTAGTATCAAGACTCGTCTCAAAGGTGCGTAAGTTACGGTTGTTGATGCCGATAAGCTGACAGGGCAAGGCTAATGCACGCTCCAGCTCCTTAGCGTCGTGCACCTCAACCAGAACGTCCAGACTTAGTGTCGCCGCCAGGTTTGATAGCGATAGCAGGTCACTGTCATTGAGCGCCGAGACAATGAGAAGAATAGCGTCAGCACCCATCACCCTGGCTTCATAAACCTGATAGGGATCAATAATGAAATCTTTTCTGATTACCGGTAGACCACTCTTGGCACGCGCCTCGACCAGATAGTCTTCATGCCCCTGAAAGAAAGGTTCATCGGTAAGCACCGATAAGCAGGTGGCACCGCCTTGGGCGTAACTAACAGCAATTTCCCCCGGCTTGAAATTTTCTCGAATGATACCTTTGCTCGGAGAGGCTTTTTTTACCTCTGCAATGATGGCGGGCTCGCCTGCGCTAAGCCGGTCTTCTATACGTTTAATAAATCCACGGGTTTCAAAACTGGTCGCGTCGGCTTTTTCGCGCAACGCTTCGATAGACGTCTGCTTTTTCCTAGCAGAAACCTCTTTGGCTTTGTGGTCGAGTATTTTTAGCAGGATATCTTGCATAGCAAATAATTATCGAGACTAGATGTTCTTTAAGTTTTATTGTCTAAAAAGTTTTTCAAAAGTGCATGCCCGTGTTCTGTCTCGATCGACTCAGGATGAAACTGTACGCCCTGCAGCGGTAGTTCGCGGTGCTTGATCGCCATAATCTCACCTTCTACCGTGCGCGCAGTAACGTCAAAGCAGTCAGGCAGTGACTCTGGAGCCAGCACCAGCGAATGGTATCGTGTTGCGCGAAACGGACTGGGTAGATCAGAGAATATACCTTTACCCTGATGCGCTATCATAGATGTTTTACCGTGCATCAAAGTTGGCGCATGTACTACTTCACCGCCGAACGCCTGGCCGATACTTTGATGCCCAAGGCAAACGCCGAGAACGGGAATCTTTTTGGCAAAGTGTTCGATAGCCTGAAGCGAAATGCCAGCATCAGAAGGTGTACAAGGGCCAGGCGAAATAACAAGATAGCTGGGTGATAAGCTATCCAGCTGTTCGACAGTTGTTTTGTCATTGCGCAGAACCTTTACTTCTTGCTTAAGCTCACCAAAATACTGAACCAGGTTATAGGTGAATGAATCATAGTTATCGATCATAACCAACATAGCATTAGCCCCCCTGAGATTCAGTTTGCAAACCACTGTTGACCATATCTACAGCGCGCACAATTGCGCGTGCCTTGTTCAGCGTCTCCTCCCACTCTGACTGTGGATCGGAGTCGGCAACAATGCCGGCACCAGCCTGAATATAAACCTGCCCGTCTTTAATCAATGCTGTACGAATAGCGATAGCGGTATCCATGTTTCCGTTCCAGCCGATATAGCCAATGGCACCAGAATAAATGCCGCGTTTGTCGGTTTCAATCTCTTCGATGATCTCCATCGCTCGCACTTTGGGCGCTCCCGACAAAGTGCCTGCAGGAAACGTCGCCTTCAATACATCAATGGCATCAAGTTCCGGCAGTATCTTACCTGTCACATTTGAAACGATATGCATAACGTGGGAATAACGTTCGATAATCATTTTGTCTGTCAGCGTTACCGTGCCAATTTGTGAAACGCGACCAGCGTCGTTTCGACCTAAGTCTATAAGCATCAAATGCTCCGCAAGCTCTTTGGGGTCGGCAAGTAAATCTTCAGCAAGCGCCTGATCTTCTGCTTCTGTCAAACCACGTTTACGGGTGCCCGCGATTGGTCGCACTGTAACTTCTTCCTGCTCAAGCCGAACTAAAATTTCTGGCGAGGAGCTAGCGATTTGAAAATCTCCCAGATCTACAAAAAACATATAGGGAGAAGGGTTCAATGTGCGTAAAGCGCGGTACAGCTCAAGTGGCCTGGCAGCATAAGGAATCGTCATACGCTGAGAAATAACGACCTGAAAAACATCACCCTCGCGAATGTAGTTTTTACAAACCTTTACTGCTTCAAGAAACTGCTGTTTAGGCAGAGAAGACGCTATCTCTGATTCCACCAGCGGTTTTTCAAACGGTGTTTGAGGCTGGGTTGGCAGGGTTGTTCTTAATGCGTCACTCAATCCTTCAAGTCGCGCGACCGCATTTTCGTAGGCATTCTCAATATCCGGGTTGCCATGTACTAGCAGCAGAAGCCGGCCGGAGAGGTTGTCAAATATAATGACTTCCTCAGAAACCATCAGCAAGATATCAGGGGCATCTACTGGATCAGTTTTCTGGTTGCTGCCGAGGTGGGGTTCGATATGGGTAACGGTGTCATAACCAAAATAGCCAACCAACCCGCCGGTAAATCGCGGCAGTCCAGGTACATCGGGTACTCTAAACTCAGCTTGATAGTTACGAATCTCAGAAAGCGGATCTTCGACCACACGCTCAGCGGTTTGCTGATCGCCATCAAAAAAGCGCATTTGTTTTCCGTGAACCTCAAGGCGAATATCGCAGGGCAGACCGATAATCGAGTAGCGCCCCCACTTTTCGCCGCCCTGGACAGATTCCAGCAGGTAGCTACGCGGACCAGCTGCCAGCTTTAGATAGGTGCTAAGCGGTGTATCGAGATCGGCAAGAATCTCTTTCGCGAGAGGAATACGGTTATAGCCGTTAGTGGCGTATTCGAGAAACTGTTCTTTACTTAACATGGAGCGGCATTACCAGAGACAACAATAGTGAACTGCGCCCGAATCGAATAGCGTTGTCGGGCGGGGACGAAAGGAGCGTTAGCTACGCCAGCGTCGCCATCGCCAGCAAAGGGCGTCGTTGTCCTGACTGAAGAAGGTAATGGGATAAAGCGACATAGCGGTATTGTGGACTATTTTTCGTCAGTATTCAGCATTGCTTTGCAATTTACTTGGCTAATCCCCAGGAAGTTGTAAATGGTCTGGTATTTGAAAAAAATGATCAATTAGAACGTCGGGATTGCTGGTAGACAAATCGATTCCCTGATTGTACCCATAGGTTAAACAAATTACCGGGATCGAGGCAGCTTGGGCCGCGGCAATATCATTGATTGAGTCACCAACCATTACGCAATCGTTCGCTGAGACATTAAGTTGCTTGGCGGCGTGAAACAGCTGGGCCGGATCTGGCTTTCGTTGCGGCAGGCTATCACCGCCAACGGTGACACAAAAAAACCGGCTTAAATCACAGGCGTCCAGCAGCAAACGGGTATGCCGCATTGGCTTATTTGTCACACAAGCCATGGCATAGCCTAGAGATACAAGGGTCTGCAAGGTTTCTGCAACGCCCTCGTAGAGTCGGCTCTTTACCCAAACATGTTCTGCATACAGGTCGAAAAACAAGCCCAAAGCGTGTTCCAGCAATTTTGGGTCTGGCTCGCCATCCACTTCACCGGTCAGAGCGCGCTTAATTAACGTTGGTGAACCGTTGCCGACCCAACGACGCAAGTCTTCATCTGCTCTTCTAGGTAGTCCGAGTTTATCCAGCGCGAGATTCGCGGCTTCGGCGATATCCGGTACCGAGTCGACTAATGTGCCGTCCAGATCAAACAGTGCAGCGCGCGCACTGATTAACATTCGCTACTGCGGGCTTGTGTGATTTGCTGGCGCATCTCGCTGATAATTGAGTCATATTGATTGGCGTCACACTGCCTTGCGCAGCCAAACACGGCGCTCCCGGCAACAAAGGTATCCGCGCCAGCTGCCGCAATTTCGGCGATATTTTCAATTTTTACACCGCCGTCGACCTCTAATCGAATGTCGAAGCCGCTGTCATCGATCAACGTTCTCGCCTGTTTCAATTTCTGCAAGGTCGAGGGTATAAATGACTGGCCGCCAAACCCCGGATTCACCGACATTAATAAAATCATATCGATTTTATCCATCACATATTCCAAAGCATCTAATGGCGTTGCAGGGTTAAATACGAGACCAGCTTTACAGCCCGACTGTTTTATTAACTGTAGACTACGATCGACATGTTTTGAAGCTTCTGGGTGAAACGTAATGTAACTGGCGCCAGCTGCAGCAAAGTCGGGAATGATGCGGTCTACCGGCTCAACCATTAGGTGCACATCGATGGGTGCCGTGACACCGTGTTTGCGCAGCGCCTCGCAGACCAGCGGTCCTATCGTCAGGTTCGGTACATAATGATTGTCCATGACATCGAAGTGGACGATGTCGGCACCAGAGGCAAGTACATTATCTACTTCTTCACCAAGGCGAGCAAAGTCTGCCGAAAGAATGGAAGGCGCGATCAGATCGCCAGCGGGAATATCAGACATGGGTACGGGAACGGTTGAAGTAGGTTGAATTATCCAGAACCCGCGGATTGCCGTCTATCAAAAAATAGCGATCCGTAGAAATCAATTGAAAGTTTCAGCAGGTATCTCTACTGAACAACTAATAACAAAGGTCTGCCATCACGAATCAAGCGTACAGCGAGAACGTTATCGTCACTATTTTCCTCGAGGACACTATTCAGCTCATTAATAGAGCGCACTCTGGTTTTATTAACTTGCAGAATGATATCGCCCTGGATTAGACCGGTTTCCGCAGCGGGCGTTTCGCTCTCGATTTGTTCTACACGCACCCCACGCTCATTTTCATTCGAGCGCACGTCGGCAAAAATCGCCCCGGATAAGGGGCTGTCAATATCGATAGTGCCAGCACTTTTCGCGATTTCTTTCAGGCCTTTTATTCTGACCTTTTTCTTCATCAGCTCGCCTTCGCGGTAGAACTCAACGGTACCGTCGGTGCCTGCTCTCAGCAAACCAACTGCATTACGCAAGTCTGAGCTGCTTAGCACAATACTTTCATTAAACTTAACGATGACATCACCGGAGGCCATGCCAACGTCTTCCGCAGCGGAGCCGGGGACCACCTGGGTAACCAGTGCCCCACGTTTTCCCGGGATGCCGAATTCTGTCGCCAGCTGCGGGGTCAGGTTTTGCATTGCTACGCCCAATAGCCCTCGTTCGATGCCGCCAAACTCGACTATTTGCTGCATCAGTTGGTTCACCATGTCTATTGGAATGGAAAACCCGATACCGACGCTGCCACCACCCCGAGACAGTATCGCGGTGTTGATTCCAACAAGCTCGCCGCGCAGGTTTACCAGTGCACCGCCAGAATTACCCGGATTGATCGAAGCATCTGTTTGAATAAAATCTTCATAGCCCTCAATGCCTAATCCACTGCGCCCGAGAGCGCTGACGATGCCTGAGGTCACCGTTTGACTTAAGTCGAACGGACTGCCAATAGCAACAACAAAGTCGCCTACCCGTAAAGCACTGGACCGACCAAGTTTTATTGCAACAAGGTTATCGTCCTTCACCTGTATTACAGCCACATCGCTTCCAGAGTCGGAACCAACCAGTTCGGCCTTTAGCGTTCTGCCGTCTTTGGTGGTAACCGAGATCTCATCGGCCTTATCGATCACATGGTGGTTGGTGAGGATATAGCCCTTTTCAGCGTCGACAATAACCCCGGAGCCAAGACTGTTCTCCTGCTGCCGATTTGGCGAAAACTGTCTAAAAATAGGATCTCGAAACAATGGGTGGTCTGCTAAATCGATATTCGTGGTGGTAGAAATATTCACCACAGCGGGCAAAACATTTTCAAGCATCGGTGCCAAACTAGGCAGCGGTTCTCCATCAACTACTTGGGGCAGCATGCTATGTGCCGGCAAACTGACAACCATGCATGCAAGCCACAGACACGCAGTTCGCCCACGCCTTAATAAGTCGAAATTCTTAAGAATGAAAAACATAGTTGTCACGTCAAGAGTCGTGTAATTTCTAAATTTTACACTAGGAAAAGCAGTCCCATATATAAGAGAAGCTTTATCTTACCTATTTTCGACTTTCTTGTTTCTCAGGAGTTCGAAAGCAATATGTTGTTCTGTTGGCCTAGGTGTTTTCAAGCCATGCGTCCACGGCGCTATTCACAGAGAACATAGGCGAACTGTCAAAACGAAATTCTTTGTGGCGGTATGTGTCTGGGTCAATCTGTTCGTAATGCTGGTCGTAAAAGGCGCGATTGGAAACAATTTCTTTCAAAGCAGAAACGAGTTTGTTGACATCCTCGTGAGTGTTGTAGATACCGAAGCTGGCTCGGACCATGCCGCGATGTAGCTCAGCCATTGCTTCCAGTTCCTCGTTGCTCAGGCCATCCATGTGTTCGCTTAAATCATCCATAATCATTTCGCGCACGTAAGGATGCGCGCAGAAACAGGCGTTACGCACGGCGATATTAAAATAATCATTTAAGATCGAAGCGGTCATAGAGTGGTGCATACCGCGAATGTTGAAGGAAAGCGCCCCCGTCCGATGTACGCTGTTGCAATCGGTTTTGCCGTAAACCACGATGTCTTCAAGCATTGCTAACTCATCGATAGCGTGTCGCACGATTGCGGTTTCTTCTTGATCGATATAGTCCATGCCGATTTTCTTGAGCGTACACAATGAGGTCGCTAATCCAATCGCACCAACGATATTTGGCGTGCCTGCCTCTTCGCGATCTGGAAATGAAACAGTTGGCTGATAACGATCGATATGCACGTCGTCTACCATGCCGCCGCCCACCTCTTCAGGCTCGACATCACTAAATAAATCCAGTCGCGTAACCACAACGCCCGGTGAGGCAGTGGCATATATTTTATGTCCGGACATAACAACGATATCCAGCTCTCGTAACGGATTTTCAGGATTACTTACCTGAATTGGTACATGCGCCGCCATCTGTGCCGCATCCACCATAATGATTGTGCCGTGGCGGTGCGCAAGTTCTGCGACTTCATAGATAGGGTTAACGATGCCTGTGACGTTTGACACGCCAGTGATCGAAACATAGTTAACGCGATCTCCATACTTAACCAGCGCTTCTTCGACTTTGCTGACGTCTGCAGCGCCAAATCCTTTTTCGTCGCAGGTAACTGGAACATGTACAACTTCGTTGAAGTGTTTCCGGTGCGGTAGATCATTAGAATGGTGTTCCATAATCGTTGTTATCACCACATCCCGTTCCGGGCGCTTTCTGCTTAGGGTTCGTGCAACCCGATTGATGCAACCGGTTGTGCCGCTACCAACAAAAAAACTGCCGTACTTCTCTGAATCCGCGTTGACGAAATCCAGCACCATCTGATGAGCCCATTCAAATTCATGGGTTGAGAGCATTGCGCTGAAATGCACGTCGGTATGGGTGTTGGCGTAGTAGGGCAGATATTTCTGCATGACATCAGTGACGACGCCGAGCTGCAGGGTGCTGGCGGTGCTGTCTAAGTAAATCCGCCGGCTCGACTCACCGTTCGCCAGCTGGTACTCAATGTCGATTCCGGTAGTGGTTTCGCGGAGCTTACGCACCATCTCTTCTCTTTCTTCGAACGTCGAAGGATTAGAAATATTTTTCGCGACAGCAAGATTGTTCATACTATTTGAGATTGAATATCTAATATATTAGTAAAAAATAGATTAAACATCTAATTTAATCTATCTAGGCATGATTAACATGCTTCTCAGCACCGACAAGATAGTAAATCATTCCAAAAAAACCTGCAACAACCAGAGCTCGGGGGTCAGCTATGATAGCAACCGGTCTCTGCTAGTATTCCCAAAAGATTCATTACACGGAAAAATAACAAAAAATGCAGCATTATGATGTCATCATTATCGGTAGCGGCCCTGCTGGTAAAACTGCCGCGATTCAAGGGGCGAAGTTAGGAAAAAAAATAGCCATTATCGATGGCATGCCGCAAGTCGGCGGTGTCTGTGTTCACACCGGTACGATTCCCAGCAAAACCTTGCGCGAGACGGTTCTGAATTTGACCGGCTGGCGAGAACGTGGGTTCTATGGCCGTTCGTATCGCGCGAAGGCTGATATTTCGGCAGCTGATTTGATGCAGCGATTAAATATGACCTTGCAAAGTGAGGTGGATATTTTGGAGGATCATTTGCTGCGAAACGGAGTAGACGTGTTCCAGGGCATAGGTACTTTCTTATCGCCGAGTGAAATCGAAGTTAAAACAAATATTGGTGAGACCTGCTTACTCAAGGGAAAGTGTGTGATCGTAGCCGTTGGCACCCACACCTTTCGGCCGGACTATGTGCCGTTCGATGGTGAACGCGTTATCGACAGTGACGAGGTTACGCGCATGAAAAAATTGCCGCGCTCGATGACTGTCATTGGCGCGGGCGTGGTCGGGGTTGAGTATGCAACCATTTTTAGCACCCTGGATATTAATGTCACATTGGTGGAGCCGAGAGAAACCATGCTCGACTTTATTGATAACGAAGTACTGATGCATTTCCGCCATGACATTGTCGATGAGGGGATACGACTGCAGTTTGGCCAGAAAGTCAGCAAGATAGAAAAACGCAAGAACGGTACCTGTATCGTTACACTTGAAAGTAATCGCGCAATTGCTTCGGATATGGTGTTGTTTGCTGCCGGTCGAGTGGGCGCTACGGATAAGCTGTCTCTTGATAAAATTGGCCTGGAAACCGATCATCGCGGCAGATTGAGTGTAGACGAGCATTTCCAAACCAAGGTACCGAATGTTTATGCGGTAGGCGATGTGATCGGCTTTCCAAGTCTTGCATCTACTTCACTGGAACAGGGTCGAGCTGCGGTGCTCCATGCGCTGGGGGAAGAAGTTCACCAGCTACCCGAATTTTTTCCATATGGCATTTACGCTGTGCCTGAGATGTCCAGCGTGGGTATGACTGAAGAAGAAGTTATCAAAAGAAAAATCCCTTATGAGGTCGGTATCGTGCCATTGCCTGAAACTTCACGTGGCAAAGTAATGGGTTTGCAGTCTGGACTGATGAAACTAGTTTTTTCTACCAAGACTCGCCGCTTGCTTGGTGTCCATATTGTCGGCGAAGGCGCAACTGAGCTGATCCATATTGGTCAGGCTGTGCTAACGCTTAAAGGGACGTTAGACTACTTCCTTGAAAACGCGTTTAACTACCCGACCCTTGCGGAAGCTTACAAGGTAGCCGCGTTACATGCACATAATAGAATGGCAGCCCTACAGGAATAAGAGATGCTTGGATTTCTAAAGAAAATGTTAGGCGGTGAAAAGAGTGAGAAGCCTGTGATTTCTGACCCGCCAACCGAATACAGTGGCTTTTCGATCGCACCGTGTCCAAAACAGGAAGCGGGAGGCTGGTCTACAGAGGCGATGATTACCAAAGAAGTTGATGGAGAGTTAAAAACCCATCACTTTGTCCGCGCAGACAAGACCGGGGACAGGGAAGGCGCGGTGGTTCTAACGTTGAATAAATGCCGCATGACGATCGACCAGATGGGCGACGGCATTTTTCATTAAGTATGTAATTAATTAAGCATGTAACTAAACATGTACCCAAGGACGCGAGCTTATTTCGTTAACAACTATCTCCATCGCCGTCTTTTTGCTATCGTCCCGCTTTCTTTTTTGCGTTGTAGCGCAAGGGTTTTAAGGAACAATACAGAAGCCCTATATAGTTGCTGATCCATTAGACCGAGAACTCACTGAAGTAACTGGTATGAACAGCGATTTGTTCTTCCAACCCTATCTGATAAAAATAGTCCGTTGAGAAAAACCCTGGCGAAATGAAAAAAGTACTGGTAACCACCGTCAAAGTTTTGGTCTCGGCTGGTTTAATAGGATGGATATTGCACCAGTCCGATCTACATGCAATTTGGAGGTCTATACGAGAAGCAAATTTCTTGCTGCTTTTAGCCGCATTTCTGTTGTTTTATCTGGGCTATCTCATTATTGCTATGCGGCAAAAAAGTTTGCTGGCAGCGCAAGACATCGAAGTCAAAATACCTTTTCTTCTGCAATCATTCGCGATCGGGATGTTTTTTAGCAATTTGTTGCCTTCTACAATCGGCGGAGATGCATCCAGAATGTATGACGTCTGGCGGGTCGCTGGCAGCAAATCAAAGGCGGTCTCGGTGATTTTGATGGATCGCTTTTTAGGGATGTTTGCGCTGGTTGTATTTGGTTTTGTTGCGGCTATTCTGTCTCCCGAAGTACAGAAAGCAATACCGGGTATCGTTTTGTATATGGGCTTGATTTTAGCCGCGATGCTTACCGTTCTTTGGGTTGTCTTTGGGTCCGGAGCAGCGCTGGTCGATTGGTTTTTAAAGCTTCGCCTCGGACCTTTAAGTTTCGCCCAGCGCCTTGCTGAAAAGCTCTACACGGGATTTATTTTATTTAAGGGAAGAGGAGACGTATTAATTAAAGCGATTCTGTGGTCGCTGGTTTTACAATTTAATGTGATCTTCCATTTCGTGATTATGACCTATGCGTTGTCGCTTGAGATACCTATCGCTGCAATGTTCATCATCGTTCCAGTTGCGAATATTCTGATGCTGATTCCAATATCAATAAATGGCATCGGTCTGCGCGAAGCGATATTCGTTTTTTTGTTTGGCATTTATGGCGTTGCAACTGAGTCTTCGGTTGCGTACGCCTGGATCGCTCTGGGTATGATCTTAGTGCAAGGCGTCGTCGGCGGACTGGTATTTCTGATGCGCCGCAAAATAAACGCGCCCCAGCCCACTTAAGCTCAATTAAGTGAATACTGGCAGTATGCCCCCCATAGAAACGCGATTTGCATGGTGTTGGATACGGACGGCAATTGCTTCAACGCCATGTTTTAAAGCGTTTTTAAGGGCGTCTGCGTAATCCGGATCAATCTCCGCCGCTGCCGATACTGAATCACCTTCCGGCCTGTTTACCGCAAATATAATGACCGCCCTAAAACCGTTTTTTTTTGCATGAACAAGTAAATCGAGATGCTTTCGCCCGCGCACTGTAATCGCGTCGGGAAATTGTATTTTTTGATCAAGCCACAAAGTCACATTCTTCACCTCAACATAGCAATCAGGTTTGCCCTGTGCGCTCAGTAGAATATCGAATCTTGATTTTGGGAAACCGCTGGCAACATAGGTTGGTTCACCGCGCATTTCTTCATATTGATCAAGCCCGGGTATGGATTTATCTCTTATAAAATCCATGATGATCGGATTGGCGCGGGCAGTATTGACGCCAATCCAGCCACCACCCATATCAACACGTTCAAGGCTCCAGCGGAGTTTACGTTTCGGATTGTCGTTATAGCTCAAGGCAACCCGCGCTCCCGGTTGCCAGCAGCTGGTCATGGCGCCGGTGTTAGCACAATGGGCGGTGACGGTTTCCCCGGAGTCCAGTTTGATATCTGCGAGAAAGCGTTTGTAGCGGTTGAGAATAATGCCGGTGGTGAGAGGCGGTAAATTCACAGAGTTTGTTCGAGGGACTTAAGCATAAACAGATAGGGATTGCTTGGTCTCGCGGCCGTCACTTTTGCGTAGGCTTCTTCAGCTGAAAGCTTCTGCTCGCGCATTAGCCAGGCCGCCGCAACGGTCGGCGCCCGTTCGCGCCCGGCTGAACAATGCAGATAGACTTTGTTCGAAGATTGCGTAGCCTGGGAAACGGTGGTTGCTGCCTTGTTTAGCACTGAGGCAATATTGTCTTCATCAAAATCGGTCATCGCGACACGGGTCAATTGAATGTTTTGCTGTTTGTAGTCTGCAACCATTTGCGGCCAATCAATGCCGATAGCCAGAAAGTCACGATCGCTTTGTAGGCAGATGACGTGTCCAACCTGAATGGATTTAAGCTGCTCAATATCGGAGCGGTCTCGCGGGCAGGCGCCCACCAGAAGTTTTTCGGAAATTTGGTTGAAATCGGGCATGATTCGAAGCTGAATATAAGGGTTAAACGAGAGGCTAGAATGATATCATTGCAACCCAATGAAGCCAGACATTCGGGTGCGTCACTAGATCAGGGCAACTAAATACAAAACGCGCAGTCTGTCTAATATCTGCCGCATAAACCGAAATTGACGTTAAAACGGGCGTATTAGGGTTTCGACTTGGCTGCAGTTGCTATGACCTGAACAGGTCAATCGTGGTAATTTGTTTAGATTAATCAGGAGAAAAATTCCAGTTATGAAAGTTTTGCGAAATTCCAGGTGGGCCTCAACCGGCATATTCCTGGCAGCAGTGATGTTGATGGCGGGCTGTGCATCCACAGGATCAGGCGATAATGATCCATATGAAGGCTACAACCGAAAGATGACGAACTTCAATCTGGCTTCAGATCGAATGGTGCTAGCGCCGGTCGCGCGCGGCTATAGAAAAGTTGTGCCCTCGCCCGTGCGTAACGGTGTTACCAATTTCCTGAGTAATTTGCGTGAGCCTTACAATGTGCTCAATAGCCTGCTGCAGGGTAATTTTCGAGGTGCAGGCACTGATACAGGGCGATTCTTAATCAATACCACACTCGGGTTTGCTGGATTGAATGATGTGGCAACCTATCTTGACCTGCCAAAGAAGAGCGAAGACTTTGGTCAAACCCTCGCTGTTTGGGGAGTTCCTTCGGGGCCGCATCTAGTATTACCGTTTTTCGGGCCGAGCAATATTCGTGATACCGGGGGATTGTTTCCAGGCTTTGCGTATAACGATATAGTCAGCGAAGGCGTGGTTGGTAACAATACGTCAGCAGATATCGGTTTTTTCGTTTTAGGTGTAGTCGATACGCGAACTCAGTTTTTGGGAACAGAAAAGCTAATCGACATACAGTCTGACCCTTACTTGTTCTTGCGAGAGGGCTATCGTCAAAGGCGCGCAGCGGCGATTGCAAATGGCCCAGTAGAACCACTGGGCGGAAGCGATGACGATTTACTGGACGAGCTACTGGAAGAGAACTAGTTTGCAATGGCGGTCTACGCCGTAGGTGATATCCAGGGCTGCGTTGTTGCCCTGGAAGAGCTACTGGATGACCTGCAATTCGACCCAGCCAAAGATCAGCTTTGGCTTACCGGCGATCTTGTCAATCGTGGCTCGGGCTCTCTGGAATCATTGCGTTTGGT
Source organism: uncultured Gammaproteobacteria bacterium (assembly GCA_937992195.1). Taxonomy (GTDB): domain Bacteria; phylum Pseudomonadota; class Gammaproteobacteria; order Arenicellales; family Poriferihabitantaceae; genus VYFG01. The sequence continues at coordinate 87,743 of CALKKV010000017.1, read as the reverse complement.
AAAAGGACTTGGCAGCGCGGCGATAACGATCCTTGGAAACCATGATCTGCATCTACTCTCGGTGGTTGAGGGAATAAAACCACTTCGCCCTGGAGACACCCTGAAGAAAATCATTACCGCTCCCGACCGCGACGAACTGGTTGCCTGGCTAAGGAATCAACCGCTTGCACATTTCGACGAATCGTTGAAAACGCTGATGGTGCATGCCGGTGTTTACCCCGGGTGGAGTGCGAAAAAACTGAAGCGCAGGGCAGCCGAAGTTGAATCGGTGCTTCGCGGCCCGAACCAACCCTATCGAACCTTCCTTAAAGAAATGTATGGTCGCAGGCCCACTGTTTGGAAAGGGAGCATGCAAGGAAACAAGCGGTTACGCTTTATTACTAACGCTTGTACTCGGATGCGGTATGTAAATATTGAAAGGCAGTTGGACTTTGAGCAAAAAGGAGCCCCGGGATCGCAACCTAAAGACCTGATGCCGTGGTTTCAGCACCCGTCTTTAAAGTGTCGAAACTGGCGAATTGTTTGCGGACATTGGTCAGCGCTTGGTTTTTGGCGCGACAGTAAAATCACGGCGTTAGACAGCGGATGTGTCTGGGGTGGCGCATTAACCGCGGTACGACTGGATGGCGAAAACCAGAGGCAGTGCTGGCAGGTTGGTTGCACTGTTAGCTAAAACCTCAAAGCCAACGATTGTTATATAAGTAGCTGATTGTCGATTACAATCAAGAGGCACAATTTATTGCGTCGTTTGCATACGGCGAAACCAAACAAACTGATCTAATGAAGAAAACGACCAAAGCGCTGCTTAACTTTCTGACACAGTCGCCAACACCTTTCCACGCAGTAAATAACATGAGTCAGTCTTTAGACAAGGCTGGATTTAAGGCGCTAAAGGAAGAGAAAGACTGGGGCAAGCTTCCGAAAGGCCGTTACTATGTTTGTCGCAACGGCTCCTCATTGGTTGCGTTTACCTGGAGCGGCAAACCGGAAAAGCTCGGCTTTCGGATGGTGGGGGCACATACCGACAGCCCGTGTTTGAAAGTAAAACCCAATGCGATTAGTCAAAGCCAAGGGTATGCACGGCTGGCACTTGAGGTTTATGGCGGTGTGTTGCTGGCGCCGTGGTTTGACCGTGATTTAGGCTTGGCAGGCAGAGTGAGCTATGCTGATAGCAAAGGTAAATTGCATAATTGCTTGATCGATTTCGACTGGCCTATTGCATTTATTCCAAGCCTAGCCATTCACTTAGATCGCGAAGTAAACGACCGAAGGAGCATTAATAAACAAACGGACTTGCCAGCGGTGCTGTGTAAGGTGGGTGCAAAAGCGCCTGATTTTCACGGGCTGCTAAAAGCACAAATAAAGAAGCAGCATGGAAACAAATCCATCGCGCGTATTCAAGGTTTCGAACTTAGTCTTTATGATTTACAGCCAGCTGCAGTGGTCGGACTTGAACAAGAATTTATTGCTTCAGCCAGACTCGACAACCTGTTGAGCTGCCATGCCAGTGTTGAAGCGTTGGTTGCTTCAAAAACAGCGGACAATGCGCTGGTAGTCATGACTGATCACGAAGAGGTAGGCAGTGCATCGACCAGTGGCGCAGAAGGCCCGTTTTTACAAAACGTATTGGCGCGATTATGTCAGGATGAATCTACTCTGCAGTTAGCGCTACGACACTCGATTTTGGTGTCAGCGGATAATGCCCACGGCGTTCACCCAAACTTCGCCGACCGACATGAGCCAGCACACCGGCCAATGATTAATGCCGGCCCTGTTATCAAGATCAATCATAATCAACGCTATGCCACCAATAGTGAAACTGAAGCGACCTTTAGAGAGATTTGCTATCAGCATAAGCTGCCGGTGCAAAGCGTGGTAGTGCGAACGGATATGGGCTGTGGTTCGACCATTGGTCCGATAACCGCTACCAAGTTAGGTGTCGCTACCGTAGATATTGGTGTGCCGCAGTTAGGTATGCATTCTATTCGAGAGCTTGCTGGTGTTGAAGACCAGGACACGCTACGAAAATCCTTGGTGGGATTATTTAAGTCAAAGCCAAAAGTATACTGATTTTGGATCTAACATTAGTCATGGGCTTCCGGCGACGACACATCTACCAAAACACCACCCGGGTCTTTGATTAGCAACCGTCTTTGTCCATAAAACGTAAGCTCCGGCTCCTTAACGATTGTATAGCCCTGTTCTTTAACACGCTCGTAGATAACCGTGACGTCATCAACAACGAATGTTAGATACATGCCAGCAGGCAGATCGTTAAATTCTTGCGGCACCAGCTCATGGTTTGCCTGAATAATGCCCAGCTCCAAATTACGATTTTCCGATAACAGATGAACAAACCATTCGCTATCGAAGCTGACTGTAAAATCGAATAGAGAGAGATAGAATGCTTTTGATTCTTCTAAATTGTGAGAACACAGGTTTGTTAGCAGGCGATTGATTTTCATAGTGGAGTTATCAAGTATGTTTTTCCACATCAGCTAACTGGGTAACTGAGAGATTATAACCATCCGGGTCTTTAAACCATGCCACCCTAGCTTTCGATGGTGAAATCCAAATTCCTAATTCATCTTGCTGCATACCGTCATACCGCTCAAAGGTTATTCCATGCGAAGATAACGCATTTTATGACTGATGAAACTTAAGAATTACTTCACGAAGCCTACGAATCTCGGCCTGTTCGAAAAAATTTTTAAATACGACGTATCCGTTTTCTTCGTATTGCTTATTCATCGGCATAACACTAAATCTCGAAAAGCTGGTGAACGAGTTCTGATGCACTAATAGCCAAGCTTCTTTTCCAATATTTCAGGATTGCTTTCGCTCGCAACAAATCCTTTGTGTAGTTAGAAACCTAAAGCAGTTTTCGTCGAACACACTTTAAGAACGCAGGGTTTTGTCACACTAGTTTCTATTTCTTCAAGCAAACGTTTTCCCACTCCACTTCTATAATGTTCAGGTGAAACATAATTTAAGAGAATCTCGTTTTTTGAACTGAGAAAAGAAACACCTATCATTCTCCTGTTCTCATCAAAAGCACAGAATGATCGATTTTGTTCAATCCAAGAACGAAAATTACGGACAGTTTTGTTTTCTAACCAGTGAGATAATTTTGCGTCATCGTTATTATGGTCGAACGCACAAAGTTTGGTAATCGATGCCCTAACTAGCTTACACATCTCTTCAGCATACTCTATTTTTCCCGCTTCTATTTTCAATGTACTTTTACAGACTCAACGTTTTGTTCCAGCCAGTGTAGAACTGTTTTATAAGTCTTTATTGGGGGGCAATATTTTTTCTCCAAAAAATATCAGGATCGAGTCTTCATCAACAACATGAAACTCTCGTTGTCCGTAGGCCTGATTAAATGGCGCCCTAAAAAGAAGGTGAAAAGAAAAATGATTACACCGACCGTTATGGATAACTGTTCGGTGAATATCAAATAAAAAACGATGAAGCCAATAAGGACGAGCGGCACGTTTGCGAGTTGACGCCAACTCTGTGCACGGTTAGCTTGTTTTATTTCCATAAAGAGTTTTCCATAGTTTAAGGTTCATCAGGCCACTCACTATACTTCTCTAGCTCGTCATCTATCTCACACCATTTAGCTCTTGAATCAAAAAACTGGTGATATTCCATTTTTATCTCTGGTGACTCGTCCATAGTCCCGAGAGAGATATATAAGCTATTTGGTTCTGGTTTGTATTCCGTAGCTAGAAAAGATCCACATGCGGAACAAAATAATCTATCAGTGTCTTTCGTTTGCGAATATCTGGAGAGTTCGCTCTCTCCTCCAATCCACTCAAAACTTACTTTACCCACAGCACCGTATGCTGCAAACGCTGATCCTGTCAATTTTCTACAAATAGAACAGTGGCAATAACTGCAGTCGGTAAGCTCTTCTTTCAGCTGATACCGAATCTTGCCGCAAGCACAACTCCCGCTACCTGTCATGCCCAAGCGCCACTAGTGTCCGCAGGCAGAGCTCGGCTGGATATCCGTCTCTGATTGTTAGCCTGCAAGCTCATTGAGTGCTTCAATGGCCTTATCCGCAAGCTCCTTTTGCACAAAAATATGATCATGGTAGTAACCGGCAACGACATTTGCGCTTATTCCGTATTCCCCAAGTTTACTAGAGAATGCTGCAGTCAGTCCGACTGCATCAAGACTAGAATGAACCGTCAATGTAATTCCTTTGAAGACAGACTCATAAGCTAACATTTTTTCGTCAGCCCTATTTTTAGAAATGACTAAGGTGAGCCCCTCTGTTTCTTTGACTGAGACGATAGGTTCTAGATCAGCATAATCCCCATATTGAGCATCTGAGAACGTGCAGAACACATAGTCGCCGCTCATTAAGGTTGGGGACATGGATGCGATTAGTTTCTTTAAGTTACTTTCTCCGGTCATGGTTAACCTTCAGTTAAAGTCTGAACGTAGCAATATTCAGTTTGTTCCGCCTTTGTTCGGCCGCTCGAAATATGCATAGCTACCGAAGGCAGAACGTATAGCTATTACACATATCGGTAAAGGCATTAACTCACCAAACACGAACCGTGATATCAACATTGCCACGACAGCCCCGCATACCGATCCTATGATCAAACTTGGATAGAAAATTATGTGCAGAACCGCTTCTAGCATTTCGAACATTTGTTATGCCGCAGCGGTCCGATCAGAACCAACCTCCTCCATTGCCTCTAGGACAGCGTCAACGGAACAGCGCGCCCCTGTTTGAAGATACTCCATTGCTCGCAGGGACGCCTCATGTGCGTCTTCACTAGAACCTGCAACACAATCTTCGATAACGCGACAAAAGTAGTCAGATTGATGTCCGTCAACAAATGTATAGTGTACGCAAACATCGGTAAGACCGCCGCACAATAAAAGCGTATCTATTTTTAATCCGCGTAACAAAATCTCGAAATCTGTGCCGAAAAAAGCTGAATAGCGTCGCTTTTTGATTAAATAGTCGTTGGGAAGAAAACCCATTTCTTTTACCGCGATGTCGGTTCCAGGATCCGTTTCGATGCAATGAACAGCTTCACTGCCATCAAGCTCACGCCCAAAATCCACCAGGTCAGGGCGGTGAACTTCCTGAATAAATATGATGGGAATTCCTCTTTCCCGTGCCTTGTCGATTACAGCGCGCGCATTAAGCATTCGACCAGCATAATCCGGCATTGTAGGAATAGCTTCATCGGTTCTGTCGTAAAAAGTCTCTGCCTGGATATCGACTACGATAAGGGCGGGGCGCCCTTCGATTAAGTCACGCTTAGTGTTTGGAGATTGATTCATTGTTTGGACCGAATGGTAACGTCTTCATGATACCGAAGATTGTAGCTGTAGACTGATGTACCTTGTAACACGCGTCTTTTCTTTCGCAGAAGGGGTGTTTTTTTACCAGTGGCTTGGGTCGCTGAGTGCCTCAACACATTGTGAAGAACCGTTCATCCCAGCAATAGGGTTTCCATCCAGCGACTGCGCGAGCGAACCAACAGGCGGACTTAGCGGGAACAGCGCTCTAACGATATTTTCAGGAATTTGCCTGAACCCGGTTTTACGATAAAAAGAAGAGCCACCATAGGTAAACACTAAATTTACATTTTGCGATCTCAATTTTCTATACCGTAGCGAATTAAGCGTTGGCCTATCTTTTTGCCCTGACTTTCAGTATCGATTGCAACGGGCGAAAGGATTAAAGCGATCTGTGGGCTTGGCACAATAAAGCGGCTGAAAAATATACACCCAACAACAGCTCCGTAATCTTTTGCCACATAACAAAATAAATCTGAAGGCTTGGTTTCGCTAATGAGATTTGAAACCAGATTGGCTATGAATTTTCCTTCGCCCTCTCTTTCGGTCGCAGCGAACCCACGGGTAAAAAGTTTAATTACTTCCTGGGTATCAGGTTTTTCGAACAGCAAAAAGTTCATACATAGAAGCCTAGTCCCAAAAGAATGACACCTATAGTATTCAGCATTTGTATGTGTATCGGTAGTTTCAATTTTTTCATATAAATCTGAAACTGGTTATGACCGTTTTAAAGTGCAATTTTTAGAAGCAGTCAAGAGGTTCAGTAATGAAAGAAGAAATAGATCCTTGGCTGTGGCTCGAGATATCGGAGGGCGCTGGGCTTATGGCACAGCATATGGTGAACGCAGTAGGAGTGAAGCCAAACAGACAGCAATGGAAAACTGCAAAAAATTTCGAAAGCAGAACGCTATTGATGCGCCATGTAAAGTCTACATGGTCGACAGAAAAGCTGTTTTAAAAGAATATTGATTCTTAAACAGATATCTTTCAGCGCATCGCGGTTTTTCAATTGCTTTCGCTTCACTGTACCTCTTTAGTAAATGTAAAAATTCGTCTACTAAAGTGGTGTCAGATCAGCGACGTAGCCGTCCGATTTATTTGAATTCTTGTTATGTAAGCTACACTTGAAAATACAAAACCACCCCAATAACCACCACAAGACCTAGAACAATAGAGAGCACATTAAGCATTTTCCCCATATGTAGACCAGCGCTTTCGTCAAGATTCTTTTTATATACTGCTATATCTAACGGGTTATCCACTATGTGGTTTTCGTTCTCCAAAAGTATCTTGGCATCTTTATATTGTTCTTCATAAACTACAAACAAAGCATACTTTCCGGATGGATGGAAAGATAGGTAATTTCCAGCAGTATTTTCATTTCCAATATGTACAATTATGCCCTTCGATTCATACAACAATCGGAGCCTATTTAACTCTGCTTGATCCGTTGTTTCCGTTAATAGCTTCACCTTAGCATTACATAGCAGCTAATGAGACGAACGGGGAGCAACTAATATTTTCCGGTTTTTTAAAATTCCTTTACTTCTCATTGTCTTACTCCTGTTTAAACGATCAATTGTACTTGTTAGTTGCAGCGTTGGTAACTAAGATATTTTTATTGCTTTATAACCAATTGAAATGTTTGATAAATATTCGCGTATTTTTAATTCCCTCTGAAAGAAAAGCCCGTGTTAACTGTTAGTTAACTATTACAGCGGTTAACAGTTGGTTATTGCGCTGGCTGTGATTGTTACTAGTGAAGCTTTTAGTTTTTCCAGAGTGATGGAGTCTAGCAATTCGTTCGAGCTTAAACTTGTTTCTTGATCTATCAAACCAAGAGATGCGGCAAGTATGCCGATAATGTCTTCCGCACTCTTTTCTTGTTGTTGATAAAACACAAGTGAAGCTGCGCCATCTCGCTTTGATAGCTTTTCACCATTTTCATCGAGCATTAAAGGAACGTGCCAGTAGGTTGGTGGGGAAATATCCAGCGCTCTGTACAAGGCGAGTTGTCTGCAGGTTGAATCGATTAAGTCTATTCCTCTTACGACGTGGGTTATCGCGAGGTTTCTGTCGTCGATAACGGTTGCTAGCTGATAGGCAAAGAAACCGTCTTTGCGTTTAATTACAAAGTCGCCGGTTTTTTGCCAGGGGTTTTCCGTTTGTTTGCCGACGATCTGGTCTTCAAATAAGAGGTCTTCGTCGTCTAAGATAAACCGCCAGGCTAATTGATCGCTCTCTGCTATTGCTGCTTTGTTCTTCTCAGGGCGGCAGGTGCCAGGATAGCGACCTGCTGGAAAGCGACTGTCAGGTGCGCTTGCTTCGCTCTGAATTTCTTTCCTGGAACAACTGCATGGATAAATAAGATCACGACTGCGAAGATAGTCAAACGCTTCTTCGTAATCGGGCAGGTGATCTGACTGAAAGTAAATTTCCGGCGCAAAGTCTAGTCCTAACCAGTGAAGGTCCGCCTGTATTTGTTCGACTGAATCCGCTCGATTTCTGGGTGTGTCGAGATCGTCAAAACGCAGGAAGAGGTCAGCGTTAGTGAGGTTTGCGTGTAACCAGGTAATTAATGCGGTGCGGATATTGCCAAGATGCAAAGGGCCGGTTGGACTCGGTGCATAGCGACTGCGCACAACTACCTAACCTGATAAATAATATAATCGACTACGTCTTCAACTTGCTCATCGCTAAGCCCGACAAAGCCGCCTTTTGGTGGCATCGAGCCGGTCTTACCGACAAAACCATTTATCGCGTGGTCATAAAGCACTTTTTTGCCCTGGGCGAGGCGCGGTTTCCAGGCTTCTCTGTCAGTGATCCGTGGCGCTCCTGCAACCCCCAGATTGTGGCAGGCAGAGCAATAGCTGTTGTATTGCTGTTCCGCTACTGTCTGATCTGCGCCCATTGAACAAACTGATAAGCCCAAACTAAAAACAACTAAAATAGTTCTAAGAAAATGCTCCATCTCTATCAATTACTGATCAGTATTAGCAAGAGCTGATCCGGTTTTCCGGAACCTGTTTCTAACTTTAAGTAATTGGCAGGAACACCGAAGGAGATAAACCAGTCCCGCATTTTTTCTGCCCACTTGATGCCTTCATTGCCGCCGGGATAACGCACGATAATCTGGTTCCCTGGCTTCTCGTCGAATCCGGAGAATATTTCTTGTACTTGTGGCAGTGCTGCGATATTTGGGCCATTGTCGTATTGCGGCCATTGCGAAAGGTTGATGCGCTGTTCCCTTGTTTCAATTGCGCTTGCCACTGTGGACAGCACTAGTGCCAGAGAAACACTTAACAGTAGAAGGCGCTTTTTGGTCTGCATCACATCAACACTACTTCATAATGTTCGCGGTTAAAGCTCGGTTCAACTTTTAGATGAATCGAGCGGCGAATAAAGTCCTGCAGGTCTGCCAGTCCAACCGACTCATCTTCCTGCAGCATTTCAATCACGTCTGGCGAACCAATCACCAAATATTTTTCGGCATCAAATTGTCGGGCTTCGCGCAAGATTTCCCGAAAGATTTCGTAGCAGGTTGTCTCTGCAGTTTTTTGAATGCCGCGGCCGCCGCATGCAGGACATGCTGCCGTTAGCAAACGCTCGAGACTTTCGTTTGTGCGTTTACGGGTTATTTCGACTAAACCCAGGGGCGACATATCGTTGACGTGAGTTTTGGTACGATCTTTGGAGAGCTCGCGTTCAAGGGTGCGCATGACTTGATTTTTATGTTCCTCCACACCCATATCAATAAAGTCGACAATAATAATACCGCCAAGGTTTCTAACCCGCAGCTGGTGCGCCAACGTCGAGGCCGCCTCCAGGTTTGTTTTAAAAATAGTTTCTTCCAAATTAAGTTGACCAACGAAACTGCCTGTATTTACATCAACAGTCGTCATAGCCTCTGTTTGATCAATGATCAAATAGCCGCCAGACTTTAACGGCACTCTTTTTTGCAGGGCACGCTGTATTTCTTCTTCAACATCGTAGAGATCAAAAATCGGGCGCCCGCCGGGGTAGTGTTCGATTCTCTCTAGTGCGTCCGGCATTAAGTCTGTGGCAAATTTCGTAACCAGTTCAAAAGTTTCCTTGGAATCAATGCGAATCTTTTTTACTTTTTGCCAAACCAGGTCGCGCACTGTACGCATCGCAAGAGGCAGACTCGCATGCAGCAAAGCGGGCGCCTTGTCTTCTTTCTTGCGTGCATTGACCTTGTCCCAGACCCTAACCAGAAAAGCCATATCGGATCGTATCTCTTCCGGTTGTGCATTTTCGCCCGCAGTTCGAACAATAAAACCGTCTTCAATATTCAGCGCCGCACGCTCTGTTTGCAATGACTCCATCAGGGCTTCGCGTGTCTCCGGTTCCTGAATTCGCTGCGATATGCCCAGATAGTTGCTGCCCGGTAGATAAACAAGGTTGCGAGAAGGCACGCTGATTTGTCCTGACAGCCGCGCGCCTTTGGTGCCGATCGGATCTTTGACTACCTGCACTACGATTTCCTGGCCCTCTGTGACCAACGCACTGATACTCAAATCAGGATCATGCTGTTGCATTGTCAACGTGTCTTCGCGATTGTTCACCAAATCTCTGGCATGCAGGAACGCGGTGCGCTCAAGGCCGATTTCGACAAAAGCAGCCTGCATGCCAGGCAACACTCGCACAACTTTGCCCAGATAGATATTTCCGGTAATGCCCTTGTTTTTCACCCGCTCAATATAAATTTCCTGAAGCAGTCCATTTTCCAGAGTGGCAACACGCGTCTCTTGCGGAGTGACATTGATCAGTATTTCTTCGCGCATGGAATGTAAAGGATTGGCAGTCATTGCGATGACAGTATCTGGTCTCGGAAAAGGGTTAACAGAACATCAGTTTGTGACGAAACGGACAGTATTTATTATTGGATTTGTCACCCTAGATCATACCGTCTCTGAAGAGGCCTGCAAAAGGTTAGCACTTTCGAGCAGTTTTCTGGTTTCATACAGAGGAAGGCCGACAACACCGCTATAGCTGCCGCGCAGCTGTTTGACATATGCTCCCGCTAAACCTTGTATCCCGTAGCCTCCAGCCTTGTCAAATGGCTCTTTACTCTCACAATATGCCTGAATTTGCCCGCTGGTAAGCTTGTCAAAGGTAACTTCTGTGGTGCAAATACACGATTCCCTGAAATTCTCCCCAATCAGCGCTACCGCAGAAACGACCCGGTGCGTTGTTCCGGATAGCGCTGACAGCATTTCGGTTGCCTGTTTAGCATCCGCGGGTTTGCCGAATACCTGATTGCCAAGTGCAACCGTGGTATCGCCACCCAACACCCAGGTTTGTCGCGGGTTTTGCCTGTAAATATGTAATGCTTTGGCTACTGCAAGGCGTTCGGTCATTGTTTCTGGCGATTCGCCCTCGATCGGCGCTTCATCCAGATCCGCTTCCTGGGTTTTAAACGAAAGGCCAAATTGTGCGAGTAACTCTCGGCGGCGCGGTGAGCGAGATGCAAGAATCAAAGTCATGGGTTAATGCAGGGGAACCAACGGCAAAGAAAAATAACCGTTCTAGCGGTGGTAAGGCAACTTTTCGAGAATAGAAAAGCAACGATAGACCTGCTCGGCCAGCATTATCCGCACAACCGGATGCGCAAAGGTAAGGGCGGACAGTGACCACGTTTCATCGACCTGTTGTAATACTTCTTTAGACAGTCCTTCCGGGCCGCCTACCAAAAGCGCGAGCTGGTCGCCTTGCTGCAAGCCTTGCTCAAACCGATCCGCCATTTGCACTGTAGAGATCGTTTTTCCCAGGCGGTCCAACGCAATCAACCGACATTGTTTTGGTACTGCGGCGATAAGTTTTTGGTCTTCCTCGAGCGCAATACGCTGGAGGTCGGCATTTTTACCCCTTTTGATTGCGGGGACTTCAATTACTTTAAGTGCCATCCGACCGCGAATACGCTTTTGGTATTCAGAGACACCGGTGTTGACCCACGGGGGCATTTTCTCGCCGATAACAACCAGGTAAATATTCAGCATGATCTTCGCAGGTCGGCGCTGAACCTGCCTAGCCCCGTGTCACGCTCTCCATTACTTCTTCGGTGGTACCTTGACCAACGATGTCATTAAACGTTTTGTCCCATAGGCTTTCCAGGTTATAGCGTTCCCGCGCCTGGGCGCGCATGACATGTATAACGATGTCGACAAAATCCACAAGCACCCAATCTTTTGCTTCCTCACCCTCGACCCCAACATGGCTCCAACCTGCGTCGTGCATTTCTTCCAGAACCCGCGTAGCCAGGGTTTTCACATGACGATCGGAAGTGCCGGTTGCCACGATCATAATATCGGTGACATCGGTAAGCTTGCGGACGTCGAGAACTTTGATGTCTTCGCCTTTGGATTGTTGCAAAGCAGCAACCGCGATATCACGCATTTGCTCCGCTTCGTTGGTTTTTTCTGGTCGTTTACTCATAAAGGTCGTGCTGTTGGATATATTGCAATACGCTGGGGTGGAGCCACTGTTGCACCGAGGTGCCGGCTTTTAATCCTTCGCGAATACGGGTGGAGGAAATATCCACCGGAGTGATAGGGACGAGGGATATTCTACCAGCCTTGCTCTGGCGAAGTTGCTCTATGTTTGCTGTTCGCTCTGCCCACCATGCGGGCAATACTTCAGGTAAATCCCAGCCAGGACGAACCATAACAATTATATTGACCGCGTCCAAAAGGCTTTGCCAGCGATGCCATGTCTCCAAATCCAGGGCAGCATCTAAACCAAGAATTAAGTGTATCGTGGTTTGTCGCAGCTCGGTACGCACAGACTCAATAGTGTCTATGGTGTAAGACGGGCCGGAACGCTCTAGCTCCCGACTGTCAGCAATCATTTTCGGGTCATCAGCGATCGCCAGTTGCACCATTTTTAGTCGGTGCTTGGCGCTCACAACTGGCGCCGCGCGATGCGGCGGAACTGCCGCGGGTATATAGCGGACCTGATCAAGGGCTGAGATAGCAGCTAGCTGCTCAACGGTATCGATATGCCCTAAGTGGATAGGGTTAAAAGTACCGCCAAAAATACCGAGCTGAAATGATGCAGCGGTTTCCCCGGATTTCGAAGAGAAAGCCAGAATTTACTCCTGTAATAACAGCGCGACTTGATTCTGCACTTCTTCGCTATTCCAGTCTTTTGGTCCAAGATGATAGACCGCGATATGTCCGGTCTTATCAATAATCAGGGTAGTGGGCATGACGCGCACTTTCCATTCATCAGATACGCCCTTGTCCGCATTAAGAAGTATTGGAAAATCGAGCTTGGTTTTGAACTGTTTAAGGAATAAGTTAATGTCTCTGGAAGCTTCACCCATATTCATCGCTAAAACTTCGAATGCATCTTCAGCGAAATTATCTTTTAATGCTTGTATCGACGGTAGCTCATGGACGCAGGGTGGACACCATGTTGCCCAAAAGTTAACCAATACCACCTGACCTCGATAATCATCCAGCGTAACTTTTGATCCAGCTAAGTTATCCAAATTAAATGGTGCTGCTGGCTCGCGATCTGTATTGGCAAGCAGACTCGCGCCGGGAACAGAGAATGCGAGCAAACTGAGTAAAGATAAAATAAAAACCAGTTTTTTCTTGATAGACATCATTATTTTGTTAATTTTTTATGGTTAATTACCCCTAGGCGACTAGTGCCAGGCTTTGAAGCCTGTGGCGATGATGATGACTACAATACCCAGTATCAGGTTGGTCGCAACCAGTTTACGAATCGTATTTAGCGCATAGGCGGCAACGGCGAAGTCTTTTTCTTCTACGCCGCGTTTTAAATGTTTAAACGGCGCCGCATAAATAAATTTAAAAACCGCTGTCATAACAATAGCAATTGTCATCATTGCAATTACATACTTGCCCGCGCCAGTGAAGCCGCCATACTGACCGATGAGATAGAAGCCTGTGAGGAACAGGATCACAATACACATCCAGACCCAGGGAAAAAACTTACCAAATACTTTCGCCCACATAGTTAAACGCGCCTCGGGTTCAGCTCCACCTAACACAGGTCTGAGGCAAACATAGGCAAAGAACATGCCGCCTATCCAGATAGCGGCGGCAAGAACGTGAAAAGCGGTGGCAATTGAAATCAACATAAATTTAATTTTAATAAACGGTGCGGTTAAGCAATAGCTTGGACCTTATTATCGCAAGAAAGATCAATCTGTGGACGAAAGGTTTCTAGTTTTTCACTTCGGTTACTTCGTATCGCCAGGCTATTTTCCCCTGAATAACGGGCGAACCAAAGTAGAGATTCATCTGAAAATCCCGGGCCTGCATCGAAGGCACGCGTGTGTTCAGCCGCTGATTTTGCTGGCCTACTGACATACAGTCTTGGCTTTCAGGGTCCGCGTGGTTTGCACAATCTAGCATAAAGACATGGACCATGGTTTCTCGAAGTTCTGCTTCCTCGTGACTATTCTGTAATCTGCCGCCAAACCGATAGCTGCCGCCATAGGCGGGTACCACGGTCATATTGGACAGTGTCACATCTTCCACGGAAATTACCCGAGCTACTTTGGCTACCCGGTCGCTGGTAAACACAAGCGCACCAATGACGACAGCAACCAATACACCAAATACGGAAAACGCGAGTTTTGGAAATCGCCCTGAAATCAGAAATAATCCGATCAAAATAACAGCGAGCATCGCCCATTGCATAGAAACAACCCAGACTAGAAGAAAGACAAACCAAAGTATGCGGCCTTTTTCCACGAGTTGCTACTACTGTATGCATGCGATTTGTTACACTCCGGTCGGTATCTATAATGACAAAGTAGAGCTATAAAAATGAATCGTCGCGGTTTTATAGAAGAACTTGAAAAACGGTTTACGGAATTGTTTCAAGCTTCCAAAAAAGGCAATGTGCCGTCGGCGCAGCAACGCCATAAGCTAGAAGGCTTTGTTGAAGCCGGGGTGTATCTCAACCTTGTGCGTCACGCGGAGGTGGAAGAGCTTATTGAACGCGTGCACTTACTCGTTTTTAGAATGACCAGAAAAGAACACAAGGAAAAAAACGCAGCGTCCTGGTCACAGTCAAAAATTGATTATTCCAGTTACGATGCGCCAACCTTTGAGCGACTTTCCAATCAAAAAACTGACTAAGTGTAATTGCTATCCTGACTAACAGAATTTTATGAAACCATCAGCTATAAAAAACATTGAGATTTTTCTGCTCCCAGTTGTTATCTCGTTGCTAGGCTTTGCGATGAACCCGGGTTTATCCCATGCGCAAGATAGCGAAAAATTGATTCCTTTTGATACAGTGGAACAGGTTTTTGATGCGATGGAAGCCAATCAAGATGCAGCAAGAACAGACTACGGTGGCTGGATTATTTACAATATAAAAAATGAGGGCAGCTACACACTGTGGTCGATTACTCCGGAAGATCATCCGGCAAACCCTACTGCGATCCGTCGTGATGTGGTTTCTCTCGATGGCGTTGTCTCGATTCAAATGGCAACGTTGTGTCAGGCTGAAAAGGCTTCTTGTGAAACGTTGATTGAGGAATTCCGGGAAATAAATGCGGGAATTAAGGAAAGATTGGAAAACAAGTAAAGCGGTAGAGCTTAGGGAGAGATGATGACGAAGATAAAACTAAACTACATTGAGCTACCTTCAGACGACCTGGAGAAAACCAAACAATTTTATTGCGACACGTTCGGTTGGACCTTTGAGGATTTTGGACCAGATTATTGCGCATTTAACGATGGCGAGAATGACGGCGGATTTTACCGATCGCCGTTGTCTTCTAATAGTGATAAAGGTGCTGCCTTAGTTGTTTTACTTACCGACGATTTAGAAGCAGCATTAGATCGTGTTTCCGAAAACGGCGGTACAATTCACAAGCCTATTTTTAGTTTTCCAGGGGGGCGACGGTTTCATTTTAAAGACCCGAGTCAGAATGAACTGGCAATCTGGAGTAAAACTTAAACACAATGCGGGTTTCTGAGTGATGACACCCGCGGTGGTCGCGGCGAAACAGGCCGGTTTATCGATTGAGCTCTGCGAGTATAGTCACGATCCAAACGCTGAGTCCTATGGAGAAGAGGCGGCGGAAAAGCTTGGGGTGAATGTCGAAGCTGTTTTTAAGACCCTTGTCGTGCAGACCGTGTCTAAGAAACTTGTGGTTGCGATAATACCGGTTCTCCATTCGCTTAATCTCAAACAAATAGCGCAGGCGGTTGGCGAGAAGAGAGCGGAAATGGCGGATAAAAACCTGGTGCAAAGAACTACCGGGTATGTGCTTGGTGGTGTTAGCCCACTCGGGCAGCGTAAAAAGCTTGCCACGGTCATCGATACACTTGCAAAAGACCATGAGCGTATCTATGTCAGCGGCGGTCGCCGTGGTTTGGATATTGCTATCGCGCCCCATGATCTTGCGCAAGCCACAGCTGCTAATTTTGCAAACTTAATACGTGGTTAAACGAAGTGTATTCTCTTAACTGGTTTAATTATCCCAATCTATTTCGGAGAGTGTTGAATCTCTGGCCACCTTTTTTAGGCGCCGGGATTTCGATCAAAGAACTGTCTGATGATTTTCGATACGGCAAAGTTAAGCTACGGATGGGATTGACCAATCGTAATTTTATGGGTACTCATTTTGGTGGTAGCCTGTTTGCGATGACCGATATGATGTACGCTTTTATGTTGTTAAAGCATCTAGGAGAAGATCATATTATTTGGGATCAGTCGTCCGAGATCAAATATCTAAAGCCGGGTCGCAGCAACGTTTATGCCGAATTTTTTCTGACAGAAGAACGTATCGAAAAAATTCGGCTTGATGCTGCAGGCGGTGAAAAATGTCTGGAGAAGTTTGACGTAGAAATACGTGATGAAAAAGGCGACGTTGTGGCGAAGGTAGAGCGAACGCTTTACATTCGTTTGAAACGAAACAGATCCCAATAAGCAGGAGATATCAATGCAAGCGGTTTGGTTTACAGAAAGTGGCGACGCAGACAAAGTTCTGCAGCTGGGTGAAAAGACGATACCAAAGCCGGGGCCAGAGGAAGTACTCGTTCGTCTACATGCTTCAGGAGTCAACCCGTCAGACGTTAAGAAGCGGGCCGGAGCACAACCTGCTGGCTTTGAAGATGGCTTTGTTATTCCCCATAGTGACGGGGCTGGCGTTGTTGCAGAACTCGGGGGAAAAGTGACGTCAGTCAAACAAGGAGATCGAGTTTGGGTGTATCAAGCGCAGTATCAACGCCACTGGGGCACAGCGGCGGAATATATTGTTTTGCCTCAGAGTCGCGTGGTAGCGCTTCCCGAGTCCAGTTCTTTTGCGGAAGGCGCCTGCGCCGGAATTCCGATGATGACAGCCCATCGCTGCGTCTTTTCCGATGGCGCGGTAAAGGATCAAACGGTCTTAGTAACAGGGGCGTCTGGAAGAGTAGGTTTTTACGCGGCGCAGTGGGCAAAGAGCGCAGGAGCCCGGGTTATCGCAACTGCGGGAAGTGCAGAACGTTGCGACCAAGCCGCTGGCAGTGGCGCGCAACATATATTGAACTATTCTGAAGCAAATCTTGTTGATGAGATTATGGATATCACTGACGGCTCCGGAGTGGATCGTATCGTTGATGTAGAATTTGGAAAAAATATTGAGACCAGTAGTCAGATTTTAAAAACCAACGGTGTGATCACCACCTATTCTTCCTCAAAGGAAATGCAGCCGACCCTTCCTTTTTATCCGCTGATGTTCAATAACATTACGGTTCGACTGGTTTTGGTTTACAACATGCCGGAGACGGCGAAGAGGGCCGCTGCAGAAGATATTACCAACATGTTGTCACAAGAAAAACTGCGCCATCGTATAGCGGAGAGCTATTCATTAGACCAGGCAGCGCTGGCACATCAGAAGGTGGAAGCTGGTGGGCTGGATGGCTGTGTCGTACTTGAGTTTTAGAGCGATCAAAATTCAATAAAGGGAGTTCAAAGATTCTTAACGTCCTTGTGCGATAGGCAAACGCTCTATTCGTAGATATTCGGATGACTGCAAGCAATCGGGGTTATCCAGATACTCGAAAGCCATTTCGGTCATATCCACTCCCCAGAAGAGCTGGTCATCGATTGCAATAGTGGGTACACCGAAAATACCGTCTCTTATCGCGCTTTCGGTATTACTTCTTAACTTTGCTTTAACTTTTGGCTCTGCGACCTGTTCGGCTGCCTGATCCAGTTTCGGTAATCGACATAAGGCATCTATAGAAAAGAAGTTGGTATTTTCTCTACTGTCCACCCAGACATGGTGGAATAACTTCGCGATGGTGCCTCGATCACAATCTGTCGCGATCGCCAGTCGCAGTAAGGGCAAAGGATTAAATGGATGCGCCGCGGGCATGTGGAAAGGAATATGATGCTTCTTCGCATACCAGTGGCAGTAGCGATAGGTCGTTAGTCGTTTGCTAGAGATTTCGGCGGGGCCTTTGTTGTTATGGTGCTTGAGCAATCCGGCAAAAAGGATGGGTACAAACTCCAGCTCAAGGTCGTCGCGTTCTATGAGAATTGACTCTAGTTGCTTAAACTGCAGGTAAGCAAATGGCGAAATGAAATCAAAATACCAGCGAGCTTTCTTTTTTGGCGCAGGCATCTTACTGGCTCCGATTAGTCACAGGGGATATCCGGGAAAGCAGCGGAGCGGCTTCCAGCAATTGGCTGGTTGTTGGCGTCATGGTAGGTAAATACCAGCGAATATTTCACCTGATCTGTCTGGTTGCGTCCTGCCGCATGCAGCGTTTTACAATGAAAGAACAATACATCTCCCGCCTCTAAATCTGCGCTTATGGCGCTATCAATAAGGGCCTGATTTTCTTCCAGATCAGTACGAAGGAAATATGCAGCATCGTAATAGCCACGGTCAAGCTCTTGCTGATGGCTGCCTGGGATTAAGTGCATACCGCCGTTTTGATCAAACTCTTTTCCAAGCGCCAGCCAAACGCTAATTAGCTCGGGTTGGTCAAATAGCCAATAACGAAAATCCTGATGCCAGAGCGTGGCGCTGCTAAAGCCAGGGTGTTTAGTCATGATGCAGTTATGGTGATTTTGCGAAACTTCAATGCTTTCTGCGTTAATTAGTTGCTTTACGCGATCGACGATAGGTGGAGATTTCGACCAGTCCCGAAACACCGCGTCACGGGTATAAGCATGCAGCAATCGCCTGGGTGTATCGCCACCTTCCGACAGGCGATCTGCAGGTGATCCCGGGTAATGAACATCCGTTTCAAATTCCAACGGCGCAAGGGGAGGCTGCAAAGAACTTTTGATCTGATTAACCATTGTTTTACAAGTTTTTTCATCTGCCAGGCCGCGCTCAACAATGAAGCCCTGATGATTGAATTGTTGGATTTGCTGTTGATTAAACATAGACAAAAAGCATGCTTGCCGAATTAAATGATTGAGACTGACGGTTTCTTAAACCTGGGATCTATAGTATACCGATAGTCTCGTTTGAACAGACAGTGAATCTCCAGATATAAACAGTTGTTCCAGGTCGCTTGAGAAGCAGAATAAAGAGACGCGGTTTAAACGATATCAACTAAGAGCAAAAAACTTTAAACAGCGCACCTCACGACCAAGCTTTATGACTCACTCCACCACCATTCGTCGGGCGACACGGCTCGACATTGCCAAACTTATTTTTGTCGGCGCCATTTGGGGGGCGTCGTTTATATTTATTGCGCTGGCGTTAAAAAGCTTTGGCCCAATTACTGTAGCCGCGGGGCGAATTTCTTTGGCCGCGGCTGTCTTGCTTTTGATTTGTTTTGCAGCCGGTTATGGACTCAAATATTCTCTGGCTGATTGGCGCAAAATGATTTTGATTGGTTCTTTAAATAGCGGCCTGCCTTTTTTTCTGATTAGCTGGGGTATGCAATATATCTCGAGTGCTGAGGCCGCAATATTAATGGCGTCGGGAACGTTTTTTGCACTAATACTCTCTCATTTTGCTTCCAAAGATGAGCGTTTCAACACCAGTCGCGTAGTGGGTGTGGCGATAGGCTTTTGCGGTGTCTTTCTTCTTGTTGCGCATGATTTGCTGGTTTCCGAATCAGGCAGTTTAAAAGGACAGGCTGCGATGATTCTCGCGGCATTGAGTTATGCAAGCTCTTCCGTTTTAAGCAGGCGTATCTCTCATATCCCTGCGTTGCCCGCCTCTGCAAGCATTCTTGCATGCACCAGTGTTTACATGCTTTTACTCGCCTTCTTTTTTGAGAGCCCAGTCAAATCGGATCCCGAGCTGATAGCCATACTGGCGTTGGTTGCCTTGGGGGTGCTTGGCACGGCGATTGCCTATGTGATCCGCCTGCAAATCATCGCCAATAATGGCGCGGTATTTATGTCTCAAATCGGATATCTGGTGCCGCTGTTTGGCGTAATATGGAGCTGGCTATTTTTATCCGAGGCAGTTGGCTTTGCCACAATGGCGGCCCTTGGAGCAATCAAGTGCGGTATCGCAATAACGCGGCGCGGTACCTAATCCAGGCTAAAACAACAGCTTAAAATCACAAAAAGTTTGGCTAGATGTGCTGCTGCCATATAATCAAGACTTCGATCCTGTCTTCTCGTTTTCATGTCCAAGTTTGTCGTTTGCGCCCTCTATAAATTTACGCGACTGCCACAGTTTAAGTCGCTGCAGGCGCCGTTGTTAGCGATGATGCAAGAACTGGAGGTGCGAGGCACGCTATTGCTCGCCAGTGAAGGAATCAATGGCACCATAGCGGGAAGTAGAGAGGCCATTGATTCGGTGGTTCAATGGTTGTCATCGCAAACCGGACTGAATGAAATCGAAAGCAAAGAATCGTATAGTGACAAAGCGCCGTTTAAACGCAGCAAAGTAAAGCTCAAGAAAGAAATCGTGACAATGGGAGTGGAAGGAATCGACCCCAATCAAGTTGTTGGAACCTATGTCGACCCTGAGAATTGGAATGCGCTGATTGATGATCCTGATGTTGTACTCGTAGATACGCGCAATGACTATGAGTGTCAGGTAGGGTCCTTCAAAAACGCGATTAACCCAAAAACTGAATCATTCAGAGAGTTTCCAGAATTCGCAAAAAACCATTTGGATCCCGCGCGAGACAAAAAAGTGGCGATGTTCTGTACTGGCGGTATACGGTGTGAAAAATCCACTGCCCTGCTCAAAGAGATGGGCTTTGAAAAAGTCTTTCATCTCAAAGGTGGCATTTTGAAATACCTGGAGAAAGTCCGCGCCGAAGAAAACCGTTGGCAGGGCGAATGCTTTGTATTTGACGATCGCGTTACCGTGGACCACAACCTGTCCCCTGGCAGTTACGATCAGTGTCACGCTTGTCGATTACCTATTTCGGAGCAGGACATGATTAGCCAGCACTATGTAAAGGGTGTGAGCTGTCCGCACTGTTATGACAAGGTTTCCGCGGAAGACAAAGAGCGTTTTGCCGAGCGTCAAAAACAAATAGAATTGGCGGATGGAAGGGGAGAGGTGCATATTGGCAAGCAGCCGAATAAATCCAAAAACCGCGATTAGCTAGATTCCGTCAATACTTGTCGACGCTTGTCTCTTGCCTTTTTTTCTAGCGACTTCATTGCCGCGATAAAGGCAGTTAAATCTCGATCGTGCTGCTCAAAGAGCCTGAGAAAATCAGGAACAAGCTGGTGATAGGTAGATATCGTTAACAGATCGGCGTTATCCAATGGCCGTGAAAACCACCAATCGTAGAAACGCGTTCCCTGGCCGTCTGATTTTAACGCTTGATATTCTTCAGCCATTTCTTTGAACAGTCGCGGCTTTTCAGTCACCGCATTTTCTCCAGCATACGCGACGCGAAGCTTTTCCCGGTATTGTAAAACAAGTTCAGTCACCCGGTTCTGTCTGGCGTTTTGTTCTAATAAAGCCGCATATGCTTCGGCATCTCCCTGTTGTTTTAACCAGCGCTCCAGTAATATTTCTTCAACCGCAGTAGCAAACGCTTCATTGAAATCAGAATCATCTTTAACGTATAAAAGCTGGTGCGCGAATTCATGAAAGATCAACGCTGCCAGATTATTGTCAGAGTAATGAATAAAGGTATTCAATAGCGGGTCAGCAAACCAGCCCAAAGTTGAGTAGGCAGAAACACCGTAAAGCAGCGTATCCTTGCCTTCAGCAAGCAGGGTTTTTTCAAACTCCTCTGCGTCTTCTTTAGCGAAATATCCTTTATAAGAAACACAGCCGGCAATGGGAAAACACCAGGTCTCCGGTTGCAATGAATAAGCCGGGGCGGCAACTACATTCCAGGTGACATAATCTCGACCAAC
Source organism: uncultured Gammaproteobacteria bacterium (assembly GCA_937992195.1). Taxonomy (GTDB): domain Bacteria; phylum Pseudomonadota; class Gammaproteobacteria; order Arenicellales; family Poriferihabitantaceae; genus VYFG01. Next base: position 66,101 of record CALKKV010000017.1, on the reverse strand, counting down.
GTCAGCATAGCTAGTGAAACCAGGATTGTCTCCGAGGTTTAAAGCTTCAATAGCGAACAAGCGCATCTGGTTAGCTTTTTGGAGCTTTTGCTTAAGCTCGTCCGGGGTCGCAGGGTCTGCCAACAGTTTTGGCACCGGAGTACGTTTGCTCAGTAGAGAAAGTTGGCCGCTAGCGGCCTGAAAATAGTATCCGGTTTGACTACATCCGCTTACAGCCAATATACATAGCAGAGAGAATATAATACGGTATTTAGACAAGAGAACTTTTGGGTACTTTTGTGATTACTTTGCTCGCATCATACCTTAACTTACACAAATCAAATGTCACAAAAAGATAGTGATCGCTATACAAAAGGATTAGAAGTTTATCTAGTCGGTGGCGCTGTTCGCGATCAACTGTTAGGTCTACAGCAGGGTGATCGCGACTGGGTGATTACCGGAACTACTCAAGAAGAAATGCTGCAGCGTGGTTTTCGGCAGGTGGGTAAAGACTTTCCGGTTTTCTTGCACCCCGATACATCGGAAGAGTATGCCCTTGCCAGAACTGAGAGAAAGGTAAGCCCCGGATATCACGGATTTGAGTTGGTAAGCGATCCAAGCGTTACATTGGAACAAGACCTGTCAAGAAGAGATCTGACTATTAATGCTATGGCACTAGATAGTGAAGAGAATCTGATTGACCCATGGGGAGGGCAACTGGATTTAGAGAAAGGTTTATTGCGGCACGTTTCTGAAGCTTTTGCGGAAGACCCGGTTCGCATATTGCGCATCGCACGTTTTGCCGCGCGATTCGAAGATAAAGGGTTTACGGTTGCACCGGACACAATTACATTAATGCAGGAAATGGTTTCCGCTGGAGAAGTGAAAGCGCTGGTTGCTGAGCGCGTTTGGCAAGAGCTAGAAAAGTCTTTGAAGCTCCCTGGTTTTTATCGCTTTATCGAAGTTTTGAGAGAGAGTGGAGCACTTGCCGAGCTTCTACCGGAAGTAGAGAAGCTGTTTGGCGTGCCGCAAAGTCCCGAGTATCACCCAGAAATTGATACCGGGGTGCACATCATCATGGCGCTGAAAGCCGCCGTGCGATTAAAAGCAAAACCGGAGGTTGTATTTGCTGTTCTAACCCATGACCTTGGCAAAGGCATTACCCCGATAGATAAATTACCCTCTCACCCCGGGCATGAAAAATCAGGAATTCCATTGGTGGAAGGGGTATGTGAACGCTTTCGTGTGCCAAAGGAGTATCGCGCGATCGCGCTTCTGGTTTGCGAGTTCCACCTGCATCTACATCGTATTGCAGAGTTGAGAGCAAGCACGGTTCTAAAAATGATAGAAAAGCTGGATGGTTTTAGGCAGGCAGACAGGGTAGATGACTTTACTACCGCGTGCTTTGCTGACAAAAGAGGGCGACTGGGCCTGGAAGAAGCAGACTATCACCAAGCTGCGATGTTTAAATCACTATTTGCTGCGGCCTGTGCCGTTGATACGAAACAAATTGTGTCTGAGGCGGGGCAGCAAGGACTAAAGGGTAAAGCTATTGGAGAACAAATTCGGCACGCGCGGCTAACCGCGATCAAGCAAGCCAAAGCGCAGGACGATATCTTTCGAAACCAGGTTTAAATTTTATCCGGCAGATTTAGAAGCGGCAGCGGTATGCAAAGTAACAACATTGCCGGGCATCTTGTTGCTGCGTTCACCGCACTCGGTTAGGCGATTGACGAAATGGTCCATGGTAGTGAGACGCTGCTGCAAGTGCGTTGCGCGCTTCTTCATGTCGCTGATCTCATCCATTACCTCGGTGTCTTTGTTGTAAACACGCTCAAGTCGTTGATGGCGTTGTTTGATTTCAGTCGCGCGCTCTTTGAGCTCGAGTTCGAGGGGTACCAATACCGTTCGGCACCAGCGATCTACATCGTCACGGGTATGCTTGTAGAGTTTGCGCACTTTAACCATCACTTCTCCGTGATAGCGATCACGCAGAATATGTTGCTCGGTTAGCACCATGCCGAAACCCTGGCTATGCTGTCGATGGCTGGATTGAAATTTCTTGAGCGAGTCTATGTATAGCTGAGGTTCAATTTTGCGCGGATTCAAACCAGTGACACCAAGTATTTTTTCCACTCGCTGAAAAGTTTTGATAATTTTCTTTTCGAGTTTAATAACGTACGACATCGCCATTTGAAAGCGATCAACCGCAACCGCGTGAAAATCATTCATTTCACGCTGCAGGCCTGGGGTTGTTAGCTGGTTGCTTATCTCATAACGATAAGAGGCAATCATTCTGTCAAGGAATAATAGGTCCAGTCTGCGCACAAACTGGGTATAACCTTCGCGCAAGTCTTTTTTTAGGTCGACAATTTGTTCTCGAGCCTGGTTGTGTTGTTTTACATCGCGCTGCACTTTTTCGAGGCTGTTCTTGGCGACGCCAACCTGATTGTCATGTAGCGAAGACAGTTCTTCCAAATGCGATTCGGTATCCCGTATTCGCCGCTTGACTACGTTTCGAATTGCACTAAGTGTTGGTGACAGTTCTTTGATGGCGTGTTCAACAATGTGTCGTTGATTGGTGTAGTTGATGGTGTCTGCAAGCGCTTGTTCGTAACGTTGAATACAGCTGGCTTTTACCAGTTTATGGTCAGATTTAGCGCGACCAACCATCGCCTTTTGGGCAGCGACTGGAAAAATTTGTTCAACCGGAAGCTTGAGTATCCGCGCAACTTCCCTTACCTGTTTTTTGATATCTTTTTCAATTTCAGCCTGGGTTTTAAGATCGTCCCAAAGAAGATCGATTTTGTTTAGCACCACAATAACGTGGTCTGTTTTGCCATCACGGACATGGTTACGCCAAAGCGTTAATTCTGAACGTGTGATACCGGTATCCGCCGATAGAACAAATACAATAGCGTGGGCTGAATCCAGCGCCTGCAGAGTCAGCTCTGGTTCAACGCCGAGTGCATTTAAACCTGGTGTATCGATGATTCGCAAACCTTGTTTTAACAACGAATGCGGATAGTTAATCAACGCGTGGCGCCACTTCGGAATGGGTACCATGCCATTGACGATACCAATATCATCTAAACCATCTTCGCTTTCGTCTTCTAAAAACCCAAGAGACTTCGCCTCTTCTACCGAGACGCTTTCAGATTCCGCGATCTGTTTAAACGCATCCCTTACGCCAGTTTTGTCATGGAGCGAAAACATAGTTTGTTCCCAAACTGAATCGTCTTCAATCAGCATAGAGATAGGACGCTTTTGGATATTCTTGCTCGCTACTGTAGGAAGCAGGCGAATCGATGGCAGCTCGCCATCGTTATACTGCAGTATTGTTGTGCAACGCGTGGTTCTGCCGGGGGATGATGGAAGATATCTCAGGCCGGTATCACCAAATATGGTGGCATTGATGAGCTCTGTTTTACCGCGAGAAAACTCAGCGAGAAACAAGACATTGCGGCGATGGTCGGTGAGACTAGCTTTGACTTGTTCAAAGCGCTCTATTGTCCGCTGGCTATGATAACCATTTTTATCCATCCAACCATAGATGCTGTCAATCAACTGTCCCAGCTCTGACAGGCTTTGATCGGCATTAAGCTGTTCTTCAAAATAGTTCACGGTCGCCTCTACTCCTTCCTACTGTTCTCGCTTAGTATCTGGTTGTTTAGGGAAAGGCGGCAGTATCGTATGTAGAAAGTAGTGGCTGATGTTAGAGCCAGTTGGCAAAAATAGAGTCACACTGATTTACCTTTACTTTACACTGCACAACTCTTCGAATTGTCAGGTCAATTTTGAAGATTGATCTTGGGCGGGCTGGATCGATGATTCTTGGTAACGAACCACATTTGGCAACCCGTTAAAACACGCGCATTCTAATACAATTAACGCATAAGTAATAAGAACTTGTAGCGAAAACAGCTTAAATAGTATGAAGAGCTTGTTGTACCTCTCCGGAAATTAGAACAAATGGTAATTAATGGCCGCTAAACGGCGAAACGCGAGTTAAAACTATGTCGGAAAAAATAAACTATCAAGAAGTGTCTGCCGAGGATTTTGGGCGTTCTCTTCGAGGCTTTGGTGTTAATCTGCTGGTCAAGGATACCGCGCAAACTATTGTCTTTCTTGAATTGGTTTTTGGCTTTCAGGCAGTTCGCCAGTCGGCTGACTATGCAATTATGCGGCTACCCGAGCTGCCTAATGCTGGAGAGCCGCCAGCACATTTTCTGGTGCAGCTCCACGCAGATCATACCTACAGTTCAAACCCCCTGCCCTCTTTGCTACCTGAAAGCGGAGCGCGAGGTGGCGGTGCGGAGCTGCGCCTTTATGACATTGATCCGGATATTGCTGAGGAACAGGCCAAGGCAAATGGTTATATGGTTCTGCAGAATACGACGGATAAGCCCCACGGTCTTAGGGAGTGCTTTATTCTCGATCCGGACGGCTATTGTTGGGTGCCATCGCGGGCCCTGGTCGAGGTTGAAAAAAGTGAACTATAGCGGCATTTTATTCGACAAAGACGGCACGTTGCTCGATTTTAACGGAACTTGGTTGGCCGCTTACGAAACAGCTGCTGAAATTATTGCCGATTACAGTGGTGGTAAACTGACCCCGATCAAAATACTGGAACACGGTGGCTATCTGCCTGAAGAGAGAAAGTGGTTGCCTGAGTCCGTGCTCGCAGCGGGCAGTAGCAGGGAGATTTTGGCGAGCTGGAACAGTTTGCTGGAGCGACCGCTGGATACGGCAGCGGTAGAGCAGATTAATGAGGCGTTTCTTGTCGGAGCGAACGGCTTGGTACCGGCGGTGGAGCCGCTTTTGCCTTGCATGGCTCAACTGAAACAGACGGGTTATGTGCTTGGGATCGCAACAATGGATTCTGAAAAGGGGGCGCGGAGCATGGCTGATGCGCTAGAAGTAACCGATCAGTTCGACTTTATCTGCGGCGCTGACAGTGGCTTCGGAGAGAAGCCGGATCCTGGCATGGTAAATGCGTTTAGCGCTGCAACAGGTATTTCGAATGACAAGATTGTGATGGTGGGAGATAGCCCCAGGGATATTATGATGGGGCTCAATGCCGGTGCCGGCTTATCTGTTGGCGTTACGAGCGGCGCCCACGGCCGCTCTGAATTACTTGCACATACTGAACATGTTTTAGATGATATAGGCTTGCTGCATGACTATTTATCGACATTCTGAAGCTGAATCTTTGGTAGGAAGTTATCCTTCGGGATACTGGCTCAAGCCGACGCTCAGATATGGACAAACTTAACTTAATTCGGCTATAAATCATGAACGATTCAACCCGTTACTCGCGCCCTGACGATGCCGCGATCCAAGAGATGCTCAATAATGTCCAATATAGGGTAACCCAGAAAGATGCAACTGAGCACCCTTTTGACAATGCCTATAATGATGAAAAGCGGCCCGGGCTATTTGTTGATATCGTCAGCGGTGAGCCTCTTTTTAGCTCATTGGATAAGTTTGATTCAGGTACCGGCTGGCCGAGCTTTACTCAGCCCGTTGACCCGCAGTACATCAAGACAAAAACAGATTTTAAGCTGGTTCTTCCTCGGACAGAAGTGCGCAGTGCGATAGCCGATTCTCATTTGGGTCACGTGTTCAAAGATGGACCAGCTCCTACAGGGCTGCGGTATTGTATGAATTCTGCTGCAATGCGCTTTATTCCTAAAGAAGAGTTGGAGCAGGAAGGATATGGAGAATTTGCCTCGCTATTTGCCGAATAGGCCGATTTTGAACTGTATTGTCTAGGGGCAGTCGAAAACTCTCGGAATACCTAAAACCTTGTTGATATGAGTAAAAAACGCCTGTTCGGTTACAAGTCATTCTCCGCATTATCCGCTACGGCGCTCCTGTTAAGCGCCTCCCCCGCATTTTCGGGAGAAGTCACGGTGACAAGTGGGCCAACCATTACCCCGGTGGTAGAACTATATACTTCTGAAGGTTGCAGCAGTTGTCCCCCTGCTGACGAATGGATTGCAAAGCTTGGCACAACGCTAAGTGAAGATTTTCATGCCGTACCTTTGGCATTTCACGTCGACTACTGGAACCGTCTTGGTTGGCCTGATCCATACTCCGATGCCGCATATACCGATCGGCAGCGCGTGCTTGCGTTGCTAAATCGGCAGCGATCAATCTATACACCAGAGTTTTTGGTAAGCGGTGAAGAATCGCGAGGCACTAACGCGGTAGTAAGCGCAATTGTGTCAGCGAATGAAAAGCTCGCCCCGGTCACGATTACTTATGGTGTCCGGTCAGAAGACAACCAGCTGGTTGCTGATATGTCGATTCTAAACTCCGTTGAAGACGCACCACTTTTTCTTGTGGTTTATGAAAGTAACATTGTTCGGGAGATCGGTGCCGGAGAAAATAGAGGCAGAACGCTGCACCATGATTTTGTGGTGAGGCACTGGCAAAAGGTAGATACCTTAAAGTCCGGTAGTTATGAGAAGCAGCATAAGGTTCCAGTGGGTAAAGACTGGAATCAGCAAAACCTGGGTTTTGCGGTTGTGGTTTTTGATCCAAGTAATTGGGCGACACTGCAAGCATTACGCACCCCTCTTGATGAAGTGTTTAGTCCGGGTTAATCTCTTCTCAGTTTGTCGTTTAACGCAATTGGCGTTGGAAACTTTAAAACAATATACCAGGCCGAGAAAATAAAACTGATGATGGTAGCGATTTGAATCAAGGTCGCCGCCTGATCAGATATCAGTTGATGGCTGACTGCGACAAAAACGATTAGCAGTGAAAACTCGCTGAGCTGCCCCAACCTGATACCGGTTTCCCAGGCAAGCTTGTTGCTTTCTGCCTGTCCTACCAGAGCATAACGAAACACCAACGGCTTAAACAAAAGCAAACCCACGCCGAGAATTACGGCTGGTAACAGCACATCTGGCGCTGCACTGATGTCAAAGTTTGCGCCTAGTCCAAAGAAAAACATGACCAAAAAGAAATCCCGTAATGGTTTCAGGCTTTCGGCAATAAATACCGCTAACGGGCTTGTGGCAATCGTGATTCCGGCGATAAATGCACCGATCTCATAGGACAAGCCGAGAGTTGCAGACAGTTGTGCGATACCAAGACACCAGCCAATAGAAAGCAAGAAAACGTATTCCTGGATACGGTCAAATTTTCGGAACAGCGGCAGTAAAACCCACTTTTGCCCAAACCAAGCAACTGCACAAACAGCCGGCAGGCTGACAAACAGTAGTGCGATTTCAAGTAACGGTAGCCCTTCTTTACCAATGCCTTGCAACACCAACATAGTGACAATTGCGATTAAATCCTGCAGCAGCAGTACGCTTATAATGACCTCGCCAGTATGTTTATGGTGCAGAACGGTGGTTGGTAACAGCTTTAAACCTACGATAGTGCTGGAGAACGAGCAGGCTATACCGATCAGCAAGATATCCGGCAGCGAATAGCCGAATGCCCATGCAAGTAATCCTGCAGCACTACTAAATGCAAGTGTGCAAAACAGGGTCACCATTGTTGTTTCTCTAAGAAGGTGCAGAAGCTTTTGCGGCGAAAGGTTCAGCCCGAGTAAGAACAGCAAAAATATAATTCCTATTTCAGCAATGTCTTGGATCAGTGCCGGATCGGTTACCAGCTTGAGCCCCCAGGGTCCAAGCAATACCCCCAGCACAAGATAAGCGATTAACATAGCCTGTCGCAGATAAAGCGCTATAGTTGCAAGCAATGCGGCACCGGAAAAGATCAGGAAGATCGAGAAGACTATGGAATGATCCTGCATCGTGTACCGATTAAATTGAAGCGATTATTAAGAAGTTAGATAGAACAGTGACTTCTTCCGTTCGTGCCTTACAATATCATGCTCCAACAACCCGTTCGATAGCACAATGACTGAAGCAAACAACTTAACCCACTTTAATGAGAAGGGAAACGTGCATATGGTGGATGTGGGTGAAAAATCGATTACCCGGCGCCGTGCCGTGGCCGAGGGTTGGATTGCTATGCAACCTGAAACCCTAACCATGATTCAAAAGGGTGATCACAAAAAAGGGGATGTGCTTTCTGTCGCGCGTATTGCCGGTATCATGGCAGCCAAGAAAACTGCTGAACTAATACCGCTATGTCATCCTTTGATGCTAACCAGCGTCACAATCGATATGGAGATAGAAGAGTCAAGTCACTCTGTGCGTTGCGAAGTCGCCAGTGAAACTGCAGAACGAACAGGGGTTGAAATGGAAGCACTTACTGCGCTGCAGGTTGCTCTGTTGACGATATACGATATGTGTAAGGCAGTAGATCGGGGAATGGAAATCCACGGTGTGCGATTGATTCACAAGTCTGGTGGCAAATCAGGCGAGTGGAACCGAAAAGACATATAGGGGTTTGACCATGACAGCCGCTTCAAATAAAGAACTAAAACAGGATATCAACTGCGACTTTGACCCCGGTTCGATTTCTGCAGATGCCGCACTGATGCGCATTCTTGAAAGTGTTCAACCAATACCACAGAGAGAAACCATCGCCATTCGTGCTGCATTAGGGCGGGTGACTTCAGAGGATATAAAAAGCAGAGTGAATGTGCCTAACCATACCAATTCGGCAATGGATGGCTATGCGATTTCTGGTGCTGCAATACCCAAAACAGGCTCTGCTCAATTCAAGGTAGCAGGCATATCGTTTGCAGGCCGCCCTTTTGATGGCCGCGTCGATGCAGAGCAGTGCGTAAGAATTATGACTGGCGCCGTGATGCCTGAAGGCTGCGATACCGTTGTCACCCAGGAGCGGGTCAGCCGTGAAGGTGATCAGGTGATGATTTCGTCGGAGGAAATAGTGGGTGCTAATGTGCGCCAGGCAGGGGAAGACCTCACGCCGGGTGATGTAGCGATTGCTGCAGGCAGCCGTATCGGCCCAGCTCACCTCGGGCTAGCAGCGTCGTTAGGCTTTTCCGAGTTGCCTGTTTTAAGGCGTCCCAGAGTCGCTTTTTTCTCTACCGGGGATGAGCTGCGTTCTGTTGGAGAGGCGCTTGAGATTGGCGACCTTTACGATTCCAATCGATATACCTTGTTTGGTATGTTGAGTGAGGACAATGTTGAGTTAATTGATCTTGGGATTGTGAGGGATGATCCAGAGGCAATTAAACAAGGTTTTGAAAGTGCAGCGAGTTGCGCTGATGTGGTGATTACCTCAGCCGGAGCATCTGTTGGTGATGCTGACTATGTGAAACAAACACTGGATGAGATAGGAGCGGTTAACTTTTGGAAGGTTGCGATAAAACCAGGGCGGCCGCTTTCCTTTGGTAAGGTGCGTGACAGTTTGTTTTTTGGATTGCCTGGAAACCCTGTGTCTGTGATGGTGACCTACCAGATTTTTGTTCGCGAGGCGTTACGTAAACTTGCCGGTGAGAAAAATGCCCCGGTTCTTAAACTCGAGGTGCCGCTTACTTCGCAACTAAAAAAGCGCGCGGGAAGAGTGGAGTATCAACGCGGTATCTTAAGTCGTGATGCTGACGGAAACACTACGGTGTCCTCTACAGGGGAGCAAGGATCCGGTATTTTGCATTCGATGAGCGTTGCGAACTGTTTTATTATTTTGTCGGCAGATAGTGAGGGTGCGGAGCCGGGTGATATGGTGCAGGTTCAGCCATTCAGCCAATTTGCGTGACGGTTCTTTGAATCCGGATATTGCCCGTTGGAACCGTCGCTATGCGGCCGCAGAGAGAGCGGTTTCTCCTCAGCCAGAAGCGGAATGGATTGCCCAACCGAACGATTCGGTGTTTCGGCAGCGGCCGAGTAATAATGCAATCGGTTTGGATCTCGCGTGTGGAAAGGGGGGTGCGAGCCTTTATCTGGCATCGCTTGGATATTCTATGGTTTCGGTCGATGGATCTATTGAAGGCCTTCGAATCTGCAAGTCAGCTGCAGATAAACTTGCTTTGCCGGTATATCCGTTAGTTATGGATTTAGAAAAGGCGTGTTTGCCAAAAGCCGCATTTGATTTGATTTCGGTCGTGCGTTACCTCAACCGAGAACTCTTTCCGCAATTGATTGATGCGCTTGCACCGGGCGCTACGCTTTTCTACAAGACATTTAACACCAATCATTTAAAACAAAAGCCGGGCTTCAACCCCGACTTCGTTCTCAAGCCTTATGAACTTGAAAATGCGTTTGCAGCGCTTTCAATATCTTGTGTAGATGAATCAGGTACTAGTAGCTACATCATTGCTAAAAAACCAGTTTAGCGATTTTATTCGGCGATACTTTTGTCTACGACAGGTGGTTTTTTATCGCTGCCTTTAACAGCGCCAGCGATGATCGCACCTGCTTGAGATGCTTTTTCACCGGTATATTCTGCAGCAGACTTGGTCGCGCTTTTGGTCGCCTCCCATGCCTTGACCGATCCTTTGGCAACAGCATCAGCGCCTTTTGCTGCACCTGTTTTAGTGGCTTCCAAGGCTTTTGAACCTTGAACTTCAGAAAAATTCGCAGCACTGCTAGCGGCTTCACCTGTTTTTTGCTTGGTTTCTTTCCAAAGAGTGGAAGCAGCGGATTCTGAACCTGCGGGAGTCACCTCGATTTCTTCAACCTCTACGCTGGATGACTGAGCAAGTGCATTGCCAGAAAATAATATGCTGAGACAAAGTATAAACAGTGCAGAAAGCGGTCTCTTAGGATGAAAAACACGGGTTTGTAGCATGACTAATAAAGAATAGTGGGAACATCCTGAGTATATTCGGATCATCTGAACTGTTTATGAACAGCAAATGAACAACGAGCGGAATACCTGACCCAGTTAGAAAAACCATTAATCATTGTGACCGGTGGTGAAACTGATAGGGTGGAGAGGCGGGCGAGGTGGCGGATTCAGTCATCTGGTTGTTGTCTGACCAGTCTTCCTATTGCAATGGCGCACTTTTAGATGTCAGTGGAGGTCGCTGAGATTGCTATAAATTTGATATAGTAGGGCTTGGCGGGAGTGGAGGACTTTGGCCAAAGATGATTAACACTAGCCGAAAAGGGGTTTACCAAGATGGAATTAGAAGCAAGCGACAAGCCGATAATTTATTATGCGCACGATCCGATGTGCAGCTGGTGCTGGGGGTTTTCGCCTGCGTGGAAACTGCTTAAGAAATCTATTCAGCATAAATACGCCTCCAAAATTCAGGTGATCGAGCTGCTCGGAGGGCTGGCACCGGATTCGGAAGAGCCGATGCCGGAATCAATGCAAAAGTATTTGCAAGAGACCTGGAAAGAGATCAAACAGCGTATTCCAGGCACTGAATTTAATTTCGATTTTTGGACTCAGTGCGAACCCAAGCGCTCTACCTGGCCCGCTTGTAGAGCCGTTATTGCGGCTCGTCGCCAATCAACAAATGCTGCTGAAGCTGCCAAAGTGCAAGGTTCGATGATCGAAGCCATTCAAAAGGCCTACTATACACAGGCGCGTAACCCTTCCAGCATCATTACACTGGTTGAAATTGCAGAAGAGATTGGCTTGGATAAAAATCAGTTCACTACGGATATGCAGAGCCAGGCGCTTCGCGTATTACACCAGGAAGAAATGGTAATGGTTCGAAAGTTAGGTGTGCAGGGGTTCCCGTCAATTGTGATGGTAAAAGACCGAGTGGCTCACCGTGTTCTGTTGGATTACTCCGGTTTGGAGAAGACGCTAGACCATATCGACCGACTAATGAAAACAGCCTCTGATAAGAACGAAAATGTGACTTCCTCAGCGGCTGTCGCAAATGGCTAAGCTAAAAAGAACTGCTTTTGGTGAAAGCCAGCCTTATCCGAAATTGACATCGTCTAGAAAGTTCGCCGTCTAAGCGGCGAAGCCCTTTTCTTAGCTGAGCGGTCCTAGTGACGTAGCGATCACAGGCTCGGATGGCCACTTTGCCTTTATCGCCTTTTTACTTTGCTCAAACCCGGGTGGCATACGATTGGTGTATGGGCCGTTTTCTAAACAAGGGGTAGGTAAGGCAAAAACGCGACCGCCCTGTTCGCGCATTCTTAGCGCCAAGTCTGTTCCGTGCAAATGTCCACCAAGTTTAGGGTCCAGCTTAAGAGCAGTGCGGGCTGGCATCACAATAATATTGTCATCCAGAAAGTCCACCTCCCTTAAACGTTCTTGGTCGGGGAGAGTATTTTGCCCGGGCACAAGTGTAGCACCGCAAACGATATAGCTATCTTGTTGTTTAAGCTTTACTCCTGCGGCACCAGCGATCCAGTCTCCATCGCAGATTGAATTGATATGTTCAATTTGGTCCGCCAGCCTTAAATCCCACTGATCCGGGAGGTACATATGTTCGCGCACAAACACAACATACTCATGTTTGGCTTTGCTCAATCCTTCATTCCATGCGTCAACGAGAGCCATTGGCTTTCTATAGATACTTATTTGATGTGGGTGCTTAGACCGAATGATCGGGGAGGAATAAAAATTGTCTTTTAGTACTCCGGTAAACTGACTATGAACAACAAAGCTTAGCGGTACTTTTGCAGCGCTCTTTGGGGGCGGCTGCTTATGACAAATATGCTGATACTGGAATGTTTCCATGTCTTTCAGTGCGGCTTTAGATAGTCCTAGACGAACTAGAAGAGGGCCCAATTCGCCTGCAAGCTGGGCATCATCTTTTAAAATTCTTTGATCCAGTTTAGGCAATAGCCCGGCATCGAGCATTAACTTGATTATATTTGCCTGACAGAAAAAACGAACATGGGTTGAGTCCAGTAAACCGGTTTCTCGATATTGGAAATCACCTTTTAACAATCGACGAAAAATAGAGTAATGCTGGATATTCGGAATCGAGGTGTAAATCGCTCCAGTATCAGATAGCAACTCCCGCAATTTTTTCAGGGTCACAATTGGGTTAATCAAGTGCTCTAGAACATCGCCAAGAATGATGGCATCGAATTGGTCGCCAAGAGCGTCGGCGTCCTCGTGTTCGAGATTTAAAACATGCACTTCATCCAAACATTCCTCGGCAAGTGCAGCGGTTTCTGGATTCAGTTCGACACCGGATACAAAACGATCGGGATTTTGCTTCTTAAGCTCTAAACCAAGAAGACCGGTGTCACATCCAACATCTAAAATCCGTACTGCAGAAGCCGGAATGGCATTAAACAGGTGGGTATTAAACCAATTGTATCGATCGTTATTCGACATCAGTATAGTTATGTTAAAACTTTAACGTTAATCAGGGCGCACTGCGGTCAGGATTTCCCCAAACGATGCATACTCCCCCGCCCCAAGTCTTGCCAAGGGCTCGATATTTTTAGCGCTGATTTTGAGTCGGCCCTTTTCGTTAACTTCGGCACAGTCGTCATCAATCCAAATCGACTGAACTTCACCAAACACCAAAGATTGATTGTTATTACCAATAGTTTTGAGTTCATAAGTATTGCAGCTCATTGCTAATTTACATTCTGCGACTCGTGGTAGCGCAAATCCCTCCAGAGCTTCTGTTTTAATGGCGTTTTTCTCTACTTCCGAAGCGCCATACGGCAGGGTTGCCGAGGTTTGGTTGAGGGCTGGAAGCTGTTGCACACTGGCAATGTTCACAACAAAGTGGCCACGCTCCTCGATGTTTATCAACGTATCTTTTTTGGTGCCATTTGGTTGTAGACCAATAGAAAACATAATCAGTGGCGGATCACTAGCAACCGCGTTGAAATATGAAAAGGGTGCGAGATTCAGGCTGCTATCCTTGTTTTCGGTCAGCACCCAGGCGATGGGTCTCGGAATTACCGTTTGGGTCAGAGTGAAGTAAACATCTGCAGCTTTCAGACCTGCCAGATTGATTTGCATAATTAGTTAGTGATTCAAAGTAAAGAAATGGGAAGGAAAATTGTTCTACAACCTCATAGAGTGCTGTATACACCGCTGGAGCTGTTAGGTATGTGTGTTTACCACAGTTTTAATAAGAAGCTTACTAGTATGCAACGTCTTGAATACGGTCCAGCCAGATATTCTGCTTGAACTGCTTTGCCATTTCAGCTCGAACGTCGTCATTTAAGCGTCCCGGGTTATACATAAAGTTCCAGTTAAGGCCCTGCCATTTTTGGTTCCACATGTCTCTCAGAACGCGATGATCGAGGCCACCTTTCATTTCCAGATAACCATCGTAAGATTGTTTGATCGCGCCGTTTTTTGAGGTGGTGTTATGGTCATGATAGCAGAAACAATTGAAGCTAATAGCAGTATCAAATCCGGCCAGAAACAACCGTAAAGTCCAGTCGTTGTTTTCGTAACAGGCCTTCCAGCGTTCATCCCAAAAGCCAATTTCCTCAAACGCTTCGCTGCGCCAAAACTGCACGGTCAGTTCGTTGGCGATACATCGAGTAAGTCCAGCCCCCGTCACCCCGTCGCTCGTTTGGTAGGGAAGAGAGCTGGCGTTAACACAGGGAGTAACCTGATAAAGCTTGGGATGTTGGTCCAGTTCATTGATTAGAACCCGGTCCGTATCTTTGTGAAAAACAACATCAGAAGTAACCAGGCTGACAACACTGCCCCTAGCCAGCTGATAAATATAATTGATGCCTCGGCTGATGCCGACGTTGGACCCCAGAGATAAAAATTCAAACCGGTATTTTCGGCACAGCGATGCAACCCGCTTGCAGTATTCCGAATCCAGATTCCCTTGCTCAATGACAAATACCTCGGATTGAAAATGAGGATCTCGATTTTCTGCAAGAGACTGCAGGCACTGCGATAGCAACTGGAACGCTGCGGGGTCAGAGTCGGGGTTGTAGTCGAGAACGCCGTATGAAATATCCATTATTCCAATGAGTTTGGAGAAAATTCAAAAAGTGGTGTTCGATGGTATAACTTGAGCGCACGAGAGTGCTACCGAATAACTGCAGCCTTAAGAATATGCTGCGCCTATTCGATTTCAGCTACCGAGACTTCAATCATAAGAGCCCGGCAGGAGTAGTCAATATGCCTGGCTGTAGTACAAAGCTACAGCCAGGCAGAATTGGACTAGAGTCCGGTAACGTTTTCCGCCTGCGGTCCTTTTGGACTTTCAGTAACTTCAAAAGTAACCTGCTGTCCATCACGCAAGGTCTTTCGACCCTGACCGTTAATCGCGCGGTAGTGAACAAACACATCTGCGCCGCCTTCCCTTTCGATGAATCCGAAGCCCTTGGAGTCGTTGAACCATTTAACGGTTCCGTTGATCAACTCACCTGACATACTCTTTACCTCTTGTTGCAAAAACACTCTCTGAAGTTTCTTAACGATCCTTACTAGAGCTTAAAGTGGATGAAACGAATAACAATGTAATTCTTATAACCAACATCGCTAGAAACGTCTTTCCGCGAATACAATGGGTATTCCCATTGCTATTTCGGAATATAACACCTTTTTTTTGCACCACTATCACAAAATTAGGGCTCTTTTCTAAAGTATTTACTGCAAAAGTGGTAATTAGCCGTTTTGTACCAGGGACTTGAGCACAGAAACCAGCTCATCGACCGCTATCTCCTGTTCTTCTCCCGTAGCTCTGTCTCGGTATTCAACGACGCCCTTATCAAGACTGCGATCGCCAATCACCAGGCGATGCGGGATGCCGATGAGTTCCATATCGGCAAACATCACCCCGGGCCGGTCGTTACGATCATCGAGTAATACTTCGATTCCAGCAGCTTCCAATGCATCATGCAGATGATCAGCTGTTTCTCGAACTTTCTCGGATTTTTGATAGCCAACTGGAACGATGGCGACATCCCACGGGGTCAGCGATGAAGGCCAGATAATGCCCTTTTCATCATGATTTTGTTCAATTGCCGCGGCAATAACCCGAGTCACGCCGATACCATAACAACCCATAAAAACCGGTACGCCTTTGCCGTTCTCATCAAGAACAGTGGCGCCAAGGGCTTCACTATATGTGGTTCCAAGCTGGAAGATATGGCCGACTTCAATTCCTCTCGCAATGGTCAGTTTGCCGTTTCCATCCGGGCTTGGATCGCCCTCCTGAACATTGCGTAAATCAGCGACGTGCTCGATCGGTAAATCCCGCTCCCAGTTGATACCAAAGTAATGCTTGTCTTCAATATTGGCGCCAGCACCAAAATCAGCCATTGCTGCTACCTCATGATCCACTACACACGGGATAGGCAAATTTACTGGACCAAGAGAGCCCGGGCCCGCGCCGATTGCGGCTCGAATCTCGGATTCTTCCGCCATCTTTAATGGCTTTGCCACTAGTGGCTGGTTTTCAGCTTTGACCGCATTAAGCTCATGATCGCCTCTAATCAGAAGCGCAACAAGCTGATGCCCGCTGTCCTCGGCGGCATGGACAACCAGGGTTTTAATGGTTTTTTCGATTGCCAGGCCATGGCCTTCGACTAATGCTTTGATTGTTTTGGTGTTTGGTGTATCGACTAGCCGCATCTCTTCAGAAGCCGCAAGTCTCTCCTTTGTTGGAATTGAAACCGCCTTCTCCAGATTGGCGGCGTAGTCACTGCTGTCAGAAAACACAATTGCGTCTTCTCCAGATTCTGCCAGCACATGGAATTCGTGAGAACCTTCACCGCCGATACTGCCATTGTCAGCAACAACCGCGCGATAGTTAAGTTTCAGTCGATCAAAAATGGCGATATAGGTGTCGTACATCAGTTGATAAGATTCGATCAGAGATTTTTCATCGATGTTGAATGAATAGGCATCCTTCATGATGAATTCTCGCCCGCGCATAATGCCGAACCGGGGGCGTATCTCGTCACGAAACTTGGTTTGAATCTGATAAAAGTTCGCTGGTAGCTGGCGGTAGCTGCGAACTTCATTTTTCACCAGTTGTGTAATGACCTCTTCATGGGTTGGGCTAAGGCAAAAGTCTCGTTGATGGCGGTCCTTAATCCTTAATAGCTCGGGGCCGTATTTTTCCCAGCGCCCCGACTGCTGCCATAGTTCAGCAGGATGAACGCCTGGTAACAAAACCTCCTGCGCTCCTGATCGGTTCATTTCTTCGCGAACGATTTGTTGCACTTTGTGCAACACACGCATACCAGTCGGTAGCCAGTTGTAAACACCTGCGGCCAATCGCCTGATTAATCCGGCGCGCAGCATAAGCTGATGGCTGATAACTTCGGCATCGGCAGGGACTTCTTTCAGGGTGGCTAAGAGATTTTGAGAGGTGCGCATTCGTAGTGATCAAGGCTTCAGCGGGGAACGCTAGTCTACGCCCATTCGTTGTTTGTTTAAACTGGTTCGCAAGGAGATATGTGCTGTGAGTTAGCCGCTGGGTTATCGAACAATGACTTATACTTAAGACATACTAATCTGATAAAAAACATGAGTAATCAAAGTCATCTCAATCCCATTCTTGTTAATGTGATTCGCGGTACAGAAGTGGAATCAACCCATCGAGGCAGCGTGGTAGTGGTGGATTGTAAAGGCAAGATTCTGGATCAGATTGGAGAACCCGACCGCGCTATTTTTCCAAGATCAGCGCTTAAGTTTTTGCAGGCAATCCCCCTGGTTGAATCGGGAGCGGCCGACGCATTTTCTCTCACTGAGAAAGAGCTCGCGCTGGCATGTGCGTCGCACAACGCTGAGTCATTTCACGTTGATTCGGTAAACGGTTGGCTTGACAGATTGGATTTGACTGGTGAAGATTTAGAGTGCGGTCCCACTCTGCCGCTGAGTGAAAATGCCGCACATAGCTTGATTGCCAACGGTGTTACCCCGACACGAGTACATCAAAACTGCTCTGGTAAACACAGTGGGATGTTGACGCTTTGTCGCCATATGGGTTGGCCAACTAAAGGCTATAGTGAGTATGACCATCCGTCGCAACAGGCGTGGATTAAAACCATGAGTGAGGTGTTCGAGCGGGATTTATTTTTGCAGCCCTGGGAAAAAGACGGTTGTGGTCTACCTGCTTTACAAATGCCAATGAATAGTCTGGCGTTAGGGCTTGCCAAATTTGCACAGATTGATCAGCCTTCTTCATCACGTGGTCAGGCAATGACGAGAATACTTAATGCCGTAAAAAAATATCCTGAAATGATTGCGGGCAGCGGTCGCTGCTGTACTGCTGTGATAGAAAAAACCGCCGGTAAAGTCGTGGTAAAAACTGGTGCTGAAGCTGTTTACGCTGGCTGTGTGCCGTCAATGGGTTTAGGCTTCGCGCTTAAAATTGACGATGGTGCGACCCGAGGCAGCGAGGTGGCATTGGGCGCCTTATTGCGTCGATTGGGGGTGCTGGACAAAAAAGAGACGGAACAACTAGCGCCTTGGATTAACCCTAAGATTATCAACAGTCAGGGCAGGCAGACTGGAGAAATTGTGGCGGCGGAAGTTTGGGACTAGGGGTTTAGTCCGTTACTTTGCCGACTCAAAATACGACCGAATGATTTCAGCCGCGGATTGAATCTGTTGTTCTGTGATGTGTCGGTGGGTTACTAGCCGTGCCGGGTTTCTGCCACCAAATTTGAGCCCACGTTCTGCGCACCATTGATGGAACTCGGTGCCATCTCCTTTTTCAGGTGAAAGATAAACCATATTGGTATTGGCGCAGTTCCCCTGAACCACAAGACCGTCTATGTCGATAAGTTGTTCTGCAAGTTGTGCCGCTAGCTGGTGGTCAGCTTTTAAGCTATCAATATTATGTTCCAGCGCATAAAGAGCAGCCGCAGCCAGCATACCTACCTGCCGCATACCTCCGCCCACCATTTTTCGCCAGCGTTTGGCTTGCGCTAGAAAAGACTCGTCGCCAACCAGTACAGATCCAACGGGCGCTCCAAGACCCTTGGACAAACAAATTGAAACTGAGTCAAATTGTTTGGTGATTTCACTCAGCGAAATATTTTGCTCGACAGCAGCGTTAAACACTCTCGCGCCATCGAGATGAAACAGTAAGTTATTTTGTCTCGCGAGCTTTCCCGCTTCACTGATATAAGTCTGCGGAATTACTTTACCTCCGATGGTATTTTCCAGCGCTAGCAGGCGGGTTCGAGCAAAATGAAAATCATCGAGCTTGATTGCACGCTGTATTTTTTCAAGTGGCATTGTGCCGTTCGGGTCAAGCTCAATAGGCTGGGGCTGAATGCTGCCGAGCACTGCAGCGCCGCCAGCTTCGTATTTGTAAGTATGGGCTTCCTGCCCAACAATAAACTCCTCGCCCCTCTGGCAGTGGGTTAATAAGGCAACTAGATTACTTTGCGTGCCGCTAGGAAAAAACAAGCCTGCCTCCTGTCCGGACATTTTTGCCAGTGTTCTTTCCAGTTCCTTGACCGTCTGGTCCTCATCATAGACGTCGTCGCCCACTTGCGCAGTCGCCATCGCATCGCGCATCGCTTTGCTTGGTGTGGTGACGGTGTCACTACGGAGGTCGATTATTTGGTTGGTCATGACTAAGAGAAAAGGCGCTACATTTCAGGGCTGGCAAGTGTGGCACAATGTGCGGACGTGCTCCAGACATCCTGCCACTTTATTGTGAACACACCAGCACATATCGTTTTCAGTCTCGCGGCACTGGGTCCAACCAGAGCCGGTAGCTACCCGCTTGCCATTGTTGTCGGGGCTGTATTACCGGATCTTGCGATGATTGTTTTCTACGCCTGGCACAAGCTTATTGGCGCAACGGAATCGGCGATCTGGTCACAGCACTATTACCAGGATAACTGGCAGGCGGTGTTTGATCTACCCAACTCCATTCCACTGATCGCCATCGCTTTGTGTTTTTTTTGCTGGCGAAAAAATGCTTTCTTGATTTGTATGTTTGCCAGTATGTTGTGTCACTGCGTACTAGATCTTCTGGTCCATCACGACGACGCACATCGTCACTTCTATCCATTTTTGCAATGGCGTTTTGTGAGCCCGGTATCGTACTGGGATCCATCGCACTACGGTGATATTGTCAGTAAGATCGAAATAGTTTTAGTTGTGCTTCTATCGATTTGGTTGTGGCGAGTGGCAGGGAACCAGATAGCAAGACCGAGCCACTATGGTCGATTAAAGGCAACACTCGTGACAACGAATTTGTTGTACATTTCTTACATTATTTATGTGATAACTGTTTGGATGTAGTGCGATGAATATTGAAGCTCAGCTAGCAAAGGTAAAACAGCCGATATCGTCATCAGCGACTTTGCCTCCTCGTTGCTATACCAGCAGTGATTGGTTAAAAAAAGAACAAGAAATAATCTTTGGCCGTTCTTGGGTGTCGGTTGGTCGAAGAGATCGCTGGAAAAAACCCGGAGATTATATTTGTATTGATTTAGCGGGCGTGCCAATTGTTGTGACCATGGACGATGTAGGAGAGCTGCATGCTTTAGCGAATACCTGCAGCCATCGTGGCATGAAATTAAAGACAGGTGAAGGTAACTGTCGGCAATTGGTGTGTCCGTTTCATGCCTGGACATATTCCTTAGATGGCGAATTGGTATCGGCGCCGAGAATGGAAAACTGTGCGCAGTCAGAGGTTGGTTTTCAACAGTCTGAATACGGTTTGGCAACGATTCGTCTTGAGCAAGCTGATGGTTTCGTATTTGTGTGTTTCGATCCTGAACAATCTTCTTTGCAAGACTGGCTGGCTGATTTTGAAGATGTGCACTCGCCGTGGAGCTTGTCTGAGTTGGCAACCGCGCGTGTCAATAAATTTGATGTCAACTGCAATTGGAAAACGTTTATCGAAGTGTTCAATGAGTACTACCACCTGCCTTTTGTTCACCCCAATTCTCTCGATGGTTTGTATCATGAGCCGGATGAATCGGATGCGGTAATAGGCGAGTTTGCCACCCAGTTTGGTATCACAAGAGGCACGGCCGCTTTAATGGAGCAAGCGCAAGATCATGCTTTGCCAACAATTTCGACATTAAAAGAGCGCGATCAGCAGGGAACCCGGTATACCTGGGCCTATCCAAATATGACTTTTGCGGCTTGTTCGGATTCGCTATGGATGTATGAGGTGTATCCGCTAACCGCGGATTGCTGTCACGTAGTACAGACGATCTGTTTTCCCGGCGCTAGTATTACCCTTGCTGATTTTGAGCAAAAGGCCCAGCGCTACTACGACCGTATTGATGAGGCGATTGCCGAGGACTTGCCATTTTTAGAAGCACAACAGCAGGGTTTGAATTCGCCCTTGGCTAAGCAAGGGCGCTTTTCGGCACTGGAACCATGCGTTGGTCACTTTGCCTGTTGGTATGCAAACCAAATGGGCGGGTAGACAAAGTGATGTGCGATGCTATGCGCAGCTGACCCCTGTTCCTTTGAGGCCACAATAGCCGTGCGGGTTCTTCGCCAAATATTGCTGGTGGTCTTCTTCGGCATAATAAAAATGATCGATTGGCTTCAGCTCAGTGGTGATTGGGCCAAAGCCGGCAGCAGATAATTTTTTCTCATACTGCTTCAAAGCTTCGGTTGCTGCTGCCATTTGTTGTTCAGAAGTCGTATAAATCGCAGATCGATACTGGCTCCCCTTATCGTTACCCTGAGCCATGCCTTGAGTAGGATCATGGGATTCGAAGAACAGCGTCAGCAGGTTTGCGTAGCTCGTGGTTTGCGGGTCGTATACAACCAGAACCGCTTCAGTATGACCGGTCATGCCAGAACAAACTTCGCGATAGGAAGCATTCATAGTGTGTCCACCAGCGTATCCCACGGCGGTTGTAAAAACGCCTGCTTGTTCCCAGAACCGCCTTTCAGCGCCCCAAAAACAACCCAATCCGAAATAAGCGACTTCAAGCCCCTCTGGAAATGGTGCGGTCAGGGTGTTGCCGTTGACACAGTGCTTGTTGGACAGCTGGACTTCGTCCGTGCGGCCGGGTAACGCTTCTTCCGCGCTCGGTAAGGCGGCAGGTTTGCGACTAAAAAACATAGTTTTTGCTCCTGTCAGTTGCAGTATATGACATAGACTTGTTTGGACAGATCTAAGTTCCTGAGATTATCCGAGTTTGCGGGTCTCGTGCCAGTATGCGGTATGGTGCCTTCCATGGGCTAGTGGGATTCTCTTTTTTCAGCGCAGCGGATACAAAGCGTCGCGGAAAGATCAATTTCTAATCGCTTTGGGTTAATTTCCTCTCCACATTCGAAGCATTCTCCAAACTCTTCACTTTCGATTCGTTCCAGCGCATGGCCAAGCGCCGCTGTTTCCCGGCTGAGGCGACGAGATAGCGCTAGTTCCATTTGCTGCATCTGCATGGCATCCATTCTCGACAGTCGCCCTACCCTGGTTTGGTCCAGTTCCACTGATTCAGTTTCTTTGCTGTCTGCAGATTGCGCAATTTCAGCAAGCCGTTGGTGAATGCGTTTTTGGAAGTGCTGCAAGTCTATCAAGTTAATAACCCCGCTTGAGATCCGCCAGATGGGTGAGGGGCTTTCCTTCGAGATAGCGACCGATATTCTGCGCAACATGGGCCGCACTACCTTCGGGATGGGTCATGCTGGCAATATGCGGGGTAATAAACACATTCTCCATTTGCCAGTAGGGATGATCGGATGACAGCGGCTCAAGATTGAAAACGTCGAGCGCTGCGCCGGCAATATGTCCGGATTGCAGTGCTGCAATCAAGTCATTATCCACCACTGCGGTTCCGCGGCCAGCGTTAATCACATAGGCTCCCTTTGGCAAAGTAGAAAGCGTCTTTTGGTTCAATATGCCTGTAGTTTCAAGGGTATTTGGTAGCAAGCAAACCAGGTAATCGGTTTTTTCGAGGAATGCTTCCAGCTGAGCGTCGCCATAATAGGATTGAATATTGTCGATAGATTTTTCGCTGCGACTCCAGCCAATAATATTAAAGCCAAATTGTTGCAGCGCCCGCCCCACCGCGCTACCGAGGACGCCTAACCCAAGAATGCCAATGGTACGTTCCTTGGGCAGCGCGTAGGTAACCGGCTTCCATACCGCTGCCTTTTGATCCCGCGCATACTGGTACATGTCTCGGTGGAGAGCGAGTATTTGATAGCAGATATACTCCACCATACCCGATGTCAGTGAGTCCTGAACCATGCGAACGATTGGAATGCCTTCAGGGACGATATTCTCCCCTTTGAGATGGTCAACCCCGGCGCCGATTGAAAAAATCACCTCAAGGGCAGGTAGCTCAGCCAGGCTTCCTGGTTCAGGCTGCCATACCAAGGCGAAACGCAACGTTTGCAGGTGTTCCTGGCGGTCCTCCCATCGCACAATGTCGATGTTGAATCGCCCAAAATACAGCTCCCACTCCGCATAGCGGTCAAAATCGGACTTGACCAGAACTTTGGTTCGGGAATTATTAGAGGTATTTTGCATGGCGATCAGAGAAATAAGCGATTGAAATTGTATTCTGGCTAAGGAGTCGGCTCAATTTGATACACTAACAGATAACTATAAATCCGGCGTTTGGTTTTGATACACTCCGCGCCCGATTGGAATCCCACGTAAAGCCCCAGTTCAGAGCAGTGGAACAACAAGCTACCGAATTTACCATCAGACCGAATGCTTCTTACCCTTGCCGAAGTTGGCCGTGGTTTCTTGGCGTGCTGGTTTTGGTGAGTATGATCATTGCGTTGCGCCTGGCTTGGCTGGGTTTCTGGATGGTACTGCCCTTCACCCTGCTTGAGTTGGGTTTTTTGGTTGTAATGGTTCAATTGGTAAAGAAGCGGGCCTGTTATATTGAGAAAGTATCGATCGCAAACAATAAAGTGACAATCGCCCATATAGAGAGAAATAAGGATGCAGAGTGGTCGTTTCCGCTTTATTGGTCACAGGTGGATTTGAGAAAACCTAACCATCGCTGGTATCCCCATCGACTACTGTTAGGTTCTTCCGGTCGTTGGGTAGAAATTGGCCAGTGCTTAACTGATGAGGAACGCAGTGGACTGGCGGACGCTATCCGACAGGCAATTATCATGCAGCGCCATGTTGAGACTATGCCCAATGCTTGAGATTACTGCGGCACGCCTGAACTGGCGCGACTATTTTGAGCTGTGTAAGCCCAAAGTGGTGGCGCTAATCGTATTTACTGCAGCGGTCGGCATGTTTTTGTCGACCGAGAGCTGGATTCCTTTTAACGCCTGGTTTTGGGGCCTGATCGGCATTGGAATGGCGGCGTCGGCAGGGGCCGCGATCAACCACTGGGTCGATCAGGAAATTGACGCCCGGATGGAGCGCACCAGCAATAGGCCACTACCCCAAGGCAATATCGAAGGCAATAATGCGTTGGTTTTTGCCCTTAGCCTTGCGGTAGTTTCCATGGTTATTTTGCTGACCTTTGTCAACCTGATAACGGCTGCTCTGACCCTGGCCTCAATGATTGGCTATGCGGTGATTTACACCATGTTTCTCAAGCGTTCGACACCGCAGAATATCGTATTGGGCGGTGCTGCGGGCGCCGCGCCGCCGGTGCTCGGCTGGACCGCGGTAACCGGTGAGCTCCATAGTGAAGCTCTGCTGCTGTTTTTGATTATTTTTATCTGGACGCCGCCACATTTCTGGGCGCTGGCAATCAAGCGCCGCGACGACTATGCCAAAGCAGGGGTTCCGATGTTACCTGTGACCCACGGGATTGCCTTTACCAAGCTCCATGTGTTGCTGTACACGATTTTGCTGGTGGTGATTACGATCATGCCTTTCCTCATAAAAATGAGTGGCACAATTTATCTAGCGGGAGCGATATCCCTTGGCATCGGCTTCGTTTACTACGCGATGAAACTCTACCGTGGGGAGGGTGACGAATTCGCGATGAAGACCTTTGGCTATTCGATATTTTATCTCAGTGCCCTGTTTGGTTTTTTCCTTGTGGATCACTATGCGCGTATCGCGATTCGCGCTTGGTTTTTGAATTAAGTTGCGGGCTGATTCGCAGGATTGATAGACGACTAAGGCAAACAATGGAAGAGCAAACAAACAGCCGAGAAGGTGAGACTGGGGAAACTGAGGGTATTGGTTTCGTCAATGTCATGAAAAGCGTATTTGCGGCCTTCTTTGGGGTGCAGAGCAATAAAAACCGCGAGCGCGACTTCTCTAGTGGAAAATTCGTGCATTTCCTGATCGCAGGCATCATTCTTTTGCTGCTTTTTATGGCTGCAGTACTTGGCGCAGTGCAGTATATGTTAGCGACTGCGCCGGCTGGCGTTGGTTAACTTGGCGCTCGCAAGCGCCCGTAGCACCCTCTGCGATGCAGAATGCCTCACGAATAGCGCAGAATGAGGTACTTACGCCAACAATTTTATGTAATGTTGCGAGTGAGTTGGCTATAATCGGAGCGCGAAAATTCGGCATAAATGCGTAGCTTCGCTTGATTGGCACGATTTGTCGATTTGTCTGATTTTGGGGGTGGTTAGCGGAAAACCTTCCCGTTAAGAAATTTACAGGTGCCGGAACAAATTACCGCCCTTGCCGAGCGCGAAGGCAGAGCAGTTTAATTAGTTTTAAAATTTTAGGGTTTAGATTTCCAATGAGAGTATTGATCAAAGCGCTGGCGTCGATCGCGCTTCTAAGTGCGTTTCTGGTATCGCCAGCAGCACTGGCGGAATGGGGCTATAACTTGCCCAGGGGAGTAACCGATATCAGTCACAAGGTATTTGAAATGCACATGCTGGCGTTTTGGATCATGTGTGTTGTGGCGTTAGCTGTATTTGGTGCGATGACTTACAGCATCATAAAACACCGAAAATCTAAAGGCGTTACACCGGCAACATTCCATGAAAGTACCGCGGTGGAAATTGTCTGGACCGTTATTCCATTTATTATCTTGATCGTATTGGCCATTCCTGCAGCGTATACCCTGATTGAACAAGAAGACGACAGTAACTCTGAGCTAACGATCAAGATCACCGGATACCAGTGGAAGTGGGAATACGAATATCCAGATTCCGGAGTGAGCTTTTTCAGCACCCTGGCAGAAGAAAGTCGCCAGGCCCGCGTGATCGGATCTGACATTGATGTCAATACCGTTGAAAACTATTTGCTCGATGTGGATAAGCCGCTGGTAATTCCAGTAGACACCAAGGTTCGGTTTTTATTGACCGCCAATGATGTTATTCATTCCTGGTGGATTCCTGATTTTGCAATCAAGAAAGATGCGATACCGGGCTTTATCAACACCATGTGGACCAAAGTCAATGAAACCGGTACCTACCGCGGTCAATGCACCGAATTATGCGGACGCGACCATGGTTTTATGCCGGTAGTGGTGGAAGTGGTTGAGAAATCCGAATTCAATCAATGGTTGGCAAGCCAGATTGAATCCAAGGAATCGGGTCAGCAGCTCGCCACCACCAATTAAAAGATTAGCTATTTAAGTTTCGAGGATTAACAGATGAATGCAGCATTGACTGATACAGATCATCATGACGACCACCACCATGGGCCAGCACCAGGCTTGTTGCGTTGGGTGACCACCACAAACCACAAAGACATCGGCACGCTGTATTTGTGGTTTTCGCTGATTATGTTTTTTATCGGCGGTTTTATGGCTTTGATCATTCGAGCTGAGTTATTCCAGCCCGGCCTCCAGGTTGTCGACCCGCACTTCTTCAACCAGATGACCACCATGCACGCGCTGATTATGATTTTCGGCGTGGTAATGCCAGCGTTTGTCGGTTTAGCAAACTGGATGGTGCCGATCATGATTGGTGCGCCCGATATGGCGTTACCGCGAATGAATAACTGGAGCTTTTGGATTTTGCCGTTCGGCTTCAGCATGATGCTGTCCACCCTTTTTATGGATGGCGGCGGACCAGCAGGTGGCTGGACACTTTATCCACCCCTGTCATTGCAGGGCGGTAATGGATTTCCATTTCTGATTTTCTCGATCCATATCCTCGGTATATCTTCGATTATGGGTGCGATTAATATTGTCGCTACCATCATGAACTTGCGTGCTCCAGGCATGACGTTTATGAAGATGCCGCTGTTTGTTTGGACCTGGTTTATTACCGCCTACCTTCTGATTGCGGTTATGCCGGTGCTTGCGGGCGCGGTTACCATGTTATTGACCGATAAGTTTTTTGGCACAGCCTTTTTCAGCGCTGCCGGTGGTGGTGACCCGGTTATGTTCCAGCATATTTTCTGGTTCTTCGGTCATCCTGAGGTATACATCCTGATTCTGCCGTCGTTCGGTATTGTTTCCGAGATCATTCCAACTTTCTCGCGTAAGAAGTTGTTTGGCTATGCTTCCATGGTTTACGCCACCTCTTCAATCGCACTGTTGTCGTTTATCGTATGGGCGCACCACATGTTCACCGTGGGTATGCCGCTGTCCGGTGAGTTGTTCTTTATGTTCGCCACGATGTTGATCGCGGTGCCTACCGGAGTGAAAGTGTTTAACTGGGTAGCGACAATGTGGGGCGGGGCGATGACATTTGAAACCCCAATGCTGTTTGCCCTCGGTTTTGTCATTATGTTTACTATCGGTGGATTCTCCGGCGTTATGCTGGCGTTAGCCCCGGTTGATTTCCAGTACCATGATACCTATTTCGTTGTTGCGCATTTCCACTATGTTCTCGTGCCTGGCGCTATCTTCGGTATTGTTGCCGCGGTTTACTACTGGATACCAAAGTGGACCGGCAATATGTATGACGAAAAGTTGGGTAAAGCGCATTTCTGGATCTCAACAATCTTTGTGAACCTGCTGTTCTTCCCAATGCACTTTGTTGGTCTTGCTGGGATGCCACGTCGTATTCCAGACTATGCCGTACAATTTGCGGACTTCAACGCGATTTCTACCATCGGCGCATTCGGGTTTGGTTTCTCTCAACTTATCTTTGTCGTCGTTCTTGTGAAATGCGTTAAAGGCGGTAAGAAAGCCACGGATCAGGTATGGGAAGGAGCAGAAGGCTTGGAGTGGACGCTGTCTTCACCTCCACCCTACCACTCGTTTAGTGATCAGCCTGTCGTAAAGTAAAGAGACTGAGGGTTTGGACATTAGGTTGGCCAAACCCTCAAGTTATTTTAAGCGGTAGAAACATCGCAACAGTGAGAATTTAAACGCGTTGAGCCATGGCTTTAGCGGAATAAAAGTGAAGAAGAACGTCAAAATTACGGTGACTATTTTATTTGCCATAGCTATCTGCATCTACTTCGGCTTTTTGCTGCTGATGAGAAGCGCCGCTAGTTAAAAGAGAATAGCTTTCTGAAAATTCAAGATATGAATAAACGATCAAACCAGCCTGGCGCTAATAGCAAATCAGACGCAACCCGACGTAACAAAGGGAATGTGAGCCTGCCTGTTTTGTTTTTGATTCCGGTGTTGATGTTCGGCTTCGGATACTTGATGGTGCCGATTTACAATATTTTGTGCGACATCACAGGTTTAAACGGCAAGACCGGCACGATTAGCGTTGCTGAAGCATCTGCGATCAAAGTCGATCCGAATCGGTTAGTAAAGGTAGAGTTTAGCGGTAGTCTGAACCAGTATGCGCCATGGGAGTTCGCGCCCACAGTGACCAGTATGATGGTACACCCTGGTAAGCAGTATAAAACCAGTTATACCGCTACCAATAAACTGCAAAAAGAGCTCGTCGGTCAGGCTGTTCCAAGTGTGTCCCCGGGGCGCGCTGCAAGTCATTTCAATAAAACAGAATGTTTCTGTTTTGTGACCCAAACATTTGATCCTGGTCAAACTCTCGATATGCCGTTGGTTTTTATCGTTGATCCGGACCTTCCTGCTGATGTGGATACCGTGACCTTGTCGTACACGTTTTTCGACATTACCAAAAAGATTTAATACGAATTTAGAGAATCGAGGTTTACTAAGATGGCAAGTTCTGCTGAAAACCATTATTACGTGCCAGATGGCGCTTACTGGCCGCTGTTAGGATCAGTTGCATTAGCTACAACAACTGGAGGGCTTGCTGGCTGGCTCAATCAGCATGCCCTTGGAGAGCCGGTTTTCTACATCGGGCTTTTGATGCTAGTCATCATGATGTTCGGGTGGTTTGGCACTGTAATTCGTGAAAGTGAGAGTGGCCAGTACAAGCCATGGGAAGATAAGTCTTTCCGTTTGGGCATGAGCTGGTTCATCTTCTCCGAAGTGATGTTTTTTGCGGCATTCTTCGGTGCATTGTTTTACGCCCGGGTATTTTCTGTGCCATGGATTCTGGGTGAAGGCGCGGGTGCAAATACCCATACCTGGCTGTGGAGCACCTTCTCCGAGATTTGGCCAACCAACGGTCCGGCCGACATGGGTGGTAGTGATTTCCACATGGGATGGTGGCCACTGCCGATTTTAAATACAGCGATCCTTTTGACCTCTGGTATCACCGTAACCATTGCCCACCATGCGGTAATTAAAAACGACAGAAAGCGTTTTATCTGGGGTCTTGCTGCGACCGTACTCCTGGGTTTTATCTTCGTTTACTTCCAGGCGGTTGAATATCAAGAGGCCTACCATGAAGGTATGACACTACAGAGCGGTATTTATGGCTCGACATTCTTTATGCTGACAGGCTTTCACGGTTTTCACGTAACCATGGGCGCGATCATTCTGCTGGTTGTGTTACTACGCGCGATGCGTGGACACTTTACTCCAGAACGTCATTTCGCCTTCGAAGCAGCGGCATGGTACTGGCACTTCGTTGACGTTGTCTGGCTTGGGCTGTTTATTTTCGTCTATATTCTGTAGGCTAGCGCTAAACAGATTCGACATGAATCGCTATGAAAAACGCTGCTTTTTAGCAGCGTTTTTTATTGGTGCAGTAGAGAATCAAATTTAGTTATTCACCAAATCCATGGGGCTCAATAACACCAAAATGGGCACCGATAAGGATAAGAACCAACAAAAATAGAGACAGGCCGATTCGAATTGTTAGCGACTTCACGACTGTAGCGGCGTTGTCCGGGCTTTTAACCATGTAAAACAGCGCGGTAAACAAGCTAACCATAATGAAAATAAGCAGCAATACGATAATGAGTTTAAACAAAAGCATGATAGTGGTTTGGTTGCCAGGGCTGCTGTCGGTTTGCCAAGCAGAGCTTAGCGGAGAGAGATGATTATAAATGTAAAGACTGCATTGGGTTACCTGTTATTCACTGTCAGTTTGGCAATATTGTTCACGCTTGGTTTGTGGCAGTTGAACCGAGGTTTGGAGAAAGCAGCGATCGCTACGCAGACCAGCGAAGGCAATATCCTGGCGCCACTATCAGTGGATCGACGAATTGCATGGCAGGATGTCACCTATCGCAGGGCTGAGCTGAATGGAAAATGGTTATACGAAAAGACACTTCTATTAGAGAACCGATTGCATCAGGGTCAACCGGGTTTTGAGGTGTTGGTGCCATTTGAGCTTGCTAAGGATCAGCAGTGGATGCTGGTAAATCGGGGCTGGATTCATAAGCAATCTATTGAAGCGGGCGAGGTGAATGCGAATCTATTGTCGCAACCTCTCGAAGAAGCGCCAGTGGGGCAACTGTACCTGCCACAAACGGGTTTTACCCTTGGCGAGAGCGTGGTCAAGCCGCTTACCCAGCCGCTTCGGTTCTTGTACTATGATTTTTCGGCACTATCTGAGTTATTAGACCGCAGGCTTATGTCGGCAGTGTTGGTGTTGGATTCGAACCATGCAGCCAGCTTTCTGCAAATCTGGAAAGCGGGCACGATTTCTGCTGAGAGACACTATGCCTACACCGCGCAATGGTGGGGGCTTGCGATCACGCTTATGATCTTTGGTTTGGTCTGGCGACGTCGAGCGCCGACCTAACTTATGGGTATAGAAATAAAGAATTCTCAATGACTGAAAACACAAGCCAGACTGACTCCAGTTCAAAAGAAGCGATAAGACGAAGTCGCGTAAAGATGCTCACAATACTGGGTTTCTTTTTTGTGCCTTTTTTCGTTGCAATCGTCAGCTATTATTTCTTTCCGCAGCTGCTAGACTCTGGAAAGCGCGTGAATAATGCGCCATTAATTGAGCCAATAGTGACTCTTCAGCCGTTCACCAACCTGCAGCTTAACCAGGAAGAGCTGACAAACGAAACTATGAAGGGTCGTTGGACAATTATTCATCGACTGGCTGGCCAATGTGACGAGCAATGCGAGGTATCGCTGTATAACACGAGGCAAACCCGTTTGGGTCTTGGTAGAGATGCAAATCGGGTGCAGCGCGTCATTTTGGGGAGCAATGTCTCTTTACTTGATACGATCGGACGAGATCATCCGGATGGGATGTTGGTATTGCGCATTACCGAGGGGTTAGATACGCAACTGACGCCAGTTGTGGAGCGAGAAAAGCTGGGGCCGCATGACGCACTATTGGTGGACCCATTGGGTAACATTATGATGGCGTTGCCGGCAACACTGGATCCATCCAAGCTGCGTAAGGATTTAAAAAAACTGCTCAAGCTTTCAAAGATCGGATAGCCTGGAACGGTGGAGACGTCGTTTGAAGTGCTAACCGCTCTTGTTAAGAATAACGCCAATGTCGTGGTGCTAACTGGCGCGGGGATTAGTATTCAGTCCGGCATACCGCCTTATCGTGATCACAGCGGAAAATGGTTGGGCAGTGAGCCGATTCAACATCAAGAGTTTCTTGACAACCCCTCTAAAAGGCAGCGGTATTGGGCGAGAAGCGCTGTTGGCTGGCCCGCGGTGGCGAGGGCCAAACCCAATGATGCACACCAGATTCTTGCACGCTTAGAGCGTTCTGGATTGATTTCGTTATTGGTTACACAAAATGTAGACCGGCTGCATCAAAAGGCGGGACAACAGCGGGTGATTGATCTGCACGGTCGTTTAGACCGCGTAAGCTGCCTCGATTGTAAGGCGGGTTTTGAGCGATCAGAGATTCAACAGGAGCTGCTCGAATCGAATCCTTTTTTGGGTGATATCCGGGCAGAGTTGGCCCCAGATGGAGACGCTGCGGTAGCTGAAAAGATAGTGAGCAAGGTCAAGATACCCGTCTGCCCGGAATGTGGCGGAGTGATTATGCCTGACGTTGTATTTTTTGGGGGCGCGGTACCAATTGAAAATGTGCAGTTGGTAAGCCGCGCGATAGAGTCATGCGATGTCTTGATGGTAATCGGGTCTTCTTTGATGGTTTATTCCGGCTACCGATTTTGTAGGCAAGCTGCCTCTTTGAAAAAGCCAATCGTTGCTTTTAATCAGGGCAAGACCAGGGCCGATGAATTGTTTACGTTGAAAATAGAGGAAGATTGTGTGGCGACCTTATCTGCCCTGGAAACATTATTGCAGTGATCGAGGGTTCGGCGCTAAAGCTGGGTATAATGGCGCTATTGAGCTCAACTCCGGGGAATTTACCGAGAGATACATGGTCGGATGCTCAGAAATAATTATTTGATAGAAAGAGACAATGACGAACGAAAACACAGATCTTACGTTGTACATTCGAGACTATTGTATGTACTGCAATCGTGTCTTACGTGCTGCAGATGAGCTTGGAGTTAAGCTCGAGATTCGCAATATTTGGCAGGAGCCCGCGTTTGAAAAAGAACTCGTAAGCGCGACAGGCCGCACAACCGTGCCTGTTCTTAAAATTAATCAAGATGGAGGTGATGCCCGCTGGATGCCGGAGTCTTCTGATATCGTTAATTATATCCAGTCTAATGCCGGTTCAGCGAGTTGATATCCGGACAATCATTTCTAAATCAGTTCTAAAATAAATTAGCAGTGGGATTATGCGTAGATCACTGCCGGTGGAACAGGTGGTTTGTTTTTCGGTGGTTCAATCGTTTATGACTGATCCAGGCCGCGGCTCTTTAACCAGGCACGTATAGTTGGTGTCTGGCGGCGGCTTATTTCGACTGTGTCGTCGATGCCGCGAAAAAAGACACACCACTGCCCGTCCTCATTTTTCTCCAGCCCTTCGAGATGTTCAGTAGAGATCAGGGCATTGCGATGAACCCGAAGAAAACTCTCGCCGAGCTCAGTCTCAAGGTTATTTAATGTTTCATTCATCAAAAACTCTTCATTCGGAGTTTTCACCATAACGTATTTATTTTCAGCCTTCAGGTAACAAATATTTTGGATAGGGACTAGTTTTATTTTGCCCTTTTGACTGATCGAAATATGCATGCTGCGAGAGTTTTTACGCAACGATTGGGTTTGTGATTCACTGATGGGGTTTGCCTTTAGCAAAGCCCGCTTCAAACGATCGATTTGCACTGGCTTCAAAAGATAGTCAATAGCATTGGCATCAAATGCCTCCAGCGCGTATTCACTATAGGCGGTTGTAAAGATCACTGCCGGCGTATTCTCTAATGCCGAGAAGTGGTATACCAGCTCAATACCGCTAATACCGGGCATTCGAATGTCTACTAACGCTGTATCCGGCCGGTGCTTCTCACAAAAGTCTATCGCCTGTTGACCATTTTCGGCTTCAAACACTTCTGCATTCGGGTCAATACGAAGCAGCAGCTCTTTCAGTCTCGCTCTTGCGAGAAACTCGTCGTCAATTATTAAATACTTCATTTTCTTATCAATATATTTTTACGTCCTGCATCAACTTTACGCCTGTTTTTGAATTCCATTCATACAGATCGCTCTATAACAACTCGACAGTTGCAAGCTTTTAATAAAGCTGCGCCCGGCTTTCGAACTATCGCCCCCTTCACAGAGCATATAAGTCCATCGAATGTTTTCAAAGGGGAAACCGAAGAGTCACGGTATATCTTTCGTCCGCCTCATATGCATCGAATGTGCCGCGCGCTCCAAATGTTCGGTAAATCCTCTCTCTTAAGTTTTCCTGTGCTACCTTGTTACCGCTGCTTCGCTTAATGCTGCCTTCAGGCAACGGGTTTGTTATCTGAATAATGAGGTGTTTGTCGATAACTTGCACGCTCATATTAATTCTGCCGCCTTTAAATCGCGTCTCAATTCCGTGATAGACCGCGTTCTCTAACAATGGTTGCAGTAATAATACCGGAACCATTACTCCAAGCGCATGGGGATCTACTTTGGTGGCTACCTGCAGTCTTTCTCCGAGTCGCGTCTTCTCCAAAAACAGGTATTTGTCGGCTAGCTCTAGTTCGGCTTTTAACGGCACCAAATCTCTTTTGTCAGCCATTACTACTCGAAACACGTCAGCGAGATTATATAGCGCTTTTTCTGCTCGTGCCGGATGCAAGCTAATCAAGTGCGCCACGCTATTCAGTGTATTGAAAAGAAAATGGGGGCGAATTCGGAAACCGAGGTTAGTAAACTGATCTGAGTTTGTAGACTTGACCAGCGCTTTGGCGGTGTAAGTTTCTCTTTCCGTCCAAAAGTAGGGAAATCCCAGCAATAAGGCGAAAATCATTAGCTTGTGTGGAGCCTGAACCTGAACGTAACGCAAGATAGGAATACTTGATTCCGTGCCGTAGCGCCCCGCAAGCAGGAAAATCACAATGTAGATCCCAACAGCGACAAGCACAGTTAGTAGCCAGGCCAAACAAATGCCCCAGAGCGGACTCATCTGGCCGATTGTGTCGTTGAAAAAATGGATAAGCAAAAGCGAAGCGACAACAAACACCGTAATCATCAGTAAATGGCCGATAACCGATTCCATCAAAATGGGTGTTTGCCAATTTGCGCTCAAATACATTGCCCAGCAAAGTAGCAGGCCGAGCAAAGCCGTGCAGGTAAACCTTATAGGAAACCCGCCTTTAGCAAAATTAAGTTGGAAGTGATCGTTGACCAAAACCCCGAGGTGTTTTTAATTAGTTGAAAACGTAAGATCCACGTATACAGGAATGTGGCCGACTTATTGTTGTTCCTTCAGCTCATAAACTACCATATTCTCTTACCTTGGGCATATTGGATTTCAACCGCGTCTCCAGCTGGAACAGCTATTAGCAAAGGGTAAGGGAGAGTGTAGGCGAGTATATCGCCATAATCCGGCATTTTTGAGGAAATTTCTCACTTTGAACGGTCGTCAGGGTCGCTGATCCGCCAGAAAAGCGATGGTAAAACCAAAAACCAGCAAATATAGATTGGTATGTAACCGTTTGAGCGAATATTATCCAGCTGAATGCAGTCCCGAGATGACGCCACCCGTGATTTTTCAACCAGACAAAAAAAACTCCCCTGCAAAAGCAGGGGAGTAGAATTATTTGATCGGGTCGAACAGAATGGGGGTTCTGCTGAAGGGGGTAAAGACCCGACTAGCGAGTGGTTCGACCTACCCGCTGTTCCAGTAGACTACAGTCATTGTTGTTTTTCAAATCTTTCCGATAAATGGTAGTTTTTTTCAGTTGAGCAGTCGTTCTTCACTGACCGAATTCCAAATACGCCTTAGCAAACGTTAAAAATAGACTTTATGAAACATTCTGATACTCAGAAAAAGCTGTGGGGCGGCCGTTTTAGCGGTTCCACTGACAGCCTGATGGAGGCATTTTCCTCTTCAGTAGATTTTGATTGGCGACTGTATTCGCAGGATATTCAGGGCTCTTTGGCCCATGCGCGAATGTTGACCAAGGTTGGCGTATTGAGCAAAAAGGATTTGCAAGATATCGAGTCTGGATTCCAGCAGATTCTTGCTGAAATTGAGGAGGGTGCTTTCAAATGGGCTCCCGAGCTCGAGGATGTGCATATGAACATCGAAGCGGCGCTGACTGAAAGAATTGGCGAGGCTGGGAAAAAGCTGCATACCGGCCGCTCAAGAAATGACCAGGTTGCAACCGATATGCGCCTCTACCTGAGGGGCGGCGTGGATAATCTGTGCGAGATACTTACTCGACTGCAGCAGGCCCTGGTCGACCTCGCCAAAGCGCACTCGGCGCATATTATTCCGGGATATACCCATATGCAAAGTGCACAGCCTGTAACTCTCGGCCACCACCTTCTTGCGTGGAATCAAATGCTGCAGAGGGATTATGAACGGCTGCAAGATTGTCGTAAGCGCATCAATATATGCCCGCTCGGCTCGGCTGCACTGGCGGGCACCAGCTATCCTATTGACCGGCAAATGACTTCGGATGCGCTGGGTTTTGATTTGCCGTCAAATAACAGCCTGGATGCGGTCTCAGACCGAGACTTCGTGATTGAGTTTAACGCCCACGCAGCATTACTTAGCGTGCATTTATCTCGGATCGCTGAAGAGCTTGTTCTATGGTCCGGAGGCAACTTTGATTTTGTGGATTTAGGCGATGGCTTCTGCACTGGCTCCAGCATTATGCCGCAGAAAAAGAACCCGGATGTGGCGGAGTTAATTCGCGGTAAAGCCGGGCGGGTGAGTGGTAATCTGGTTGCCTTGCTGACTCTGATGAAGGGTCAACCGCTGACCTACAACCGGGATAATCAGGAAGACAAAGAACCCATGTTTGACACATTGGACACCTGCACAATCTGCCTTGAGGTGCTGGCGGCGATGTTTCCTCAAGTGAGGTTTAAAACAGAGAACATGTATAAGGCTGCAGCTGACGGCTATTCCACGGCCACCGATCTTGCCGACTATCTAGTAAGAAAAGGAATAGCGTTTCGCGATGCCCACGAGGTTGTGGGAAAAGTCGTTGGCATGGCGATCGCAGACCAGGTATCTCTCGATCAGATCCCGCTCTCACAGCTGCAACACCACTCTGAAAGCATTGAATCTGATGTTTATGATGTGCTCACGGTAGAAGGTTCTGTCAAGGCGAGAAATCATATTGGTGGAACAGCCCCAGAGCAGGTTAAAATGGCGGCTATTGAAGCGGCAAAACTGCTCGCTGCACGGCATTAACAATACCTGCAGAATTTGGGCTGATTGAGGCGCATGCACTATCCTATAACTTAACTCGAGGCTTGAGAGCCTGGCGGAAGATTGGCAAGATGATGAAAAAATGGCTTGGATCGATAATGATTGCTGCATCCCTGGTGGTGCTCCTCGCTGGATGCGGACAAAAAGGCGATCTCTATATTCCTGGCGGTGAAACCGCTGAGGAAGAAAAAGAAAACAGTGAGGGCTAAGGGTTAGTACTTCTGGTTAGGTGAAACGCCCGGCTTCAGTTTACATATTGAGTCTGCCGTACACTTAACCACTGACTCTTCAAAACCATACCAGAAGGCGGCTGAATTCGGTGCGCTGACCTTGTTACGATTGACGCGAACGAAACCCCGATGGATCATTTTCAGTACCAAAACGGCGAGCTGTTCGCCGAACAAGTGCCGCTTAGCAAAGTTGCGAGTAAGGTATCGACGCCTTGCTATGTCTACGCTCGCGCAACCCTTGAACGTCACTGGCATGCTTTCGATCAAGCAATCGGTGCTTACCCTCACTTGGTTTGTTATGCGGTTAAGGCAAACAGCAATCTGGCGATCATCAACGTGCTTGCGCGACTTGGGTCAGGTTTTGATATCGTTTCTGGTGGTGAGCTACAGCGCGTAATCGAAGCAGGCGGCGATCCGTCGAAAACAGTTTTCTCTGGCGTATGTAAGCAGCCTTGGGAAATGAGAGCTGCGCTCGAAGCCGGTGTGCGTTGTTTTAACATCGAGTCCGTAGGCGAGCTTGAAACGTTGAGCGCGGTTGCCGCGGAGCTTGGCAAAGTCGCGCCAGTTTCTGTGCGTATCAATCCAGATGTTGATGCCCAAACTCATCCTTATATTTCGACCGGCCTGCACAACAATAAGTTTGGTTTGCCTGTGGACAGGGCGCTGCCGGTTTATCTACAAGCGCAACAAGATCCAAATATCGAAGTGAGCGGTGTCGCCTGTCACATTGGATCGCAGCTCACCGAGCTTGGCCCATACAATGAAGCGTTGGGTAAAGTGCTGGATTTTATTGAGGTGCTTGCCGAGCAAGGGGTCGAGATTCAGCATATTGATTTTGGCGGCGGTCTTGGTATTCGCTACCACGATGAAACACCGCCAAGCCCGGCGGACTATTGGTCGATACTGCACAAACAGCTGCAGTCAAGAAATATTAGTATCCCGATCACGATTGAGCCTGGTAGAGCAATTGTCGGAAATGCCGGGGTATTGCTTACCGAAGTGAATTTTCTAAAATCTACCGAAAGCACGCATTTTTGTATCGTTGATGCAGGAATGAATGATTTGATTCGGCCGGCCCTATACGACGCTTATCAAGAAATTGTGCAGGTCAGTCAGAGAACAGATGTAGAGGAAAAGAGTTACAACGTAGTCGGCCCGATCTGTGAGAGCGGTGATTTTCTTGGTAAGAGCAGAAGCTTGTCTGTGCGATCCGGAGATCTTCTGGCGGTCCGCTCAGCGGGAGCGTATGGCGCGGTAATGGCCTCTAACTATAATGCCCGGCCTCGGCCTGCTGAAGTGATGGTGGATGGTGATCAGATACATCTGATTCGCCAGAGGGAGTC
Organism: uncultured Gammaproteobacteria bacterium; assembly: GCA_937992195.1. Taxonomy (GTDB): domain Bacteria; phylum Pseudomonadota; class Gammaproteobacteria; order Arenicellales; family Poriferihabitantaceae; genus VYFG01. Next base: position 27,955 of record CALKKV010000017.1, on the reverse strand, counting down.
GTTACAGAAACTGTATGAAGGGGAAAGCGTTTTACCTTCTTGAGGTGTTAAAGAAGTTTTGCTTGCTAACTACCATTGTAAGCAAACAAGACAAGCAATCAATTGTTGCTTACACCACTCGGCACGTGTCCTGTAGGTACATACTGCCTGGCTGAATCACAGTGACCGCTCTGGTCGTCGAAGAAAATATCCGCGTCAAAGGTCTGTAGAAAAAGACCCTTGTCCATGCCACCTAAAAAATAACTTTCGTCAATGCGGATATCCCAGGCACGCAAGGTACGTATCACTCTCTCGTGGGCAGGGGCAGAGCGAGCGGTAATAAGCGCTGTTCTGATCGGCGACTCCTTTGAGCCAAAGTGCACCTGAATATCGTGTAAAGCGGACAGCACGGGTTTAAACGGCCCGCCAGGTAAAGGCTCATTGGCGGCTTCTTTTTCCGTTGCCGAAAATACTTCGAGGCCATGGCTTTGATATACCTGTTCGGCAACGTCGGAGAACAGAACCGCATCGCCGTCAAAGGCAATTTTTAGACGTTCATTGTTAGATCCATCTCCCTGGGAAGGCAAGATGGTTGCGGCAGCGATGCCAGAATCAAGCGCTTGTCTTACGTCTTCCGGATCCGCAGAAAGAAACAGCGTTGCGCCAAACGGTGCAACATATTGATAGGGCGATTCGCCGCCAGTAAAGGCAGCGCGACTGATACCAAGATCGAAATGTTCGATGGAATTAAATACGCGCAAACCCGTGTCAGCGCTATTGCGTGAAATCAAAACAATCTCAACCATCTGTTGATCAGATTGATTTAATGCCAGAAACTTTTTGACCATGGAAAAGGCTACTCCCGGTTCCAGGGTTTCGTTTTCATGTTCAATTTGATAGCGGCAATAAGCCTCGATACCCTGCTCAACAAAAACCTGATGGCTTTTCTCCATATCAAACAATGCGCGCGACGAGATCGCGATCACCAGTTTGGTGTTTTGGGGTTTTGACATGGTTATTGTTTTCTTAGTGAAGCGATGACGCTAGACGTGTCGGGCGCTACATCATGCCACTGGCGAAAGGCTTCCGCCGCCTGTTCGACTAACATACCCAGACCGTCTACGGCATGTGCCGCGCCCTGATCCAACGCCCACTTCATAAACGTGGTTGGTTCATTGCTGTACATCATGTCATAAATCGCCGAGTTAGCCCCAACGTTCTGGGGATCTATGCCGGGAAGCTTTCCGCTTAATCCTGCAGCGGTGGCGTTAATGATTAGATCAAATGTGTTGGTATCACTGTCGAGACTGCCACCGGATACTTCTCCCCTTGACTGAAAGTGGCTCGCGAGCTGGGTTGCCTTTTGCGCGGTGCGATTGACGATATGTAGATGGCTGGGAGATGCCTGCAGAAGCGGTCCGATTGCACCTCTCGAAGCGCCTCCGGCACCGATGAGCAAAATACGTTTGCCAGAAATTGTGTGACCAAGATTATCCTCAATATCTCTGACAAGGCCTATGCCATCGGTATTGTCACCCAAAACCGAGCCGTCTTCACGAAAGCTTAGGGTGTTTATTGATTCGGCTAATTCACCACGCTCCGTAAGCGCGTTGCCCTCGCGTTGGCACATTTGCCAGGCTTCAACCTTGAACGGCGCGGTTATATTTAATCCCGCTCCGCCATGTGCGCTAAAGTGACTGACCGCCTGGTCGAAACCACCGACATCAACCTGGATAAGATCGTATTCAATATTTTTTTCGCATTGCAATGCGAATGCCTTGTGAATCACCGGTGACTTGCTATGAGACACTGGGTTTCCAATGAGTGCGAAGTTTCGTTTCGCGGCTTTAAATTCGAACAAGTCAGTCATAAGTTTGGATCAGTCTACAGGTAGTACGCTTTGGATATTTTCTGACAATACAAAGATGGGGTTATTCGTTTCAATTGAAATCTCTCCGTTTGCGATATTACTTAAGCCAAAAGAGGAAAGTGGGGTAACTTCCTGCGAAGGGTTTATTTGGTATTCGCAGTCGCCGCTTAAGTTTACACAAGACTTTTCAACGGCCATTAAGCTAAACAGGCCGTCGATGGCCAGCCGCCATCGGCCTTTGGTAACCGCAGCAATCTCGCGATCAAAAAAAACAGCGCATGGTGAATCACGACGACACAAGAAATGAAACACCTCGCCAAGATTAAACAATTCGTGATCTCTGCGCCCGCCTAGGAAGCCATCCAGTGTGACCTCCTTTACTCCTTCAGGAAGCAAGTCGAGCGCAAATGACAAATCAGAGAAATCTTTCTGCGGGTCTAGCTGCATATCCATGGGTATGGTCGACGAATCGCCGTCGCCCACGCAGATTCCTTCGTTGCCTTCACGTCTGATTGATCCGCCATCGACAAAAATCACCGGATCGGCAAATCGCTTATGTATTGCACAAAGCGGCCCGACCACGGCAAACCTGGGGTTTTCTTTGTGCGCATCTAAGTATGCATGTAGCGTCGCACTGTGTTCTCTGGGGGGCATTGTTAATCAGGCTATCCTGGTGGAATGAGACGGATAGAATCCGCGCATTGTAAAAGTGTGTAAAGTTCTTTCGCAGCGATATCTCTATCTCTGTGAAACCTTATAATCTCTGACACACTCTAACAACTTTCTTTACCAATTATTCACGCATGAAGCGTTTCTTCAAAATCCTTATACCGCTGTTGATCCTAGCCGTTGGCGTTGGAGGATATCTCTATTTGAAACGCACCAAGGAAAAGCCGGAAAAAGCTTCTCCTACAACAATTTTACCTGTGGTTGCGGGGCAACGAATCGTCAAGTCTTCGATTTCTCCGGGGCTAACCCTGTTTGGCCAGATTGAAGCACCACGAAATACGGTATTAACCGCCGGCATCTCGTCGGATGTTTTGGCGGTCAACGTACTCGAGGGAGATACTGTCGAAGCTGGACAGGTATTGGTGCAGCTGGATCAGGCAGATATTAATCTTGATATTCTGCAGCGTCGAGCGGAACTTGCGGAGATTGAAGCTCAGCTAGAAAGTGATCGCAGTCGCTACGACACCGATAAAGTAGCGCTAAAACATGAGCAAAAGCTGGTTGAGTTGAGCAATAAGGCTGTGGAACGAGCCAGTAAGCTGGCGCGCAGCAGTGCAGGTACAGAAGCGACCTTGGATTCCGCGTTGCAAGAGGTGCAACGACTGGAGTTAGCAGTGACCCAGCGCAAGCTCGATATTGCTGACTTTGCTTCCCGCCAGAAACTGTGGAAAGCGAGGGTCGACAGAGCGAAAGCGGTGCTGAAAGGGTCGGAACGGGATATTCTCAAGACCGAAGTGAAAGCGCCGTTTGATGGCAGGGTGGTCAATGTCATGGTATCGCCCGGAGATCGTACCGCTGTGACCACACAACTGGTGCGGGTCTATGATGATGCGGCTCTGGAAATCAGAGCACAGGTGCCCAGTCGGTATGTCGCCGATCTTCGAAAAGCGCTCTCTAGCAATCAGGCCGTTGAAGCCAGGATGGTCGATAACGCTAAAGAGATTCCGCTCACCCTTGTTCGGCTTGCAGCCAGTGTTGCGAGCGGTCAGGGCGGGGTGGATGCGTTTTTCCGCTCGGAGTCGAGCTCCTTACCGGCGCTAGGCAAGACGGTAGAACTGCGTCTGTCTCTGCCAGCAGTCGAAAATGCAGTGGCCTTGTCTCCCAATGCGCTTTACGGCGCTAATCTGGTGTATCGAATCGTCGACGGTAGCCTGCAGGCGCAGACAGTGCAGCGACTGGGGCAGTCTCTGGACGATCAACGCGGTTTACAAATGTTGGTCGCGGGAGATGTATTTGAAGATGGCGATTTGGTATTGAACTCGCGATTACCGCAGGCAATCCACGGTCTCGAAGTGGACGTCGAACAGGAGGCTGAATAGTGGCGAAATTCACACCATCCTCAGCAATGCCAGGGCTTGACGCTCGCGGCGGCATCATCGGTATTTTTGCAAATCATCCGGTAGCCGCCAATTTGTTAATGGTAATGATGCTGCTTGCTGGCTTCTGGGGGATTCGTCAATTAAACACCCAATTCTTTCCAACCTTTGCGATTGACTATGCCAGCGTGCGCGTTGTTTGGAGTGGTGCAAGTGCAGAGGATGTAGAAGAGCTCATCACAACTTCGCTGGAGCAATCCCTGCGTGAAGTTGATTTTGTTAAGCAAATTACCTCTACCTCGGCCGAGGGAGTGTCATCGGTTTCGCTGGAATTTGCTGAGGGGACCGATATGAGCAAAGCGGTTGATCAGGTGAAGCAGCAGATTGATCAGGTGACAAACTTGCCAACGGATGCAGAGGAACCGGTGGTAACCCAGGTGATTCGCTATGAAACCGTAGCCAGACTGCTGGTGACCGGGGGCCAGAATGTGGGAGAGCTGCGGCCACTCGTCAATCGGTTTGAAGCGGAATTGCTCGGTCGCGGAATCGCTAAAATTTTTATCAATGGTTTACCCGAAGAGCAAATTGCGATTGAGGTACCGGCGCGTAATTTAAGAGAGCTTGGTTTGTCTCTGGATGACGTTGGCAGGCGGGTATCTGCCTGGTCCCGTGATGTGCCGGTGGGAATTATCGGTAGGGGAGAGATATCCCGGCAGCTACGTTTTAGCGAACGACGTGAAACTGAGCTTGAGTTTGAATCAATCCCAGTTGTTGCTGAGCAAAATGGTCGCCGTGTCGCATTGGGTGATATGGCTGAGATTACTCGAAAGCCGAGAGATGGACAGGTTTCAATCAGCTATCAGGGCAAGCCTGCTGTTGAGCTAACGCTTAGTCGAACTGAAAACAGCGATAGTCTCAAAGCCGCCAATATTTTGCATGAGTGGATTGAAGATACCCGGCCAGGTTTGCCGCCAGGGGTTGAAGTGGTGACCTACAACGAGCGCTGGCAGGCACTTCAGGGGCGGATAAGTTTACTGGTGAAAAATGGCGTTGGTGGTCTATTGCTAGTACTGATCATTCTATTTTTGTTTATGAATGGGCGGGTTGCGTTTTGGGTGGCGGTAGGCATTCCGGTGTCATTTATGGCTTCGCTGGCGGTGCTTTATGCTGTCGGCGGTTCGATCAATATGCTCAGCCTGTTTGGTTTAATCATGGCGCTCGGCATTATTGTCGACGACGCGATCGTAGTCGGTGAAGAGGCGATGAGCCAATACCAGATCGGTGAAAGGGAGCATGCCGGCGAGAATGCCTCCAGACGAATGCTCGGGCCGGTCTTTTCTTCGTCGTTAACCACGATTGCGGCATTTATGCCCTTGCTGCTGGTCGGCGGTGTCATTGGGACGATTATGCAGGCGATTCCTGTGGTCGTAATCTGCGTGATTATTGCTTCTTTAATAGAGTGTTTCTTGATCATGCCGGGTCACCTTACGCACTCATTCCGTAAGCTTGGAAACAAACCGGACTCACGGATTCGGCAAAAGCTCGATGGTGGGTTTAATCGTTTTCGGGATTTCAGGTTCAGGCCGGTGATTACTATAGCGGTCGATAATCGATGGACGACAATTGCGTTGGCGATTGCGATGTTGATGGTGACTGTCGGCTGGTCAGCGTCGGGTCGAATTGGCTTTCAGTTTTTCCCCACGGCAGAGGCGGACCGAATTTTTGCTAACGTCGGATTTGTCTCAGGGACACCTGCATCTGTCGTACAGGACTATCTCAAGGTAATGGAAACGGCGCTCAGAGAGACAGAGGAAGAGCTGGAGACCGAGTTTATTTCTCTGGTGATTAGCCGACATGGTTCACTCGACGGCGCTGGCGGCACAGGGGACCATTTCGGTAGCGTGCGGGCCGAGCTGGTGGATCCGGATAAGCGTGAAGTTCGAAATAGAGACATAATTAAGGCTTGGAAAGAGCGGTTACCGCCGATTCCTGGTAGAGAGTTTATGAGCGTGGTTGAGCCACGGGCCGGGCCTCCAGGTAGCGATCTCGATATCCGCATCGTCGGTGCCAGCATTCAGCAGGTAAAAACAGTGGCTGAAGAAATCACCGGCGTGCTCCGCCAAACACCCGGTGTATCTGGTATCGGTGATGACGCCCCCTATGGTAGAGAGCAGATGGTGCTGAAGCTTACGCCGGTGGCGGAAGCGCTTGGATTGAGTATCGATACGGTTTCGACCCAGCTTCGCGCCGCTTATGACGGCGTGAAAATTCAAGAGCTTTCTGACGGTTTCGATGATATCGAGGTACGACTATTGCTGCCGGAAAATGAACGCGACTCGGTTGCCAGTCTGTCTGAAATCGATATCGTTTTGCCGAGCGGAAACCTGGAGACCATCGGCAATTTGGCGACGGTCGAGTTATCCCGTGGCTTTGAAACTATTCGTCATTCAGACGGCAGGCTGGCGGTGACGGTTACAGCCAGCGTTGACCCTGCAGTCGCCAATACCAATTCGATTCGTAAAGATCTCGAGGCTGAGCTGCTGCCGGCGCTTGCCAGTCAGCACGGTGTTTCCTTTGGGTTTGGCGGTCGCCAGAAAGATCAAAAGGAAACCCTTGGCGATATGAAAGTCGGTTTGGTGTTGGCGCTTAGCATGATCTATCTGGTGCTTTCCTGGGTATTCGGCTCATATGGATGGCCGCTCATTGTTATGTTTATTATTCCGTTTGCGGCGGTGGGTGCGATTTGGGGCCACGTGGCGCTCGGAATTGATCTCACATTACTGTCCTTGTTTGGTCTGTTCGGGCTATCTGGCATCGTCGTCAATGACTCAATTATTCTGGTGGTGTTTTATCGGGATTTGCGTATCAAGGGTATAGAAGCGCGGGAAGCGGTAATCGAGGCGGCCTGTCAGCGGCTGCGGGCGGTTTTGCTGACCTCTTTGACGACTGTAGCTGGACTCACACCGTTATTATTTGAAACATCGCTGCAGGCGCAGTTCTTGATTCCAATGGCGACCAGTATGGCCTTTGGGTTGGCGTTTGCCACCTTGTTGGTGTTGTTCCTGGTGCCATCTTTGCTGTTGATTTACGAAAATGCAGCAGAAAAATTCCAGCCTAAGGAGCCAACGCCAATTTCGGTGTAAGAGTTTTCATGCAGAGTACAGAATATCGGTCTACAATTACTGGTAACAATAGTTACCAATATGATTTTTTGGGAGGAATCCGTACGCATGAACGAAAATATCGAAAACTGCATGATGCAAAATAGGGGCACCGGCCGCTTTAAGAAAAACCTTGGAACATCGTTGAAAAAACAATCGATCGCGCTGGCTGTTTGTAGTTTATTCGCCTCACCTATTATGGCGGCACAATCCTTTACCGACTCGATTTCACCCTCGGGTTTTCTTGCATTCGAGTCCCCGGCACAGGGAAATAGCGCGTCTAAAGGTGGCCTCTGGTATCAATTCGATGCCGATGACTCCCGAGATTGGCTTACACGCTTTACTGAGCCTGGCAATACCGTTGCAAGGTCGACGCTGTCACTAGATCAGCAGTTTACCAATCACACGTTGCACTATGGTCTGGCGGATGCTGACGACCAAACATTCAATCAGTTTGGTGTTTCCCTCGGCAGAACCACGTTCCTGGGATTTAGTGGTGAAGGCGATACCACCAGCTCAATCGTGAATAACTTTAACCATATTGATCCGTTTCATTTCCACGGTGGTTTGCGCCAAAACTATAAATACGATGGTGCGTACTTGGGTTGGAAGGTAAGTAAGAATAACCAGCTGGGATTTACCCGTGCCGTAGTCAAGTCTGATGATTTATTGGACCGGGAAGTCAGCGGTTTTGACTGGCGGGGAAGAAAGGCAAGTTTGTCATTAATGCAGGTTTCTGTAGGTGATGAAAAAGCTGGCATTGCAACCGGTGGTTCGATGCAATTTGGTCGCTTTAATTTCAATGCTGACTATCTTCGTGCTGATAACGAAGCGACATTTACGAGCTTAGGGTTACAAACTGCTTTGCGCAGTGGCAAGCGCTTTGGCATGCAGCTAGAGCATCGTCGCAACCCGTTGTTTGAAGACGCTAATGAAAACCGGCTGATGTTTAACCTGGCGTTTAATATTAATTCTGTGCCGCGATTTAATGCTGAAGAAACCCAGTCTACAGAAACAGTTGAGGGAGAAGAGGCGCCGTCAAACAGCACAAGAAACGGTTTGCTAATCGGCGCCGCTGCAGTTGGTGGAGCGGTTGCACTGAGCTCTGGTGGTGGCAGTAGCTCTGATGGTCGCCCGCGCTTTAACACCCAGGAAGAGTCTGCGTTTGACGTGTTAAACGGCATCAATCCTGAATCTGTTCGATTAAACAGAGAGCATGGTGGCTATATCTTCCGTAATGCCGATGGTTCCTTTTCCTCGCTAGAACCGATTCTTGGAGAACTTGCCAGTGTTTCGCTGCCAAATCCGCAGTCGGCAGCGCCTAGCGGTGCCATCGCCACTGCGAGCTATCATACCCACGGTGGTCCGGACCCGCGTTTTGACAATGAAAACTTCTCTCCGCAGGATATTATTTCGGATATCATTTTTGGTCTGGACGGCTACTTGGGTACCCCAGCTGGGCAATTCAAGTTTCACAACGTACGAACTGGTGCGATTGTTACTGTAGGTGGACCAGGTGCTTTAAATACGACGACTCCCTAGTACCAGGTCTGTTGATTGGACGAGTTGAACAGTGCATTGGGTTTTGCAAAAGTTGAGTAGACGCTTAGAGCAACTCGTGATCGTTGTTGCTCTACTTTTCGTTTCCTGTGCGTCGATTGCCGAGCAAAGCGACGCACTGAAAGCATCAAAGCAGTTTGCATCACAGCGCCATGCTTGTGGTTTAGACCATGGCTATCAATGTCGCAGCGCCGAGGAAAGCAATTTCCTCGGCCTTGAAGCAGACAACGCAATGGTGCCTGCGGTTTATCTTTCTGCCTGGCAGCAAGCGTTAACTGATTTCAATGAGATTGAAGACCTCTCTGAACAAGAGAAGCAACTTCAGCATTACAAAATTGGTTTTAGTGAGAACGAAGCGCAGTACGTTGTGCACTTTCAAGCGCTCTTGTTACCCGCGATGGAGCAGGGAAAACCGCAAGGACTATTGCGCGGTACGGTTGGTCGTACCACCCGCTACTGGATCAATAAGTCGACTATGACTATCGATAAGAGACTGTTCTATCGATAAGCAGCAGGCGCAATGTTGGGGGGAAATAGCCAGCTAGGCGCTAGCTGCTATGGTTGGGATCTTTAGAGACGCCGTGAGCTCAACAATTTCATTTTTTTTGGCAACTGCTTTTCCGCCCTGCATGCGCTGTAGCCGAGGTTGGTTCACCTGAATACGATCGCCCAGATGCTCAGCGATATGTCGTGCATTGTCCGGATCATTGCAAACCAGAATCATATCGCAACCCGCGGCCAGCGCTTTTTCAGCGCGTTCTATTGGTATACCAGCATATTCAGCGCCTTTCATTGTTAGATCATCGCTAAATACCAGGCCATCAAACCCGACTTCTTTTCGCAAAATCTGCTGAATCCAGAACGAGGAAAAGGTGGGCAGCGCTGAATCAACATTGGGGAAGGAAATATGCGCCGTCATAATGGCGGCAATTTGATTGCCAAGATGCTGGTAGGGAATTAGATCTTGCTTTCGTAATGCATCAAGATCTCTTGGATCAACCGGTGTTTCAAGATGAGAATCTTCCGCTACACCGCCATGACCGGGAAAGTGTTTGCCGGTGGCCTGCATTCCAGCGCTTGTCATGCCGGCGATATAAGCTTCGGCGAGGGTCGCGATATGTCTGGGCTGGCTGTGAAATCCACGGTCTCCAATAATCTCACTTTGCGGATTGGCAATATCCAGAACAGGGGCAAAGCTGAAATCAATGTCATACTGTCTTAATTCCAATGCCATCAATCTGGCGCCGTTGAAGGCGCGTTGTATCGCTTGTTCCGGATTGGTATCAATATCGCTTCCGAGTTCTTGCAGCGCAGGTAAGCGCACAAATTCATCGCGAAATCGCTGTACTCTGCCGCCTTCCTGATCCACAGCAATGAGTAGAGAAGGGGAGCGTATTTTTCTTATCTCTGTAACCAGGTCATGAAGCTGTTTGGGCGACGCAAAGTTTCGCCGGAATAGAATGATTGCACCGAGCGCCGGGTGTTGTAAAAACATCCTTTCCTCAGCAGTTAATGTCAGGCCAGATACGTCAGCCATTAACGGGCCGCGCGGCAATCGAATTGTTTTACTCATAAATTGTAACCGTGGTGCCGACACCTACCAGGTCGAACAGACGAATCACGTCCTCATTGCGCATACGAATACATCCGTGGGAGCCCGGCTTTCCCATCTCCACATCATCAGGCGTGCCATGAATATACACATAGCGGCGCATGGTATCGACAGAACCCAGGCGATTCTTGCCAGGCTCACAGCCGCTTAACCAAAGGATCCGGGTCAGAATCCAGTCGCGCTTCGGATTTGCTGCGCGAAGACTCGGATGGTATATCTCACCGCTCGGTCTGCGCCCAATAAAAACGGTATTCGTTGGACTGTCTTTGCCAATCTTTGCACGAATAATATGTTGTCCCCGCGGTGTGCAAAAACTCCCATTTTGTTCGCCCGCACCATTGCCCGCCGCAGAAATTGAGAACAGCTCGTCAGCGCTGCCGTTACGCTTCAGTGTAAGCGACTGCTGTGTAAGACTTATGGTAATTGCACCAAGGGGCGCGGTAGACAGAGTCATTTCTTTAAGCTGTTTTTCTCGAGCGCACTAATCGCGAATGTGTGTAAGCAGTCCAGCGCAGGCAATTTCCAGCAGATCGATGACCTGGTCAAAACCATTGTCGCCGCCGTAATAAGGGTCTGGCACTTCTTGCAAACTGGTCTCACCGTGATGTGATAGCATCAAACTGATTTTTTGTTGCGCGGCAGAATCATCGCTTGTGCTTGCTAATGACAATAAATTATCGCGATTGGAAAAATCCATTGCGACAATATAAGTGAAGCGTGCAAAGTCGTCGACGCTCACCTGACGCGCGCGCAGATTTTTCATGTTGTAACCCCGTTTAAGCGCGGCAGATTGGGCCCGTGAATCCGGAGCGCTACCAATATGCCAGTCTCCGGTACCCGCAGAATCAACAAGTATCTTATCCTCAAGACCCGCCTGTTCAAGTTGCTGACGAAAGATTGCTTCAGCAGTAGGAGAGCGACAGATATTACCGAGACAAACAAAAAGAACGGATGGGGTTGCCAAAGGACTATCGAGCGCGTTGTAGTTTAATCACAGATTTATCAAGATGGAGCTCACGCATTATATCGGCTAGATGGTCGCGGTTTTGCACTTCGATCACAAATGACATGCGCGAAACGTTTCCAGATTGTTCTTCCACCGTGAGTTTATTGATGTTGGCTTCATGGGAAGCGATAATATTGGTTAGTTCAGATAACACGCCAGGCTGGTTACGAGAAGTGAGGGTGAGCAAAACTTCAAAGTTACCTTTGATTTTCTCAGACCAGTTTAAGTGAAAAAACTGGTCTGGATGTTTCATAACACTACGCGTATTGGGGCAGCGCAAGCGATGAATTACCAGTCCTCTGTCAGAGGTGGTTGTGCCGATAATTCGATCATCTGGAATCGGGTGGCAACACTTAGCATAGTTCACCAATAACCCTTCTGTGCCCTCTATGGTCATCTTGCCGTAATTAGTTTTATTGTTCTTGCGCTTGGTGGTCGCAGTCTTTTCGGGCAGCATAACTTCTGCCAGGAATTGTTTGGCTACGAGTGGCGCAAGCCGTTTGCCAAACCCGATATCAGCTAACAGCTCCGGCCAGTCCTTCAGATCAAGTGCCTCAAGCAGCGCAATTTTATGATTGCTTGGAATGCGCAAACGTCGATAACCCTGATCCCATAAAGCCTTTTTAATCAGCTTATGACCCAGCTTAACCGACTGTTTGGTTTTTTGTTTGTTGAGGTTGTGACGAATCGTGGTGCGCGCTTTTGAGGTTACCGCATAATTGAGCCAACCCGGCTCAGGTCGCGAGCGATTGGACGTAATGATTTCAATATGGTTGCCATTGCGCAGATTTTCATAGAGCGGAACCGGGCGATTATCTATGCGCGCGCCAATACAGCGATTGCCGATATCAGAGTGAACGGAATAAGCAAAGTCGAGCGCTGTCGCGCCTCTAGGCAAACGTTTAATATCACCTTTTGGCGTGAACACATAAACTTCGTCTGGATAGAGGTCGGCTTTCAGATGTTCAATAAATTCACCAGAGTCGGGAGACATCTGTTGAGACTCAAGAAAGCTGCTCAGCCATTTTTGTGCCAGCTGCTGCGGTGCTGACTCATCGGTTGCATCAGTTTTATAACGCCAATGAGAAGCGACACCTGACTCTGCGACACGGTGCATTGCGCGGCTACGAATTTGGACTTCAACAGGCTGCCCGTAAGGGCCAAACACCGAGGTGTGTAGAGACTGATAGCCATTCGCTTTGGGAATCGCAATATAGTCTTTGAAACTCGCCGGCCGCGGTTTGAAAATAGTGTGGACAATGCCGAGCACTAGATAACATTGGTTGCGGTTGTCGGTAATGACACGCAGCGCATTGATATCGGCAATGTCGCGAAGATCGATCTTGCTTTGTTTTTTAGCTTTGCGATAAATACTGTAGATGGTTTTCTCTCGACCGCCAACTTCAGCAATGATATTGTGATGATGTAGCGCCACGTTAATTTTTCGGCAGGCTTCGTCAATAATAGATTTACGCCCGCGACTGTTATTGGCAAGCATCTTCTTGATTGCGCGGTAACGCTTTGGGCGCAGGTTTTGCAGCGAAAGATCTTCTAATGTGTTGCATAACTCGCGCATGCCGATGCGATTGGCAATTGGCGCATAAATATCCAGGGTCTGCCTGGCGATCCGCTGGCGCTTTTCTTCTTTAAGGGAGCCGAGAGTGCGCATGTTATGGAGTCGATCGCAGAGCTTGATAATAATGACACGAATGTCCTGGGCCATAGCCATAAACATTTTGCGAAAGGAGGCGGTTTCCGATGTTTCCGCATTCTCACGGGAGTCGAGTTCAAGTTGACTTACCTTGCTGACGCCATCCACCAAAAGCGCAACGTCATCGCCAAACTTTTCTGCCAGCTGCTCCACTGTCACTGGTGTATCCTCGACTACATCGTGCAGGATTGCGGCGACAATAGTGCGGCTGTCCATGCGCATCTCACCAAGAATGCCGGCGACCGCAACCGGATGCGAGATATAGGCTTCGCCGCTTTGGCGGGTTTGTCCTTCATGGGCCTGAGCGCCATATTCGCAGGCGAGATCAACCTCCGCCAGCGACGCGGGGTCCATGTACTGCCCGAGTTTTTCAAGAAGTGATTTGACCAAAGGCCGATGGGACTCATCGACCTTTTTGTCGGCCCTGGAGCGGAAAATTTTTGCCTCAGGGAGTGGCATGCAAACCTATACGTTAACCACCGCGACTCGCGCAGTCACTTGCTATAAGCAGGACGGGCGATTTTGAGAAAAGCAAATTTGCGCGAGTGTTCACTTTTGTTCAGCAGCGAGGCTGCCAGCCAGTTGCGCTGCCAGAGCAGCGTCCAAGTCGCTGGGCGTTGCTTCTTCCCCCTCGGCCTCTACAGCAATCTCTTCGCCGTCTTCATCTTCGGCGAAGTTAAGCTCAGGCAGTGAGGTATCTTCTTCCAGAATGGAAGGACCAATAAAACCTTCCGCTATTTCGCGAAGCGCGATTACGGTGGGCTTGTCATTTTCGACTGGAACGTGGGGCTCAGCACCAAGTATCAGTTGGCGCGCACGTTTGGTGGCAACCAAAACCAGCTGAAAGCGATTGTCTACATTCTCAAGGCAGTCGGTTACGGTAATTCTTGCCATTAGGCTATCCTCTTAATTTCAAACAATTTTAAAACAAAAAAATGGTCTCTGCCCACACGCGCCATTTGGCGGCGCACAAATTGTAAATAGAGACATCGTAGTCGCGCTATTTAGCCACGACCGAAATATTTCATATGCCATCAACCGCAGCGGTTAGCTGCGCCAATGCTTGATCAAAATTATCGTTGACGATAATTTGATCAAATTCATCCTTATGACTGATTTCACTGCGCGCCGCCTGCATGCGGTTTGCGATGACTTCGTCACTATCCTGTCCACGGTCTCTCAACCTTTGTTCCAATGCTTCCAAAGATGGCGGCATTACAAACACGGAAACAGCGGCAGGAAATACCTGCCGAACGCGTCTGGCACCCTGCCAGTCGATTTCCAAAATGGCATGTTTGCCTTCCGCAAGGCGTTCCTCAATCGCCTGAATCGAGGTGCCATATCGATTGCCGAATACCAGCGCATGTTCAACGAACAAGCCACCTTCCACCATTTTTTCAAAAGTAGCATGGTCGACAAAATGATAGTGCACACCGTCTTTCTCGCCCGAACGCATTGGCCTGGTGGTATGAGAAACGGTCAAACCAACATTTTCCCGAGAAGCAACCAGCGCCCTGGTAAGGCTCGTCTTTCCCGCCCCAGATGGCGCGGATACGATTAAAACACCGGGAGAAACCATCTAAGCGAAAAATACTTTTGGACAGGCGAATAAAGAAGTTGACGCAAAACAGCGCTAGTCACGTGAATAACTTATGAACCTTCTAGGTCAGACCGGTGCTTCGCGGGGTGCGTATTCTATTCGATATTCTGCACTTGTTCACGCATCTGGTCGATTAATACCTTCAATTCTACAGAGGAATTGGTATTTCTTAGGTCAACTGACTTGGAGCCGAGTGTGTTTGCCTCGCGATTTAGCTCCTGCATCAGGAAGTCCAGCCGTCGACCGGCAGGCTTATTTTGCTTCACCACGCGCTCAACCTCCTCAAAATGGGTCTCCAGCCGGTCCAATTCCTCGCTGACATCACTCTTTGTGAGCAAAATTGCCATTTCCTGGGCTAGACGCGCCGGATCTATCTCATCCCCGAGCTCTTCCAGCCGTTTTTGCCAGCGTTGCTTGATCCCTGTTTCGATATCCGGCAACGCCGCACGCAATTCGGTCATAATACTCCGGCTTTCTCCGATCCGATCCAAGATCATCTGGGCCAGCCGCTCTCCCTCGCGCTTTCGGGCTTTAACCAGATCATTGAGGGCCGATGACAGCGCGGTTAGTGCCGCTTTGTTCAGTGTCTCGTGGTCAGCCTCAGGCTGTCGCAACACCCCGGGCCAGCGCAAGATCTCGATATGGTTTGGGACTGAAGCCCCTGAAACCCTTTGTTCTACTGTCTTTAGCGCTGTAGAAAGGGCGTCTAAAGCACTTTCGCTGATATCGATTTCCAGGTTTTCTCCCTGTTGGGCCTCGTATTTCAAGGCAGCATCGATACGTCCACGGTTGAGTTTGTCATTGATGGCTGTCCGGCACTGGGTCTCAATGACTCTAAATTCTTCTGGCAGCCTCAAATGTGCATCAAGATAACGGTGGTTCACGCTGCGCACCTCCCAAATCAGACTGCATCCCTCCAGATCAACCTGGGTACGGCAAAAGCCGGTCATGCTAGCGGTCATTATCTATTCCTGTCATGATTATTGTGCGAAAACACCTCAGAGGCGGGATCATACCAAATACAATGCATTGACTGCTGTGAAGACCCTGTTTTAGGCAAATGAGTCCGGGCGAAATGAATCTGAATGAATCAGGCGGTTTACTATGGGAATAGCAGGCGATCTGATATTATCTTGTAACAAGTTGTTGCAAGACCCGCAGTAATTCAACTAGACCTAATCCAATGTCGGCCTCGTACCCTGACTGCGGGAATCAAATTAGGCAGTGAAATTGTTGTATTTTTTTGTGGGGGGGGTTGCGGCGCGAAAATGACAATATAACTGGATATGTGGAGGCTCTGTGATCGGCTTTTTATCGCAAATGACAGAGTGTTTTATCGTTAATGGGAATTTTTACTAAAAAGCAGCCTAAGGCGCCGGAACCTGTTAAGGCTCCTGAGGTTGAGAAAGAAAAAACACGACGTTATCCAATCAAGTCGGGGGAGTCTATTGAGAACTACCTGGTTGAAGGGGTAATCGGTGGTGGTGGCTTCAGTATTGTCTATCGCGCTTTCGATGCAACATTAGGCGAAAGTGTCGTGCTGAAGGAATATTTTCCCAATCTGTTGGCAATTCGCGGTGAAGATAATAATGATATCAATCCGATTTCTCCTAAAAAGAAATCTGCGTTTGATGTTGGCATGCAGCAATTTTTTGCCGAAGCCCATGCTTTATCTAAAGTCAGTCATCCAAATGTAATCAACATCATTAACGTTTTCCGCAGTAACAACACAGCCTATATGGTTTCGAAGTTGCAGCCAGGAAAAGATTTACGATGGATGATTAAACGCTGCCAGGGCGATCTCGACCAAAACTTTATTCAGAAGGTAATGCCGCCGGTGATTTCCGGAATCGATTCATTACATCGAGCCGGCATTCTGCATTTGGATATCAAGCCGGCAAACATCTTGTTGCGCACCGTGGGTGGACCATTGTTGCTCGACTTTGGTGCAAGTAAAACCATGAGTCGGCAAGAGCGATTCAGCAGCTTTCAAACGCTGACACCAGGGTTTGCGCCGCCAGAACAACACCATAAAGCTGAGCTTGGTCCCGGCTCTGATATCTATGCGATTGGCGCAACGATATACGCCTGCGTTACCGGTCGGCCGCCACCTACTTCTTTGAAGCGCGAGCAAAAAGAGCGCGAGCTGAAGTTAAAAGGTGCAGAAAAAAATGTTTCATCCAGCGTCATTGAAGCGCTAAAGTGGGCCCTTGAGCTAGAAATGAACAAACGACCGCAGAACGTCAGGGAGTTTGCTAATTTGCTGATGGAAGATTCTGAATGGGGTTCCTATGACTTATTCCAGGAAGACATGCTGCGCAATGCCGAGGTTGGTAAATAGCACCTCTTGAATCCACTTGGATTGACTTAGATCCTTTTGATCCGTTTGATTACCCTATTCTTGTCACCTAACTTCCCTCTGGATCGCTGATCTCGGCACCACGTAATGCTGACTCGATTTGCGCGTTTTTCGGCGCGACCTTCAGCTGCAGTTTTTGATAATCAAACCCGGTCTCTACCGTAGGCTTGACGATGCGGAAAAACGGTGAAACATCGAAATCTCTTGGGGTGAACAAACTGTGGTGTCGAATATGCAAGATTTCCTGTTCGATAAACCAGTCGCGGGAATGACTGCTCTTGGGAGTCTTGGAATCTTCGTCGGTTTGGATGTCTGGCAAAATTGGATAGTGTACGCCCTGAAATGTTTCAGCAATAAGGGTTGAGCATATTGCCCGTGAAGGGTCACCGCTACCAAGGGCGATCATGCGACGGCGAAATTTCGAAGGAATCGGCAGCGCCGGAAGCAGGTAGCGCATTAAATCAAAAATATGTTTCAGGTCATACTCCTTTCCTAAGGCGCCGACCATGTTTGCCACCAGAGATTCCCGATCTTCATCTGATAAGCCGATTGGTCGGCATATTCGTGTATTCAGCGTGTGATAACGGGAAAGCGGGGAAGCGATAACACCCTGTCCCAGTTCGGCTTCAATCAATGGACAGGCCTCGCCTTTGTCATTGAAAACGTTGGTTGTATCGCCTGCGTAGAAAGCGGCATGGGACCAGGTAGATTGTGTAAGATATTTAATGACATTGCTGATTCGCGTGTCACCTTCAACCAATAGGATATCTCCCGGCTCCAGATATTGATGCAGGCGCGGAGACTCATGGCTTGAAAAGCTGGTGTAGCATTTTATCGTTTTGGTCAGATAGCTGGCCAAGGCGCTACCGATCATTTCACGTGCTTTGTTGAAAACACCAAAGGGCATGATGGATTAGGTAATTACCAGTAGTTGATTGACGAAAATAACGTTATATCAGATTAACCTAAATACTAGATTAACCTAGGCAAATAAGGCTCAGCGTGAGACAGCATTCTTGCGTATGCGTTCACGAATGCCGCGCGCGATCCAGCCAAAAATAAAGCCGGCCAGCATAGCGATTATCAATCCTAATGCGATTTCTCCAAGTAGATAAGCCATATTTCTTAATCTGTTGTTAATCTTCTGAAACGGTCATCCAATCAACGATTCGCATGTCTGGAAACATGCTTTTCAAAGAACTCGTTAACGCGGTATGAGATTCTTTGCTGCTGACATCGCCACTAACAATGACTGCATCATCGGCTACCGTTAAGCCAAAAGCCGAATCTGGAATGACCGGTGTCAATATCGACAGCTTCTCTAACCATTCACTAAAAAACACGTTGGGTTCCACACTGACAAATGATTCAAGTTCGGTCACACCGAGCTGGTCTCGCAACGTATCCAGCAAATTGGTGCGCGCGCGAATTCCAGGCATACGACCGCTGACAATGGCCCGGGTGCGATCCCGAAACAACGATAGCTCAGGACGGCGCTTGGCTGGATCAACAAACACTTGATTATCAACCAACGAAGCGATCTCTGCACGTTCGATCGCAACGATCACTTCACCCAGCTGTTCGCTACTGTCCACCCGGCCCCAAATGATTAAACCATCGCCACTGGTTTCCATCCGAAGATCGTGTACTTTGCTCAATAAGGGCAACATCTTTGCTACCTGCCGAATTAACCGCGGACTGGACAAGTTGGTATCGTATTCAAGTTCGCTGGTGACGGCGTCTTCGTCGT
Source organism: uncultured Gammaproteobacteria bacterium (assembly GCA_937992195.1). GTDB lineage: Bacteria > Pseudomonadota > Gammaproteobacteria > Arenicellales > Poriferihabitantaceae > VYFG01. Next base: position 9,302 of record CALKKV010000017.1, on the reverse strand, counting down.
CAACATCTGAGAGCGCGACGAGCCCAAGAAGCAGCTGTTTGCCGGTTCTCGGATCGGGGATCTGGCCGCGCAAGGAAGCGCCGTTCCAACCTGAGACCAGAGAGATCGATGCAGTGTTATCCGCTTCCTCCACCCGAACCTGATAGTTAACTTTAATCTCTTCGTTTAATTGTGCGGCCAGTGCATATCGCAGTTCAGTTTTCACTTTCTCATCAGTAGCCACACCGTTCAGCATTAAAACATCGCGCCAGCCATAGAGGCTGAAGTTTTTGAGCGGCACTAAGGTTTTCATCGCAGACTCGGCGCTGTCTATCCAGAAGGGTTTGCCAAGTCGATCATCGATTTGAATGCGATCGCGGATCTCGACGTCGGGGAATGCGCCATTCATCGCCTGAACAATGATATCAAGGTCATCGCCATTCAGCTTGCCTTCCAAAATGATCGCATCCGCTGTGCGGAAAAACTTGATTTCGGCTGTTGGCGATGCCTCTTGCTCTAATACTTGATTTACAGATCGAACCGATGGCAATGCTCTTAAGTCTGCCATCAGCCGTTCGATATCCCTGCTCGGTTCAATCGTTCCTCTTAACGATACCGACTGGCCGTCGATATTGGCCAGCGGTTGTGCCCAGGCATAGTCTTCAAGTACCGTGTTGACGTCTGTTTGTACTTTGTCCGCAACCTTGCCCTGAAGCCAGGTGCTTAACAGAACCAGCAGTCCTGCGAGCACAATCACACCCCAATACACCACGCGCTGCATCGCTTGATGGGCTGGCATTTTCTCCAGCTTTTCAAGCATAGGCGTCAAGATGGGGATTGGTTGACTTAGCATGGAGATGGAGGGTTTGATTGATAGGGGGAGTGTGCTTCTACCGCGCGCATATAGCCGCGTACGCCAGACTGTTCGCGCTCAACAAAGTCGGCGATAGCCTCGCGAAACGGTTGCTGGGTAATCCAGTGGAGCGAACGAGTCTGGGTTGGAATAAACCCTCGTGCTATTTTGTGCTCGCCTTGGGCACCAGGGTCAAATCGTTTCAAACCACGTTCGATACAATGTTCAATACCCTGATAATAACAAACTTCAAAGTGCAGACTATCTAGATAGCCGCGGCACCCCCAGTGCCGGCCGTAAAGCGTTTCTTTGTCGGCATACATTAATGCGCCGGCAATACAGACGTCATGGGCATATACCAGTACCAGCAAGATGCTGTCTGGCAGCTCGGCCGCTATTTGTTTGAAGAAGCGAAGATTAAACGCCGGAGCGCCAAACTTGCGGTCGTAGATAGCGCGGTACATCGCTGTGAACTCCTGCCAGTCCTGCTCGCTCGCGGTATGTCCATCGAGTCTTTTTATGGTAACCCCGGAATCGGATACTTTACGCCGTTCCTGGCGAATATTTTTTCGTTTCTTTGCTTTCAGGGTGCTCAGAAACTCCTCAAAGTTTTCGTAGTTCCGGTTGTGCCAATGGAACTGGCAGTCGATTCGCATAAGCGGCTGGTGTTGCTGCAGCACATCAAAGTCGTTGTCATTGACAAACAGGCAATGGGCACCGCTAAAGTGGTGTTGTTGCATAAACTGTCTGAGACCGGACAACATTTTCTCGCAAACCTCTTGGCGCCGCTCCGGCCGCACCAGCACGCGTTGGCCGGTAGCAGGCGTAAAAGGGATAGCGTTAACCAGCTTTGGATAGTATTCCATGCCGGCGCGGTGATAGGCATCGGCCCAGGCGTGATCGAATACAAACTCACCCCAAGAGTTGTGTTTTTCATACAGCGGCAATGCGCCAAGCACTGCGCCATCTTCGTCATGGCAGACCAGATGTCGAGGAACCCAGCCCGCATGCTCTCCTACACAGCCATTGACTTCCATGGCAGCGAGAAACTCGTAGCGCAGGAATGGGTATTCGTTGTCTACCAACGCATTCCACTGTTGCTGGTCGATGTCCGAGATTTGAGAATAGAGTTTGATTTGCACAACGGCATTTTAGTCCACCGCGATCACAGTCACCACCAAAGAAGTTCGGCCAGAGGAGGTTAGTGCAGCCTGACACTAGCTTTACAACACCTTATAATTAACCTTCGAATTTCTCGCCCTTCGCTTAGTGACCGACCAAATGAGACGACTACTCACTGTAAGCATCATGTTAATTACATTGGCAGGCTGTGCTGCCAATCCGGTAACCGGTTTGCCGAATCTGGTATTGATGAGCGAGCAAGAGGAAATCGCACTGGGCAAGAAAACCCATGAAGACGTTTTAAAGCAGTACCAGGTCTACGAAGACCCAGCATTGCAGGAAATGGTAAACCGTTTGGGTCAGGATTTAGCCAAGCGCAGTCACCGCAGTGACCTGGAATTCACATTCACGGTGTTGGACTCTCCTCAGGTCAATGCATTCGCCACTCCCGGCGGTTATATCTATATCACCCGCGGCATCATGGCCTATATGAGCAGCGAAGAGGAGCTGGCGGGAGTGCTTGGTCATGAGATTGGCCATGTTACCGCTCGTCACAGCGTTCGCCAACATAGCGCCCAGACGTTCGCGGGTCTTGGTTCCCTGGGAATGGCACTATTGTTTGGCAACAGCGCGCCAACCCAGTTAAGCGCACAACTTGGACAGGCGGTGGTAAGTGGTTATGGACGTAATCATGAGCTAGAAGCAGACCGACTTGGCGCCGAGTATCTGGCAGAGATTGGATACGACCCTGAAAAGATGCTGGGCGTTGTCAGCCTGCTGAAAGACCAGGAAGAGTTTGAAAAACAGAGAGCCAAAGACGAGAACCGGCCGGCTCGCGCCTATCACGGTGTATTTGCAACCCATCCGCGCAACGATCAGCGCCTGAAAGAAGTGATTCGAGCCGCCGCAAGATTTAAACGCGAGAACCCAAGATACAGCGACCCGGAAGCTTTTCTGCGCACCATGGAAGGCGTGACCTTTGGTGAAAGTGAAGCTCAGGGAATACTCAAAGGCAACCTCTTCTATCACAAGCCGTTAGATCTACATATAAAGTTTCCCTCAGACTGGCAGGTGGTAAACCAACCAACGCAGCTAGTCGCGATTGGGCCGGAAAAAGAAAATGCCATGTTGATTAATCTCGCTAAGCCAACGGATGCAGATACTGCAGAGCAATTCCTACGCGACGCGTTTAGTGAAATGGAAGGCGGTCGACTGTTAAACGGCGGCGCTTATACCGGTGTCACGGAAGGGGAAACGCCGTTTGGCGACGGGGCGGTGAGAGTGGCGGCGAAGTTTCACGGTGAGCATGTGTTGATATTCAATGCTTTTTCCAAGAGCGAGTTGCCTGATCAACCACTTTTTGAAACCGTTGAAAGTGCGCGAACCCTCACCATGGAAGAAAGAAAGTTATCAAGTAACAAGCAGATTAAATTGATTCGCGCAAAGTCAGGAGATACGTTTGCCGCGCTCGCGAAATCCTCTTCGCTGGATAACTATGCCGAGGACCAGCTGCGATTAATCAATGGTAAATTTCCTGATGGCGAACCGGTCGCCGGACAACTCATCAAGATCATTCAATAGTTAAGGATTCCCTGCAATAGTCATGATGCGCGGCCAACTATCTCGACAACCGCGATGACAACATCGCTGCCAGACAGTTTTTCCAAAGCAGCCTTACCGGAGGTATTCAGCGATTCGTTGGCAGTTTACTGGCAGCGTTTGCTTGAATCCGCGGCGGCTGAAAACAAGACCACACTACCCGAGTTAGCAGCCAGCGAGCGCGCGCTGCCGTTGGTCTGGTGCGCCAGCGAATTTATTGCCAACTGGTGTATCAGGCAGCCGCAGTCGTTTGCAGCGATGTTAGAAACTGGTCGAATAGAAAGCGCTATCACTGAGCCAGAGTGGCAGTCATATCAGGCCGAGTTACTTGAAAGCAGTGTTGATGAAAAAACACTGGACAAAGAACTGCGGGCGTTCCGTCAACGCTGCATGGTGCTGATTGCATGGCGCGACATTGCAGGTCTTGCTGAAGTAGAAGAAACCATAGCGGCGCTCTCTCGTTTGGCGGAAGTATGTTTGCAGATAGCCATAACGCAACACCAGAAGTGGTTGGTGGTGAGGGCAGGTACACCGAGAAACGAAAGCGGTGAAGAATCTCAAATTATCTGTCTGGGTCTTGGCAAGTTGGGTGGGGCTGAGCTGAATTTTTCCTCTGACATAGATTTGATTTTTGCCTATAGCCATAGTGGGCAGACCGATGGTAGCAAGGTCATGGATAACCAGGCTTTTTTTACGCGACTGGTACAAAAAGTGGTGGGCAGCTTAGACCGAGTCGATGCTGGCGGCTTTGTCTTTCGCACAGATTTACGACTGCGACCAAATGGTGAGAGCGGCCCGGTGGTACTGTCCTTTGCCGCCATGGAACACTACTACCAAACCCACGGCCGGGATTGGGAGCGTTACGCATTGATCAAAGCGCGCGTCGTTGCGGGCGCTGAATCCGTGGGAAAAGAGCTGACCGATCTATTGCGACCTTTCGTATATCGTAAGTATTTGGATTACTCCGCGTTTGATTCTATTCGCGAGATGAAGCATCTGATTGAAAGGCAGCTCGGCTCGGGTGGAGTCGAGGATGACGTAAAACTTGGGCGAGGCGGTATTCGTGAAATCGAATTTCTCGTGCAAAATTTTCAATTGATTCGTGGCGGCAGAGAGCAGTGCTTTCGCACTCAGTCATTATATAAAGCAATCGATGTGATGACTGAGCAAGGGATCATGGATAAAGAGAGCGTCGAGCGATTAATCGCGGCCTATCGATTCTTGAGAAATACAGAGCACCGACTGCAAATGGTTGCCGATCGGCAAACGCAAACATTGCCGATAGAAGAGATAGAGCGCACAAGGCTCGCGGTATCGATGGGGTTTGCAGACTGGGACACGTATTTAACCGAGCTCGATCATCACAGGGATTTTGTCCAAGGGGTTTTTAACGAGGCACTAACAGATCCGGTGGACGCAGAAACTGATTCCGATTTGGATACGCTGTCGGCAATATGGCAGCAGGAAACAGACGGAGATCAAGCAGTTTTCGCATTGCAAAACCTCGGCATTGAGCGCGCAGAAGAATGCCTGAAACTACTGCAACAATTCTACGGCGGCAAACTGTATCAGGCCTATGCATCAATCGAGCGGCAACGACTCGATCGGTTAATGCCGTTGGTTTTAAAAGAGGTGGTTGGATCTCGCCAAGGCTTTCGGACCGTCAGCGCTTTTATCTCCATCGTTGAAGCCATAGGTCGACGTTCGGTGTATCTCAGCCTGTTGATTGAAAATCCTTTAGCGCTGCAGCAGCTACTGAAACTTTGTGCCGCCAGCCCCTGGATTTCACGCCATATTGGCAGGCATCCGGTTGTTCTGGATGAATTAATACAGCCGCTGGAATCGGCGTTTGCCCAAAATAAGAAGGAGCTTGAGGCGGCGTTAAAAGCGCGTCTTGGGGAGGTTGAGCCAGGCGATGAAGAGGCGCAGCTCAACGCGCTGCGCGAGTTTTATCATGCTCGGGTATTACGGATCGCCGCAGCGGATGTTAGCCACAAATTCGATACTGAGCGGATTCATCTATCTCTGACGAATCTTGCAGAAGTGTTATTGCAAAGTGTGCTGGAAGACGCGATGAGGATTGTTGAGAAGAAGCAGGGTAAAGCGCCGGGAGAAATTGGCATCATTGCCTATGGCAAATTTGCCGGTGGCGAACTCGGTTATCATTCTGATCTCGATATTGTTGTCTGCTTTGAGCCTGATGCTGATGCATCCGCCACGGCAGCGGAGTATTACTTTAGCCGCGTTGGTCAGAAATTGGTTCACTTAATTAGCACCCGAACCCAGGCCGGCATACTATTTGAGCTCGATATGCGCCTGCGTCCAAGCGGTCGCAGCGGCACTTTGGTGACTTCACTGAAAGGATTTTCTGAGTACCAGGAAAACAACGCCTGGGTTTGGGAACACCAAGCCCTAGTGCGCGCAAAAATGGTTGTTGGCAGCGCCGCCATGCAGGAAAAGTTCGAAGCGATTCGGCGCCATATCCTGACAAAACAACGCGACAACGCCGAATTAGCAGGAGAAATTGTTGATATGCGTAACCGCATGCGAGAAGCGAATAGTGAATCTGATGAAGCGCTGTTTGATCTTAAGCTGGATAGCGGCGGTATCGTGGATATCGAGTTTCTCCTGCAGTATTTAGTCCTGTCGTCAGCCTCGGGCTATCCAGATTTATTACTTCCCCGGTCAACCAATGCATTGATTACAGCCGCAGCGAATGCCGGCTTGATTCCGGAGGAGGATGCGGTATTTCTGGGTAAAACCTATATCGAATATCTGCGAAGCGCATTACACTGTAAGCTGATGGATCAGCCGGTTCGAATTGCTCAGGACGAAATGCAGACCGAACGGCAACGTGTGAAACAAATTTGGCAATCGACTTTTAGTTGACAACGACTCTTGGCTTAATTAAAAGAGTCTTTTGACATCTGGCTGAGTCTGGCAGATGGTTTCTTTTACTAAAAAAATTTTCTGGAGTGAATCAATGTCATTTAGCGACCGCGACGGCGTTATCTGGATGGACGGTGAAATGGTGCCGTGGCGCGAAGCCAAGGTCCATGTACTGACCCATACCCTGCATTATGGGATGGGGGTTTTTGAGGGCGTGCGCGCTTATGACGCTGAAAAAGGTACTGCGATATTCCGTTTACAAGACCATACAAAACGTTTGATTCAATCAGCGCATATCATGGGCATGAAAATGCCATTTAGTGCAGACGAGATTAATCAGGCACAGCTTGATGTTCTGCGTGAGAACAAACTCAAATCGGCCTATCTGCGTCCCATGGCGTTCCTTGGTTCAGAGGGAATGGGTTTAAGAGCTGATGCGTTGAAAACCCACCTATCCGTTTCTGCATGGGAGTGGGGTTCGTATCTCGGCGAAGAGAATATGAAGAATGGCTTGCGGGTCAGGGTGTCTTCTTTTGCCAGACACCATGTCAACGTCAGCATGTGCCGAGCGAAAGCCAATGGCCATTACATAAATTCAATGCTGGCGCTGCAGGAAGCGATCGATACCGGATACGATGAAGCGTTGCTGTTAGACACCAGCGGGTTTGTCATGGAAGGCAGCGGAGAGAATTTGTTTTTGATTCGAGATGGTGTGGTTTACACACCGGATCTAACTTCAGCGTTGGATGGTGTAACTCGAAAGACCGCAAACCGCATCATTGCCGATGAAGGTTTGGAGCTGGTGGAGAAACGCATTACGCGAGATGAAGTGTATATTGCAGATGAAGCGTTCTTTACCGGAACAGCTGCGGAAGTGACGCCGATTCGTGAAGTCGACAATCGCACCATTGGTAGCGGCACCCGTGGCCCAATAACCGAGCGTATACAAAGCCGGTTTTTTGATGCGGTACATGGCCGTATCCCTGAATACGATGAGTGGTTAACCTATGTCTGATACAACACCGAGTGCTGACGGCCAGACCGATCAGCCCAATGCGCAACAGCAGGTAGAAGTCACCGCAAAAGATCTGCCGTTACATTGTCCGATGCCGGGAAAGAGACTGTGGGATTCTCATCCTAAAGTCTTCCTGCCGATAGCTGATAGCGGAAAAGAAACTTGTCCATATTGCGGCACTGTGTACGTGTTAATCGGACCTGCTGGATCTGGACACTAACAGCGCGCAATCCTTCCACGATGGTTACCGGAAAGCACTGTCGGTAACCGTCATACCTTCGCCTTTTATATAGACATGGCGAGCCCTCCCATTCGCTTTCTTATCGTTGGCCCATCTTGGGTTGGCGATATGGTGATGGCGCAAAGCCTGTTCAAGATAATCAAAACGGAACACAGCGAATCAACTATAGCGGTGTTAGCGCCAGCCTGGAGCGCACCGGTGCTGGCACGAATGCCGGAAGTCGACAGCAGTATTGCGATGCCTGTGGGCCATGGCGCGCTCGGATTAAGAGAACGGTTTCGATTAGGCAAACAGCTTAAAGGCGAATTTGATCACGCAATTGTATTGCCGGGATCGTTGAAGTCAGCCCTGGTTCCATGGCTAGCGCGAATACCAGTTCGAACCGGATTTGTCGGCGAACAACGATATGGCCTGTTAAATGATATTCGCAAGCTGGATAAAAAAGCGCTGCCGCTTCATGTGCAACGCGTTGCGGCATTAGGTAAAAGAAAGTCAGCCGAAGCACCAACGTTGAACGATATTCCTAAACCAAAACTCGTAACCGATGAAGCCAACAAAATCGCAGCTTGCGAAAGGGTCGGGTTAAACCCCAATAAAAAAACCCTAGCGCTTTGCCCAGGCGCGGAATTCGGCCCGGCAAAACAATGGCCAATTCCCCACTTCGCATCAGTCGCCGCATGGGGCATCGAACAAGGCTATCAACTCATCGTATTGGGTTCAGACAAAGACACTAAAGCCGCACAAGAAATTTGTCAGCGTGCAAAAGGAACAAAAGACCTCACAGGAAAAACAAGCCTCGGAGATGCCATTGATCTAATGTCTATCGCATCCCACGTAGTGAGTAACGACTCAGGTCTAATGCATATCGCCGCAGCGCTAGACAGTCATGTCATCGCAATTTACGGATCGTCCAGCGACGACTACACACCCCCACTCTCAGACGACGCAACAAAACTATCTTTAAACTTAAGCTGCAGCCCCTGCTTCCAGAGGACTTGTCCACTAGGGCACTTAGATTGCTTAAATAAAATTGATGCAAACAAAGTGATTGAATGCATTAAGTAATTTATTGATCTGCAAGTGACCCATCCACGCGAAGCCAAGAATAGGAAGAATACAAAGATTTACTACTTTAGCTCGAGAACAATCAATAAAGTGAGAACATAAATATACTGTATAAATATACAGTATATTTGATTTTTCGTTCAGAAAGCGGTCGAGTAAAATATTTTTATGGGTCGCTTTCACTTGCGAAAAAATTACATATTTAATAAAATCAATACCTTAAGGAGAACGCAAAATAATTAATAGGCAATTAAACAGGCGTTCAGGTTTACAATAGGCCGCAGTCGGTTACCGACCAGGAAACCAAACAACATAAAAAGAAAGGAGTGAATAAACAATAAGATGGAGAACACTTTGAAATATCAAAAAGTGGCAAAGCGACCGTGCCTCGTATACAACTGTTGAACGAGCCGGCTAAAGCCGGAGTAAAGTAATATTTCGGGGAATGGATGTCCTGAAGTCAGTAAGACACTATTCAGAGTAATAGTTAAATCAAACCAAGCGACAGGATGTCGCAGAGGAACATCGCATGGATGCGA
>CALKKV010000016.1 GCA_937992195.1 uncultured Gammaproteobacteria bacterium | reverse complement strand
AAATCAATCGCTGCTCCGCCAAATTTCTCCGACAGCACCTTCGTCATCGCCGCAGTCAAAGTCGTCTTACCGTGGTCTACGTGACCGATCGTGCCTACGTTTACGTGGGGCTTCGTTCTTTCAAATTTCTCTTTCGACATTTTCGAGCTCTCTTCAATCGATAATTAATCTGTTAATGCTTTTTGCCGTATCGTCCCGTTACTCAAACGTTTCTGATTGAGTCAACAACGTTGGACGGCACTGGCGCGTATTTCTTAAATTCCATGGTGTAGTTGGCTCTACCCTGGGTCGCAGATCGCAACGAAGTTGAGTAGCCAAACATTTCGGATAACGGTACTTCTGCTTTGATCACTTTACCGCTCGGGGCATCTTCCATTTCGTTGATCATGCCTCGGCGAGAACTGATATCACCGTTTACGTTACCCATATACTCTTCTGGCGATACCACTTCGACCGCCATTAGCGGCTCTAACAGTGCTGGCGCAGCCTGGCGACAACCTTCGCGAAAAGCCTGAATACCTGCTGCTTTAAATGCATGCTCCGATGAATCGACATCGTGAAAAGAACCATCAAACAAAGTGGCCTTTACATCAATCACCGGATAACCGGCGAGCACGCCAGCCTGCATCGCTTCCTGAATTCCTTTATCAACCGAAGGAATATATTCCCGTGGTACAACACCACCTTTAATCTCGTCTATAAACTCGTAACCAGAACCCATAGACTGCGGCTCCAATCGAATCCATACATGGCCATACTGACCACGGCCGCCGGTTTGTTTCGCATACTTACACTCCTGCTCGACAGCCTGAGTAATCGTTTCACGATAAGAAACCTGCGGTTTACCGATATTCGCGTCAACGCTAAATTCACGCTTCAAACGATCAATGATGATTTCCAGGTGTAGCTCACCCATACCACTGATAATGGTCTGCCCCGATTCAAGGTCGGTAGCAACACGGAAAGAAGGGTCTTCCTGGGCAAGCTTACCCAAAGCAACAGCAAGCTTATCCTGATCAACCGTTGTCTTGGGCTCTACCGCCTGAGAGATAACCGGCTCGGGAAACTCCATTCGCTCCAACACCACGCTGGAATTAGGGTCACAGAGTGTATCGCCGGTGGTAATGGTTTTTAGACCAACCGCTGCGGCAATCTCTCCAGCCCTGACTTCTTTCAAATCCTCGCGATCATTGGCGTGCATTTGCAGCAAACGACCGATACGTTCTTTCTTTCCCTTTACCGAGTTGTAAACCATATCTCCGGTTTTCAACACACCGGAATAAACCCGGAAGAATACGAGCTGACCGAGAAACGGGTCGGTCATGATCTTGAAACCAAGTGCCGCAAAGGGCTCTTTATCATCAGACTGACGAACCATCTCAGTATCATCTTCAAGGGAAGCAACACCAGTGATCGCCGGCACATCTAAAGGACTTGGCAGGTAATCGACCACTGCGTCCAATACACTTTGCACACCTTTATTCTTGAAAGCGCTGCCGCATAATACCGGGATTAGCTCATTGCTCAAGGTCCGCTTTCGAATCCCCTGTCGAAGCTCTTCGACAGATAGATCGCCAGCGTCAAAATATTTCTCCATCAAGGCCTCATCAGCCTCAGCAGCAGCTTCTACCAGCTGATCACGATAGCGCTTTGCATCTTCCATCAGCTCTGCAGGAATCTCTTTCATTTCGAAATTAATTCCCATGTTCTCTTCTTCCCAGTAAACCGCTTTCATCTGAATCAGATCAATCACTCCTTTAAATTGATCCTCTGAACCAATCGGCAGCTGCAGAACAACAGGATTTGCACCTAAACGCGTTTCTATCTGCTCAACTACGCGATGGAAATCAGCACCGATACGATCCATTTTGTTTACAAACGCAACACGCGGAACGCGATATTTATCGGCCTGTCGCCAAACTGTTTCAGACTGCGGCTCAACACCGCCTACCGCACAAAAAACCGCAACAGAACCATCCAGCACGCGCAACGAACGCTCAACTTCAATGGTGAAATCCACATGTCCAGGGGTATCGATAATATTGATACGGTGCTCATCGTGTTGCTTTTCCATGCCGCTCCAAAAACAAGTAGTCGCCGCAGAGGTAATGGTAATTCCACGCTCTTGTTCTTGCTCCATCCAGTCCATCGTGGCGTTGCCATCATGGACTTCTCCCATTTTGTGGGACAAACCGGTATAAAACAGTACGCGCTCCGTAGTCGTCGTCTTACCGGCGTCAATATGGGCCATGATGCCTATATTGCGGTAACGATCGATTGGGGTTTTGCGAGCCACTGTTCTATTCAGGTTAATTGTTAATCTTAGAAACGGTAGTGCGAGAACGCCTTGTTGGCTTCCGCCATCTTATGGGTATCTTCACGCTTCTTCACTGCGGTACCGCGCTCTTCTGAAGCGTCCATAAACTCTCCAGCCAGACGTGCGGTCATTGATTTTTCATTACGCTTACGTGCTGCATCAACCAACCACCGCATCGCCAATGCCAGCTGGCGAGTCGGGCGCACCTCTACAGGCACCTGATAGGTTGCACCACCAACACGGCGACTCTTTACTTCCACACCAGGGCTGACGTTTTCAAGTGCCGAGTTGAAAATCTCAATCGGATCATCTTTTCCGCGCTCTTTAATCAGGTCGAATGCGCCATACATGATCTTTTCGGCGATCGACTTCTTGCCATCCAGCATCATGATATTGATAAATTTAGCGACCGTCTGATCCTTGTATTTTGGATCAGGCAGTATTTCTCGTTTCGGTACTTCTCTGCGTCTTGGCATTTGGCAGTTCTCGAGCCCTAAGCTCTTTAGTTAGTCAACACATAAAAATTCCGCCCTTGTCGCATAGGTTTTTTCGCGACAAAAGCTGAACGGGTATTCTCGATTCAATCCTGGCCCACCCGTAAAGAGCGCACCCGAACTAATCTTGGTATCCGACTCGCAACCGGTAATTAGTCGATTGCTAGGCCATTCTGAATATACGCGGCATGTAACTAACTGCCGCCAACTCCCCTAGAAAGGCACATACGTCAGGAGTTTAAGCTTTGATAATCAATACGGTTATTCAACCGATACCCTGATCATCTGGAGCATTTGCCCCGAGTATCACAACCCGCTAAGGCTGCTTTAGTTTTGTCGCCTTTAAAATAAAGACGACGTCAATCTTTTACTACGACTTAGGTCGCTTGGCACCGTATTTAGAGCGGCCCTGACGACGGTCGGAAACACCCGAAGTATCCAGCGCACCACGTACAGTGTGATAACGAACACCGGGTAAATCTTTAACACGACCACCACGCAATAGAACCACCGAGTGCTCTTGCAGGTTATGGCCTTCACCACCGATATAGGTCGTGACTTCGAAACCATTAGTTAGGCGCACTCGAGCCACTTTACGCAGCGCTGAGTTCGGCTTTTTCGGAGTCGTTGTGTAAACCCTGGTGCAAACACCACGCTTTTGAGGGCATGCCTGAAGAGCAGGAACATTGGATTTCTTGATCTGCTTCTTTCGAGGTTTTCTGACCAGCTGGTTTACTGTAGGCATTCGCTCAACTAACTCTTTTAAATTCGATTTTGCGTTTCGACTTTTAGCGAAACACGGTAAATTTCGGAAAATCATTGCGTATTTTCACGCGATTCCCACTTTCTGCCGCCAAACACCCTGCTTTTGGCACTTTTAGCAGCTGAAAACCGCTAAAACACTGGTGTTTCGGGCTGTCGTTCACTACTCGGGGGGCGCGATTTTATTCGCCACCAGAGACGCTGTCAAGCAGCAAAATCGGGCTTTCCCGACAGCATATCGCTGCCGGGAGTAATACGCCCGATATTCGCAATTAAGCGTCTGTTATCTCCAACTCCGCTGCATCGTCTTCCATTCCTTCAACCGCCCCTAAAAGTTCCTCAAGCTCTTGATTCTTTTGAAGACTTTCGATTCGGTTGCGCTTTCTATCCTCGTGGAATGCAAGTCCGGTTCCCGCAGGAATTAATCGGCCTACAATGACGTTCTCTTTCAGGCCGCGCAGGGTATCGACTTTGCCATTCACCGATGCATTGGTTAAGACCCGTGTCGTCTCCTGGAAGGAAGCCGCCGAAATAAAGGATTCAGTGGTCAGAGACGCTTTGGTAATACCGAGCAATTCAGGCTCAAAAGTTGCTGGTTCCTTACCTTCGGCAATCAGCTGATCGTTGTAATCCAGCAGCATCGACTTTTCGGCCTGTTCCCCAGGCAGATAGGTACTGTCACCGATACTCTTGACCCGAACCTTACGTAACATCTGACGCACAATTACTTCGATATGCTTGTCGTTGATCTTTACACCTTGCAGCTGATAAACGTCCTGAACTTCGTTGACAATATAGTCAGCAAGGCTAATCACACCGCGGTATTCCAGAATATCGCTCGCCAAAGGCGGTCCGTCCACAACCACTTCGCCACGCTCTACAGATTCACCTTCAAACACGTTGATTCTGCGTGTTTTCGGAATCAGGTTATCGAAAGATTCGCCATCTTTGGTGGTGATCACAAGACGATGCTTGCTCTTGGTCTCTTTACCAAATGACACAACACCCGTCGCTTCTGCAAGAATCGCAGGCTCTTTAGGTTTACGCGCTTCGAACAGCTCAGCAACCCGCGGCAGACCACCGGTGATATCACGTGTTTTGGATGATTCCTGCGGAATTCTTGCGAGCACATCACCATTGTGAATCTCTTGACCGTCCTCCAACATAACGATGGAATCAGGTGGCAGTTGATAGCGCGCGTCGACATCTGTTCCTGGAATCTTGACCGCGGCACCGTCAGCACCAATCAGGCTAATGGTTGGTTTAATGTCGTGTGCACTACCGCGACGACGCTGCGGATCGAGAATTACGTAAGTGGTGCGACCGGTAATATCATCGGTTTGCACATTTACCGTTACTCCTTCAATCAGGTCAGTGAATACAACCTTACCACCCACCTCAGTAATAATCGGATGGGTATGCGGATCCCATGTAGCAACAACCGACCCTACGCTAACGGTAGAACCCTCGTCCACAGACAAAACCGCGCCATACGGAAGCTTGTGTCGCTCACGATCACGACCGTGCTCATCTTGCACAACAAGCTCGCTGGAACGGGTCACAACAACATTGTTGCCTTCGCTGTTCTTAACCAGCTTAACGCCACGCAGTGAAATCGTGCCCTCATTCTTCAGCTCGATCTGACTGATAACTGATGATCCAGACGCCGCACCACCAATGTGGAAGGTACGCATGGTTAACTGCGTGCCCGGCTCACCGATAGACTGCGCTGCGATAACGCCGATCGCTTCACCCATATTAATCTGGTGTCCTCGACCAAGGTCACGTCCATAACACTTAGAACAAACCCCATAGCGTGTTTCACAGGTAACTGCGGACCGTACAGTGATCTCGTGCAAGTTAGCTTGATCAACCAGCTTCACCAGATTCTCGTCAAGCATCTGATCTTTAGAAACCAGAACATCGCCACTCACAGGATCAATAATATCCTCAGTACTAAAGCGTCCAAGAATCCGATCACTGAGTGGCACAACCACTTCACCACCTTGCACTTGTGCTTCTCGCTTCAGGCCATTTTCAGTTCCACAATCCAACTCGGTAACGACAAGATCTTGACAAACGTCGACAAGGCGACGGGTTAGGTAACCTGAGTTCGCAGTTTTTAACGCGGTATCAGCTAGACCCTTTCGCGCACCGTGGGTAGAGATAAAGTATTGCAGTACATTCAAGCCTTCACGGAAGTTCGCAGTAATCGGTGTCTCAATGATCGAACCATCCGGCTTGGCCATCAATCCGCGCATACCGGCGAGCTGCCTGATCTGGGCGTGAGATCCCCGCGCTCCAGAGTCTGCCATCATATAAATAGAGTTAAAGGACTCTTGATCAACCTCGGTGCCTTCCTTGTCAATGGCTTTTTCAGTTCCCAGTTCTGACATCATTGCGTCTGCGACTTGCTCACTGGTTCGGGTCCAAATATCGATAACCTTGTTGTAACGCTCACCGTCGGTTAACAAACCGTTGGTGTACTGATTCTGAATTTCAACCACTTCCTTTTGCGCCACGTCCAGCATGGAATCCTTACTACCGGGAATCACCATGTCGTCCACGCCGATGGAAATACCAGCCAGTGCCGCCATGCGGAAACCGGTATACATCAATTGGTCGGCAAAGATAACTGACGCTTTCAAACCGGCGATACGGTAGCAAACGTTAATCAACTCGGAGATTGTCTTCTTCTTCATCGGGCGATCGATCAGCTCGAAAGACAGTTTCTTTGGAAGAATTTCAGATAACAGGGCGCGACCAACAGTGGTATCCAGTACTATAAACTCATCGGTTAACTCGCCTTCATCATCAGTAACCGGAACGCGAACTTTAATTCGCGCATGCAGATGCGCCTGACCCGTCTCATTGGCGCGACGAAGCTCATTGATATCGGAGAAAAAGCTTCCGGTTCCGACCGCATCGACACTCTCACGCGTCATATAGTAAAGCCCGAGAACGATATCCTGAGACGGCACAATGATTGGCTCGCCGTTCGCAGGCGACAGTACGTTATTGGTAGACATCATCAAAGAACGTGCTTCCAACTGTGCTTCAATAGACAACGGTACGTGCACCGCCATCTGGTCACCGTCAAAGTCAGCGTTGTATGGAGTACAAACCAATGGATGCAGTTGAATCGCTTTACCTTCAATCAGCACAGGCTCGAATGCCTGGATGCCCAGGCGGTGCAAAGTCGGCGCACGGTTTAACATTACCGGATGCTCGCGAATGACCTCTTCGAGAATATCCCAGACTTCAGGGCTTTCCATCTCCACCATTTTCTTGGCTTGCTTAATCGTAGTCGCAAGACCGCGAAGCTCAAGTTTGCTAAAAATAAATGGCTTGAATAATTCAAGCGCCATCTTCTTAGGCAAACCACACTGATGCAGTTTCAGCGTAGGACCAACCACGATGACCGATCGACCAGAGTAGTCAACACGCTTACCCAACAGGTTTTGACGGAATCGACCCTGCTTACCTTTGATCATGTCAGAGATCGACTTTAGCTGACGCTTGTTGGCGCCAGTGATTGCTTTACCGCGACGACCGTTATCAATCA
This sequence comes from uncultured Gammaproteobacteria bacterium, assembly GCA_937992195.1. Taxonomy (GTDB): domain Bacteria; phylum Pseudomonadota; class Gammaproteobacteria; order Arenicellales; family Poriferihabitantaceae; genus VYFG01. The sequence continues at coordinate 5,709 of CALKKV010000016.1, read as the reverse complement.
ACGCGTCAACCGCTTCCTGCAGCATTCTCTTTTCGTTACGCACAATCAAATCAGGGGCATTTAAATCCAACAAGCGCTTAAGGCGATTGTTTCGATTGATCACCCGTCGATACAGATCATTCAAATCAGAAGTCGCGAATCGACCACCTTCCAGTGGTACCAAAGGACGCAGGTCAGGCGGCAGAACCGGCAACACGTCCATAATCATCCACTCAGGCTTATTGCCCGACTTAAGGAAAGCTTCAATTACCTTCAAACGGCTGGTCAGCTTTTTGATCTTGGTTTCGGACTTGGTTGCGGCCAATTCTTCACGAAGCAATCCTTCTTCCACTTCGAGATCAATGTCCATCAACAGCGATCGAATCGCTTCTGCACCCATTCGTGCCTCGAAGCCATCCCCGTATTTCTCAATTGCATCGAGATAGGTTTCTTCGGTTAATAACGAACCGCGCTCGAAATCTGTAACCCCGGCATCGATAATTACATATGCTTCGAAATACAGCACACGCTCCATTTCACGCACGGTCATATCCAGCAATAGACCTAAACGTGATGGCAAAGACTTCAAAAACCAGATATGTGCACAAGGGGCCGCCAAATCAATGTGCCCCATGCGCTCACGACGCACCTTCGAGAGCGTGACTACAACCCCACACTTTTCGCAAATAACGCCACGATGCTTTAGTCGCTTGTACTTTCCACACAAGCACTCGTAGTCACTAACCGGGCCAAACAGCTTGGCGCAAAACAGGCCGTCACGTTCTGGACGAAATGTTCGGTAGTTAATTGTCTCAGGCTTTTTAACTTCGCCATAAGACCAGGAACGGATTTTCTCAGGAGAAGCGATGCTGACACGAATCGCATCAAAGTCTTCAACCGTATCATTCTGTTTAAACAGATTAAAAATGTCTCTCATTTTGTGCTGCCTCTATATAGTTCGGTTGATTATTTGTTATCCAGCTGAAGCTCAATATTGAGTCCCAGCGCCCGGATTTCCTTGACCAGTACATTGAATGATTCAGGCATGCCTGCATCCATTCCGTGGTCGCCTCTCACAATGTTTTCGTAAATCTTTGAACGTCCTACAACGTCGTCCGATTTCACCGTCAACATTTCCTGCAGGGTATAGGAAGCGCCATATGCTTCTAGCGCCCATACCTCCATCTCACCAAATCGCTGACCACCAAACTGCGCTTTACCACCGAGCGGTTGCTGGGTAATCAAGCTGTATGGTCCGGTTGAACGCGCGTGCATCTTATCGTCCACCAGGTGATTCAGTTTCAGGATATACATATAGCCACAAGTAACCGGGCGGTCGAATGCCTCGCCAGTGCGGCCATCATACAAAGTGGTTTGTCCGCTCTCCGGAAGACCCGCAAGCTTCAACATTCCTTTGATTTCAGACTCTTGGGCGCCATCAAATACCGGCGTTGCCATCGGCACACCAGAGCGTAGATTCTTCGACAACTCGACAATTTCTTCATCGTCAAATGAATCCAGGTCTTCTTGCTTACCGCTGGTGTTGTAGACCTTGCCAAGATACTTACGCAACTGCTCAGGCTTTTTTGCTTTTCGCAGCATATCGTCAATTTGATGACCGATGTTCTTGGCAGCCCATCCAAGATGGGTTTCAAGCACCTGACCGACGTTCATTCGCGAAGGCACACCAAGGGGATTCAGACAGATATCGACGGAAGTGCCATCCTCCATATAAGGCATATCTTCCACCGGCACGATCTTGGAAATAACACCTTTATTTCCATGCCGTCCAGCCATCTTGTCACCTGGCTGCAATCGACGCTTAACCGCAACAAACACCTTTACAATTTTAAGCACGCCCGGAGCCAGATCATCACCCATCTGGATCTTTTCTCGCTTTTCTTCAAAACGTCGGTCGAACTCTCTACGCTGCGCTTCCAGCTGGTCGCGTATGCGCTCCATCTGTGCGTTGGAATCTTCATCCCGTAAACGAATCTCAAACCATTGCGAACGCGGCAGGTCTTGCAAATACTCAGCAGAAATTTTGTCTCCGCCTTTCAATCCGTTAGGTCCACCTTCAGCAACCTTATTAATCAGAAGCTTTTCAATTCGATCAAACGAATCATCTTCAACGATTCGCATCTGATCATCCAGGTTCTTTCGAACCATTGCCAACTCATAGTCATCATTGGCGGTTGCGCGAGCGTCTTTGTTTAACCCTTCTCGTGTAAAAACCTGCACGTCGATAACCGTGCCCTTCATACCGGAAGGCATACGCAACGAGGTATCTTTCACATCAGACGCCTTTTCACCAAAGATCGCTCTCAGTAGCTTTTCCTCTGGAGTCAGCTGGGTCTCACCTTTAGGCGTAATTTTTCCGACTAGTACATCACCAGGTTGCGCTTCTGCACCAATGTATACAATTCCAGATTCATCAAGCTTGGAAAGTGCACCTTCGCCGACGTTAGGAATATCTCGACTGATCTCTTCAGATCCGAGCTTGGTGTCACGCGCGACACAAGACAGTTCCTGGATATGGATAGAGGTATAAACTTCTTCTTTAACCAGCTTTTCAGAAATAAGGATCGAGTCCTCGAAGTTGTAACCATTCCAAGGCATGAAAGCCATCAGAACGTTACGACCCAGAGCCAGTTCTCCCATATCGGTTGAAGGACCGTCAGCAAGCACGTCCCCCCGAGACACGGTGTTGTTGAACTTAACCAGAGGACGTTGGTTAATCGTCGTGTTCTGGTTAGAGCGCTGATACTTGGTCAGGTTGTAAATATCTACACCTGGCTCGCCTTCAATAGCCTCGTCATCATTGGCGCGCACAACGATACGAGAGGCATCAACAAAATCAACCACGCCGCCACGCTTTGCGACTACGGTTACACCGGAGTCAATCGCAACGGTACGCTCCATGCCCGTACCAACCAATGGCTTTTCACTGCGCAACACAGGCACTGCTTGACGTTGCATGTTAGAGCCCATCAACGCACGGTTTGCGTCGTCGTGTTCAAGAAATGGCACTAGCGACGCCGCCACAGACACAATCTGTTGCGGCGCTACGTCAATATAATCAATTTGATCAGGAGCCGATAAGGAAAATTCATTCTTGTGTCGGCAGGAAACCAGTTCGTTAGTGAACTTTCCGGTGGCATCCAGAACAGAGTTAGCCTGCGCGATAACGTATTTATGTTCCTCAATCGCCGATAGATATTCAACCTCATCAGTGGTCTTGCCTTCGCGTACCTTTCTATATGGGGTTTCTAAAAAGCCATACTCATTGGTTCGGGCAAATACCGCCAACGAGTTGATCAATCCAATGTTTGGTCCTTCAGGGGTCTCGATCGGGCAAACACGGCCGTAGTGGGTTGGGTGCACGTCTCGAACTTCAAAACCTGCTCGCTCCCTGGTCAAACCGCCGGGGCCTAAAGCCGAAACGCGACGTTTGTGTGTTACTTCTGACAGCGGATTGGTTTGGTCCATAAACTGGGACAGCTGGCTAGATCCAAAAAACTCTCGCACTACCGCTGCTACCGGCTTGGCGTTAATCAAATCTTGTGGCGTTAGGTTCTCACTCTCAACCAGATTCAAACGTTCCTTCACCGCACGCTCGACACGTACAAGACCGATACGGAACTGGTTCTCTACCAACTCACCGACAGATCGTACGCGACGGTTACCCAGGTTATCGATATCGTCGATCTCACCCTTACCGTTTTTCAGAGAAACAATCTTCTTCATCACGTCGATGATGTCTTGCTTGCTCAAAGTGCCCGGGCCTTCATCGCTCTCACGACTTAAGCGACGGTTGAACTTCATTCGTCCAACCGCTGACAGGTCATAGCGTTCGTGATTGAAGAACAGGTTGGTGAACAGCGCCGCAGAAGCTTCTTTTGTTGGCGGCTCGCCAGGGCGCATCATTCGGTATATTTCAATCTGTGCTTCTTCTTCAGAACGCGAAGCGTCGATTCGCATGGTCTCTGAAATAAACGGACCACAATCGATATCGTTTGTGTAAATAGTTTCCAGAGATGTCACGCTATTCTCGCGCAGCGCTTCCATTAACTCTACGGTAATCTCGTCATTTGCTTCAGCAATCAGCTCACCAGTTTCGGCGTTAACGATATTCTTTGCCAGGGTTCTTCCGATGATGTATTCATCTGGAACCTCGAACTCGCTCATGCCGGCTTTTTCAAGCTCGCGAGTATGACGCGCGGTGATTCGCTTCTCCGCTTCAACCAGCACCTTGCCTTTTGCACCTTTTAGATCGAATTCAAGCTGTTGACCGCGCAAACGCTCGGGCACCAGCTCAACTTTGCAGCTTTCTTCGCCAATTGAAATCGCGTCGTTCTCGAAAAACATCGCAAGAATTTCTTCAGTGTCATAACCAAGCGCACGCAAAATAATCGACGCAGGTAACTTTCGACGACGGTCAATACGAATATAAAGCAGATCCTTTGGATCGAACTCCATATCCAGCCAGGAACCACGATAAGGAATTACCCGCGCAGAAAACAACAGCTTGCGAGAAGCGTGGGTTTTGCCGCCATCGTGGTCAAAAATAACGCCCGGGGAACGATGCAGCTGAGAAACGATTACGCGTTCAGTACCGTTGATAACGAATGTACCGTTATCGGTCATCAAAGGCATATCGCCAAGAAATACCTCCTGCTCAATCACATCCTTTGGCTTCTTGCCACTTCCGCTTTTGTTAAAAATAACCAGACGCAGAACCACGCGCAGCGGACAGGAAAACACCAGACCCCGTTGCATACATTCGTTAACGTCAAACCTTGGCTTCTCCAGGCGGTAGCTCACAAAATCCAGAATAACGCTGCCGTTATAGCTCTCAATCGGGAATACCGACTTGAATGCCGCTTGAATACCCTGGTCAATACGATGCTCCGGCTGAACATCCGCCTGCAGGTATTTGTAGTAGGACTCTTTCTGGGTGGTGAGAAGATAGGGAACCTCATAAGTATCAGTACGCTTACTGAAATTTTTACGGATTCGCTTCTTTTCGGTAAATGAATAGCCCATGTGTTGTCTCCTCGTCAGATCAACCAAATTCAAACCTCTACCGTTGCCACACGATATTGGAAAAATAAAAAACTGCATTTCAGCTGCATTTTTCAGCCAGTCTCTGGCTAAAAAATACGATTGAAATACCGCTTAAAAACCTTCTTTACTACTTCGCCGCAGTCAAAACTGCTAGACGCAACAATGCAGGATGATGAAATTCACCATCCTGCATCGTCTTCTCCGGGTTACCGGAGCTAAACTTTGACAACAAAAATTACTTGAGTTCGACGCTACCGCCGGCTTCTTCAAGCTGCTTTTTGAAATCTTCTGCTTCTGCTTTTGGAACACCTTCCTTAACTGGGGCAGGCGCGCCTTCAACCAGATCTTTTGCCTCTTTAAGGCCAAGTCCGGTGATGCCGCGAACCGCTTTGATGACACCAACTTTCTTGTCACCAAAACCAGTCAGGATGACATCCAACTCGTCTTTCTCTTCAGCTGCGCCGCCAGCGTCACCGCCACCAGCAGGGCCTGCTGCCACTGCAACTGCCGCAGAGGCAGATACACCAAACTTCTCTTCCATATCCTTGATCAACTCGGACAGGTCAAGAACGGACATCTCGGCGATTGCGTCGAGAATTTCTTCTTTACTTAAAGCCATGGATTAACTCCTGATTTTTAGAACACTAAATTAAATTTTTGAAC
>CALKKV010000015.1 GCA_937992195.1 uncultured Gammaproteobacteria bacterium | reverse complement strand
CAATAGACACAAAGCAGCTCCCAGTTGCTGCCGTCCTCCGGATTGTCGTCATGATCGTGATTACGGTGATGAACCGTTAGTTCATATAGGTTTTCCCGTTCAAAGCTACGAGCGCAGCGGCCACAAACATGGGGATACATTTTTAGTGCTTTTTGACGATAACCCTGCTCTCTCTGATCATGGGCGTCTCTTGCTTCAGCGACAATCGAATCTAATTTTTGATGATTTCTATCCATTTTAACTTGGGAATTAGTCTCTTATAGTAGTAGTAAGAACCGCGAGACCTCAAAAATCAAACTGACGAAATTGGCAGATCATACAAAGACCCTAATTGTGGGCAACGATCGTCTATATCTGCCAATCGCAATGCATGCCATGCCATCGCATGATTCGAAGAAGTCAGCGGAATCCCTAAACTCTCTTCCAACTCCTGACACGCTTCCACCAGCCGCACGGAAGTGCATGAAACAAATATCGCATCTACTTCAGCATGTTTAATAATCTCCCTCACTCCCTTTTCAATAGACACTGGCGTTATTCTCGAAACGATGGAATCGCGTTCTTCATTAAAAGAGCCAAATACTGGAACAGTGTAGCCGCGATCAGTTATATATTTAGCTACAATTTTGTTAACATCAGCGCTATAAGGTGTCAAGATTCCTATACGTTTTGCCGAAAATGCGTCAAACGCAGCAAATGCAGCAGTCACGGGTGTCGTACATTTTGCAGTAGGTTCAGCACTATGAATATTCTTAAATACTGTTTCCTCACCAATCGCCATAGACGCAGAGGTGCAACCATATGCCACCACATCTAGCGGCGTACCTGGCGTAATCACTTCGGTACATGTGGTGATTCTGGGCTCCATTGCACGCAGTGTTTCTGGCGTGACAACATCATCATTTAAAATCCGACTCTGATACAGCGCGACACCGTCAAAAAGCTGAAATATCTGCCGCCATTCATATTCAATAGTGTAATCTGTTGCAAGCACAATTAATCCTACGGTCGCTCGCGCCGCAATACCTCTATCCAAGTCAAAAGGTAGATTTTCAATTTGGATTGTCGATGCTGAGGTCATTTTATGACGGTCGTTAAAGCAATAGGGATAACAATGGATTTATTGTAGCAGGAGATTGCAATCAATTTATTTCAGAAACATAACGAGAAATTGCTAACCTAATCGTGTCGACGACATTTTGTTGCACGACAGCCGAAGATATCTCCTCTTCCTCGTTAGGATTTGCAATATTTCCGACCTCTAGCACCACTAAAGGAACACGAATCGCACGCAAGATATAGAGTCCATGGGGACGAATACGGTTATACAACGCGAGCTTTTGATCAACTACTTGCATACCCATTGTTTCCGCAAGATAACTGTTGGGTTGAAACCCTGAGTTTGACATCTCTTGACCAAGTATCGTAGCGAACCGCTTACTGTCTTCAGCGTTATGACTATCAGTGGAATAATGAACTGAAAAACCTTTGATTCGATTCCAGATGTCGCTATCCGATCCAGCTTCGTTCGCCTTTAGTCTGTCAGATTCACGCGCAGAGTCATGGTGAATTTCAATAAATAGATCCGGTTTCTGCCGATTCGCCAGATTCGATCGCTCCCTCAGCTCTATATTTTCAGTTGCATATATCAGCTGGTACCGAACCCCGGCAATCTGATTTTCATCGAATTCAAACAACTCTAACAATCGATCATTAAAGCGATATTCTTCCACGCCGGAATAAGAAATCGCACCCACTGTGTTCGGTTTATTCTGCGGACTAGAAACATGACCTGAAACCAACATGACCTCAATTCCAGACTCGCCAGCATTCGACTGCCCAGTTCCAACTAGTGCAAGAGAAGCAACAAAAGTAATTTTCTGTATTAAACTTTTCAACCGCTCGTTAAATTATATTGTTAGAAACTAAAGTCAAAACAAACGTCAAAGAAACCACACTTAAAATAGTTGACACCAGCACCGCTGCCGATGCCCGTTGTGGGGCGACATCATAATGTTGTGCAATAATATAAACGTTCCCAGCTACCGGTATCGCGGAGGAAACAATCATGATTCCTGCGAAGAATCGATCGACCTCAAAAATAAACAGGGCTGAGACGCAAACAGCAAGTGGGTGCATTACAAGTTTGGCAAAAGACAACCAAACCGCAATATGCAAACGCTCTGCCGAACGCTCGACGAGAGAACCCCCAATTGCAAATAATGCGCATGGCGTAGCTGCAGCTCCTAAAATTATAAGAAAGTTTGAGGTGACCTCAAACGTCGGTAATGCCGATATAGACCACAGTAATCCGGCAACGATCGACATAATCATCGGATTCTTTAGTAAACCCATCACAATCGTCGTGCCAATCCCTGCAGAGGCCTGGTCCCTGCGGCTTCCTGCAATCGCCGCTACGATGATGCTACCAAAAAGCACTAAATCTACTGTCAGTATCAAAAGCAACGGCGCAACAGCCCGTTCTCCAAACACAGCAATTAACATTGGCAGCCCGAGAAAACCTAAATTACCAATGACCGCGCATTGCGCTTCAACAGACGACTCGCTAAAGCTGCATTTTCTAAACTGCGCAATGGCGAAAACTATTGCATAAACCAAGATGCTGGCTACGGCATAAGCGATCACTACTTCGACATCAAATATTTCCTCTATCGGCAGTTTTGACACAAATTCAAATATCATTGCCGAAAGAGCAAAATAAAAGACAAACTGCGTCAGATTTGCAATCGCTTGTTTAGATACAAATCCGACCCTTACCGAACCATAGCCAAGACCGATCAGCGCGAAGAACGGCATTACCTGTAATAAGATTGAAATCAAACTAACCCCAAGCAATTAAAAGAAAATTCAAACAGGGTCAATGGCTTCTTCGCGGGTGTAAACAATCTTGCCATTGATGATCGTCATATTGACAACCTGACTGGCGAGATCACTATCCTTTACCGACAGTAAATCTCCAGCAACCACGACCAAATCCGCTGCTTTGCCAGGTTCGATTGAACCCTTTCGCGTCTCGTGATAAGTCGAATAAGCAGCATCCAGAGTGTATGCCCTGATTGCGTCTAGTAAATCAATGCGCTGACCTGCCCCCATATCGGTACCGTTATCGCTTATCCGATTTACCGCTGCGGCGATTGCATCGAATGGTTTGTATGACTGAACAAAAGCGTCTGTGCTAACTACAGCTGGTATCCCTTGATCACGCATTTCTTTTAATGGGCAAAAACGCAACGCACGTTTAGATCCATAGACTTCTATGAGATCGTCTCCGGATTCCGCAACTTGTCCCGGTTGCGTGATCGGAATAATATTCAATGCCTTGATTCGTTTTATTTGATCACTGGTGGCACCATGACAATGCTCTATTCGGTGCCGTGCCTCTGGTCGAGGAACTCTACGTTGCGCTTCATCAATCGCATCAAGCACGATATCTAAAGCCATATCCCCCTGGGTATGAACACCAAACTGCAGTCCCTTTGCATGGGTATCAATCAAAGCTTCCTTAAACGCATCAATATCCGGCCAGTAGGTATATCCGCGACCCGCCGATTGATTACATTTACACTTGGCCTCTACCTGAGGTTCATCGGGATAAAACAAAGCGGTTCCACCGGTCAAAGCCCCATCACAGTAATACTTCATCGGGCCGATGGATAAGCTATCATCCCCAATCCGATCCGTAATCCCTAGCTCATTAATCGCATCCTGATGATTAGATAAATACATGCAGGTGGTTTTTACGGTTAGCTTTCCTTGTTTTCGAGCTGCCATGTATCCGGGCATTTCTCGGGTTGTTACCTGGGGATCGACCACCGAAGTTATGCCCACCGCAATATACGCTTTACAAGCGCGATCGATATCTTCCACCAGCTCATCAAGCGAGACATCATATCCAATATCTGGTCCATGATGTCCAACCTTTACGCTGGTTGGTATTACCATCTGTTGCGCGCTATCGTACACGAATCCAGTAATTTCTCCGTCTTCTGCTCTGGAGAACATACCGCCATCAGGATCCTTGGTAGACTTAGTGACTCCGGCTAGCTGTAAAGCGAGAGTGTTCACTAAAACATTATGCCCGCTAATATGCACCGCACACACAGGGTGATCTGGCGATATATCGTCAATATCAAATCTGTTTGGCTCGCGACCTTCCGAAAATTTCTCGTGGTTCAATCCCCAGCCTCGTATCCATTGCCCTGGAGCTAATTCAGATGCAGCTTTCTCAACCTGTCGACGCAAATCTGCGATCGAAGACACATTAGGATAAGAAAAATCGACAGAGCCCAGCGCCGCGCCCTGATGAGTCAAGTGATTGTGCGCGTCGATAAAACCGGGCAACATGGTATGCCCTTGCAGATCGATCACTTGGGTAGCATCGTCAATATATTGATCAATATCAGCATTGCTCCCCACTGCAAGTATTTCTTTGTCGCAAACAAAAACAGCCTCTGCGATCATATTATCCGGCCTAATGGTTATCACCGTACCATTGACGAAAGCAGTCTTACTAATCATGTTGTCAAATTTTATAATTAAATTCTTCCAGCGCGTTTTAGCTTTAGATATTCGCTTGTTAGTGTTTTGCTAAGTTCATTGATACCGGTTCTTAAAGCAATAACACCTGCGAGCTTTAACTTTCGGAACAACTGTTCTTTGGCAAAGTCGTAAGAGACCTTACCTGCATATTCCTTCGCATCTGATTCCGTTTCTATGATCATCGACGCCGTTTCATTTAGGAAAAGCTCGTCAATTGTTACTAACATCACGATGTGTTTTTTTCCAAGTAATTGGATGGTATTCATCACATCAAGGTGATCATCCGCATGGACACTAGTGACAAGGATCACGAGAGAGCGTTTCGGTCTCTTCTCCACAAAGTGGTGCGCTAGCTGCAGGTAATCCGAAGTTTCCATACTGCTCTGCAAATTATACGTTTGATTGAGTAAATTACGCATTCCATTCTCGCCCTTAACCGGTGCAATCCAGCGCATCTCTCCCGCAAAACTGACCAGCCCGACTGAATCTCCCTGTTTAAGCGCAACAAAAGCGGTCATTAGCAAAGCGTTTACCGCATGGTCGAAATAGCTAACCCCGTCTTCCATCGCCCGCATACGATGACCACAGTCAAGCAAAAAATAGATATTTTGGTCTCGTTCATCCTGATATTCCCTGGAAATCAACTTACCCATTCTGGCAGACGCTTTCCAGTCAACTTTATTGGGACTATCCCCATAAACAAATTCTTTCAGCTGCCTAAAATCAATTCCCTCACCCCTGCGCTGCAGCATATGCACACCAATCATTTGAATTTGATGCTCAAGTCCAAGCTCCAGTCCGCCTCCAAGAGCAGAAAAGTTTGGATATACCTGCACGTCTGTACTGCCACCCAGAAGTTTGACTCGCTCCCAAAGCCCCCATTTGGAAGTGCTTCGAACCCAGGCGGGAGAGATAGAGAAATCACCTCGCTGCTGCGGGACAAAATCAAAATCATGGGTAAAAATATCCCTCGGTTTCGCCAGCACTTCGTCAACCGATTGCTGCAGGCTAAAACTATCTGGTAAACCATCCACCAGCGTAATTCGGCTGTTCCAGGGCATACGGTTTTCGACCACCAGCTGATAAGTATTCTTTACACCTTGAGAGAAACCTCCAAGCACTTTTCGTTCAACACTAACGTTAAATCCGCGTAGCAAAGAAACAGCGTCAATCAAAGTCGCAATGGCCAACACGATTGCCGCAAATAACAATACGTTACTAAACCACTGTAATGGTGCCGATACTTGATAATCCGGAACGAAAAGACGCGCAATCCAGATCAACAGTCCAGCAAACAAAAAAACTGCCAGAATTTTCAGCAGCTCAAAGGAGGGTCTCATACGCGCGGCGCGTCGATACTATCTACGATTTCAAACAATATCTGATCGACACTCATTCCCTGAATCTCGATCTCCGGCGCCAACGCCACGCGGTGTCGCAATACCGGTATAGACAGAGATTTGATGTCTTCTGGTAATACCCAACTTGCCCCTCTGAGTAATGCTGCGGCGCGGGCGCAACGAATCAAAGCGATACTGGCACGGGGACCGGCTCCGCGCGTCAGTGCACGCGATTCTCGCGTTGCTCTTACAATACGCACTGCATAATCCAGCACAGTTTGATCAAAAGTCAGAGATGCTGCTATTGCCTGTAATTCCTGCACCCCGGCGCTATTTAAAATTGGGGTACTTTCAGTATCTTGTACTGGATCATCATCTATCGATCGCGTCACTCTCTCTGTCAAAATAAGTTCATCTTCATGGGCCGGGTAATCAATGGTTACTTTCATTAAAAACCGGTCCAGCTCTGCCTCGGGCAGGGAGTAAGTCCCCTCTTGCTCAATCGGGTTTTGTGTCGCCAAAACCATAAACGGTACTGGTGCCGGTAACGACTCACCGTCGATAGTGACCTGACGTTCTTGCATAACTTCGAGCAAAGCCGCCTGGGTCTTAGCAGGAGCACGATTAATTTCGTCTGCTAACAACAAATTGGTAAACACCGGCCCCTTACGTGTCTGAAACTCACCCTCTTTCATGTCGTAAAGAGCGTGACCGGTCACATCCGCGGGCATCAAGTCCGGCGTAAATTGTATACGTTGATATTGACCATCAAAGCTTTGAGCGATCAGCCGGACCAGCAGAGTTTTACCAAGACCCGGAACGCCTTCGAGCAGGATGTGGCCGTTAGACAATAGACCGACAATTACACTATTTACCACCTCATCCTGCCCTATAAGAGAATGCGAGATACGTGCATGGAGCTGGTCAAGCAATGTTTTTGCCTGTGCCACCCTTGGATTCGTTTCGCCGCCCAGATTGGGTGCAGCCGTCACATCATTCATAATTTATTTTTGATTTGTTGCGCAATCTCGATCATGCGCTGACATTGCAGCGCATCATTACAACGATTCTGCGAAAGCAATCGTTGCACACTATCCTGGCTGAGATTGCAGCTGTTAGAGATAATTTCGATTCGTTTTTCTGGTTCAGCACTGTTAAATCCGGGAAATCTTATTTTACAGCGCTGCAGAATATCGTCTTTAAGCGGCTGAATTAACGCATCGAATTCTGCGTTTTTCCATAAAAAATCGCTACGCGCCTCGAGATGTTCAAGCACGCTCCGCCTGTCGGTCAGGGTCAAATTGCGAGCAGGAAGTACGCGTTTTCCGATATGCCAAATCCAGAGTATGAGAGCTAGTACAGCCACGATCACAAACTCGGAACCATATCGCCAAATTTGCGTTAGTAAAGGAGGCATCGCGCTACCATAAAGTATATGAAATGGGCTGGTACGCTCTGAAACTGCCCACAGCGAAAAAGCATTGTCAAACAAACCGATACGTTCAGAGCTCCATAGACCCGGGCTCGCCATTATCGTTACTAATCCATCTCCCCATTCGATCTGGGCGAAGCGAACGCCCGCATCGTCAATTGCATAATAAAAAGGAGTAACCGCTGCCTGTTCATCCCAAGACAAACCCAGCTTTCCGGGAAAATGTACAAAAAAAGGAGCCTCCATTTGCTCAAACTCCATTTTCGTTAGATACTTTTGATCAAGACACGGCTCTTCTTCCTGACGAATATCGCGCTCGAATTGCTCTTTTAAGCGATCGGTATCGTATTCGTTTTGAATATCTTCAAGAATTTCGGCTATCTCACTCTCTTCCGCAATGGACTCGAAAGCTTCGGTATCTTCACCGGATTCATCACATTTTTCGAAATCAGGATAAACCGCATCCACATACTCGACCGTTATTCCCAGCTCAGTAGTTAACTTTCCAGGTCTGGTTGCTTCATCTTCGGATACAGCAAATATTAGACGCCCGCCTTGACCCACCCATTCCAAAAGCTGACTAACACGGCCTTCAGATCGCACCAGTGAGGCATCGGATACAAATAGTGTCTCGCCAAAGGACAAACTATCAAGTATCGTCATTTCTGTATGAGAATTTATATCAATATCTAATTCCATTAGATAACGCTCCGCAGCAAGATACGGATTCTGACGCGCCTCCTTACTGTAGCCAAGATCAATCGTGTGCTCGACCCGTTCATACAGCTGAAAAAAGGCGTAAACAAATGCCGCAATTACCAGCCCAAGAATAACTATTGTCGCTTTTGAACCCATCAGGCGAGCACCTCTTCCCAGCGATCACATAGTTCCACAAACCTATCGCTAGAGACATCGAGGTGACCGTAAGCGATTGACTGCCAGACTTCAGTTAACATGGACAAAAACGAAGAAGTTTTTTCCAGTCCCAGCGCACTTACTTTTTCCACACACTCGGATTCCGTATCGCTAGATTGAAACGGGCAAGCGTGTTCATGAATCAATTTTGACAAACTTGCGCGATACAATAAGCTGATTGCATTCCGCTTTTGACCACTCTCCCATAATGCTCGCACTTCGTTTAACACGTTCTCAGGCAAATTTTCTTCAGTAACATCCAGTCCAAATAGTACCTTTGGCGCCTCTGTCTTTTTCTTTTGCTTGCGAAAAAATCGGCTCATACTCTGAATTTCTTTGCGATACCGGTAGATCAGATACACTACCAATCCTGCAATCGCCAACCAAAAAGCAACTTCGATCACCGCGCCCAACGCTCGGATAGCTTTTGCTGCACTAGACATATGTTCAAAGAGGTTTTGCAGCCACTTAGGCGGCTCATTATCAGTATCCTTCTTTGTTGCGTCTTTTCTCTGCCAAGTCGAAGACGTATGTTTTTGATGAAAAGCATCGCCTTCCAATACTTTCTCAATTCTTTTCTTTGAAGACTCTGAAGTCAGAACTGTTACGGTATCAGCACTGGTATTCGCAATCGCAGAATTGGGAGAAGCAATGTTTAAGCTAAACAGTGCAAATAGAACAACGGCAACATTTGCTGTCTTCGATTTAAACGCGACACCTTTCAGGCGCTCAGCTAGTTGACGAAACTGTAACTCAATATCCCATCCTTCAAGCTCTATACGTCGATTAAGATACAGCACAAATCCTGACATGGTGTAAAAAGGCGCTAATGCAGCCATACTAATGCAGAGTAAACTGTTGCTGAGAGAACTCAGTACTGTTGCATCCTCAAAGAACAACACGTTCCAGTCCACATCCACAAACTCGGGAACCATCAAATATAGAAGCATTAAAAACCCGTAGGTCAAAATATATTCCAGGTGAAGCGTGAGGATCGTCAGCCAGAAAGGCGCACCAGAACCAGTTTGATGCAGCACCGCTTTTCGATTCGAACGTGCCTCTCCCCCAAGCTGTTCCAGAGTTGTGATCGGCATATCAAAGGAACGCGTCATACTCAACCGCCGAAAGGTCAACCACTTCCACCAGTCTTTTTTAACCACCGAAAACCCGCTTTTGAGCGTCTCCATCACTCCGATCTTTTGACCAAATATCAGGCGACTTCCCATATACAGATTAAGCTGATCCCAAAAAGGTTTCAGCCACCATACAACAAGCAACGCCACCCAGGGAGTATCTGAAAACGCTAGCATTAGCAGCCAGTACACCAGCATGCTTGGAATCAACCATACTAGAAACAGTGGTAACCACCAGTGGCGCGCAAGCGTAAAGCCGAGATCAACCGCAGACCATGGCCCACGGGCGTTTAGGGGGATCCGTATCGCGCTAAGCTCCATTTTTTTGTGACCCGGCAAACAAGCAATAGGCTACGACAACAAGCCAGAGTGCAGCACCAATGGAATATTTTACAAGTGGTTCGATCTCAGATTTTGAAGACCAAAAGGCTTCGATAAATGCCGCAAATAGCAGCATGATTGTGGTGCCATAAATAATCCAAGCGGCGTCTCTTCCCGCTCTTCTTAACGCCATTTTTCGACTCAGGTTTCCAGGTGACAGAATCGCAAACCCGATCTTAAAACCTGCAGCCCCACTGAACACAATGGCCATCAATTCGAACGCACTATGCCCCGAGACAAATGGATAGAATGTTTCACCGTAACCTAGCTGGGTTAAGTGACCCGCAACCGCCCCGATATATAATCCGTTAAAAACCATAACAAATAAACTGCCAACGCCAAACAGAATCCCTCCGGCAAACGCCTGAAAGCTTATGCCAATATTGTTCTTAATGTAAAAGCCAAACATCATGATATCCGTCGCACTGTCTCGCTCTCTGCCAATCGCCCTCTTGCCGGGTTCATACATCGATTCCATTCCGCTTACAGAGCCAGGCCCCATAAGGCTGTAGATCATTTCTTCATTGAGGTAACAAGCCACAGCCATTAGAAAAAATGGACCGAAGAAAGCAAGGGTGGAAAACCACACAAATCGAGCGTTTGCCCGCAAAGCAACTGGAAATCCGAATAATAACGAGGATGCCCAATGCGCCTTTGCATTGCTGCGCGCGCTATAGAGTTTATGGTGTCCCGCAACCACTAGTTTATTGAGTCTATCGAGAAGCTGATCGCTGTAGCCCCGGGCCCTTGCCAATGCGAGGTTGTGACATAAGGCTTTATAACGGTCAGGAAATTCTGCCGCAGAAAACGGTGCTTCGACGGTCACCGTAGTTTTCTTTCGAAATAGACGAAAACGATCCGGTCGAAATGCGAGAAATTGCTCAAATTCCTGCCAGCTTGAGTCATATTCAGATTCGAAATCGTGTTGTCTCAATGCACGCTACCTTTAAGTTTTAGCGCCAAGCAGCCATTTCCCCATGCCATACAGGTGTTGTGTATTCGCTTGGCCTGACTTATTCGTCACACCCGACAGAATAGTCGCAAGTTCTTCTGCACGCTCGCTCGTCATAGAGTCATATCTTTGCACAAAGGCAACCAGAGCACGCCTGTCTTCAGGAGTTAAATCCATATCCGGGATCAAAGCATCGACTTTTGGCAGTCCTACATTCGGCAAATCTTCTACTTTATGCACCACCACCGTCCCGGCAACGAGGTCACCCAAACGCTGGAATTGCCGGGAAAAGACCATGGTCGCAGCGCCAAACAGATATCCAATGGGTAACATATCAGCAGCACGCAGAAGATTACGAAGCACAGATGTACGCCAGTTTACCGGCGTCAAATCATCATTCATTACAACCAGATTCATGGTTTTCTTACCCGGCGTCTGACCATCGCGCAAGACTTCGAAGAATACCGGATACCCCCATTCGATAACAAACCACGATAACAGGATCAGTCCATGCCCCAGCTCATCAAAAAACAAACCAAACAAAATAATTGCAACCATCACAACTAACCGCAACAGAAAATCAATCAGATAAGCGGCAGCACGCGGGATCACTCCTGCTAGCTCCGCCTGCATCTGAATTCCTTCCGGGGTCTCTACAACGTAGGTGGTATCAATACGCTGTACCAAAGAATCGTGCATAAAAAGTGTTCCGTGACTACGAAAATTCTAACGTTCTCGCTCAAACCCAAACATATTGCGATAGACGATTCCGTAAGCAATCATGGTAAACGGCAACCCCCAAATAAGATACGGAATACCTAGAGGAATAACGCTAATGACTGTGATCAGGCCGGTTAAAATAAAAAACCCGAAAACCTTGAACCATTTTTTGGTAACTGCTTTACGAGAAGTCTCAAGAGCCCTCCACGGCCCAAGGCCTTTCTCAGTGACCAACGGAAAAGCCATTAAATAAGCAATCGAAAGATAAATACCGGGTAAAACCAATAGGAGAAATCCGATGAAGATCAGGATGTAATACAGAATCATGGTAAAAAACAACGGTAGCATTGAACCAAACTTCGAAAAAATATCTCCACCTGATATCTTTTTTTTGCCAGATCTTCGGACCCCCATAGCGAAGAAAGAGGCAATTAATGGCGTAGTGAGCAACAGAACAAGTATTTGTCCAAGGACAATAGCACCGCCAGCTACCAGGGGGTTTATCTCCGGCGCTTCACCTAGATTTGCCGAAAACGAACCGAGAATAAAGAAGGATGTAATTGTCGTGGAAAGAAAAGCAACCGCGAAGTAACAAACGGTGAAGAGGACAAATGCTACAAAAAATGCAAGCTTGGCCCCCTTGACTAATTTCCAGGCTTCAGAAAACACTTTTTTTATACGAAAAGAATATGCACCGCTTGTGCCGATTTTGATCGAACCATATTTTCCTGAAGAGGATTTCTTGGTCAGTTCCGCTTCTGGCGCCTTGTAAACATCTACCATTGTAAACTCCGATTTAACCTAAAGTTATTAATTGATCGCAAAGATTTGTTTTTTCGGATAAGTATAACAAATCACGAAGAATAAACTGCTTTAGCTAAGTAGGTTGTTTTGCCACATATTAAACTGCTTATTGAATTTAAAACTACTACATCCCGCCTAACGACAATCGGCTAGAATCATGACTCCCGCTTAGCGTTGAATACATGATTAGGCCTTTAATACCAAAATCAGACTTTATTGGAATCGATAATATCGCGCATCTTGCTGTCGGTGGCGAAGCGCCAATGCTGTGTTCGCATATGGATGTCATGGCACAATTTATGAAAGACAAAAGTGCCGGCGCACCCTCGAGAGATTTGCAGGCGCACACGATGGAAAGCGCGCGGCAAAAGTGTGCAGACTTGCTCAAGGTTTCTTGCGAGGAAATTACCCTGCTGTCGTCTGCCACCGAAGGAATAAACAATATCGCCTATGGTCTGGAATGGAACCCTGGCGATAACGTTGTGGTTGCGGATGTCGAATTCCCGTCTGATATTTTACCTTGGACAAAGCTATCAAAGCGCGGCGTTGAAATCCGAGTTGTGCGTCACAAAAATTGGATTGTGGAAGAGCAGGATGTTCTGGATCAAATCGATGACAATACCAGAGTAGTTGCGATAAGCCAGGTCAGCATGTTTACCGGACAGCAAATCGACGTAGCTATGCTTTCCAAAGGTATTCGCCAAACCAACGCCCTCTTTCTTCTGGATATTACCCACGCTGCCGGGGTCGTACCGGTTGATGCAACATACGCGGATATCGCAGTATCAAGTTGCTATAAATGGTTGCTCGGCACCCATGGCACAGCGATCTTCTATTGGAACAAAGCACGGCTCCCAGACCTTGAACCTCCCTTCCTCGGCTGGAGAAGCGTCAAACATAGCGGAGGCTGGAAGGACCCGCTGAATTTTAGTTTGCGCGATACTGCCGATCGATTTCTCCCCGCAAACCCATCCTACGCAAGTATTTACATTCTTAACAATGCATTAAAGGTCCTGGCCGAGATTAGCGAACATAGAATTCACCAACATACATTAGCGCTCAGTAGTCTGGTTCGTGCTGGGATTGAAGAAATGGGCTTCGAATTAATGACTCCGGTTGAAGACCATCGTCGTGGCGGCAATACCTGCTTTATCCATCCGGACATTCCCTCTCTAGAACAATATCTGGGAGAGAAAAATGTGCAAATCTGGGGTTCTTATGGTCGTTTGGGTCGCGTTCGAGTTTCGACCCATGTATACAACGATAGTCAAGATGTTGATCGCTTTATTTCCGCAATGCACCAGTATCTAACTAGCCAGGAGGGGCCTAAGACTTAGTGCCCTGTACCAGAACCCAGGGAGAAACCACCACAGCCCAGACCTCAGCACTGGCGTCATTCCACTTAACAGCATCCTGATCACTTGCCTTCCAGATCTTTTTGTCGTCCATCAGACTACTAATACGCTGACTGTCGTCATCAACAAAACTCTCAGCAACACCGACTAAATCGAGACCATCCTTCACTACGATGACTACACCGGTGGCAAACAGTCGCGCCAGCTCACTCCAACCAATCTTCGCGGTTTCTCGATTCAGCTTTTGTCTAACGGTTTCTTCAATTTGCGGGTCTGACCGCGGTTTATCTGGTTTCATAGATGATATTGTATCGAACACACTATAGAGAACGCATCCTGCTCTATAGCAACCCTCGCCTGCCGACAAATGCATGGCCAATGAAGTCAAGTTGCCAGCATAAGATTAGGTTGATATTGTCTCTTGACAGGGGTAGCAACCTCATACAATCACTGCGGTAAAACTGACTGCATTGAAGCATCTTAACTAAGTGACTTATAGCTTTAGTTTTCAATCTTAAGTATTTGAATTTTAAAAATAAATATACATATATTTTTGCGCTTAGCTTAATCGTAATAGGCGCATTCGTGCTTTTGAAACCCGCCAAAAGCGCGATTGACAGCGTGACCACTTTTATCCAAGAAGCGCAATCTGAAGATGTAAACGCGGCCTACGAATTGCTCTCCCCAGCGATGCAGGCCATTGCCTCAAAACAAGATCTATCAAGATTTATCGAGCGCAATCAATTAACAACTGCACAGTTCAGTAGTTGGACAGCAGTCAGCAAAAACGCTGCTCGCGAAATTTTCGCCTCTACGCTAACCGCTGGGGATGGCATGGAGCGAATCCTGGTCGCAGTATTGAGCAATGATTCTGCAAGCTGGCAGCTCGATGCAATGCTATTCCCCCAAGACCCAAAATCGGCCACACTTAGGTCTGTGACACCAACTAAGCAAAACATGATCGATCTAGCTGGTGACGCCGTTCATGACTTTGGTATTTCGTTAAATGCCGACAGTATGGATCACTTTCACAATCAGATTTCAAAACTTTGGCAAGATCAGACGAGTTCTGAAGAGCTAAAGCGCGCATACCAAGATTTTTTTGACGCTGATTTAGATTTAACCGTTCTGGAAGAAATACAGCCTCTGCTCAACGGTACACCAGTTCAAAATGACAGGGGAATTATAGAAATAACCGGATTCTTCCCGACTCGACCAAGCAGATTGTCTTTTGAACAACGTTTTATTTGGGAAGGCCTGAACTGGAAACTTGTAAGTTTCACCGCAAACATAAACTAGCAAAAGAACTTAAACGTCTTCGACTTAAACCCAATCCAATCTTAATTATGCGCTCAAAACAAACACAGTCTCTGCAGCAGCTCGACAATAATTTCTTACATCCATGGGAGAGTATTGATGAATTGGGAAGTCATACCAGGACGGTGATGGCAAGCGGCTCTGGTGTGTACGTCACAGACACTGACGGAAACAAGTTGTTAGACGGGCCTGCTGGTATGTGGTGCGTAAACATCGGACATCAGAGAAAAGAGATGGCCGACGCCATTGCCGATCAAGTTATGAAGTTACCCTATGCCAGTCCCTGGAGCTTGACCAATGCACCTGCTGCAATGCTCGCAGAGAAGCTCGCTTCGCTTGCGCCAGGAGATTTAAACCATGTCTTCTTTACTACCGGGGGCTCTACCGCTGTTGATTCAGCATTACGATTCACAACCTTTCGTAACAATGTCTTGGGCAAACCTGAGAAAAAGCACATTATCGCCAGAAACAACGGCTACCACGGCAGCACCTACCTCGCCGCTTCGGCATCTGGTAAAAGTCGTGACAAGAACTTTCTCGACATGGACACTGAGCGTTTCCACCATATCTCGGATCCGAGTGTTTTTGACAAACCCGAAAATATGAAAGATTCATCCTGGTGCAAACAAAAGGTCGATGAACTAGAGCAGAAAATCCTGGAAATTGGCGCCGACAAAGTGGCCGCTTTTATCGCTGAGCCTATATTGGCCTCAGGTGGTGTGCTGATGGCTCCCGATGGCTACCATGCTGGATGCTTGGCGATATGCAAAAAGTATGACGTGCTCTATATATCGGATGAAGTTGTCACAGCCTTTGGTCGACTGGGGCATTTTTTTGCATCGGAGGAAGTCTTTAATATTCAGCCGGACATTATCACCTGTGCTAAAGGTATTACCTCCGGTTATATACCAATGGGGGCGTTTCTTGTTTCCGACAGATTAATTGAGAGTATAAAGCAGGAAGAGCGCAGTCCTTATTTTTCGAACGGTTATACCTATTCTGGCCATCCAGTCGCCTGCGCAGCTGCACTCAAAAATATCGAGATTATGGAACGGGAAAATATGATGATCCATGTCAGAGAGATCGCACCGTATTTTCAATCACAGCTACAAACTCTGATCGATATTCCAATCGTCACTAATGTACGCGGTATTGGATTAATGGCGGCGGTAGAATGTGATATCACCGGTGAAGCCAAGAAATCCCTTGAGCGAGACTATGCGGTGGGTGATCGAATCGACCGGCACTGCCAAAAGCTCGGCTTATTGGTTCGACCGATTATTAACATGTGTGTCATGTCCCCTCCTCTAATAATTAATAAAGAACAAATTGACGACATGGTAAGTATTCTCCGTAAGGGTATTGAACTTGCTATGGCTGACCTAGAGCGCGAAGGACTCTGGTCCGCCTAACCTTATGAAGTGGCTCAGACGGTCCAGTGATCGATCCAACTTAGTCGCGGTGTTCACAATGGTGGCCATTGTTTCTACCTGTATTCATGTTTTTGTTGGCGCTGCATTCGCCAGTGTTTCGAATGGGAAGCATGAACGCCGAATTGTTAATGCAATACTCAATCAATCATACAGCCCGGACTACTCTATCGAACCACTAATCAAGGCGCTAAATCCTGCAACCGCATTAATTCCTGAGCCTGATTTTTATCGAAGTCTTGCGATGTGGTATCGCGGGTATCAAAACGATGATGACTCCATAAAAGAACGTGGGATACGAGATCTACAAAAACTTTCTAAGAGAGCTGAATCAACCTACGCCGACGACACGCCAACAAATCAGTTTATCGTTGGCATAATTAAAGCATATACCGCACGCGCACTATTTGAAAATGAACAGGTAATAAAAGGTTACTATGCCGGCACAGATGCGATAGATCGCCTGCAAAAGTTTGTTTTATCAGCCACACCAAATGCTGCTGGATACCACGATGCAAAGTTTCTTTTGGCATTACATTCTATTTACACGCATGATTTAAAGAACCGAACTCACTGGTTAATAGGCACGGTGAAGAGTGTTGGAGATAAAAACTCTTCGGTAAAAGACATACACGCGGCAATTGAAAGCAATGCCATATTTGCTCCTGAGTCAGTTAGATCTTTTTTCGCAGAAGTACAATGGCGCACACCTGATATTTGCAACTATCGAGATCTGGCCCAAAGCTCACAAAAGACGTTGCCGAATAATCTGGATTTAGCCCTGCTTACACAAGGGTTGTTGCTGAAGTGCGGACATCCGCGAACTGCGTTAGAAATAAATAATCGGTTCCATAGTCGAAGTGATTTACCTGAATCTGTATCGAAAAAACAATTACAGGCACGGCTACGCATTCTGGTAGATCTGGGCGATCATGAAGAGATCAGCGCACTAAATCTGCCGGCATCTCTTCGCGCTCATCAACAGCTGGCATTGGCAAACGCGCTCGACGTTAAAATGAACAGAAACGAAGCTTTGAAACAATATCAACAGTTAGTGGACAGCGCTATTACATTAACAAACATTAAGCGCGTGGCAACGGTCAGAATAACCTACCCCTATCAGCGGCCAAAGCAAATTCAAAACACAGATAGCCTCAGCCAATTGCGCATTTCTCAAAGTTGTCAAGAGGGACAGTAGACCCCAAATACTGTGCCAGACACAATCACAAAAAATATTTCTGGTTGATTCGAATAATCAAATTTTGTTAAATATCCCTTATCAGCAAGGAATGCTGTAGAAAACTTTTAAACAACTGGACCATCAAACCCATACAGCCAACAAGGAGGTTGGATATGAAGAAACAAATAGCTCATCATCAACAGGGCTATACCCTGGTTGAGGCTTTAACTGCTTTACTCATCGCATCAGCAGCTATTGCAGGATTAAGTTTTTCGGTAACAAATGCGGTGCGTTCAGGAACGAGTGCAAGCCATTCAAGCATAGTTGCTATGGCCCATCAATCTGCATTTGTCCACCTTAGAAATTATTTTGGTTCACTTGATTCTGTTCCAGATTCATACCAATTTCGAACGGCCACTATCGACGCTGCATCAAATCTAACGTTTGTTGATACTGAAATAAACGATATCACAATCAAGCTGGAACGTATGCTAAGCGATTTTCAGTCTGTGGTTGAGTGCCAATTACACGATTCCTTCACTTGCGAAGTGTGTTTTGAATGGTACGAACATGCGCAAACCTATCGCCAAAGGAATTTAAGAATTCGCAATCTAACAGCGATCAATCGCAGTGCCTGTCAACTTCAGATTGTTTAGTACCCACTATGAACACAATAATCAGGCATAGATTTTATAAGGCACAACAAGGAATGAGTCTCGTAGAGCTGATGATCAGTGAAACGATTTCCTTATTGATCATCAGTGGTTTGCTGCTGTTTGTCGGCCCTTCGGTTACGGCTGTTAACTATGTAAGGGAACATTCTGAAATTCTCGATAATGGAGCGTTTGCCTCCACCCAATTGCATGAATCGTTATTGAGTGCGGGATATCAAGGGTGTGACCCCAGTGGAACCTTCAATTCGAGTATCGACACACAAAACGAAAATATTTCACCGAGATTGAGAAATTGGGCATATCATCGATTTGGGGTGCTCGGTTTTGATGCCAATCAAGTAACGCGTATTGAAACCCTACTAGGAGATGATTGGCAGAGACTACGATATCAATATAATCACCGTCACATTGGAGACATGCTGGCTGTTCAACGCCCAAACGGACCCGCACTCAGTCTACATGTTCATAACGCGGCGAGGTCGGAGTTGGTCTTCGAAGGAGACTTGCGAGACAAGCTACAACCTGGACAGATTATCCAGTTAAACGACTGTAGTCACTCTGCACGGTTACAAATTAATCCTCAACTTCCTGTCATTTATACCGAAGCTGAGCACATAACCACCGTTTCCTATGACCCTAAAGATTCTATTAACTGTACTAGCAGTATCAATCCTTCTCTCGCGCCCTCCTTAGGGGCTGAGACATCAAACGCATGTGCCATATCAGCCAATACAGAGAGCGATAATCCGTTTCAGTTTCCATCAAACACACGAGCGCATATCGTTAACAGTGAAGTTTTCTATCTCGGCTATGACGCAGATAAAAGCACACCCGCACTAAAACGAAGTGGTTTTGCTGCCAATGCCCAAAATATTTATACGGAGACACTGGTTGAGGGAATAGAAAACTTACGAGTTAGATTTGGCGTCGATACAAATAATGATGGCTTGGCCAATTTCTACCGAAACGCAGCTGAAGTGGTACAACTGAACACGGACTTTGACGGCAATGCCTGGGATAACGTTGTTAATCTAAAGATTTGGCTACTCGTAAAGTCATCTAAAAAACCAACCCAAACATCGATCACATCTTCATTATTATTCCCATCTATAGACGGAGCTCAAGTAGATTGCATGACACCTGCTTCTCAAAGTATTGAGGTTGAAAGCAGCCACCTATATGCCTGCCCGTTTTCTGATACCAAAAATATAGGACAAGCTAGACGCGTTATCACCTTTACAATCCCGATACTAAACCATCAACAATAACCACTATGCATCAAACCGGCCACGCTCTTTCGACAACACTAATCATAATGATTTTTTTCTCAATTCTTTCGCTGAATATCGCTAAAAATAGTTTGTTGGATTTCAAGATAGCGCACGCTTTTAGTCAACGACAGCTGCAAGAGGAGCGACATCTGAGTGCCTTAAAATATCTGGAGATCAACATTCTCCCAAATCTTATTGATCCACAATCAAGCCTGTATGAGCAATTTAACAATCTTCTCCATACAGACTCATTTCAAATTACCATACCGCTTGCAACTGTTTTAAATTTAGAAGAATCCCAAGGGAACCTATCAGACATCGATGTCATTGGCTATCTTGACCCCCAGGCCAACATTACCCGTTTACCCCTCCCCACCCATGACATATCTTCCTCTGAGGACATTCAAAAATTAAGAGCAGAAATTTTAGATCCAAACACAGGAAAAAAATTTATTGCAACTTATCAATACAACATAATTGATCATAGCAACTCGGAAAACCTTAAATCTGTTCAGCGCCTATCGTTCAGAAAAATCTCATTACGATCAGATACAAACGTTTAATTTGTACAAATTTATTAAACTCCTCAACTAACCACACAAATCAACCATTCCAGACAAGGAGGTCTGAATATGTCATTATTAACCTCAATCAAAAGCAAATATACGGTTAAAAGCTTTCAGCTCAAAGCAACGTTCTCCACACCAACATGTCAGGAAATTCAAAAGCCATCCAAAGGTTTTTCCCTGATAGAGCTAATGGCAGTTGTCGTAATACTTGGAATACTCATATCTGCAGCGATACCGGCATACTCGAATTACGTCAGGAACAGCAGAGAAATGCGCGCCACAACCCAGCTACAAACTATCGCGATGAAACTCGAGAAACATTACAATCGCACCATGAGTTATCAAGCAAGCCTGGGAGATCTCAATCTTCCTGCTCAGGATAATTGGTTTCAATATCGCATAGTAAGTGATCACCAAAAGCAATACATCATAGTTGCCTCACCATTGAATCCCCAAGTCTCTCCTCAAGAATTCAGCTTAAATCACTATGGTTTACATCAGCGGAGAATTTTAGGTACAAGAGAATGGGTTAACGGATGGTCTTAAGCATGCACGATCACTCGATCTATTGTGTTCAATTACAGTGTATTGCTGAAGATAACTTAACACTCCACTGTTGTATATTAATAGAATAGCGCACGTAAATAGCGACCACACGTACTCATAAAAATAATCAAATACTGTTAATGAATAACCTTGAACTCAAAATCGTCCCACCGTTTCAGGTGCTTATACTTGGCTTCGCGATGTGGTTAACACACCGCTATATACCTCTAATGCACTATCATACAGGGCACGAATTTTCTGTTTCCCGCTGGATCTTATGGCTATGTCTGGGAATCTTCTTAGTCACCCTGTTCCAGTTTTGGCAACATCAAACCACAGTTAATCCCCGCAAGTTGGAACAAACCCAGTCATTAATCACAAACGGAATATTCGCTTTTTCCCGCAACCCTATCTATGTGGTTGACATACTTTTACTGTTGGCCTGGGCAGTGTGGTTAGGAAATTGGTTGAACTTAATTTGGCCTATAATCTTTATCTTGTATGTCACCCGCTTTCAAATCGAACCTGAGGAACGCGTTCTTCTAGAGAAGTTTGGGGAAGCTTACGAACAATACAAACAAAAAACACGACGTTGGATATGAATACTAGGGGCTAATTCAAGTCTCCGAAACAGAGAAATGCAGCACTGATCGACGATCAACACGCCTGCTCGCTATATTTGGCTATCTTTCAAATTGGCCTAGAAAATTAGCCTAGAGTTGTTCAAGCTACCTGCTCAGCCACAAATTCAATAAGTTTTTCCTGATTGACATGAAAATGGTTGTAGATCACATGACCTTCCGGACTGATTAGAATCAGCCAAGGTGTACCCCCGGTACGATACTTCTGCATGGTTTGTGGTCTTGCTCCGGTCTCATGATCGCCCGGATCATGGGCCATTGGGATCGGCAGCTCATATTGCAGTTGAAGTTTTCGAACGTCTTCCACTGTATTCGTTGAAAAGCCTTCAAATACCGTTTGGATCCCCGCAATCGCTACTTTGGGATTATCCGCAAAGCGCTCGGAGAATGCTTGAAGAGTTGGAAAACCACTGGAGTGACAACCGGGACACCAATCTTGAAAGCACTTCAGAAAAACCCATTTCCCGCGAGAACCTTCAACCGAGAATTCTCCAGGATTGCCATCTTTGTCGATCCAATAATCGAGTTCTAGCTCAGGGGCAAGCTGTCCCTCAATACCATAGCGGTGATCAGATTGAGCATGGGCGCCTGACCCAAGCAGGGTCGCCCCACTCAATCCAGCAAGGCCTACGCCAGCGGATTTGAGAATAGTTCGACGAAGAGACTGAGGTTTGCGGTGAATCATAGTCCATACCCAATTTGTTTTTGTGATGAATTATTGACCCCTGCAAAATACTAAAGTTCGGGGTTTATCTGGGAAGAATAGTTGCCGATATTTTCCACCAACAAAGCACTTACCAGAACAGAAGTAGAGCTCGATTCGGTTAAAAATTGTGGTACAACTCCAGAACTAAATACAACAACCCGATGTCCAATCCGTTCAGCGTAACTTCTTAATTCCATTGACTATTTTAGATTTAGGCCAGATTGAAGGACCGATTCTTCTGTTTGGCGGCCCCTATAGCAACCTGCAGGCCACGCAAGCGATTAAGGCGGTCGCTAAGCAAAAAGCAATTCCGCCCCAAAATATCATCTGTAATGGCGATGTTGTCGCATATTGTGGTGACCCGGAAGAAACCGTGCAAACTATTCGCGACTGGGGAATTCATAACGTCATGGGAAATTGCGAAGAGTCTGTGGGCGAGCAACAGGATGACTGCGGTTGTGGGTTTGAAGAGAACACGGTGTGTTCCCTGCTCTCGGTGGAATGGTATGACTATGTCAGCGACTCTGTTTCCGAAGAAAGTCGCGCATGGATGCGTCAGTTACCGCGGAAAATTCGATTTCAATCTCAGGATGTCCGTTTTACCGTGATTCATGGCGGCGTTGAAAATATGAGTGAATTCGTATTTAAATCTTCAGACCCCACGAAAAAATACCAAGACGTACTCGGTATTGATACCGATTGCGTTATTGGCGGACATTGCGGCATCCCTTTTGGCCAACAAATCTCCGATCGCTACTGGGTCAACACGGGTGTTATTGGCATGCCGGCAAATGACGGTAGTCAAAATGGCTGGTATATCTTGTTGAAGCCTGAAGTCAATACAGGGGAAGTTACGATATCCTGGCATCGACTTGAATTTGACTATACCGCCGCTGCAAAAGCGATGAAAAATGGTGGATTGGGATCCGCCTATCATGACGCGTTGCTCTCGGGTTTGTGGCCTTCGATGGATATACTGCCCGAAGTTGAAAAGCACCTTCAAGGAGAAAGATTACAGCCGCAAAATCTCACATTGGTTGCCCCTCGAAAGCAAATTTCTTCAAGCGAAAACCGAAAGAAATTCAATCAGATTCAGTCTCAAGAAGCACTCGCCTGAACCGCTCGACCGCCGCTTTCCCACGCGCCATGGGCGGTATTAAAGACATGATTTGATACCGCTTCACCAGCAAACCATAGCTTTTCATCTATCGGAATGTGCAGATCTGCACGCGCGGTATCGCTCTCGGGTTTTGCCGAGGAATAGGCGCCTTTAATCCATTGATCATATCCCCACGCGCTTCTTTTAAAGGCGACAATATCTTTCTTTGCATTTTCTCCGAAGATATCGCAAATAATCTCTGTACCCCAGCGCTCAATTACCTGATCTGACTGCCCCTCCAACCACCATGCAAAACGCCCGGCAACAGGAATCGACAACATAGGTCGGCCGAACTCCCTTAGCCGAACGGACGTTGCATTACCATCACGCTCATAAGCAACAGAGAACGTTTCTGGAGGGATTTGCCCGGGCTGCAGCGCATAAAACATATAATTATAGTTTCCCATCGGCAGATCATAAATCGCGCTTAAAGTTATCTCCGGAAGCGCTGGAGAAAACTCAATATCCTGAGCCGCCAGCACCCCGGTAGAGACAGTCACGATCACTTTATCCGCTTTTATTAAACCTCTATTGGTACTTACTTTGATCTGTTGCCCAGTTAAGTCGATCTTGTTAACCGCTGTATTCAGAGAAACCGGCGCGTTGCTTCCACAGCGCGCAATCAAACTACCGTACCCGTTTGCAACCGGCCAGTCCTCTAGGGTATCGATAAAGTCAGCAACATCAGAAACCGCTACCTGATCAGGGTCATTTGAATGCATCAGTGACAACCAATAACTACTCCAGGGTGCGAAGGCACTCTTCTCGTCGATGCAATCCCAAACTGACGCTTGGTCATTACGACCAGCAACAGCAATAATCGCCTGATATAAGGATTCAATAAATTGCCAGCGATCGTTTGAATAACTTTCGTCTTTCCAGCTTCCATTAATAAAATCCCGATACGGAACTGCTTCTCTTTCAAAGGGTTCTTGCAATTGAATAGCCTTATCGGCAAGACAGTTTTTACTGCCGCAATGCATCCAGTGACACCCTAAGTCAACCGGAAATACGTTATCCAGCGTTTCAGTCAATCCGCGGCCACCCACTCGGTGGGCAGCTTCTACAACAAGATGATCTATGCCAAGCGAAGCTGCTCGTTCCGATGCTCCTAATCCAGCCGCACCTGCGCCGATAATCAAGAGCGGGATATTTGAGGGAAATTGAGACATCGAATAGGCTTGAGGTAAAAGAGATTTAAGTATAGCTTAACGATACCGTGACTCAGCGTCACTTTTACTTAAAGCGCAAGTTCCAACAATGACATCGATGCAAAATTCAAGCTTATCTGATCTTCTGCCTCCCTGGACTTATCAAAGCTGTGATTTTCTTAAGCTCGAAATCAAAGAACTGTTTCAAAAAAACTGGATGTGTGCGGGTCATATTAGCGAACTACAAACACCCAACTCTTATCTAACCTTTGACGGCTTTGGTGAACGCGTTTTAGTAGTGCGCAATCAAGATAGCGAATTACGCGCATTTCACAACGTTTGTCGACACCGAGGTGCTCCGCTGTTAGAAGGCAAGGGAGATCAATGTCCATTGATGCTATCTTGTCGTTTCCATGGCTGGACCTATGATCGAAACGGCCACTGTGTCGCTATTCCCGCAGAAAGTACGTTCCCGGATATTAATCGTGCTGACAAGAGTCTCATTCCGGTTGAGTTAGAAGTCTGGATGGGATTCGTTTTTATTCGAATAACCGCTGGAGGCCCATCCCTGGCAGATCAACTTGCGCCGGTAGCGCATCTAATCGCGCCTTATCAAACTGAAAAAATGCTGCCGCTTGAAGGATCAGCATATCGGGAAAAACGGCCTTACAACTGGAAAGTCATACACGATATTGATAATGAGGGTTATCACGTACCGGTCGGACACCCTTCCCTGCAACAACTCTATGGTAAGAGTTATACGGATACTACGATTGAGGGAATCCCTGTATCACACGCTGAGATCAATCAGCGTATCGCCAGAATATGGAGTGTTGCGCGATATCAAAATTTACTTCCCGCTTTCGAACATCTACCAGAAAAAAACCAAAAGCTATGGTTATATATCGGTGTCTACCCAAATATGGTTATTGGCCTTTACCCAGAAAGCATCGAATTCTATATGACTCTGCCGGTGTCAGTATCTGAAACGGTATACATGGGGCAGCGATTTGGGCTGCTGGATGAGCGGCGGGAGGTTAGAGCTACGCGCTACCTTTGCCAAAGGATTAATGAAATTACCGACCAAGAAGACGAGCTATACGTGCGCTATATGCAAGAGTCGCTCTCATCGAGTGCAAAACCAGACCCTTGTTTATCGACTATTGAGGACGGCGTTCGTCATTTTCACCATCAAATACAAAAGTCCCTGCCCGTTTCTCGACTGTCCGAGGAACCCACTTATCAATCTTTGGAAGATCTAAATTCGAAGCTAACCGAAAAAAAGTAAATTCCCCCCCTGTCTCTAGCAACCTCGAGACCATACTAGCAATACTTATAAATGTTGCACTAGTAACAGATTACTGAAACAATAAATCAATGGACGTGGTAACCCCCAGCCGATTGGAAAATACGGGTAATGCGGTATATCGCATCGTCGTAGTGACGGCGTGTGCCTTGCTCATTGGTTTGACCGTTTCTCTTGCCGCCATCGCATTTGTTGAACTCGTTTTATGGTTCAACAATGTACTTTTGGTCTCCGCACGCACCCGGGTCCAATTCGAAAACACCCGCTGGATCATCATGTCAGCGACACTCATTGTTCCAGTGTTGGGTGGGTTAATCGTTGGCGCTTTAATATTCTACCTTTCTCCAGAAAAACGTCCGATCGGTCCTCCAGACGTTATTAAAGGCGTACAGCTTGCGCATGCACCGGCGACATTAAAAGGTGGTATTACCTCTACTGCGGCATCGATTATCTCTCTCGGAAGCGGTGCATCGGTTGGTCAATACGGTCCTCTCGTCTATCTGGGGGCGATGATCGGAAATTTACTGAGCAAGCTCAATCTTCGTATTCCCAATTTTCCTGCCATTGCTATGTCATGCGGTGTGGCCGCGGTAATTTCTACTGCTTTTAACGCTCCTATTGCTGGATTGGTATTCGCCCATGAGGTCATACTTAGACACTATTCGATGCAGTCGTTTGCCCCTACCACCGTTGCCGCTGCAACGGGATACGTGGTCGCAAACGTGGTGTTTGAAAGAGAAGCACTATTTTTAGTGGATTTTGGTGGCGTCCAATTCGGTCACGAATTTCTATTGTTTGCTGTTTTAGGATTATTTTCCTCGGCAATTGCAATTCTATTTATGCAACTCACTCTAAAAAGTGCAAAAATTGCAGGACAAACTTCTATTCACCCCATCTTACGTCCGGCATGTGCTGGACTTGCGGTAGGAATAGCCGCAATTTGGTTACCCGATGTAATGGGAGTCGGCAGGGAAACATTGCGTTTCGCAACTATTGAAGGTGCTTTTTTCCCTACCGAGCTAGCCGTTCTCATTATCGCCAAGATCGTTTTGACCGCATTATGTATCGGATTTGGCTTTGCTGGAGGGGTGTTCAGTCCGGCCTTATTGATTGGTATTTTATTTGGTGCGCTTTCCTGGACTTTGATCGATGCAACTGGATTTATCGCGACTTCCGGTATAGTTTCTTATGCGATATGTGGAATGATGGCGGTAGCAAGTGCTGTAATCGGCGCGCCACTTACAACGATACTTATTGTATTTGAATTGACACGAAACTATGACTTAACCGTGGCGGCAATGGTCGCTGTTGTCTTTTCAAATCTTGTCACCTATCGCGCATTTGGGCGGTCTCTATTTGACGTGCAATTGGCTAACCGTGGAGTTGATCTTTCTCTGGGTCGGGATCGCGCCCGCCTCTCCACGCTTCATGTATCAAAATTAGTATCAACACATTTTGGTCGCTGCGCACCGTCCGATAGTACAGAGGAAATCTATCGCGACAACGCACAAGAGTTCGAATATATTTTTGTTGTAGACGAAAATAAGCAGCTAGCTGGCATCGTCAATATCAGAGAACACGCCGAAAATCATCGTGGCCCAATCGCATCCATCATGCGCCCCGCTGCTCTGGTGTTCGAGCATGACACTCCGTTACCTGAGGCAATGCGCGCACTGCAAGATTTTGCAGGAGACTTTATTCCAGTAATTGACCATGAGTCAAAAATTCTCACCGGCGTGGTTACAGAATCAGCCATTATCAAAGCTTATTTAGATGCAGTGGATGGCCTAAGAAATGAAGAAAATGCGTCTGCCTAGATTGATCACATTTTTTTTAGCATCCTTACTCACCGCAGCCTCTGCGGCAGAAGAGATTATTACAGTAGTCTCCTGGGGTGGCGTCTACGAACAAGCGCAAAGGCGCGCAATCTTTGCCCCTTTTACAAAGGCGACAGGCATCTCGGTTAAAAGCATCACATACACCGGAGGAATCGATACGATAAAAGATCGAGCAGAGGCTGAAAAATGGGATGTCATCGATATGATCGAAGATCAGGCTATCTCTGCTTGTGACATCGGTTTACTGGAGCCCATCAGCGCTAATCATGTCACATCTGCTGACAAATCTATGCCCCTTGATGACGACTTTATGCCGAATGCTTTTCGTGAATGTTCTGTTGCTCAAAACATTTACTCGACAGTATATGCCTATGATGATCGTGTTTTTCTTGGAGAAAAACCTGAAACCATCGCTGATTTTTTTGATCTGGAAAAATTCCCAGGAAAACGTGCCTTACTTAAAGATCCTGATGTCATTCTTGAATGGGCTTTAATTGCAATCGGTGTGCCGGTAGGCCAGGTTTATGATTTGTTGAGCACCGATCGCGGGTTGAGGCTTGCGTTTAGTAAACTCGATAGCATCCGCGATTCGATTGTTTGGTGGAGTGACGTAGGAGATCCTGGTGAGTTATTAGATAGCGGTACAGTAGTGATGTCGAGTGGATACAATGGTCGTTTCTTTTCTGCCATGCAGGAAGAGAAAATGCCGATTACTATTGTTTGGGATGGCCAGGTCATCAACTACGATGTTTGGAGTATTGCCAACAGCTCGGCCAAAAAGGATATCGCGAAAAAGTTTTTACAGTTTGCAACCATGCCTGCCCAAATGGCATCTATGGCAGAGTTCATCCCCTACGGTCCGACCCGTAAATCCGCGCTTTCCCGAATCGGTCTCCATGAAAAAAGCGGCGTACCTATGCGCGATCATCTGCCCAACTCTACAAAAAACGTCGATCGCGCTCTATTTGGCGATAGTCTATGGTATGCCCGCACCAAGTCTCTTAGAAACCAGCGATTTGAAAACTGGTTAAACGAAACGCAAAAGCCTGAAACAAAAACAGAGTAGATGGGCTTTTTTTGGATTTAGCGATGATCAGACCAACTGTACGATGATTATGGGGTAACGATCGACCCTTTTACTTCAGGATCACCCTCATTATTGATTCCAAATACCACCATCTCTCCAGAAGTTGCGCCAACCCCGAGCAATGCACTGATGTTAACCTGATGGGTTACTAACACAAGAGGTTTGGACTCGGGGCCGGAGTTAGCCGTGGTTTGGACATGATTTCGCAGCCATTCCAGTATCTCATTGGTACGTGAACCCCGCAGTTCAAAATCCCTGAAAAACGAATTTAACGCAGCAAGATCTCGCACATCGCCGAGGCCTAAATGTCTCGCTGTATCCTGGCATCGGCACCATTGACTGGTATACACCAGCGCAGACGTTATCCCATTCTCACGAAAGCGATCTCCAATACGATTTGCTTGCTGGACACCTACTTCCGAAAGATTGCGCTGCGTCTCACATTGATGCAACGCAAACCCTTCGGGGTCTCCAAACCCGGGCGCAAGTGCGTGACGCATAGCGACATAGTAACGGCCTTCTGAAATACCTTCCCAGAGGTGTGCTTCAGTCTCTGCTGTTGTACCATCAGCGACTGACGAGAGCACCGGAAGGAATATGAACACAATAAATAGCTTTACATAGCAAATCGAATCGTTATTTCTCATACCGTAGCTTTGGAATTACTCGTTAACATACGCGATATTAAAGAAGAACAAACCCAACTTCACCGGCTTATACAAAATAGTGTCTTTCTGCCATGAACTTTGATTCTTCCGTGCGCATAAAATCCAATGAGGTTCATCTGTGGATTGCCATGGATGATCAATGCAATCGTAGCGAATTGCTGAAACAATATCATCAATTACTCAACCAGTCAGAAAAAGAACAGCACCAGCGTTTCCATTTTGAGAGACATCGAAACCAGTATCTTATTACCCGTGCTTTGTTACGTTCTACCCTCTCCCTGTATGTTCCGACAGTTTTTCCTCAGGACTGGTGTTTTTATCGAAACCAATACGGCAAGCCATATATTCAGACTGATTTTATTGCAGAACCATTGAACTTTAACCTCTCCCATACACAAAATATGGTGGTGCTGGCAGTGACTCGACACTGTGAAATCGGCGTTGATGTTGAATACACCCAGCGAGAAAACAATACAATTGATATCGCGGAAAGTTATTTTTCATCCGAAGAAACCAGAGCGCTTTTTCAGTTGGACGAGTCATTGCAACACAATCGATTTTTTGATTTGTGGACACTAAAAGAGGCTTATATCAAAGCCTGCAGTATGGGCCTGTCGATACCTCTAAACGCGTTTAGCTATCACTTCCCTTCGGAAGGGAAAGTTGCAATTTCATTTGCTGCAGAGCGAAATGACCATCCAGACAACTGGCAGTTTGGGCAATTTGATTTGCCTAGTTCTCACAAAATTGCAGTTGCCATACAGCACCAATCTAAACTCAAAAGTAATTTGTCGCTATCCGTGAAAAGCATTGTTCCACTAGAAACAACATCGGCACAGATTCCCGTAAACAGTTTGAACAACTTAAAAACCAGTGTGTGAGTATTCACAGATGACGCAAACTACGGATACGAAGAATACCAAACTACGTCAGTTCAGTTTTGATCACTCTCTTGATAAACTGAAAGTAATGATTTTGAGGAATTAGATTGATTTCCGACTATATAGACGTTCTCAACAGTGATCGGATTGCCGGCTGGTGTTTTAATGACGAAAACTACAACAACCCCGTCGTTCTAAAGTTCTATGCCGACGATGTGCGCCTTGGCGAAAGTACGGCCTCTAACCATCGACCCGATCTCAAGGCATTATCATTTCACCCAACAGGAGACTGTGGCTATGAGTTTGCGATTCCGGCCAGTATTGATATTCGAGAATTCAATGCTTTAAAAATAATTGCGGATGCCAACCAAGCACCAATTAAGATAATCGACACTGCCAGTATTCAACAGGTAGCAAGAATTGGTGGCAGAAGAATAATTTTTATGCATGTCCCAAAAACCGCAGGCACAACGTTTAATAACTTTGCGCAAACTGTTTTTCCCGAAGGCAAAGCGGCGGTACATATTGAGGCCCAAAACACCGAGAACTACGCAGATATTTCCGCAAGATCAATTTATCTCGCTGGCCATCTGCCTCTGCGGGAGATTCAAAGCCATTTTGATCTAAAACGATTTGATCTGATAACGATACTTCGTGAACCATATTCCCATTTGCACTCACACTTACAGTGGGTGAAGAATATTGGTAAGGATCCCACCAGTGACTTTTTTCATAATCATTCAAGCGAAACAAAGGAATTGGCATTGCTACTAAACTCTCTGGATTTTTCAACGAAAGAAAGTTTAGATCAGCTAGTGAATGGTATTTGTGGCGAGCTGACCAGCCTATTCGACAATCACCAAACGCGATATTTTTTGGACTACCGTAGAATTCGTGTAGAAGACAAAGATCTTACAATCGCAAAAAGTCAGCTGGATAATTTTGTATTAATCGGCAGCACGGAAAAGTACAGTCAATTTATATCGAAATTTTGCGATCGGTATCAAATAGAGATACCTGCCGTGATCGAAAAACGGAATGTCTCAGAAAGCAGAATGATCTTTGACATCACGGACCCACTGGTGAGACAGACTTTGCATCCTTTTGTTCGCTACGACATAGCGCTTTACCAACACATTTTTGGCTAGTATTACCGTAAGAAAACCTCTGTATGGCACATCATTCTTTTGAAAAATACCTGAGCAAATACTTTCCAGATAGAAAGTATTTTGGACTACGAGAGCTAGATCGAAAGATCGAACCCTATATCGATTTTGATAATGGCTACTATATTGAGCTGGGTGCCAACGACGGATTTAAACAATCAAACACTCTTTACTTTGAACGATCTCGCGGCTGGCGAGGCATTTTAATTGAGCCGGTAGAAGCAAATTACAGAAAGTGCCTGAAAACCCGAGCGGATGACAACAGAATTTTCTGTAATGCTTGTGTCTCGTTCGACTATGCTGATCCAATGGTAAAACTGCGCTATGCCAATCTCATGACAACCCCACTTAGCCTGGAAACAGACGTTAAAAATCCTCGCGCTCACGCCGACTCCGGCACGCCTTATATGCGCGCCGATGATAATCAATATGATTTTGCTTCTAAGGCAAGAACACTACAGTCAGTACTTGAAGAAGCAAACGCTCCCACAATGATCGACTTTTTTTCGCTGGATGTAGAAGGTGCAGAAATAGAAGTGTTAAAAGGAGTGGATCATTCCCATTTTCGATTTTCAAAAATTCTGATCGAATGTCGTGACATTAACACCATGACCCGATATCTTGCTGAAAACAACTACGAGTTGATTGCAAAAATCACCCACCATGACTATCTTTTTGGTGACGCAATCTAAACCAGATAAAACTGGACTCATAAAGTTAAGATCCAAGCAAAGGCTAACTAGCAGCTTTAAGGTTGCTTTCGAGATTCGCATAGTGGCGCTGGGTCGAAGGTGCTAACCCAACGGTTGGGTCGACCTTCACGCCAGCGTTCTCGAGCTTCAAAGAAATCATTGCCAAATGATGGACTGCGTGACTGTGCAAGAACATCAACTCCCGGCCAATTGTTGACGATTCCTTTTTGCCACCAAAAGCGGTACACGTTGCGCATTTCACTTCTACGGCAGCACTTGTAGTTGGATCAACGTCTCCTAACTGACTAATTGTCTTGTCAATTCTTGCAAGTAATCGGTCGCAACACGCCTCTGATTCGGCGTCGCGCTGCCTCTGATCGTAGTCTATGGACCCATCCGTTACCCCGGAAAGAAAAAGCGCATAGTGATCAATCACATGCCTAAAATGCGGCCCTACTGAAGGGTAATGCGCAGGATCGAGTTGTTTTACCAGTGCCGAGGTTTGCTCGAGCAGGGATATATTGTCTATTATTAGCGGGTGAGTCACAGCGATTTAGCACCTATATTAAGTTAGGGCTATGACCAGCGAAATAGAGATAAATTCAGACAAATTGACTTAAATTCCACCCAATTAAGTATCCGGGACTTCTATGCACCCAAACGCGACTTATCCTGCAATAAGACCCTGAACAGAAACTGTTTTTATGACTCCATCGCGCCGCCTGCTTCTTTCCAGTCCGCAATACCACCAACATTGGTAACAGATTCAAACCCCATATCTTTTAACGTTTTACCCGCCAGAGCCGCCTGACCACCCGCTCCACAAACAAGGTAAAGATTGGCGTCTTTTTTTAGAGCCGCATTATGAAAAGGCGTCGCCTCATCGGCGACAAATTCAATAAAACCACGTGGAATTCTCAACGCCCCGCGAATCGTTCCACTTTTCTCGATATCGCTGGAATCTCGGACGTCGATAAAAATATTTTCTGCAGAGCCGTGTTGGGCAATGCCCTCTTCAGGTGAAATTCTCGTTACTACAGCGTTCGCTTCTTCCAGAAAGTTTTTGGCAGTTTTCATTTTTTATGGTTCCTTGTATTTAAATGTTTAGAGAAATAGTAAAAAAACGGTCGGACACTTTACTATTGATCAATATATCATCAGCACCGAATATTGCGTCGCCACTGTTACAAGCCGCGAGCACGCTGCAGAAGTGTTCCAGGTAAAAATAGCAGGAATAACAGGACGAACGCCAGAAAGACAAAAAAAGTATGCACAATTATCCCGTCGCCGTTTATCAGGTTATACGCGACTTGATAGCTCGATTGCAGATCGATTATCTGAAATACTCCTCTGGAAAATGTCCGCACTGCTTCTTGCACAGTGAGCAGATAGTCAGGTTGTTTCACAATCAAAAATATCTGAAAACAAAGAGCAATGATCGAAGTGAGTAACAGTCTTGCGACAAATATACTAAAACTGGCGATAGCCTGCATGTCATGAAAACCGGTGATTGGATTAGCTATTTAACCTCATCCAAACTCGTGCAAACAACGTTTGAGTAATCTCTTTCGCAAACGCCATCGAAAGAAAGAAGGGGCGTCACTTGGAAATAAAGTTGTTCCCGCAAAGTTAAATATTTTGTCTTAAGGCCTCCCCAATTCAGTCAATCCTTGACAATAAATGTCGAAAATGAAGTGAGAAACTTGAACACGCCATGAATTTATCTCACTAATTACGATTAATTTGAAATTTAATTTACTTTAAAAAAGAATGATAAATCATTGTTTTTTATACTATAAAAATACGCAGAATGAGAAACGGTATAAAAAACCCGACTAGTGGTAAAAGTTGGCGTCATTTTTGCTGTAATAAAACTGCATTTATCGTTTATTAAGCGCGATTATTCAGAAAAAGTTACGACGGCATCCACTCTCTAAGCTTGATCTGCCTTTTTCTGATCTGAGGGTCGCTTTCACCAAGTCATCTCTCTGACTTGGACTTTAATGTCCAACCAGAACTACTCTGACTTCTGATTGGGCATTCTGTGTCATCGAGACACAAACCATTCCCGCTGCATGCTCGTGCAGCGGGAATTTTAGTTATAGTCGGTTGTCCGATATTGCAGCATCCTTCCCTGTTCTGTGTTCAGTGCTTTTTGAAAAATCGAGACGCGGAAACACCTCCATTCACACCCGTTCAATCAATACTTATCCACATGGCTTCGACAACAAACCTACGCATCTCTCTTCTAACACTCAGACTGGGTGTCGCGATCGTCATGATTGCCTGGACTGTGGATAAATTTATCAACCCCGGTCACGCCAAGGCCGTTTTTGGAGGTTTCTATGGTCTCGCCAACCTATCTGAAGGGATTTTCCTTTTTGTTGGCATCGCGCAAGCATTAGTTATCCTTGCCTTTATTATTGGTATTGCAAAAACCTGGTCGAGACTAGGGGTTTTATTAATGGCAGCAGCAGGCACACTAACCCCATTTGCAAAATATCTGGATCCTTGGACGGGAGCCAATCTCCTGTTCTTCGCCGCCTGGCCAATGCTTGCCGCATGTATCGCGCTATATCTAATGCGCGACAGCGATACGATGCTTTCTCTGTAGGGAGTCCAGTAACGCTTTTTCAATACTCCTAGAAAATAACAATCCGTACTAAATCTGTTTTCAGTGCGGATTGTTCTCGTTCAAACCCATTCTCGCGATCAGATTTAATTGCGAGCTTCGTGTCACATCTTCCAAAGTATTTGATCATCTCAGTGAGTGACGATTT
The DNA here is from genome assembly GCA_937992195.1 of uncultured Gammaproteobacteria bacterium. GTDB lineage: Bacteria > Pseudomonadota > Gammaproteobacteria > Arenicellales > Poriferihabitantaceae > VYFG01. Next base: position 14,227 of record CALKKV010000015.1, on the reverse strand, counting down.
CTTTGTCACAAAATTAAGTAGCGTTGGTCGTATCAGTATTCAAGATTAAAGGCATTTGAAACACGATGAGTGGTCGTATTTCTCAGACTGTCGTCAATATATTGTGAAAACAAGTCACTAATATTTAAGGTCCAATCTTGAAAAGTTTTGTAACTAACTGATTTTTATGTGCCACTTTTTAGAACCCGAAAAAGTGTTTGCCTAGTAAACTCGATGAGTGGTAACATTTTCCCGACGGTCGGAGATTTGTTGGGGCAAATCACTCTGCGCTACTAGTTAAAAATAAAACATCAAGAAGAGTAGATCCGATACGTATTTTTATTACTTGCGAATGTGGGGTAAAGCCAAATCGCAAATCAACAATACCTAGGGGGTAATGCAGTATGGAAAATGTAATTCTGGACAGTGATGTGAATCAGGTTAGTAACAGGGATCTTGTTAAACTTGCCGTTTTGCTTAACAAGGCGGTTCATGATCTGGATTTTGCGAAAAAGGGAAAATTCAACGCTTACTCAAGAAAAACACTGAGATTGGTGGATATTTTGGAAAGAAAATACCCCGAAGATTATTTGTTACTTCAAGTCAGAGACGCGATTTCTGGCGTTACCCGTAACAAATTGCCTCTTTATATTGTGCACAGAAGAATTCTTAACTCAGTCAATCGTAAGGTGCGTTTTAAAGAAATGACGCCCTCCAGCCATAATGTGTTTGCCAACTTTTTTGGAAGAATCGCCACTTAACAAAAAAACTCCTTATCTTACAATTACTTTAACGTACCACTACTTCATCCTCTTAAGCTATTGAAACATACGCTCTGTAATGCCAGAGCGTTAATCAAGTAAAAAACGGTACAAACCATCTTTTTTAGCAACGTTGCACGTTAAAAAAGGTGGTTTTTTTTTGCCCCGATAAATCGTGACATTCCCCACTTTCTAACCTACCTTTTAACCGTAAATAGAGTCACAGCAGCGCTATATTTGCCCTCAAGCGAACTCTTTGTCATTTTCAACGTCTTAAAGCGGACCCCCACCGACAAACAGTCGTAAAGAGAACTCAAATATGCAGCTAATAAAAACTTATCTTTCCTCGGTCTTTGTGTCGTTAATCCTCCTATTGGCAATACCCGGTAGCGCAATAGCACAATCCTCCAATGAAACAAATCAATCCTGGCAGCCTGTCGGCAACCCCAAAGATTTTGGCACAGCTCCCGCTATGCCAAGCGGTCCACTAAGCGACGAACTCAAAGCTGCAATAGAAGCGGCATTCGGAGCGAATCTGGGCTCAGGTCGATGGGGAGCCACGCAACAAGATGCACTGAAGGTAATCGCCGATTCTGGAGACCCCAGGGTTGTCTGGATTATTAGCGATTTACTGAGAATAACCAGCGGATTTGGACTGAGCACTGATCTCACCAACGCCGCTTCCAAACTCCTTGGCGTTGAATTTAATCATTCACGTAGCTGGGGCGATGTCACCGATCAATTGATCGCTTGGGATGTCCCTGCTCCACCGAATTATCTTGAAGCCAAAAGAAACATCTATACTCTGATCGTCCCTGAGTGGGAGAAGATTTTTATTGAAGGCGATATCGACTGGCGACACGTCTCCTGGGGCGGCGTTCGCATCGACGATCGTGCTTACGACACCACGGACACGCCGTGCAACTGTATTCCTGCAGCGGATAATCCTGAGGTATTAAAGGCAGAAGATGCCGATTGGCTTGATGATACCGATATTGTTTTCGGCATTGAGGTAAACGGTGAATACCGCGCTTATCCACGGCAAATTATGGAAGTCCGCGAGATGGTCAATGACACATTGGGCGGACGACACCTCGGTATTCCTTACTGTACGCTTTGCGGGGCGGCACAGGCCTATTTCACCGACCAGCTTCCTGAAGGCATCGATCGTCCGGTACTCCGAACTTCCGGACTGTTAATCCGTTCCAACAAGGTTATGTACGACCTAACCACCTACTCGGTACTGGATACCTTTAGAGGCAATGCCGTCACCGGACCACTGGCTGAAAAGAACATCGTGCTTGAGCAAGCAGGGGTAGTGACTACGGAGTGGGGTCAGTGGAAAGCTGCTCACCCTGAGACCACCGTTCTAGCGGAGCGACATGCACTCGGTCGCGACCCGGATTTTCGTAACAATCGCGATAAGGATGGTCCGATATTTCCGGTTGGCGATGTTGATCCAAGACTCCCGGTTCATGAAGATATAGTGGGCATTATTGCCGCAAGCGGCACTCCCATTGCATTCCAGGTAACAGAGGCAATTAAAGCGCTCAAGGCTGGAGAAACCGTTGAATTTGAAAATGTCAAAGTAGTCCTGGATGGCGGCGGTGTTCGGGTCAAGAATACTGACGGCTCTGATCTCGGCAGCCACCAGGCGTTCTGGTTCGCGTGGTCTCAGTTTCACCCCGAAACCCGACTATGGCCATTTGCCCTGGAGGGCTAACCGTTACAGATACCGGTCTCATATTTTTCACCCGATATGAGACCGGCTCCCTGTCCCCCCAGACGTTTCTGCTTTTCTTGTCGCCCTGCTAGTTCACGCTAGCCGCTAGATTCTCAGGCCGCGAATAAAAATCAAACATCCATTCAGCGGAGCGATCAAAATCATATTCTGGCCGCCACCCCCAGTCACTTCTTGCGTGATCGTCAACGATCACATTCGGCCAACCGGATAACAGCCGTTCGACCTGTTCTACTGGGACATATTGATACTCAAACGTAGGATAGCGTTCTAAGATTGTTGCAACGATTTCTTCAGCCGTAAAATAGTACGCATGCAGACTATAGGCGTTACGCTTCAATTGATTCGCGTTGGCAACTGAGACCTGCATAATGCTGTTGATTACGTCTTCCAGAAATAACGTCGACATACCCGTTGTCTTAGATACAGGAAATGTAAACGACTGCCGGTTCACAGCCGCTTTAAACGCATGAGAAGGATAAGCCGTTACCGCGGTAGCTGGCGCAAATGGTGAAATCACCATAGGAAATCGGAGGCAGCGAAAATCCAAACTATGCTTTTGTTTAAAGTAAACACCGAGTCTCTCTACCGCAACTTTGGTTACACCGTAAAAATTCTCCGGCCATTGCGCCATCTCCTCATGCATGGGTTCGGTTAAACCAGTGCCATAAGAGGCAACCGTACTGGCAAAGAAAAATGTTTGTGTTCGGTGTATTGTTGCTAACTGCATTAGTCGAAATGAAGCAGTAGCGTTAATTTCCCAGGCAGCTTCAAGGTCTGCTTCAGAACTGCCTGAAAGCAAAGAAGCAAGGTGATAAATAATATCGGGTTGATGTTGTTTAAACAGTTTTTCCAGTAATACATCGTCCCGAATATCACCGACTACAATGGTCTCCAATTTATGGGTATCGGCCGGCTCGCTCCCGGGAATGTCAAACCGAATTACCCTAACTCCCTGCGCGACCAGTCTCTCTGAAATTAATCGACCAATATTACCGTTTCCACCAGTAATTAACGCTGTTTTGTAGGGAAAGTTTGCAATCATGCTTTAAGCTCTGTTGCCGTATATGCTGCAGAAAAACAAGAGACCGATTGAGTCCGCATCTAGCCACTGGTAGCCATGCTCGTGCATCTAACCTTGGCGCTTGAGGTCCAATTCTACTTTCATTGGCTTGCGTAAATCGTCTAACACTGGACAATGTCTGTTAACCGCAAGACGCAGCCGTTCAAGGTCAGCATCACTGGCATCGCTCTCCACCTCGATTGTACCAACCACCTCACTAAAACCAGCGGGTATATCATCGTCCAAATCAAAAAACCCTCTGGCGTCGGAAATTCCGGTGACGTTTACAGCTACTGATTTTAAATCGATCTCCATCGCGTCAGCATAGAGCCGATAGGTCACCTCATGGCATGCCGCTAAGGCGGCCAGTACATATTCGCTTGGTCGAGGTCCTTGATCTGTACTTCCCATATTTTCTGGCTGATCAACTATTACTTCAAAATCTCGCGTCTTCACATGACTGCGAAAACCCTCAACAAGGCGACTGGATGCACTGACTTCTACTCTGGTTTTATCCGGTCTGTTTCTTAAGATCTCTTGTTTATGAGCGAACAATTCTTTGTAATTTTTCATGGTATTAATCTCTTGGAAGTACAACGACGGTATAGCGATAGATCAGTTAAGAAACCAAAGTAATTCGAACGACCAGTCTATCAGGATCATTAGTCCCAGTGGTACGGAGTCCGGCGATGATGGCAGTGACCGAATCTTAGTTTCGATCGCACCATGCGCCGATCAGTCGGTATAAAATAGCCCTTCAAAATTTATAATTAATTTAGTCATTGACGACCAACCTATGAAAAATCAATCGCCTCTTACCGGTAGCGAACTGCTCCGCACTGCTTCAGCCAACAAATCTACCGCGTTTACTGAAGAAGAACGGGACCAATTAAAACTCAGAGGCCTATTGCCTGCAGCGGTGGGCTCTATAGACACCCAAATAGAGCGGGTTCTCGCCAATATTCGGCGCAAAGACAGCGATATTGAAAAATATATCTTTCTGTCTGCACTACAAGATCGCAATGAAAGGCTGTTCTACCGACTGATTATGGAGAATATTCGCGAAATTATGCCTTTGATTTACACCCCGACTGTGGGTCAGGCCTGCAAGGAATTCGCCAATATTTTCAGAACCGAAAAAGGATTCTATATCACCGCCAATGATCGAGGTCGCATTCGCGAAATTCTTGACAATTGGCCAAATAAAGATATTCGCATTATTGTTATTACAGATGGCGAACGCATTCTTGGACTCGGCGATTTGGGCGCAAATGGTATGGGAATTCCGATCGGCAAACTCAGCCTGTATTGCGCCTGCGCTGGCATCAGCCCAGAACAAACGCTGCCGATTATGTTTGACGTTGGCACCAATAATGAAGAACTCTTAAATGATCCAATCTATCTGGGCCTCAGGCAGCAACGGGTTAAAGGCGATGCCTACTTTGCACTAATGGATGAATTTGTCTCTGCTGCCAAAGATGCATATCCCGGTGTACTCATCCAATTTGAGGATTTCAGCGCGGATAATGCGTTTGCCCTGCTCAATAAATATCAGGAGAATACTTTCTGCTTTAATGACGATATACAAGGCACTGCTGCAGTTGTACTTGCTGGCGCTTACGCATCTTCGCGGATCTCTGGAACACCATTCAAAGATATGAAATTCACTTTTCTTGGCGCCGGGTCTGCGGCATCGGGAATTGGCGATATGATTGCCAACGCACTGATGGATGAAGGGCTAAGTGATGAAGAAGCCCATCAACGGCTTTGGTATTTCAACAGCAGGGGTTTAGTCAATCGTGCGATGGAGAATCTTCCGGAGCATATTCAAGCTTTCGCCCATGATCTGCCTGATCACGATTTTCTGCAGGCGTTAGAGATACATCAACCTGATATTTTAATTGGCGCAACCGGCCGCCCCGGCATGTTTACCCAAGAAATTATTGAAAAAATGGCGGCAATCAAACAGCGCCCGGGTATCTTCGCGCTATCAAACCCCACAAGCCGTGCAGAATGTAATGCGAAACAAGCCTATACATGGACTGAAGGCCGGGCTATTTTTGCCAGCGGTAGCCCCTTTGACCCGGTCAACCATGACGGCAAGGTATTACGCCCAGGGCAAGGAAATAATTCCTATATTTTCCCTGGAGTGGGCCTTGGTATGATTGCCTGCGAGGCAAAAACCATTCCAGACAGCATTTTTATGGAGTCAGCGAGAGCACTGGCAGCGACGGTATCGGATGCCGATTTGGAAGCCGGGTCGATTTATCCGGTTTTAGACGAAATCCGAGAAGTTTCCCTGCATATTGCCACTGCTGTGGCAGAATATGCATTTAACAATGACCTAGCCGGTAAAGATCGACCTGATGATATTCGCGCTTATATCAAGTCACTAATGTATCAGCCGAATTACTAGCAAGAATAGCTGGTACTAAGTTAAAGATGCCGTTAAATGACATCGGGTGATATCAAGGCGTGAGATATCTTTAGAACTATTTCAACAAAAGAGAGTCGATTCCTTTACGAATACCAGAGGATTTACAAATCATGGCAAAACGAAAGAAAAAGCCTGCGAATAAGAAGAAGCCGTCAGCTACGGTCAATATCGAAAAAACGCAAAAGAAGCAGCGCAAGAATCTGAAGAACATGTTTGGGGCAGTTATCGGTGTCGCAATTTTTATCGGCCTCGGTTCAGTCGGCGTGAACGCATATAAAAAGAGCTGGGAGACTTCCCATGATTTAACCGTAATCGGCAACGGAACCCCAACCATCGTTCAGATACATGATCCAAAGTGTCCAAAGTGCAAGAAATTGATGTCGAATGCGAAGTCAGCCCTCAGCAAATTTGACGACAAGTTTGTTTTTAGGATTGCAGATATCACCACTTCAGCTGGCAGGAAACTGCAACGCACACACAATGCAAATACTGTTTCGCTCTTAATGTTTGACCGAAAAGGCAAGATGCGGCGCACCTCTAGCGGCGTGAAAAGCGCGGATGAGCTTGAACTCGCGTTTGAAGATTTTCTTCAACGTGGATCGCGTTGACCCAGAGCGTAAACACTCTATAATGAGGTTTTCCATACGATAGATCTCCATGAAACACCCTCTTCCGGCTGTACTTCTAGCAATTTATCTGGTGTTGATGGTGTCTCTGGGGATCGCCCCCTATGAAAGAGGAACGTGGTTCGCGGAGAATCTCCCCGTCATGATCACCGTATTTCTGCTGGTGGTCACCTACCCCGTATTCCGTTTCTCGAATACCGCGTACTGTCTAATGTGGTTCTTTCTCTGCGTCCATACCATCGGGGGACACTTTACCTTCGCCCGCGTACCATTCCAATATGGCAATCAGCTTCTGTCACTCACGGGCCTTGAATCCCTGTTTCCAGAAGGCCGCAATAATTTTGACCGTTTTGGTCATTTCCTTGTAGGCGTGTTTGGTTATGCCGTTGCCGAACTGGCATATCGAAAAAAATGGGTCACAAGTATTGCCATGGCAGTTGTACTTGGTATTTTTGCGCTAGGTTTTTGGGGCGCGTTATATGAAGTAATCGAGATGATTTATGCTGTCATAGCAGGAGGCGACCAAGCTGAAGACTTCCTGGGGTCTCAAGGCGATATCTGGGATGCACAAAAAGATATGCTGCTCGATATTCTTGGTGCGATCTTGGCAACTACCCTATTCGCAGTTATCTGGAGGAACCGCCCTTCTTACTATCAAGCCCATGAATAATATTGGTGAAGTAACATCGGCGCTGGTCACATCGACTTAAGTTTACTGACGATTGGTGTTTCACACCTGTGAAATGGAAATTACACTGAGAAACGTTTGCACATGAAAGCAAACGGAATTTTAGTTATCGCGTTAGCATTGCTTATGGGTTGCGATTCGGGCGAAGACAGCTTGGACGATAACAAACAGCAAGAGCAAGTAGAACAGTTAGAGGAGACCGTTGAACCACCGACTGAAGGACGACCGCGCTCTCCAGAGCAGCTAGCGGATGCTTATATGCAAGCAGTCAATGCTCAAGATACATCGGCGATCGAGGGATTAATTTACTGGGACGGTGTTGAAAACAGAAAGAGTACAGAGACCTGGATCAAAATGATCTTAAGAAACGAACTGTCTTCTGTTGCTGTAACTTCGCTCACAGAAGAGTTCAAAACAATGTCTAACAATGGATTCGATCGCAATGGCGTTCACTTCGTTCCAAATCTTGATGTTGAATATGTACTTACTCCAAGATCTGAAAAAGGCGATGGTCAGGTTTCAATCGGCAAAAAAGAGAAAGAATGGTTTATCGTCGCCTATATACCAGCCGAGTAAGTCAGTTCTTCCCAACAGATCAAAAGTCACACAAATCTAACGGCAATCAATCGCGCCAACCAATTTAATTCAATCGATCCAAACAACCCCCAATATAAACAAACGTAAATAAGTTCAAGACCAATACTTACTTATGAAGCGCAGCCGTCTAGTTGCGTAACGGTATATCCCTTATTCACGAGCTTCGCCAGCAAACCTTCCGCGCCGACCATATGTAGCGCGCCAACCAGCACATACTCTACTTCAGGAGTTACTGCCATACTTTCAATTTGCGTCAGCCAGCTATCATTACGATCCACAATCAACGCATCAAATACTTTCGGGAACTCATTTCTTAATTGATTAAAACCACTTGCATCGATCAACGTTTCAAGATCACCGCCGCGCCAGCTAGAAAACAACCGATCAAATTCAGTACGAAACAGATCCATACTCTCGATCAAGTACATAACAAAGGCATCTTCATTGCCAACCCCTAAATTTGTGATCAATTCCAGCTGAAAGTCTGCCGCTTCCAACTCTTTCACTGGCTTCTGATCTTTAATCGCTTTGGTGTGAAAAAACAGATCCACACCTGCAGACTGGCCAACACCCCGGCGTTGCAACTCGGTCAATACGATCACAGACATAAGCATACCCGGCTTTAACTGCATCAAACCCGAGGCCGGTAGCCCTAAGCTTTCAAGGTAGTTTGTTAGCTGCCCCAGCGTTTCAGAACTAATCTTATCGTTCAGACTGGTTCCTGCCGGGTAAGTCCCGAGCTGAGCCGCTTTCAAGGCAAATTCAGGATTGCTTAACGAAGATATATCCGTCTCAAAAACAAGCTGCTCGGACAACAAATAGGCGGCATCAAATTCGCAGGGTAACGGATAGTCAGATTCTGATAAGACATGCACAGTGCCGCCCAGATAAAACAAATTCTCACCGTTCTCTACCTTCCAAACAGATGTCTTAGCTTCCACGGATGCACAAAGAGCACCCCCAATCACACACAGCGCAAGCTTATTGAGTTGTTTAAATTTCACCGAATATTCCCTATTGTTTTAAAATATGTGAACAGATTGCATGCTTTATGAAAAATCAAACCTAAGCAATCCTCAGTAAGTTAACAAATTTCGACCTATTACTTATTTAGCTGCCTACAAAGCTTGCAGTCAAAATCTGTTTCACCCGTGGCTAAAAAATCTTCCGAATGATGGTGCCAGTTAAGACTTTTATAGTCAAAACCTTGAATCAGTTCGGGTTTGATAATCTCAAAATAAGGAGATACATCGAAGTCTTTCGGTGCAAATAAACTGTGATGACGTATGTGCAATACCTCATCACGCGAATTGTCAGTGCCACAGTTAAACACATCGGGCAAAATAGGGTAATTGATCGAATGAAATGCCTGGGCTATCAGAGACGAACAAATCGCACGAGTAGGATCGGCACTTCCGAGTGCGAGCATCTTGCGTTTCCATTTTTTCGGCACGGGTGGTTTCGGTAATAGATATCGCGCGAGATCGGCAATATTCTTAAGGTCATATTGCATACCCAAGGCATCAACCATGTACTGCACCAATAGCTCTCTATCTTTCACATCAAGTTGGTAAGGCCGACAGATACGCAGGTTAAAGCCGGAGTACTTCTCCATCGGTACAACAATTACGCCGCGCTCAAGATCTGCTTCGATCAACTGCAAACCACTGAACTCGCCCTGGCTTTTCTTCCCACCCCCCGAAACAACAGGAGCATCGTCACTTAATCGGCCCACATACATAGCCGCGTGAGACCAGTTCGATTGGGTTAAATATTTGATAGCAGTACTTACCCGTAGATCGCCCTCCACCAAAATCACGTCACCCGGCAACAGCACTGCTTCGAGAGTTTCCGATCGATGTATTGAAAAGCGCCTGTAATCACTCAGCTCTGCGGTCAAGTACCGCGCCAGCGTGCGTCCAGCCCACTCACTCAATTTTTCAATGAACATGAGAAGAGTTCGCCATCACTGCGCATCACCAGGAAGCGCTAATATAAACTGTACCAGCTTACGGATATCGTCATCCGCTACTCTCGGGGAATTGGCTGGCATCACAGCGCCACCTGTTTCGTCAACCCAGTTTCCACTTACCCCAAGTGCTATCGCGTCAAATAATTTCTGTTCTGCATCAGGATCATCTCGATAGCGACTTGCCACTTTCAACCACGCTGGGCCGATAACGTTTTGCTCGATATTGTGGCAACCCATACAACCGCTTGCATTAGCCAAATCTATGCCTTCAGATGACCCAGACGCTTCACCAGCTTCCTCACCGCTCTCCTCAGCCTCGTCATCGGAATCTTCTTCACCATCCTCGTCATCCTCATCGACAACATAGGTCTGCCGTAGATACTCGGTAATCGCTTCTCTCGTCGGGCCATCGATATCGAGGCCATTTGCTTGCATCCTGATCAATAGTTCATCGATCTCGTCGTCGCTTTCAGGAGAGCGCAAAGAAACTAGTTCGCTTGCATGACATTGCGAGCAAGTTTTCTCAAATAGTTGTTCAGACTCCGCCAGATCGAAATTGGCGTCGCCGGTATTAGATCGATCGTTTTCCTTATACGCCGACATTTTCTTCTTCATATCAGAAGAATCTTTCATCTTATCTCTTTGTTCCATCACTGACTGCTGTAAAGTCGGTGAAATCGCTATGAGATAAGCGGTAACCTCATCTTGTTCTTGTGCAGAAATTGGCTGCAATACATTTGCCCGATTCACCATACGATCAACCGTTCTTGCCCAATCTTCCGGTGTTCTGGGCTTGACTAATACGGTACGTAAATCGTGACACTGGGTACATTTTTCCTTCAAGACTTTACGTCCGGATACCAGGCTTTCAGGAGTGATCAATCGTTCTACTTCCTCCGCGTCTTCAAATCCTGCGCTGGGCAGCTGTATCCTCAAGCGCTCCAGCCGATCTTCTTCGAGGATCGAACCGCTGGTGATCGAGTCTTCAAGAAAAGCCTCTCTGAGCGCCAGCGGCACCGCCAACATAATCATAATGAGCGTTGAAAGAAACAGTGCAGTCCCCAAAAACGGCACCAGCTTGGCCTCCATATGCTTGAAGAACCGCACAATCACAATTTTGGTAAATAACAATCCACCGATCGTTAAGCCAAGAAATAGATGCGCGACTGTTCGTGCTGGCAGTTCGACTTGATAAGTCCAGAGTCGTGGAATCATCTGTACCATCAACAGCACATAGATAAGCACGAACGCCCAGCCGAGAATTCTATGCGCATGAACCATCCATCGCGGCGCGGAGCTCCGGTGGGTTTCCTTATCATAGGGGTACTTCCACGCGCGAAACATTAGCAGCATCGCAAGGGTAGCGATAACTAAAAATGCCAGGCCGAGCACCTGATTACTCACGACGTTAACTGCCATATGAATTCTCGATTAGTGGTGACTTATGATGATTATGAACAAGTGACCAGCGATCAAATCATAGGTTCACTTTCGGCAATCAGATACGAATCTGAGGATGTCTTGTCAATTCTAGTTGCGAACTGTCGTAACTTCAATCTTCCCCAAATACTTAGAAAATCTGCACTTAGCCTTGCACAATTAATCAAAATTCGGATGAGAAGAGCGTTCGGCCTATCAGACATATTCCGCAGAAGGACAGAATATATGACAAATGGAACTCTATTCTGACATTTACAACGTATCCAGCTCTCCAAACAACAAAATTGTGGATAGCCTTGTGAACCACCTCGCAGAAGGTCTAATCCACTTTGGTCGGTTGAACAGCCTGACACCAATACAAGCATGAAGTTGATATGGAAATCCAGATCAAATTTTTCTACTTATCATGCTTTTTGTGGGGTCCATGTTTTTCTCTCAGTCCTCGCTATTCCATCTCCACGTAGCCGAACTATCGGTCTTTATCTCTCTAATTTTCATCGTACTGTTCCTGCTCCAGAATTCGCCGTATATCATCAGATTCGATATCAGATTGCTCAGTCTTCGATCAGATCGCAGCAAGCAAGATATCCTAAGCAGTTTGTACATAGTAGATGACGTGGTAAACGCCACTCTTTCCACTTTGCACATCGGTATTTCTTGCGCGGGCCTGGTAGATAGTAAACTCCACTCCCTAGATTTGATCGCCAGGCGTCTCCCAGTACGCGAGCGATTCGACGATGGGGGTGGGGCAACATTCAATTGGATCCGGCGATACGGTCCCTTACTGTGTCTATTTTTCTCAGAGACAAGCCAACTGAAACTGCCTACTATTTAATCTCTGCGTCACCTTTGTTCGGTCATGTCTATCCATTATTGGAAGACAAATACAACGGACATTTCGAACCCGCCTAAGAGGATAAATGATATTTAAAAAATGGTAAGAGGTGGGCTATCATTTATCCTCAGCGCCACCTTTTTAGAGTACCAGTATATGCAGTCTCTAAAAAAGCTCTCTGTGGTGACCACTCTCACACCACCCGACCCATTAGGCAACAATGTAAATTCATAGCGAACACCAGACTCCATTCTGACGGTAAAACTCCCTGAAAAGAAGTCGCAAGTGACAAAAAGACTTTCTGTTGTCAGCGTCCAGGTAAATGTTCGTGTAAATATCCGCTCCTCAGGTTCAATTAAAACTATCAAACTCACATCAGGTGATGAAAACTGGCTAAATATTCTTGAACTTCGTGACCTTTTGCCATCACTCACCACCCAATCTGACCGTCTAGACGTACAAGAGACCTCGTTACTAATTCGCCATTGCGCAGGACGTGGCGGACGTTTTTCTACGGTTGAAAGAATCGGAGGTAGGACATCTAAAATATCATCCTCAGCTACTGCGGGGAAATCGTCTTTGTAGCGGTTAGAGAGACAATGAAAACAACAGATAAGATCTTAAGAATTGAACGCATCCTTTTTACTCGCAATAATTTGAGTCTATTCAATAAACCTTACTAAACCTGGTCAATCTGAACTCATGGAAAATATAAGCATATCTTGGCCATTTAAAGCTCATTTTTTAACTTAGCAATCTCGATATTTTCCTTATCGAAACAGACCCCAATATCCTTCACCAGTTTCACACTGTAGCATATTTTAATCGAGACTCTCAACGAAACAAAGGTGTCATATAGGAATATCTTCCTTGCAGTTTATGCGAAGAGTCAACTGTCCATCTAAAATAGTTAACCGTGGCCCCTATTGCTCAGGCTTCGTTTATCTAACTAGGGATTATTATCAATACAGGCTCGAATTAAAGCATCTCTACCTGGGCCTGGTTCGTTCTCTTCAAAAACAGGAGCTGCACAGTCAATTTGTGCTTGATTCGGCATAAAACTTTCATCTCTAATAGAAAATCGAATTAACTCAGTAACGGTAAAATTGAAAAGGTCTTGATCGGCAGGTCCATCACCACCACCGCTATCAGAACCACCACCGCCACATGCGGTTAGAAACAAAAAAGAACTAAGAATTGTAGATTTTAAAAATCGATTTGATAACATATTCGCCACCTCCGGCAATTTAATTATTAAGTTAGCTATTGAAAGCTTTGTATTGCAAAGCCAGAATACGCCTTACCCCTTCGCTCTATGACCAGCGCCCAGAACCTTTAACCGTGGTCACCCATTGTTTCAAAGAGTACGGCCACAGAAGCCCGGCCGGAAAACTGAACATTAATGCTCTGACACCGATATCCTGACACCGATATCCAAGCCATGAGAGGCGCTACTAAGTAAATAATAAAGGCGCTGAGCCAAGGTGCTTGTAACACCAAAGCTCAGCTAATCACAACAACCTACTTAAGAGGTTACTATGACTAACGCTAATACTACGTCAGCTAATGGCTCGACTACAACTAAACAACATCGGCAGCTAAAGGTTAAGCGCGGTTGGTATGACTACCAAGGCCGTCAGACACGCCAACAACAATCCACCATCGCTGAGATTAACCTTAAAGGTAAATGGCTCGCTGATGCTGGTTTTGATGTTGATTCCAACGTTGATATTTCTATAGAGAATGGGCGGCTTGTGATTACTTCTATTTAGTAATCAACGGGCCGCAAAAGGCGCGCCCCGTTATTTTACTTTTTTGTATTACACAAACTCGCCTAAGAAGTTTTTTATAGATGAATCTTCAATCAGGTTTAAATCAAAACTTATTTTTCGACCATGCCGCTCCATTTCTCGCTTTACCAAGATAGCGCTATACATAGCGAGAATATTATTTCCACCATACAACAGACTATCTATTTGGTCATATTCTGCACTGCTGGGGTGTTGCTGGAGTTTATCGTCTATTATCTCAAATTTGTATTGAATTAGATCAGCCTTTTAAAGCTTTGGATTACGGGAAACTGAGTAT
>CALKKV010000014.1 GCA_937992195.1 uncultured Gammaproteobacteria bacterium | reverse complement strand
CGAGGGCGCGCCATGGAACGAAAGATTTTGCCAGCTCAAGGAGTTTTTCTGGATCAGTTCCAAATCCCCTGCCTGCAATACTTCAACACGCAACTTAAACAGTGCGAAAAGGTTGAACTGGCTACACAACTCCCTTTGCATGTTGATATGCTCGAACGTATCGCAAACTACGTCGAAAACTTGCTCTCTGAAAATACGCCACTGCCGTGCTCGGATGACGAGCGAGATTTACTCGGTGACTACCGCAAACCTATACTTGCATAAGGCAGCCCGAGTACACCCTATTCCATTATCGCGGCATAGAATTCAGCGACGTTTTTTTGCGGCAGCTTTCCGTTCTCTTCTCGTGGTAAAGCCTTTACCTGAATGATTGGTCGCGGTACGAAAGCATTGTCGAGATGCTTTCTAAAATGAGCGGCTACGATGTTTTTGTCTTCACCTTCCTGCATCACCACCAAAGCAACCAGGCGAGGAACCTTACGTTTCTGTTCCGGTAAAAACACCACGCCGTCTTCCAACCCTTCTACTTTCTGCAAGATCTCATTCAGCTCTTTTAGCGAACCGCGCTTTCCCGCGATCTCAATCATGTCAGACTGTCGACCGTTAAGTTGAAAACAGCGATCGGAGCAAAGTGTAATCAGATCCTGCATTTCAACAAGTTCAGGAACATGGTCCGCTGACGCAATCGTTACCTCGCCTTCCTGGGTCAGGTTTATTCCTTCAAACATATGCCAGTCTTGCTCTAGGGCAGTTCTGCGGTATGCCATCGAGCCGACTTCGCTACAGCCATAGACCTCGATCAGCTCGCCATGAAAACACGCTTCGACTTTTTGTGCGCTTTCTACATCCAGCGGAGCTGTGGCACAAAGCACTCGCTCCACTTGAGGAAAACTGAGGCCGCTCATCACCATGGCGCGCAGATGCACTGGGGTAGAAACCAATACTCTCGGCGACGAAAGCTGCAGCAACAAAGTCTGGATATCTTTTGGATAAAGCGGGCTGGTATCAGATATACAAATATTACTCATCATCGCCTGCATGATCGTGGTCTCCAAACCCCACATATGCTGACCCGGGACGGTTGTGACAACCTGACCTTGATCGAGCGCAGAGCTGAGCATATATTGTTTGTTTATGCGAACGCCTTCGGTCAAACACCGCCAGTTTTTATTATTTGGTTTTGATTGACCAGTAGAGCCAGAGGTAAACGATATCGCTGCGAGATGATCGAGCGGAATACGGGGCACCTCGCTTTTAAATGCCTTTCGCTGAAAGGTGTTAGTTGGTAACAAATCAAGGTTTATTGCCGACAGACCCTCAGCGACTTCCGTGCCGTCATGTACAACATAAGTATTCGGATAGCGCTCAGACAGGCTTGCCTGTGTCGCCGGATTTTTGTTGGGTGGTAGCAGATTGGTTTGGCGTCTTAAAATCACTGCACACATGGACACCATGAAAAGGTAACGGTTGCCACACAGATTAATCGCGTGATCTCCCTCGGGCAAATGCTGTGCGACTGCTTCTACATGAGACAGGAATTCCGCTGTCGATACGGTGCCTTGAATTTTTGACAGCGCAGCAAGCGGGCGAGATATATGACAGAGTGGCAGTTCTAGCTGCCTGCAGACCAGCGCATGGGACTCAGTAGCTGTCATATCCTCAATATCCAACCGGTCCCTCGGTTTAAGAGAAAATCAGGCTTTCTGACTCTCTTCGACAAACTGGCTCAGGCTGCGCAAGGTGGAGAACGCCTCTCGCGTATGCTCCTCTTCTGCCTGCATCTGAACATCGTATTCCTGAGAAATAGCAAGCGCAATCTCTAATGCATCAATTGAATCCAGACCCAAACCATCGCCAAACAGAGGTGCCTCAGGATCAATTTCCGCAGCGGAAACATCTTCAAGATTCAGCGCTTCTACCAATAATTCAGCCATCTTGGTTTCTGCAGGAGATTGATCAGCCATTACCGTTTTTCCAAAAAATAATTTTTCACAGGCTTTGAGTCTATTACAAAACCTCAGGAAAAATCACGTTATCATTTCACAGAATACGTAACCTGACATTCCAGGAGATCAAACAGCTGGACAGTTGCGATCGGTGGTAAATTACGTTTGTTCAGACACAAACTATCTTTTAATTTAAAAAACTTATCGTATTTGTGAGCGCCACTCTCTCCAGTTTATCTGCCAGCAAAGTTTTTAAACTCTGGCGCGTATTGGCGACTGGCTTTAGTTTTGCGTTATTTGGTTTTGGCGCTTTGGTTTTAGGCCTGGTGTTTGCGATCTTTGTATACCCATTGCCGCTGGATCGTCTGACCAAACAGGTGTGGACCCGTAACAGCATGCGCGGTCTACTTTGCCTGTATATCAGAATCATGCGGTTGCTTGGATTGATGCGCTATGAAATCGACCCGGCTCTCGGTGAAAAAACCAGCGGAAGATTGTTTATTGCGAATCACCCTACCTTGTTAGACGTGGTTTTTATCATTTCGGCAGTCCCAGATCTAAACTGTATCGTTAAATCCGCGTTATGGCGTAACCCTTTTACCTTTGCAGTTGTCTCAATGGCGGGATTTATTCGAAATGACACCGAAGATCTGATTGAGGTTGCCGCGGATAGCCTTCGAAACGGCCAGAATCTGATTATTTTTCCGGAAGGTACACGTACCGTGGACTTAAATCTGTTGGATTTCAAGCGCGGTATTGCTCATATCGCGGTCGCTGCCGGCTGTTTAATAAAACCAATTTTTGTTCGGTGCGAACCTATCACCCTTAGAAAGCACGAAAAGTGGTACCAGGTTCCAGCTACGCCGCCATGCTTTACGTTACAGGGACTGCCCGAGCTGGAAATCGACCAATGCATTGATATTGCTCGCCCAAAACCAATTCAGGTTCGTCATCTCACACGTTTTTTGCAGTCATATTTCCAGGATTTGGTGAATAAGTACCAAAACACCCGCTCCTGAGTAGATTTCACGATGATATACTCCTCGGATAACCGTATCTGTGAGCGAGAAACCATCTGATACAAAATATAAC
This sequence comes from uncultured Gammaproteobacteria bacterium, assembly GCA_937992195.1. GTDB lineage: Bacteria > Pseudomonadota > Gammaproteobacteria > Arenicellales > Poriferihabitantaceae > VYFG01. Next base: position 24,757 of record CALKKV010000014.1, on the reverse strand, counting down.
AGCTGCATTAATCAGCGATAAATTGATCAAATTATTGATTTAATTACAATGAGCCATTCTAAGGAAGAAATCTTCGATCACACCAAGTCTCTGATGGTAGAGCTGTTCGAAGTCGAAGAAAGTAAGATTAATCTGCAGTCCAATCTTTACGAAGATCTGGACATCGACAGCATCGATGCTGTTGACCTGATGGTAGAACTTAAAAATTTCACCGGTATCAAGATCGAGCAGGAAGCGTTTCGTGAAGTCAAAACAATGGAAGACGTCGTCCGCGTTGTCCATTCGATGGTAAATCAACCCGCTGTTGCCACTGCTTAGTCTAAAGGTCAGTGCTGATAGACAAGTGACTGCCTGAACAGTCATAAAAACCAAAAGGTAATCGGGATGACAAAGCGAAGTATACGATGGAAATCGTGATCACCGATTCAATTGAAATTAAGGCGCCGTTTTTCGACGTCGATTCCTGCGAAGTCGTGTGGCACGGACATTACGTCAAATACTTTGAAGAAGCCCGTTGTCATTTACTCGATAGGGTTGGCTACAACTACCAAGCGATGCGCCAGGACGGATACTTCTTTCCTGTGGTCGATATGAAAATTAAATTTGTCGCACCGTTGGTTTTCGCCCAGGTCTTTATCGTCAACACCACATTAGTAGAATGGGAAAATCGCCTTAAGGTAAAATACGAAATAGTTGACAAGGACAGTGGCAGCAAGATTACCAAGGGTTACACCATACAGGTTGCGGTGGACGTTGAAACCCGCCAAATGCAATTTGAATCTCCGACTCGACTTATTCAAATGGTCGAAGCAATGCGTTGAAGGCTACTCGTTTATCCATAGTCTGCCTTCTTGTATTTCTCGTGCTATTTGAGAAGGCGTTAAGTTCAGATCTGTTGGAAAACTGGCTACCCCAGACATGCCAGTACCATGGCAAGTTTCAGCAAACGCGAACTCTGGAAGCACTTCCAAATCCACTGCAATCCAGCGGTGTGTTTTTGTTTGATTGTGACGCAGGGATAATTTGGCATACCGACACGCCAGTCATAAGTTCTGTGATCTATACTAATCAAAAGCAACACTTTCGTATCAGTGCAAATACCCAAGGTAAGCTATTAAAAGGTCTGGTGCACGCAAACATGTCTTCAATGTTACAAGCTTTAATGGGGGGTGATGTTACACACCTAACCAAAATTTTTACGGTGGAGTTGATTGCTAACCCTGAGACTGATGCTGCCGAAGAACTGAAACTACTGCCTAAGAGCGCAGCGCTTAAGCGCCATCTTCAAGAGATACAGTTACAAAAAACAGCAGCGGAGATGAATATATGGCTAATCAACGATGAAACAAAAAGCACCCGGATCTCAACCTTGGAAATAGCTGAATTTCAGCGGCCAGCCACGGAACAGTGTCACCATTTATTTGGTGCAGACTCTCTCAACTGCGAAGCGTTGTATTTTCCCGCCAAACTTGCCGACGCAATAAAAACCGAGCGCTAAGGCAACTGGGATCCGTTTTATGAATCAACCGGTCAAAGCTAGCAAAGTCACCCTGACAGGGTTTTTCGGTCTGCTCCTGATATTGGTATTATTTTTTATCTCGCAATCCGGCCGATCCCTGGCAATCGATACAAATCTCAAGGATCTCTCACCACAACTAACCGAAGATAAGGCGCTGCAACACGCGGTAGCAAAACTGTCTTCCGCGATCGAAAACCGTTTCACCATTTTGATTACGGGTCCGGACCAATCTGCGGTTGATCTGGCTGCACAAAAGTTTGCGGAGGGACTATCTGCTGTAAATGGTGTCACTACGGCGGTAGGCGAAGAAGCGGTTAGCCAAGAAATAGTCGAACAGCTTAGCAGTCAACGTTTCGGGCTATTAACACGTTCGCAAAGAATAACGATAGAAGAAAACTCACAAGACGAGCTGGTTGAAATCGCCACCGAGAATTTATATCAACCCTCCGGTGGCGTTGGTTTTTTGCCAATTGATAAAGATCCGTTTGGTTGGTTTACCGAATATTTAACAGAATTGGTTGATGAGCCAACTTTAACTGACAGCTCAGAATCGTTTGCCGCAATCCACGTCACATTGGAACGTGGTGGTCTTGAAACCTCAGTACAGGAGAATCTGCAAAGGGTTCTTTCACAATTCGAAAGTGACATCCACACTACTTACCCCAAAACCCAGGTATTACGATCTGGCGTATTTTTCTTCGCCGCTGAAGCCGCCCGTACGGCTAAAAAAGATATTACCACTATCAGTTCGATTTCAATCGTCGCTATTGTGGTTCTGTTGTTACTGACTTTCTTTTCTCTACGACCGCTGCTGCTGCCTTTTGTCTCTGTGGCCACAGGAATCGCCTTTGCTTTCGCTGTGACCTATTGGATTTATGGATCCATCCACATCCTAACAATTGTCTTTGGCGCGAGTTTAATCGGAATTATTATCGACTATTCTCTACATTATTTTTATTGCCATTCTGATCAAGCTTCTTCGAACACCCACGCAGGCCTGATCAACGCAATGAAGTTAAGCTTGATTTCTTCGGTCATCGGATACGGCGCTCTCGGTTTTTCTGAACTCGTATCTCTCCAGAAAATTGCCGTTTTTTCTTGTGCGGGATTGATTGCCGCTTGGATTACAGTGCTGACAACCGCACCTAGATTAATTGGTAAAAAAATCACGATCAACCCGCGGTTTCTTCCTCCTGTTGTGGACTATCTCAAAGGTATAACAAATGCGATTGCACGATGGCCAAAGTCGTTATTCACGGCTGTCGGCATTGTGCTATTGATTCAAGTCGTGAACGGCGTTGTTGGCAATGATGATCCGCGGGTATTCTTCAACCCGCCAGCTGACCTTATAGATCAAGAGCGCGCGGTGGCGGAGCGTCTTACTAAAGTTGAGCCCGGTCGTTACTTTGTTGTGCGCGGGGATGATGAGAATATGCTGTTCGAACGACTGGATGCTTTATATCAACGTATTCCAGAAAACGCCTTATTGAGTATCGCGAGCTGGTTATCGTCCCCTGCCGAGCAACAACAAAACTATCAACTACAGGGGCCTCTGTTTGAAACAGATGGTGCTATCGCAAAGTTTATGCAAAGCATTGGCCTCGACGCCAAGCCTTTGATTGCGGAATATAAACAGCATCAGGGCAGGGTTTTGTCCGCTTATGATCTGTTTGAAAACCCTTCTGGGACACTACCACCATTAATGATTGAACATGAGAAACAGATATTTGCCTTTGTGCTGATCAAAGACGTCTCTCAGTTTGATCCCGACCAGATCGACACGTGGCGCATTGAAGGCGTGGACTATATTGATATTGCGTCGATGTCATCCAACGCGCTGAAGAATCAACGCGAAGCATCTATTCGTTTCCTGCTGTTGGCGTTTGTGCTTGTTGGAATGACCCTTTATGTAAGATATCGAAGCTGGCCCAAGCTGCTAATGCTTGTCGTTCCTGGCGCTTCAATAGCGACCACACTGTTGGTAATTAGCTTGTTCGGTAATGGAATTACTTTGTTTCACTCAATGGCATTATTCCTTGTGCTTGGACTCGGTATGGACTACGTTATTTTTGTGTCGGAATTACACAATGAAAAACATATCACCCTTCAGGCTGTATTTCTTTCAGCTGTAACCAGCTTACTTTCGTTTGGGCTGCTAAGTACAAGTACAATCCCTGTGGTCCACGCTTTTGGTATAACTGTTTTAATTGGTAACGGACTTAATCTTATAGGCGCAATGATTTATGCAGGCCGCTTGGAAGCACAAACGAATGGATCAGTGTACGAATAATTTGAAGTCTTATACCCCAACCCAGGTGCTGCCCCATGAATCTACGATGCTGTTAATAGACCGCATCGTAAACTGGGATAATGACCATATTCAAACCACCGCAGGACTAGTCCATCACAATTTATTTGATCCCGGAGATGGCAGCGTTTCCAGTCTGATTTGTATGGAGTATCTGTGTCAATCTGCCGCTGCCCATGCCGGAATTCGTCAGCTGGAGCAAGGTAAACCCGTTACAATCGGTTTTATCATTGGTGCTCGGAAAATTGAAATCGATTCAGCCGCATATCATGCTGGTGAGACATACAATATTTTTGTCGAACAAACTTTTCGAGACGAGGAAGGTATTGGTGTCTATGACTGCGCGCTCTACCACCTGGATACTGAAAAATACGGCTCCGAACGTGTCGCTTATGGCAATATCAAAGCGGTCATGCCAGATAATCCCGAAGACGTGATTTCTCGATCTAGATGAATAACCATATCATTAGGAATCCAGTTTTAATCCATAGAATATGAGTAATATTGAACATAACCGCCCCAGACGTGTTTTAGTGACCGGAGCGAGCCGAGGAATTGGGCGTGCTACTGCAATGGCACTTGCCAAACAAGGGTTTCATATCACACTACACTGCAGATCAGCGATCGAGCTAGCGCAACAAGCGGCTGCTGAAATTACTGAGGCTGGCGGGCAAGCCGACGCTATCCAGTTTGATATCAGTGATCGGAATCATACAAAAACAGTTTTAGAAGAACAGCTTGAACAGCATGGCGCTTATTATGGGGTTGTTTGCAATGCGGGTATTGCGGCTGACGACGCCTTCCCTGCGATGAGCGGAGAACGCTGGGATGACGTGATCCATACCAATCTTGATGGAATGTACAATGTATTGCACCCTTTGATCATGCCAATGATTCGATTGCGAAGCGGCGGACGTATTGTCACTCTTTCCTCGGTATCAGGATTAATCGGGAATCGCGGTCAAGTAAACTACAGCGCCGCCAAAGCTGGCATTATCGGGGCAACAAAAGCACTGGCAGTCGAGCTTGCCAAGCGCAAAATCACGGTAAATTGTGTCGCGCCTGGAGTGATAGAAACTGAAATGACCGAATCAATGCATAAGGAAGAAGCGTTGAAAATGATCCCGATGGGTAGCTTTGGTCAAGTCGACCACATTGCCAGCACAATCGAATTCTTGTTCTCTGACAATGCCGAATACATCACCCGCCAGGTCATCGCGGTGAACGGCGGAATGTGTTGATGCCGTTGCGACGGGTAGTAGTTTCTGGCATGAATGCCATCACGCCTCTTGGAAACGATTGGCAGTCTTTCTCTGCTGCATTGAAAAATAAAGTGAGCGCCGTGGAACCGATGGATTCTTGGCGGACAATAGATGGGCTGTCGACACATTTAGGTGCTCCGGTACATAATTTTGCTATGCCTTCGCATTGGGGCAGAAAAAAAGCACGTTCGATGGGTCGTGTTGCTGCACTCGCAACTGCGGCAACTGAAGAAGCGTTGAAAGATGCGACATTACTCGAAGATGCAATTTTGAAAAGTGGTCAAGTAGGCGTCGCCTATGGTTCATGCACTGGTTCAACCAGCGCGATTCAGGATTTGACCGATATGATTTCGGGCAACGACAGTTCGAAAGTCAACGCAACAACGTATATACGGCTGATGGGACATACGGCCCCTGCGAATATTGCGGTTTTCTTTGGCCTTCGGGGTCGGGTATTCAACACCTCAACCGCCTGTACCTCAGGCAGTCAAGGCATTGGCTATGCTTTCGAATCAGTTCGGTCTGGCAAGCAAACCGCAATGGTTTGTGGTGGCGCTGAAGAATTATGCCCTTCGCAAGCCGCGATTTTTGACACACTCTATGCAACCAGTTTAAAAAACGATTCCCCAAGCGCAACACCCAGACCGTTTGATCAACACCGTGATGGTCTGGTGATAGGCGAAGGTGCTTGTACTATGGTACTTGAGGAGATAGATCACGCAATACAACGCAATGCTTCTATCCATGCGGAGCTTGTCGGTTTTGGAACAAATTGTGATGGCGATCATATTACCCAGCCTAATTGGGAGAGTATGGGTGCCGTGATGCGGCTTGCACTAGATGACGCAGGTCTTACGCCATCGGATATCGACTATGTCAATGCACATGGCACTGGTACAGAACAAGGTGACTCAGCCGAAGCCGCGGCAACCGCTGACCTGTTTGGTGTGACAACGCCTTTCAGCTCTCTTAAAGGAAACATTGGCCATACTCTCGGGGCTTGTGGCGCAATCGAAAGCTGGGCAACGATTCAAATGATGAACGAGGGCTGGTTTTCCCCGACACATAATTTAGAACAACCTGCTGATAATTGTTCTTCCCTTGACTATATCGTTGGCACCGGCCGACAGCTGGAAGCGGAATATGTAATGTGTAACAATTTTGCATTCGGCGGTATAAACACCTCCCTCATTTTTAAAAAATGGACTCCATAAAATGAAAACGCGCGCTCTTTTTTGTACTGTTTCGCTCTGCATCAGTCTTGGTTTGATTTCTTCTGATGCCTATGCCCGCGACAGCAGAATCCGATTCCCAATCGCAGATGCATTAAATGGAAATGCCGCCGTTGGTAAGATTAACTCTCGAATTCGACTGTTTTTCGCAGGCCAAGACACGCCTGCCATTAGAAAAACTTTTGGCGGAGGCAGAACAAACAAAAAGACCAATGCGCTCAATAAAACCGACTGGAGAGCCTGTGAATGGGTTTTTCTATCTGCGATTATTCAAATGCAAGCGAGAGCGGAACAACTTGGCGCGAACGCAGTAATAAACATACGGAGCAATTACAAGAACAGAGAATTTTCCAGCGCCACCCAGTTTGAATGCGGTGCAGGCAATGTTATTGCGGGTGTCGCACTCAAAGGTGAATTTGTTATTACCGAGTAGTTATCAACTATACCAATCTAGATTTTACAATCCGGGTTAGCTCTTCTTAAAGATAAGAGACGTATTCACGCCACCGAAAGCAAAGTTATTGCTCATCAAGTATTCTGCGTCTAAAGTGCGCGGCGCTTCCTTTATATAGTCAAGCTTACCGCAGCGAGAATCTAATGACGTCAAGTTTAGAGTTGGCGCGAACCAACCCTCGTTCATCATCTGGATGCTGGCCCATGCTTCGAACGCACCGCAGGCACCAAGGGTGTGTCCGGTATAACTTTTCAATGAACTGATCGGCACGTTTTCTCCAAATACTTGTTCCGTAGCCTGGGTTTCGGCAATATCTCCATGTTCTGTGCCAGTGCCATGGGCCGACACATAGTCAATATCCTGCGTCCGAATTCCTGCGCTGTCTAATGCCATTGTCATCACCTGCTCCATCATTTTCTGGTTTGGTCGAACAATATGTTTTCCATCCGTATTCGTTGCATAACCAACGACTTCAGCTATTATGTTAGCTCCGCGTTCAACTGCATGGTCACGAGATTCAAGTATCAACGTGGTAGCACCCTCACCCAACACCAAACCATCTCTATTTTGATCAAACGGTCGCGGCGTTAGTGCCGGGGATTCATTTTTAACACTTGCCGCGTATACGGTATCAAACACAGCGGCCTGCGTAGGGCAAAGCGCTTCCGCACCTCCGGCAATCATCACATCCTGTACACCATTTTGAATAGTTTCAAAGGCGTAACCAATTCCCTGGCTTCCCGCTGTGCAGGCAGATGAAGTAGTTTGCATCCGGCCGGTTGTACCAAAGCAAACGCTGATATTGATCGCAGCAGTATGACTCATCATCCTTAGGTAAGTCGTACCGTTAACTTTGGACATGGACTGGCGTTCCAGTAAGTTAAAAAACTCAAGCGCAGCATCGCTACTACCCGTTGCCGAACCATAGGAAACGCCGGTTAACCCATTTTTTATTAACGGATTATCGGTAAGCCCAGCAGAAGCTAGTGCATTTTCCGTCGCCACAACTGCCATTTTTGCAACCCGCCCCATGCTGCGGGTTTTCTTTAGCGTATAAGATGGCGGCATCGTGAAGTCCGTCACAGGTGCCGCCAGACGAGTATTGAGATCTTCATACTGCTGCCAGTCATCCATAAAGCGCACGGCGTTTTTCTGATCAAGTAGCGATTCTCGCACCGACGACCAATCGTTACCCAAAGCTGAAACATTACCGCCACCGGTAACTACCACCCTGTTCTTCATCGATCCTGCTCGGTCATGGTTGTGCGATACACCGTTAAGTTTGCGTTCGCAACAACTTCTTCGATATGGTTGTTGGGGTCAACTTCGATTATTTCGCATTGAAAGGTGGCCACGTTTCCACCCATCGCATTCAATTCTTTACATCGTACTCGCAAAATCGAGCCGGGGGAAAACCACTCTTTCTCGCAGACGTATTTTCTAGTGCCAAGCAACAGTCCAATATGCGGTTCAAGCGTTCCAGATTGCAATTGATAGCCGGCAATAGCTGCCGCCGTCTGCCCCATATATTCAATCCCGATCCATCCAGGAACCCCAAGACCTCGTTCGAAAAAAGAAGAATGCCTGCTGATTTCTATCTCGGTCTCCGACTGATTCTCTTCAACCTTGATCAGTTTATCCAGCAACAGCATCGGCGATCGATGGGGTAAAAAATCTGTCAAAGTTTGATGCGCAGTCACTTTAAGAAGCTACCGATTCTTTATTAAGTTTAGGATGCTTATGTTTTGGAGAATGTACGTCACTCCAAAAATCGTAAAAGTTAAACCACTGAAATGGAACGCGAGCACAGCGGTCCTCAAGCTCGCTAGCAAAGCGCTGCGCTAGACTATTAATTTCTCCTTCACGGTCACTGCGACTAAGTTCGATCTTTTCGCTCAGCGTTTCTATCTCCAGGCGAATTTTCTTTCCCATCCTAAAAGCAAATATCATTTTCACTGGACAACCAAGAGATTTCGCAAGAAGGTAAGGTCCGATAGGCAGCCAGGCAGTTTTGCCCAAGAATGAAACTTTAGTTGTTCGAAAGTATCCACTGAGCGGTACACGATCTCCAGCAATAAATAGCCACTCTCCATTCTCTATTTTTTCTTTCAACTCTAGAATTGTTCCAATTCCAAGGCTATCAACTTGATAGATATATAGCCGCGACTGTGGATTGATCCGCCGCATCATTTCAACAAAATTCGCCGCATGCTTGTCATAGACCAGAATATTAATTGTGCGGTCGTGATACCGGCTCATATAGCCCCTGCAAAATTCCAGATTTCCTAAATGACTGCCAATAATTAAATGTCCTCTCGGATCCTGGTGAAAATCATCAACCGCAGCCTGATCCGGAACATCAAATGCCTCTCGATCAATCGGCACACTCCAGGCTAACAATTTATCGAGAACGCTGTGTCCAAACTGCATAAAGTGTTTTATCACGTCGAGAATGCCAGGAGTGGCTTTCCAATATTCAGGATTAAATGCTCTATGGGTATTAAGAAATGCTAGTGAAGATCGCCTTGATTGCGGCCGGAGCAATGCGAAATAAACCATTACAGGATACAAAACCAGAGTGAAAACCCACCGACCGAATAACCGGTAAACCACCAGCATAAAGCGAAAGCCCAATAAGGTTCCTGCTTCCTGAAACTCCGACCAGTGTTTTTTCACCTGATCTGGCTCATCGTGATTTCCATTATCGTTAGTTGTATTCACTACCTAAATTTTCCAACTATCAGGATCAGTAGTCTTATCATCATGCCAAACATAAGACGCACATGTAAACGGATTAACACCAGATTATCTCTAATGTAATGAAAGTGAGAGCGCCCTTCTTCAATATATTGCACCTCGGTGTCGATAAATTTCAATTGCGTATTACACCAAGCCGCTTTGACCAAAATTTCCGTATCAAAGTCCATTCTTGGCCCAAGGTAGTAGTGATCACATAAAAACTCCATCTGATTCAGTGGGTATACTCTAAAGCCGCACAAGCTATCTTTGATCTTGAGAGATAACGTTTCGATCGCTACCCAAAAATCTGTTACTTTTCTACCATAAACCCGCGCTTTCGGGGCGCTGCTGTCAAACACTGGCCGGCCACATATAATGGTATTCGGCGCTAATCTGCTGGCGTCAATAAACCCCAGCACATCTTCACTATTGTGTTGGCCGTCAGCATCGATTTGAATAATATGTGTCATACCAAGCGTTCGGGCATACACAGCAGCGGTCATCACTGCAGCGCCCTTGCCACGATTGTGTACGTGTTTGATTAGGGTAATATCGCTATGCTCAGAAACGAGCGCAGTAAGCTCGGCAACCTCTTCTTCGTTACTCCCATCATCCACAACGATACATGGCAACTTCAGAGAAAGTATTTGCGGCAGAAAAACTTTAAGTTCGTACACATGGTTAAAATGCGGAAGAACTAGACAGTATCGATTTGATTCCTGGTTCAACTCTGTAATTCCATCACAAAAACAATAATCGGCCTTCTGAATGCACTTCCCCAGAATCCGATGCCAGGAAAGAAAAACGTATCTTTTCGTCTGCCTCGAATCCCGAAAACTGCAGTACAAGGGCCATTCCAGGTAACACTACCGATTTAAACTTTAAGTTTTCAACCTGACGAAACTGTTTTTCTTGAACAAAGAATCGTTTTGCCAGGCTTACCGCCCAATGTACTTGTACTACACCTGGCAACACGGGGTTTTCGGGAAAGTGTCCTTCAAACCATTTTAGATCATGGCCAACCTCCAGGTGTAACTTCAATGTTTCGTCAGTGATTTCAGGCGTCGAGATATTGGGCCATTGTGATGGATCTAAGTCTGAATTCAATAGCTTGATAAATCGTGTTGCAGCTTCCGCATTTTTTAAATCCTCAACAATCACGAAACGATACCTCGACTCTTTTTATAGTGCTGTCGATAAAACCATTCGACCAGCATGAAAAACCCAATAATTAGATAGGATAAAAAGCCGTTATAGAATGTCCACTGTGAAAGCGATAAATAAAATGCAGTAAAGGCAGCAATACCGGCATTTGCCAGCATCAATACTACCCAACAATACGTTAGGCGCCGCATATAGAACTTCGCTTGCGGTGTGATCGTCTCACCTGCCAATTCAGCAAATCGTTCGATTGCAGTTTTCTCGCTCCATAGTGAAAAAAAGAAAATTGCTGCAACGCCGATACTCAAAACCACTGGATAAAGCTTTAACAAAATTTGACTATCCAAAGCAATAATACATAGACAAAACAGGCCAACGATACCCGTGCCTGCATTCTGCAAAGGTGTCGCCGGCCGTACTAGAAAGTAACGAATACAGACAAACAGCAACAAGACGATCGCCAATCCTCTGGAGCCATAATGCTGCAGCCCGAAAAACACCAGCAAAGGATAGCCGACAGCTAGAGTGACAGCGAATATTGCACTCAGCGCTTTCATTTTAAGGATATGACTGACGAAATAGACTGACTTGAAAGTAATAATTATAATGGATTAAGTCTCTAACCGCTCAGAGATTCCGGTTACAAATTAGATGTCAAACTCGGTTTACAGTGATAGATCGATATTTCTGGCAGATATATTAAACGGCCTGCAGCGCGTCTCCCAGACGAACGATACCAGAAGCCAATACCCTTGCTGTAATACCCCCATGCCCACGCACTGCGTTGTACCCTCCCGATCCAAACTGTTGTTGCATGGCTGAACAAGGATGACATAGCCCAGTAAACTCCAGTCTTGCGCCCCCCAAAGTGAACTGTCTGTTTTTCAATGCGAGTAAATTCAATCCACTAATCGCAATATTACGGCGCAGCAATGCAGGGGCAATCGCATCTCTGCCCAAAAAAGAAGCGAGCGCCACTAAATGTTCCGATTGTATTAACGTGACTTGACGAGCGCCGCTTCGTCCAGCGTATCTATCTCCAACAATACCAATATCTGAACGAAGTTCAGCCGATGCAGGTTCGATCATCGCCTTTTTCTGGGCTGGCCGAACACCAAGCCATTCAACCTTTCCAACTTGGGGAAGGTCGTTCAAAAGTTGTTGCATTGGTGTCGCTTCTACCACGATATCCTTTGTTCTCTATCCAGGGCGTTTATCTAAGAATAATCCGTTTTACGAACAATAGTCGGAGTGTATCAATGCGCTTTCCTAGGAAGTTTTTCATAGAAACGCATCATATTAGTCGAGTTTCTAATAATATCAGGCGTCCAAAAAGGGCATTTTTCGAAACATTCTGGAACTCATTGCTCGTTAAGGTGACTAACTTATCACCTGTGGCGGCTTCGTCATAATCGTTCTGTAACGATTTTCTCAAAAACTTTTATAACAAACGTTAAATTCTATGAAACTTATAAATTTGATTCGAACAGTCACATTGTTGGCTATCACCCTTCCGCTGGTAATGCTTTCAATCCAGGCTCATGCTGGAGATGCCATAGTCAAAGGCACATTCGAAGGCGCTAGCAATCACGTCACAACTGGTGGCGTCAGCGTTGTTGAAACCGCTGATGGCTTGGCGGTGGTACTTGGAGCTGACTTTTCTTTTGACGGTGCACCAGATCCAAAAGTAGGATTCGGAAAAAGTGGTAAGTACGATATTAAGTCTCAACTTGATAAATTGCAGTCAAACTCGGGTGAGCAAACTTATCTGATTCCGAGCTCAGTTGATGTCAGCAAATATAATGAGATTTACATCTGGTGTGAAGCTTACAGCGTGCCTCTTGGCGTTGCCAAAGTTAAGTAAGCAGTAATGTAATAACGTCGGATTCGACAGATTTGTCGAGTCCGATTATTTTTGCCGAAGAGACTGCTAGTTTTCTTTTACAAAACTTTGGCAGCCTTCCACAAAAGAAGAAGAGGAGCTGTCACAATCATATATATCAGTAATACTATTTTCTTCAGCCCACTGATACCCGGCTTCGTAACCATTGCACCCTTCGTTGCAGTTGTATGGTCCAAACTTTTTGGGCGCGCCATCTAGTGTTTCCTGCACGTAATCATTGCACCCGTCTTCTTCTTCACTAATACCAAACTGTTCTTGACAAACGCTAAAGTCCTTTGGGGTATTCTCTAACGCCCATTGGTAGCCGCTTTGGTAATCAGCAACTGCTGGAGAGATGGTCAGGACGCCGACCAAAACCACTCCAATCAAGTCCCACTTATGCATCATTTGCTTGGGTTTCTTTCGATCACAACTATTAAAAAACTGCACCATCACTTATATCCATCATTTCGCTCTTGTGAGGATTTTATTCTATTTAGAAGTAGAATGCTGTTAAAAGGCATTCAGGGCCTGTTTTATCGTTCACCCAAAGTCAATTGTTACTTTCATTATCAATCTCTACGACAACGCCTTTTGGCTTAGCTATCACAACAGCCCGAAGATAGAGAAAAAACCAGCAGATAATCAATAGCTTCACACCTTCAGTAAACAGCCTCAATTCCCATATATAGGGAATACCCATCAAGTTCACAAGAATCAGCGCAATAAAGAATACGCTCCAGCCTATGCTCCAATATGGCCGATCATGATTCCAGAAAACTAACGATTTATTTCCGATGTAGTTCCGTGTCGAAAAATACAAAAAGCCGCAAAAGAAAGGAAAGAGCACTGCCAACCCTACCAGGTTATGAAAGATAGGAACGGTGATCGAATCTCCATCAATTGGATAAGCGCCTTTGTCATAAATATCAAAGTAATACAGTATCGTAAAAATCGGCATAGACAAAAACACAATCACGCTGACTATCCAAACGTAAAGTTTTTTTCTCGGCGTTCTAAAGCCAAAACTGGAGGCACTAAACATGAATGTATTTGGCTGAAAGTGGGATTTACCGAACTCGCAGGAAGCCCGATTCAGTCAGATTGGCTTTCCTGACTACCAACCGATTCTTTAACTTTTTCCGCAAACATTCTATAACCTGGTGTTAAATAATCAACGGCATAGATCGTTTCACTTGCTGAGTTAAGCAACTCGAGTGTTTGTAGAAGTTTGTAGTTTTTAACAAACGTTATATCCGACCATTGGTGGGAAGAGGTAATATCTCCGATCATGACGTGAAACTGCTCATCGTCAAACGTGGCTTTCGCGGGCACAAACTTGGCAAATCTAATACCAAGATAGGACAAATAAGCCAGACCAAATGCGACAACTAAAATGCAAAGGCCAAAAAACACTGATGTCGCGAAAGTCGAAACCCCCAAATAGAATACATATGCTGCTAGCAAGGGCGAGACTAATATCGCCACATAAAAAATAATCTGGAGCCAGCGTGGGTTACATACAGTTTTCATTGTCAAATAATGTTACTTTCACAGCGCACAGGTATCTAAATCGACATTATCTTGGGAAATAAATTTACTCCATCGTAATTTCGAGCGAATCCATTATATTCATCAGTAGTGTTTCTCCATTTGCATCAATTTCATAGTCAAACTGTGTCACAACGAGTAATCCGGAGTCCTTGATACCATAAACATAAATGCCTCTTTTAATATCGGTGCCCTTGTATTTTGAAGTAACAACTTTACCTCCCAACACCTTTCCATCTGACAACGTTATCGAAGACTCTGAAGACTCTATTTCATAACCATATTCTTGTTCTTCTTTTGTAAGCTCGCTAACCATTAAATCGATCAAGTCCGTCGGATCTAAACTCAGATATTCTTGAATCATAACGACGCTTCCCAAAGGCGTTATCATCGCTGTCTGGTATATGTCACTACCCAAATCTGATTTCGATGGCGTATATTCATTCGGATGCTGAAACGAGAAGTTTTTGGTCTTGAAGGTTAGGGTTTCTTTAAGCTCCAGTTTAACAGGCAAGGTTTTATTTCCTACCTGTACGTTTATAGATTCATCTAACGATATTTCGTATGTTTCCTCTCCGATCTTTAATACATAATTTGCCGCAAACAGCGCCTGTGACAAAGAAACCAACGCTAATATTATTACGAATTTAGTTTTCATTTTTTTTAGGTATTTTAGATATTCCAAGAGTCGCCATAACCGTCATCTGCTTCAGTGATAAATCCGGGTAAATTTAACGCTGTTAGATAGATAGCGAAGGCTATCAAAAATTGAAGATAGATGTTTACTCTTTTGACTTTCCTGTTACTTAGCCGTCACCTAGCCATTATCTTGCCTGATGCGAATCACTGACCATCCAGTACACCACTCCGACAGCGATACCAATTGCGACTAATCCGTGCTGTATTTCTGCGGACAATACCGAAAGCAGAAACCCGGTTACCAGCGGCCCTGCGGATGCGCCGATATCCCGCCAGGTTTGCATACGAGCAAGCGCACCCAAGGCATCTTGGTCAGTGCGCATTGATTGTGCGATAACCGCTGGGCCAAGCGACGCCAACGCCCCGCGAAATAATAACATCACCAGTGCTCCGGTAACGGTAAATCCAATCGCCACACCAATAAAACCCAACATAGTGAATATCGCCGCAATCACAAACACCCGCCGGGCACCGAATTTATCCGCGATCCAACCAAATAGTGGCGCCGCAATCGCTTCAGCAAAATGCCGCATCGCCAACAGGGCTCCACCACTCAATACTGCTTCTGCTAGTGGAGCTTCTCGCGCAAATATTAAGGTTATGGAGACAGCAAACACCCCGTCAACGCCATACCCCTGGAGAAAGAAAAGTAAATCGATTGGAGTTGGTCGCCCAAACCTCGCTGATTTTGCCTGACTGGTTTTTGGTTTCGTTACTTTCGGTAGAGAGAACGCAACCGGAATTGCAAACAACGTTAACCCGCCCAGTATCAAAAACACAGTATTCGGCCCTACCTCGCCGACCATCCAGGCGCCAAATACCAGGGCGAGTATCGGGCCCACGCGCTGAATAGCCTGACCAACTCCCACCCGTGTCCCGGCACTTTCGCGGGACTCGATCGCATAGGATAAGGTAACTAAAACCAGAGTTGCATAAGTCAGACCCCATAAAATCCTAGCGGCTAGCATTGTTGCTGGCCCCTGGCCAATCCCATACATCGCTGTCGAAAGCGTCGCAACAACAGCCGCTGCGATACACATATTCCGAACACCCATCGCATGGGTTAAACGGGCGATAACGCCATAGGCAAAAACACGTACAATTCGATTTGCCGATAGCATGATGCCAACCCATGCAATGGTTAAACCAAAGTGTTCAGCGTAAGCAGGCAACACGGCATAGAGAAGCGCATCACCCAATAATGCCAGAGACATTATTGAGGAAGAGGCTATAATGGCATGCCATCCGGTGCCAGTTGCCTTAGTCATTCAGATAGATCTAATCAAAAGGATGTGTGCTGCCTTGGGGCGTGCACAGCGACGAACTTCCCAGTTACAGCATTCTCAAAAGTGATGGATATATTAACTTAATTCTCCTGCTTCTCACGCCACGCCAGTGCTACCGCGGCTCCTGCGATTGCGAACACCAAAACATGATCTATTTGGTTGAAAAGCGCTGCCAAATCGGTCCAGTCATTCGTTATTATTGTCCAAAACAATATAACCGCTACCGGCGATATAAATCCGACCAAACCATAAGCTAACCTACTGGTTACTTTTTGTTTTTGCATTAATAAATACACCGGTATTCCAATGAATACGCAGCCCGCTATGGCGAAAATATAGATCCAAAACGCGGTTCCTACCCAACCAACAGACTTGATCATGGAACCTTCATAAGCGAAGTAAAGTAAAGAGGTAGGCAGAGCAGCTAGCGAAGCAACTAGTACTCTTTTAATAACTGTAATTGAGTTCATTTTCCTCTTATCGCGAGTGCATACAGTGTATTGATTCTCTACCAGGGCTTTATATAAATCTAAGGTTAAGAATCCAGACAAAGGTTCTTCCGATGCTTAAATAAACTTTTCATAGAACAGTAAATTTCTCTCGTCTCTTGGTTCAGATTTAAACTGTTTAAAACCCAGTTTCTCATAGATATGCCTGCCTACATTGTTATCTTCGAACACATCCAGCCAAATTCTTTGCACACCAAATTCACTTCTTCCAAAATTTTCCATCTCCTTCATCGCCGCTTGACCTATGCCGCGTTTATTTTTATCAATCGCGATTCGGCGACACTCCAGACTTTGCCTGTCCGGCTCCAGAACCAAAAGGATATATCCAGTTAATTCTCCTTCATTATTTTCAATACTCAAATAGGTATTGTCCGGATCATCGTAAAAATCGAGATGGCCTTTTATTCCTAATTGGGTAAGAAATTTGCTTGCGTGATCCTGATGATCAATCTTGTCAAAGGCGTCAAGCTCGTTTCTGGACGATGGTCTTAGTGATGTCATTGTTCTCTCATCCTCTTTCAAAGGACGCTCTGGATAACGGCGAGAGTTGCGCTCGCTATGTTACGAAATCCAGCGGATTTCCCGGCTTTTCTATACTCCATCTATTCTTCACTTGGGTCTGTTTTTATTCGTCCTAATTACGATCAATAAAATAGAGATAAATGTAACTGCAAGCCCAACATACCACCCTCCAATGGCAACAAACGGCCCTTCCGCTGTAATGATACCGCAGTCATCACCACAGCTTTCCCACACAAATTTAGACCGAATTGCCAGTGCAGCGCCAAGAATCGCAATAACATATAAGAGCTCTGTTTTCATACTAAACAGTTCGAACTAAAAGATAGATAGTGGCGAGAAGAACTCCAACAACGAACAAGATTCGAGACGTTTTATCAGCATTGCTCATGACTGACTGCCTGACCTTTCGCTCTTTATCTGCTTTAGTTCTCCAGTTTTCGTGCTGCTTCGCACTTAAAGAATGTGCCCAGAAGAAGTTTCTTTCCGCGTCGGCTCCCCAAGCGAACAGACCAGACAGAGCCGCCGCTGCATGAGACAGCACTGTGCCAACCGCACATATTTTTTCTAATAAACTAAGAGGAGGTTTTATCTCTGCTGTCAAAGCTAAAAAGAGTATTGCGATACTTCCAGTCGATAAGGTAATGATCGCTCGCCGTAATTCGGAGCCCGCTTCCCTTGCACGGCTATGCATCAGAGCAGACTGTTCTTCATCTGATTCCAGTTCTTCGGATTTATTCATTTCAATTACCTTTTCACGCTGATCAAAGTGACGGCGGAGCCGTGCATATTTTCGGGCCCTTGTCATCAATATTTTCTGTTAAAAAGGATACATTCAGTACTACGGCATCAGAAGCTTTATCATGTATAGCACGATACCCCTTACTTCTAGGAACTGTTAACAGAGAAATAAATCCAAGAAACCACTTTATGAAAAACCTCCAGAACGCAGCAAACAGGCCAATTCTCCCTCTAATATAGAAGTCGCCTTTTAGTAACCCTTCTTCCAGTCTCATTACCTGGTATTTTAAAAGATATTGTGCAGCTGTTTGTTTTTTACTAGTCAATATTGGTTCATAGCAAACTAAAATTCCATAGAACACCAAATAGCTAATCCATTCGAGTTCGATTTCCAAGAAGTTAAAAATTTTTACACTCAATATCGCCAGACTAAAAGCACAAATCCCGTCTATGATTGCACCTACATATCTACGACCAAGACTAGGATAGAATGATCTTTCGACGGGTAATTTTTTCATGTCAGTTTTAGCGGATGACGACAAACGCAAAGGCGCACGCCAAAAGTGCGTCCAGCGTGCAGGGCGATATACTCTTTCTTTTTATATTTCATATGCCCCCCAGTACACCTCTGTATTTTGGGTACAGTAAAATCCTTCAAATAGTTCCAATGACAATATTTTTTCAATTGTCTCTTTTGAAGAACATAGAAACGAACAATGGCTATCCCAATGCGTTGTAACAAGTAAGCTATGATCATGCGTGAATACGCAACCGTGAGAAGGGATTTCATCTTTTTTTATTAAGTCATCAATCCAATGCAGTTTTCTTTCTGTGGCGAGCTCGTCGCCAACCCAAAGCCAATTATGACCTAGTTCTTTTATTATTTTCAGGAGGCGGTTTTCTAACAATGGAGGTAAATCACCTTCCTGCGGATGAATGACATTTTGCTCTTCAAGTGCTGCAAGTTGTTTCGAAAACTGTTCGTTTGAAAACTCTCTTTTTAAACCACCAATGCTAGTTCTCAAACCTATATCGATTTCAGCTAAGCTTTCTAATCCAGAAATTTCAAGAATTTCTTGCCAACTAATGGGGTCGCAATCGTTTATTATTTCATGTTTGCCTGGCCACTTTGAAGGACTGAAACGTTCGATATCAATAACCGTAGGTTTGAAAAAAGGATGGAGTAACACGTAAACACAATCGAACTGCCCTTCATAGAATTCAAGAATCTTCTCGTCATAGGGGCAAGACGCAAACTTCTCTGGTGTTGGTAATAACCTATCCGTCATCATGTGATGTATCTAAAAAATGTAACGCTAATTCAAGTGACAGCGTAGCCTTCTACTTTTTCGAATTCTTTCCATCCGTTTTTCAAGATAGTTCAAACACATCTAACTTCTCCCACCTGCCTCTCTCAAAACCGTAAAGTGCAACATGAGTACAGCGTGATTTGATCTCAGCACTTAGCTCTAATCTACTTTCTAACTCTTCTTTCACCTCCGCAACATATTTCTTATGGCCATTTAACACTGAGAGATGCGGGATAACAGAATCATGAATACCCCCAAAAGGTGGGCATTCAGGAAAAACTGTGACGATTGCTTCAGTGAGCTGAACAAAATTAGCTGCTGGACTCGGAGCTAAATAAACCGTTTCCGGAAAGAGCTCTACCTTGCTCAATTGAAATTCAAACTTCTTAGCTCCACTTACCACCCCATCAATCTTATACCGAATTAATTTATTTAGTTCTTGCTTTTCAATGAATGAATACAGAATGGTAATATGCGCTGGCATTCCCAACAGGCTGACACCATCATATTTCGCTCTTAGATCACCTACTAAATGGTCTGCCTCTGGAACCTCAACGATCAATGCTGTAGGCGACATCTCAATACAGATAGCGCCCACTAAACGGGCTCGCGTTTTCTGCGCGTCTGGATAAACGTAGTGAAAGACAGTTTTTGGTCCTGCTATGCGTATTCTTCACTTAACTCATGAGCCTTCTTAAGTGCCCACCAACCTATTACTAAGCTCATTAGTATCCTTGATGGGAAATATACCAGTGATGGCAAGTTAAACAGCCAGCTTACGATACTGTTAGGCATTACGTAAAAAGCGATTTGTTTTACCCAATAAATAAATCCTACGTGATTTTTTAAAAAGCCATCAAGGGAAACGTTCATTGATACGGATTCGTTAACAATGACTATCCAAATGGAATACAGCAACAACCCCCCATCAATAAAACTCCCTACGATAGAAAGCCACCCTATAAAAAGTAAACATTTCCGCAGCATTCGATATACTCAACCTTGTTATAGGTATCCAAGATATTTGTACTCACTATCACCTAAAAACCTCAATCACTTCGAAGCGTTCGCAAACCAACTCCATTTCTGGATCAAAGCCTCCGCTTCTCTCAAAATATTCTTTATGGTGCTTACGCCAACCTTCCAAACTATCATCCTCGCCTTCATCCAAAGCAAATTCTTCGTCCACTTCACAAAATTTTTTTACTTCAATCTCTATCGTTCGGATTGCAACAGCCGGCTCACCTTCCCAGGTCATCGCTATGTCAACACGACCAACAGTTGGCATTTTTTCCTTTCCAGATTCGTAAATACTTAAACTATCGCAGGTTGCAGTCTTAGTTCCATTTATGACTAATGAAGTAAGTTCCTCACATAGCTCTTTACTATCTCCAAATCTAAATGTTTCAGATTCAGGGTATTTTGTTTGAACTTCAGATAGATCCATTTTATTGCTATTGGACTTATAACGCTTTGAAAATCTGGCGGCGTAACCGTTCAGCTTTTTTTTTCAGGTTATATGCATTCTAATTTGTGACAGATCTTTCTAGATTTTCAGAGACCCATTGATTAATACTCTTTTCTTCTGCAGTTGCTCGAGCAGCAATTTCACTATGTAATCTAGGGGGAATTCGTAAATTAAACTTCCCAGAATACTCCTTAGTCGGACTTATCCCTTTCTCTTCACAGACTTCCAAATAGATCTTTAGAGATTCTTTGAACTCTTTCCTTAAGCTGCTAGGACTCTTTCCATAAAAATCAGCGCTACCATTAAGTCCAAGAATTTCTCCTCTAAACTGATCTAGTTCAGGGTCATATTCGATTTTGGCTTTATAGCCATCTAGTTTCATTATATTCATGGGGTTACCTCATAGGTCTCTAACCATTTTCGAACGTTTGCAACAGCGCCTTTATCGGTTACCGGCGAAGGGTGAGGCCGATGAAATACTCTGACTTCACCAAATAATACTATTGCAATTCGGGAGCCTGCTCTCTCTGAGATATCGGCTCCAAGTGATGACAGAAGAGACTCAATATCAGACCAGGGTATGTTCCCACTTATTGGGTGACTAAAAATTTGCTCCAGAGTCTTTCTGTGCTTTCTCTTCATCAATTTATGGTACTATTATTCAGTACCACAATCAACCCTTAAAGCATATACCCAATCTATTGGCAGACTGAGCAACAGGCGTGCCTAATCAGGTTCTTGTTATTTCCGCCCGATTCCATAAGATTCCTTTTGCCTGTGATGACGGACAGCCAAAACTCTTATCGTATTTTCAGCGACAAGTCTGAATAGAATGGAATACGAAAACCTTTTCACAAAACATTTGAGCACCTCTCCCTGTTATACGCATTCCATTCTATGGCTCATATTCGAACTCCACGAAAGAAGGCTCTGATTTTAAGAGCTGCTTGAAGTACTGGTAGCAAGGATCTGTATCTCCTGTAGACTTCTTACGCTGCAATATTTTGTCTTTAAGTGTACGGTGCTTTTTGACCTGAAAGCAAAATTGGTACTGCCCGTACTCGTCAGCTTCTTCAGTGCTTGCCCCAAGCATATAAGAACAACCATTAAAATCAATATTAGCGTACCAACCCCAATCTTCATAGTCAGGGTCAGGAACCGATACTTTCCCTATCTCTTTTCCTTGAATCCAGGTTAAAAGCGACGCACCCATAATTGGATTAATTGGATTCTCAGGTTCATTCTCCACATCTAAAGAGCTTGTCTTAAACCAAATTACAGCATGCACTACAGTCCCCCTTTTTTCGTATAACGCCTAATTATTGTTCGACTGCGAAGCAGGCGTGCCAATTAGTTTCTTGTTGTGCTTTTTTGTAATTTCACAGTTCGCGACTTCGGCCAAATTATCTTCAATATTGTATATAAGCTCTCTTACCAACTTCAGCTTTTCGTAAACAGCTGTAACGAGTATCGACCTGGGTTCATTTATTGGAGCTACATGTGATGTCGGAGGCAATATTGGCCTTAATACGACAAGTAACTCTGTAGGACAGGCTTTTTCAAGATGAATATAGTCAGTCATGTATTCATTTGGCAGATACTCAATTCCTTCTTCTACATTTGGCATCGGCAACTGTTTGGCCAATGCCAAAGGTACAATTATTATGTATTCTCCAGATTTATAAGCAGTAAAGTCATGCACACGGAGAATGGTTAACAAATCCCCATATGAAATATTTTCAAGATTGTCGCCAAATACCGATACTCTTCCAGCGATTCTAGGATCTACTAAAACCTTGACTTTATTTATTTCAGAATAATTCTCAATAACTGTTCTAAGGTCATACCTTCCATCATCAGATAATTTGCTTGCATACGCAATCTGCATATTTACCAATAGGACTATTGTCCAAGTTATGTGTATCAGTTTCATAATCTCTCCTTAGTAAACATTACGTCAGCGATCACCGGGTCCGGACGATGATCTTGCAAGCAGAAAAAATCGCACGCAAGCCGGACTTCGCGTGCTTTGCATTGTTATCCGACGCGTTTGAGAATTCTCATTCCAACGTGGCGAGAACATATCCACGTAAATCATACATGCCATCGTCACGCTTTACGACCATGGATTTGATATCGGTGAGCGGTGTTCCAAATTGATCGGAAGCCCAGTCAAACAGTTCGGAAAACGGTTGTTGATATTCGTCAGTGATACGTGATTCGCGGTAGGCACCTCCAATCAATGTGTAAATCAGGTAACTAATTACTAGAAATATCGCTAGATACATAAAAATGGACTGAAGCATATTTCTCAGTTTTAAGTGCTGGATAATGTTTTCAGAGTTCATAAACTCCGGCAAAATAAATGAAACACTCAGCATTCCTACTACGCTAACAACGGATAAGAAACCGATAACTAGATTTAGACCTTTGGTGAGTTTCATCTAATGCACGTAACGCCAAGCAAAAAGGCGCCTGATAAGGCGTCCTTTCCAGGCGTAGCCTGGGTTCTGCTTCTTGTTAAATTTCATCACCAATTTCCATTCTCTGGCATATCTTCTTCACAAACCCATTCAACGTTCTGAGGAAGATTGCCGTTATCTGCAAATAACGATAATGCTTCGTAGGTTTTATCACGAGGCAGAAAAAGTCCTGCAGAAATATTTATATCGTCCGGGCAAACGATCTCACTAAGTCGACTACGATCCCAGACAGATAAATATGCCACTTCTTCATGATTGGTATAGTTTAAATAGAAACCTAAGTCCTCATGAGAAACTACGATAATTCTTGAATAGTTCTCACCATCTTCGTATTCAACTATTGCATCGCCCCACTCACCACCAATTGGGGACTCTTCTATAAATGCCTCTCTTAGAAATTCACTGTCAACCACTCTGACATCCTGTTTTGCGTATCTACCGCTAAATTTAACGTATGTCATCGAGTTGAGTAAATTTAACGCTGCACAAAAAGGCGCCGGATACGGCGTCCTTTCCAGGCGTAGCCTGGGTTCTGTGCCTTGTTAGCAGCTTTTTGCAAGATCACTGAAGTAGCTACAAACATACGTTCTATAAACCACGCTCAACTGCTCCCTAAACGCTTCTTCATCGAGACCAAACCCCAAACTAAAAGCTTGTTGAATTTGGGAAAGATGTGAAAATCGCCCAATTTCATATGCCCCCTTCGTTTTTAGAATTGAGGAGTGACTTGTAACATCCAATGTCCCAAATTCATCCCAGACATCGGAAAGATCACAAAGCAATGCAATTGCAGATCCACTTTGTAACAATGATATGTCAATTCCAAAAGTAGAATCTTTCGGTTCGTATATCGGGGCATCAACAAATTCTAAAGGCGAGAAACATCCTGTATCAATGTTGTGACCAAAGCCTTTATATGATTCAGCCATATCCACATACATAAACAGTATATCTCTAATAGCGTCATACGCTAGTTGGTAATTGTCTCCCGTGATTGCCATCCAGTTTGCCTGCTAACGCCGCCCATATGGGCGAGCAACTTGTTGCGAGTCCAGCCCGCTTGCGGGAGAATACTGGGCCTTGTTAGGTAGCATTTAGTACAAACTAAGATTAAACAGTAAAGAAATACTAACTATTATAAAAATTAGCCAAAAGAATAAGGACACGTGGTTTGGTGAAACCCCTCCTTTAAGCCAACCATATACTTCAGGAATTAGTATGGGAATTAGGATAGCACCCAATCCCGTTAACGAAATTCCTAGCTGAAATTTGTCTTCTCTGAAATAAACGACAATATTTACAATCAAAAATATTGTTATCGCAAAATACTTGTCTCTAGAGAGATGTATCATCGCCTACCTAACGCCTTTAAAACGGGCGCGCTGTAAGCGCGTCCCAGTACACGCAGTGTGCGACAGTTTTTGAACTTGTTAGGTATGTATTCTTTGTTTGCATTTTATAAGTATGCCATAAGTTCGCAGGCCACGATTAGCGGTGATTGCTATTGGCTGTTACCCCTTCTTTAGCACGGTGAACTGAGCCAACTTTTTCGCATCGCGCATTAACTGGTTGCACCGTGATCACAATGCCCCACTTCCTAATTTGGCTCTACTTCATTTTTTTGTAAGTAAAGA
>CALKKV010000013.1 GCA_937992195.1 uncultured Gammaproteobacteria bacterium | reverse complement strand
GCACCAGGTGTCCCACCGGTCGCGTTTGTGCCCGTAGCACCAGCACCGCAACCGGCTCAGCCACAGTTCGGTTTTGCCGATATCAACTTCCTGGCATCAATCGGGGTTGATCAGGGAGCGTCGCTTGGTGAGATCGCTCGGCTAGAGCTTGAGGACAACGTACTTGAGATCGATTTTGTGGATCGCCGCATCGCTTTCGATATCTTCGAAGACGAAATCAGTGGAATTGGCCTTGATATAAGTGAGTACATCCACTTAACGGTGAACGATCGATGGGACATTATTTCCTTGTTCTATCAGAACGGCCCAGGTGAAGAAATTGTCAGATATCTGGCGAGACTCAATACCTTTACCGATTTTGGTGAAGATCTGAATCTGTTCCCGAGAAGCGTAGGAGATTTGTTGGCAGGCGATTTTGTTTCCGCTCTGGGTGAAGGTGTTCTTTTCTCAGCATCTTTGGACAGTCTGGTCGCTGGTGCACCGCTGGCAGCAGGCGTCATCGGAGGCGGTGATGGTTCAGACAGTGCAACTGAAATCGTAGTTGAAAAAGACGATACGTTGTGGGACATCGCCGGCAAGGCGTATGGCGATCCCGCGAAGTGGCCGCTGATTCTTGAGGCGAATCGTGAATTGATCGCGAATCCTGAATTGATTACGCCTGGCATGCGGCTCCAAATTCCAAGATAGGAATAGCGCTTCCGTAACGCACACGTACAACATTTCGATGTTGTACGTGTGCGCATCTAACGGAAGTTTTTCAATCGTATTTTAAAGTGAAGGCTCTTTCACTTTAACGGGTGGTAGTGATCAGACGAAGCTCGCAAGAACGTTGAGCCGAATGGGGATAGCAGTCTCACTTGCGATACGGATTGCAAGATGTTCAGTAATGAGTGCCCGGTTTCCACAGACGAGATCAATGCAAGAATCGCTGCTGATGCGCGAGTCTTCAATTCTATTGGCTTGGCGATTATTCAAGAAATGGACGTGAAGTAGACGTGAAGTAGATGGTGATGCAGCCTCTTTCGGGGCTGTATTTGAACCTCAGTGGATTGTGTTAAGTGGCGGTTATTTTTAACGATGATGAGAAGCAGGGAGTGAAAGCAGGATCAAAACAGTATTCGATTTAATAAAAAATCTGCTATTTGTAGGCTCTAGATTACCTGTTTGATGAATTACAGCTTCTCATGCTGATTATATGGAGATCCGTTGATCGAATCTCGATGTCTGGTCGGCACTGCTAATTTCTAGTAAGTTAACCGCATGACAGTGGTAAATCGATGAACTTTAATGGCAGCTGATTTGGAGAATATGAATGTTTAATATGGAGTTATAAAGCATGCTCAAGATAAAATTTTAATGTAAATATTTGAACTTATTCATATTTCTGTTATCATTTTCTTTTGGGGGTGATTGGATAGGCCTGTTTTCTTGAGCGTTTTGATGCTACGGGGAGAAAACAGAACAATGGATTAATACAAAAAGGAGGTTTGTTATCGATCTTTCTGCTGATATTTTGACAGCGTTTTCATTTTCAGCTTCGATTAATCGAGTTATGTAAGGAAATTAGTAAAGGGATGCCAGACAAATTCTAATTGATAGGTCGATAAAAGACCTCGGTTTGGCATATTGAATTTTTGAAATGGGGGCATTTCTAGTGCGAAAAATAAGTAAGAATAAGCCTGGTCAAGGTAAGCTGGCGGGTGATATAGAAAATATCTACAAGAGATATCGCTCAGGTTTTTACCGGCCTAATTTGTTATTGACGCTTGAAAAACGCCAGATGTTTGATGGCGCTGCTGCAGCGATAATGGGGGACGAGGTTCTGGATCCCGATTCCCTGGGGGCGGAAGAAACGCTGCCGATTCCACAGGCTGAAGTGGCTGCAGGTACTGAACAAAATGCCACCGAGTCCTCCGCTGAAACTGGCGAATCAAACCAGGCAGATCCTTCAGAGGCGGCCACCGCTTCAGACGTATCCGCCGTTCTATCTGAAGATGCAGCAGATATCGACTTCTCCGAAACTTCGTCAGAGTCACCAGATTCCGAGTCATCAGATATCGAGAGTATCGAACAAATTATTGATGATGCGGAAGAATCTGACGCAACCATCGAAGTCAATGAAAGCGCTGAATTTATTGTATTAGGAGAAGATGTTGAACCGGTCTTGAGTGAGGATCAGGCCTCCACAGAGTTGCTTGATGAATCTGAAAATGAGTTGGTGCTTATGGATGAAGAGTCCGAAGCGCGTTTTGAAGATAGTGTCGATTTACCGGAGTCAGTTTCTCCGCAAGCGCCCGATCAGGAACCCACGGATACCACAGAGAGCGTTTCGGTAGAAGAGGAGTCTGAAGCAGAGATCGTTGATGAGGCGGTTGTGATTTCCGAGATTGACGACGATGTGATCGACTACGATGAAACCGACGTTGAAGAAGTGGTGTTTATTGACGCATCGATTGAGGGGTATGAAGATCTTTTGGCGGGCGTGCTTGCAGATCTTGAAAGTGCCTCTGAGAGTAATGGTGATACGGAAGTGGCAATCGATGTTGACGAAGATAGCCTAGAAGATTTACTTGGCGACTACGTTTATGGCGAAGATGAATTGCTTGCTGGCACACCGGAATTTGAAGAAGATTTAGCAGAATCTGAAGAGCAACAAGCGCTTCCTACACATATCTTTATAGACGGCACATTGGTTGTCGTTTTGCAGTCGGATGAAAGTGCGATAGATCAAATCACGCAAACGCTGGATAGTTTGACTGAGCTTGCCGGGATTCATGTCATTTCCCATGGATCCTCTGGTCAGGTTCGTTTGGGTGAAGAATCCATTGGGTCAGATAATCTCTCAGATTACGCGGATATTGTAGCGCAATGGGGTGAAAGCTTAGCCGATACCGGCGATATTTTGCTCTATGGTTGTAATGTTGCTGACGGCGAAAGCAGTGAATTTTTGGATGAATTTGCTACGCTAACTAAAGCAGATATCGCGGCGTCTGATGACATTACTGGTAACCCAGAACAAGATGGCGACTGGGAGCTGGAAGTCGAATACGGCAGCATTGAAGCAGAAGTATTGCTTAACTCGACAAATGCCGCTGCCTTTGCCGGCATACTTGCGCCGGGAGATGCCGATACCGATGAGGATGGAGTCAATGACGACGTCGACCTGGACGATGACAATGACGGCATTTTAGATACAGACGAACTTGATATTGACTCCGATGGAGATGGGATTGTAAATCGACTCGATCTGGACAGCGACAATGATGGTATTAGTGATCTGGTAGAAAGTGGTGCGGACGCTTCGCTGGTCGATAGTGATGGGGACGGTGTTTATGACAATTCTACGGGGGCGAGTGCTGCAGTGGATTCAGACGGTGTTCCAATAGCTGCTTCTGGTGGCGAATCCCCGGATGATACTGACAGCGATGGCGTTGCCGATTTTATCGATCTTGATTCCGATAACGATGGCATAGTCGATACCGTAGAAGCAAGCTTAACGGTTGATTTTGCAGCCTCAGATCCTAGCTCCGCTACTGGTGATGCTGATAGTGATGGTGTGCTGAATGTATTTGATGGAAATGATGGAACTCTAGGCGCGATTGGTGGCACATTCAGCACGCCGGAGGATACCGATAATGATGGTGTTGCTGATTATTTGGATACAGATTCAGACAATGATGAGATCTCTGATCTGGCTGAAAGTGGATTGGGCGCCCCGAGCACGCTTACAGGGTTTATAGATATCGACTCGGATGGTATTGGTGACTTAGTTGATGGAGATACGGCGCAATTCGGTGGTGTAGGCGGCGATACGAGTAATGGTATTGATGCCCCCCTCCTGACCGGAGGTCAGTTAAACAATAATGATGGTGATCCTTCTGATGTGGATTTTAGAAGTTTTGCAGACCTAGATGGCGATGGGATTGCCGACCCTGTGGACATTGATGATGACAACGACGGAATCCTGGATATCGATGAATCTGTCCCGGCAATTGTTTCGTTCGTTAGTTCTAATGCGGTAAACGCTTTTGCGCCTTTTACAGCGGACCTAACAGCGGACGGTATTATTAACAATGTAAATGGTGGTGCAAATGGAGTTGTCTACAATACTGATCCCGATAGGCTAACTGGTGACGTTGCAGAAATTCCTGGCATACCTGGTATTGCAAACCCAACCTTTGTTTACAATTTGACTGTTGCACCTGGCACAGTCGGGACGACCTTTGAGCTATATCCTGTTGTAGGTGGTGGCATCAACGAAGGGTTGACGTCATATGATCTGCAAATTACAGACAGCGCCGGGGTGATAGTGTTTACTGGGAGTGCGTCGGTGCCAGCCCCACTTTTGATTGGCGAATCCATTGATATCACCGGTCTGAACTTGGAAAGTGGCGCATATATCATAGAGGTAACAGATACTGACGAGGCTCGCTTTAATAGAGAGTTCAGTGAAGTTCGAGTGATTGCCGGCCTGGATACAGATGGAGACGGAATTGTCGATGATCGGGATTTAGACAGTGATAACGATGGTATTAGCGACCTGGTTGAAAGCGGCAGTGTTGCGGGCAGCCTTTTAGATGTAAACAGTGACGGCACGGTGAGCTTAGCGGAAAATACTGATGCTAATTCTGATGGCTTGATGGATATTTTTGATCCAGGCACCGCAGCGATTGATAGTGACTCCGACGGTGTTGCCAATTTTAGGGATATCGATTCTGACAACGATGGGATCGTTGATACAGTCGAAGCAGATCCTACGACAGCATACGAAGATCCCACTGCAACCGATGCGGATGGCGACGGTGTTTTAGATATTTTTGACGACAATGACGGGGGTAGTGGCGCGTTCGGTGGCACGTTTAATCAGATTGAAGATACCGATAGCGATGGGGTTTCTGACTACATAGATACCGATGCGGATGACGATGGTATTCCAGATAGTATTGAAAGCGGAGCGGTTGAAGATGCCGATGCTGGTGATTCAGACAGTGATGGACTACTCGATAATTATGATACGGTAAACACCGGCGCCCCTGGAACCTGGGACGCTAGCAATGGGGTTACCGATCCATTGGATAGTTATGACGATACAGATTCAGATAATGAGAATGACTATCGTGATACCGATTCGGATAACGATGGTATCCCGGATAGTATAGAAGGTAACTCTTTAGGCGGCCCAGATACAGATAGCGATGGTACGCCTGATTTCCGTGAGACGGATTCAGATAACGACGGTATTCCGGATTCGGTAGAAGGAGATTCTACAGGTGGCCCAGATACAGATAGTGATGGCAGCCCGGACTTCCTGGATACCGATGCCGATAACGACGGTATTCCAGATTCTTTAGAAGGGGATTCAACCGGTGGTCCTGACTCTGACAGCGATGGCTCACCTGATTTTCTAGATACAGATTCCGATAACGACGGGATACCGGATTCAGTAGAAGCGGATTCCAGCGGTGGCCCAGACACAGATAGTGATGGCACGCCAGACTACCTGGATACCGATGCGGATAACGACGGTATTCCGGATTCCATTGAAGGTGATTCAACCGGTGGTCCAGACACTGACAGTGATGGCACCCCGGACTTCCTGGATACCGACGCCGATAACGACGGTATTCCGGACTCTATCGAGGGCGACTCAACAGGTGGCCCAGACACAGATAGTGATGGCACCCCGGACTTTCTTGACACGGATGCCGATAATGATGGCATTCCGGATTCAGTAGAAGGTGATTCAACAGGTGGTCCAGATTCTGATAGCGATGGCACACCCGACTTCTTGGATACCGATGCCGATAACGACGGTATTCCGGATTCAATCGAAGGCAACTCCACAGGCGGTCCAGACACAGATAGTGATGGCACGCCCGACTTCCTGGATACCGATGCCGATAATGATGGTATTCCTGACTCGGTAGAAGGCAACTCCACAGGCGGACCTGACACAGATAGTGATGGCACCCCGGACTTCCTGGATACCGATGCCGATAACGACGGAATTCCGGATTCTCTGGAAGGAGATTCCACCGGTGGTCCTGATACAGATAGCGATGGCACCCCAGATTTCCGAGATACCGATTCGGATAACGATGGTATTCCAGATTCGATTGAAGCGGATTCAACAGGCGGCCCAGATTCTGATAGCGATGGCACACCCGACTTCCTGGATACGGATGCGGATAACGACGGTATTCCGGATTCAATCGAAGGTAACTCCACAGGCGGTCCAGACACAGATAGTGATGGCACGCCCGACTTCCTGGATACCGATGCCGATAACGACGGTATTCCGGATTCGGTAGAAGGTAACTCCACAGGCGGGCCTGACACAGATAGTGATGGCACCCCGGACTTCCTGGATACCGATGCCGATAACGACGGAATCCCGGATTCTCTGGAAGGAGATTCCACCGGTGGTCCCGATACAGATAGC
>CALKKV010000012.1 GCA_937992195.1 uncultured Gammaproteobacteria bacterium | reverse complement strand
TGGTGCCGAAGGCGGGACTCGAACCCGCACGCCGTGAAGCACAGCCCCCTCAAGACTGCGTGTCTACCAGTTCCACCACTTCGGCTAGATTTTTCGCGTTTGGATTATAGCGCTATTGCTGCTGCTCTTGCTCTTGTTCGCTAGTAGGTGCTGCTGGAATATCTGATTCCTGGGTTGGTACAGCGTTATCTTCGCTAACGGGTGGAACATCGGCTGCGTTGTATTCTGTATCGACAACCGAACCGCTGATTACACTTGAGCTGCCATCCTGTCTTGAGTAGGTATAGGCAAGACTTAAGCTGGTGATGAAGAATGCAGTCACCATAATTGAAGTGGTTCTGCTGAGAAAGTTTGCGGAGCCTGCAGCGCCAAAAAGAGATTGGCTTGAACCACCGCCGCCACCGCCGAAGGCTGCGCCTGCATCTGCACCTTTACCTTGCTGCAGTAGTACAAGTGCGACAATTGCAACAGCAATGATCAAATGAAAAACAAGTAATATATTGGAAAGCATGGGTCGAATCCTTAGGCAGCTTGCTGAATTGCAGCTGCGCAAATTGCAAAAAAATCTGTCGAGTTAAGCGACGCGCCGCCGATTAGGCCGCCGTCAATATCATCCTGGGCGAGTAAATCCGATGCATTTTCGGGTTTCATACTGCCGCCGTAGAGTATACGACAACCTTCGGCAATCGCCGAGTCATTTGCCGCTAATTGTTGACGTATAAATTGGTGCACCTGCTGCGCCTGTTCTGGGCTTGCGGTGAGACCTGTGCCAATTGCCCATACTGGCTCATAGGCAAGAATGGCATGATGCAATGCGCTGATGCCACAATTTTCAACAATGGCCAATACCTGTCGCTTCACCACATCTTCGGTCTGATCGGCTTCTCGTTCTTGTTGGGTTTCGCCAATACAGATAATCGGCGTTAGATTGTGTTCGAGGGCGGTTGTGGTCTTGGCCGCGACCATTTCATCGGTTTCACCAAAGATTGTGCGTCGCTCAGAGTGTCCTACCAAGGTATATTTGGCGCCCGCATCTACCACCATCGATGCTGCAGTTTGTCCGGTATATGCGCCAGATGTATTTTGGTCTATGTCTTGACTGCCAGACTGAATTGGGCTGCCCGCGATTGCATCAGAAACTGGGTGAAGCAGGATCGCTGGTGGGCAGACAACAATGTCGATGTTCCTAGCGGTTTCCCCGGCTTGTATAAGCTTATCGGTCAGTTGCCCACAAAGATCCCTGGCCATCTCAGATGAGCCATTCATTTTCCAGTTACCGGCGATCACTGGTGTTCTCATTCGAGGGCAGAATGTGGGGAATTAACGGGTCGCGGATAGTAGCGATTTGTGGCTTCAGAATCAATAATATGACGACTTTTCTCCGTATTATCAGTACTTTCTGGCCGTTTTTGATAGGCCACATCGGTTTTGCAGCGCGTTCAGCTTGCTCGATGCGCGTATTAGGAATTCGTGCTAGGTGAAGAGAGGCGGTCATAACGCTCATTGCAACGGATAATTTAACCGCTAGAGAGGTCGATAGACGCGATTTTTTCGGCCTTTTTTAGTTGATTCGGGTAGAATCCGCGCAAACTGATCAATTACAGAAACTGTTGTCACGCAAGCTATTTATTAAGACTTTTGGTTGCCAGATGAACGAGTATGACTCGTCTCGGATGGCGGATTTACTGGCGTCCACCCATGGCTACGAGCGCACCGAGCAAGCCGAGGAAGCGGATATGGTCTTGTTGAATACCTGCTCTGTCCGTGAAAAAGCGCAGGAAAAAGTGTTTTCACTGCTTGGGCGCTGGCGTGAGATCAAAGAAAAGAACAAAAAGCTGGTGATTGGTGTGGGCGGCTGTGTTGCCAGCCAAGAGGGCAAGATGATCATGCAGCGTGCTCCCTACGTTGATATGGTTTTCGGTCCGCAAACTTTGCATCGTTTGCCTAGAATGTTAGACGAGGTTTTGCAGGAGCATAGTCAGTCGGTTGACGTTAGTTTTCCGGAGATAGAGAAATTCGATAATTTGCCGCCACCCAGAGTGGATGGTGTAAAGGCGTTTGTCTCTATTATGGAGGGCTGCAGCAAATATTGTTCGTTTTGTGTGGTGCCCTATACCCGTGGCACGGAATTCAGCCGACCGTTTGATGATGTGATTGAAGAGGTGGTTGGGCTTGCGGAGCAGGGTGTTCGAGAAGTGAATCTGCTTGGCCAGAATGTGAATGGCTATCGCGGCAAAACCCATGACGATCGAACCGTAGAGTTTGCCGAGTTATTGCATTATGTCGCGGCGATCGAAGGAATCGATCGATTGCGTTATACGACTTCTCACCCGATCGACTTTACTGACGAGCTGGTAGATGCATACGCCGCTATCCCGGAGCTTGTGAGTCATTTACATCTGCCGGTTCAAAGCGGTTCGGATCGTATTTTAAAAGCGATGAAGCGCGGTTATACCGCGGCGGAATATATTGAATGGATGGATAAGGTGCGGCGCCATCGACCGGATATCTCCATGTCTTCAGATTTTATTATTGGTTTCCCGGGGGAGACCGATGAAGATTTTCAGGATACGATGAAGCTGATTGAACAAGTGAACTATGACCATAGTTTTAGCTTTATCTACAGTCAGCGTCCGGGCACGCCGGCGGAATTGCTTGAAGACAATGTGCCGATGGAAGTGAAAAAGGAACGCCTTGCGCATTTGCAGAAAACAATTCTTGCTTCAGCGTCTGAGATCAGTCAAAAGATGGTTGGTACCGTGCAGTCAGTATTGGTGGAAGGACCGTCTCGCAAAGATCCGGCGCAATATTCTGGTCGTACGGAGAATAACCGCGTTGTAAATTTTGATGGCAATGAGTCGATGGTTGGACACTTTGTTGAAGTTTTGATTACTGAGGCCCTCCCCAATTCGCTGCGCGGTAATATGCAAAGCGAGGGCTTTGAAATGCCGTTAGTACGCGAATTTACCCCACAGATTAAAGTTACTTGAGTGAAAATCTTCTTTTCATTCACTATTCTACATATTTACTTCTCCGCTATTTGTAAGATTGTCTAAGCCAGTTACTTTTCAACTTCATCCCGCCGAATCAGAACGCCTGTCGCAACTCTGCGGTCAGCAAAATGCCAATCTGGAGCAAATAGAGCGCTTTTTAGGGGTAAAGATATCGCAACGTAACAATGCTTTTAGCATTGCCGGCGGCGGTCAGAAAACAGCGCGTGCGGAATCGGTTATTCGGCGTCTGTTTGATCTCACCGCTGATAAAGACAAACCCGTTAATCGGAGTCAGGTTCATTTGGAATTATCTAGAGAAGAAAGCGAAGAGGGCAGTGATGGTTTGGCAGAGGATGTGCGAAACGAAGTTGTCATTCAATTGCGGAAACAAGTTATTCGTGGACAAAATGTCCGTCAGCGTGATTACTTAAGAAGAATTCAAGAGAACGATATTAATTTTGGTGTTGGTCCTGCTGGCACGGGTAAAACCTATCTGGCGGTAGCCTGCGCTGTTGCCGCGCTTTCTGAAAATCAAATTGAACGCATTCTTCTGGTACGACCGGCAGTTGAGGCGGGAGAGAAGCTTGGCTTCTTACCTGGTGATATCGGTCAAAAGATCGATCCCTATCTGCGGCCGTTGTTCGACGCGCTATACGAAATGCTGGGCTTTGAACGCGTTGGTAAATTAATTGCCCGCGGCACAATTGAGCTCGCGCCGCTGGCGTATATGCGAGG
Organism: uncultured Gammaproteobacteria bacterium; assembly: GCA_937992195.1. Classification (GTDB taxonomy): domain Bacteria; phylum Pseudomonadota; class Gammaproteobacteria; order Arenicellales; family Poriferihabitantaceae; genus VYFG01. Next base: position 71,410 of record CALKKV010000012.1, on the reverse strand, counting down.
CAGAACGCTCAACGAATCGTTCGTTATCCTGGATGAAGCACAGAATACAACGGTTGAGCAAATGAAAATGTTTTTGACGCGTATCGGCTTTGGATCAAAAGCGATTATTACTGGAGACGTTACCCAAATAGATTTACCAAAAGGGCAGTACTCGGGTTTAAAGCATGCCAGCCGTGTACTGTCTGATATTGATGGCATCAGCTTTACCCGTTTTTTACCGAAAGATGTGGTGCGACATCCTTTGGTTCAACGCATTGTCGAGGCGTATGAAAAAAATGATGGCGAGCAACGCAAGGAAGAAGCGTTTGATCGTCAATCAGGTAATGGTGTGGTTTCTATTTCAACCGAGCAGTCAGATACCTGACATCTGATGTTGCAACTCGATCTGCAGATTGTCTGTGAGCAAGTCGAGTTGCCGTCTGTTCAATTATTTGAGCGCTGGACAAAAGCCGCACTGCAAGCGGCCGATCAATCTCGACAAACGCTCACTCTCCGAATAACAGAGATAGATGAGATTCACGAGCTCAATCGCACTTACCGCGGAAAGGATAAACCGACCAATGTGCTGTCGTTCCCATTTGAGTCTATACCTGGCATCGATGATGAAACGTTGGGTGATATCGTGATTTGTAAGTCTGTGGTTGAGTCAGAAGCGCATGCACAAAACGTACCGGTCACAGCGCATTGGGCTCATCTCGTTATTCATGGTATTCTGCATTTATGTGGTTACGATCACATATCTGATGTGGAGGCGAATCAGATGGAGTCTTTAGAGGTAAAGATCTTGTCTGATTTGGGTTATCCAAACCCATATAACAATGAATAAAAATTATTCTGTGTCCCTGAGATTCCCTGCATGAAATATTTGCTTGTTCTGATTGCTGGTGGCTTGAGTGTGCTCAGCTATTCACCTTTTGAATGGTGGTATGCCTTAGTGCCGTCTTTCGCTATTTTGTTTTACTACTGGTCGAATGCAACTTCCGGTCAGGCCTTTCGCCTCGGTTTCTTTTTTGGACTCGGTCAATTCGGTGCTGGCGTATCCTGGGTCTATGTGAGTATTCAGACTTTTGGCGGTATGCCGCCAGCGCTTGCAGCAGTCTGTGTGGTGGCTTTTATTTTTCTGCTTGCGTTCTTTCCCGCATTCGCAGGCTTACTACAAAGTTGGTTTACGCGCTGGGCTTTTCTTACTCGAGTTGCGGTGTTGATGCCGGTGAGTTTTCTGGTATTTGAATGGCTGCGTGGTTGGGTGCTTACAGGTTTGCCTTGGTTGTCGACCGGTTATGCAATGTTACCTACGCCAGTGGTTAACTATGCACCGATAGGCGGGGTGTATTTGGTCGGCCTGTTAACGTTGTTTTCTATCGGCGTCATAATGGCCGTTGTACGCGACACAAATGCGCGAACTATTATTGCATCGATTTTTACGGTCGCGATTTGGTTTGGGGGTTTCTATTTTGATCAACATTCGTTTACCGCACCAGCCGGCGAACCGGTCAAAGTTGCCTTAATCCAGAATAATATACCGCTATTGAATAAGTGGGATGAACGTCGCAAGCTTGAAATCATTTCCGGTTATTTAGAAGCGAGTTCGACTCATACCGACAAGGATTTAGTTGTTTGGCCTGAAGGCGCAATGCCGGAGTATATTGAAAATCTGCCGCCGCAGTTCTGGTCAACGCTCGAACAACATCCCGCTGATTTTGCATTTGGTGCGTTAAGCAGTCCATCTTCTGCGAACGGCAGATATTTCAATTCTCTTGTTGGCGTTAGTGACAGCAGAACCATCTACAACAAACAGCATCTTGTGCCGTTTGGTGAGTTTTTTCCTTTTCAACAAATACTGGATCCTGTGCTGCAATATTTGACCATACCCATGGCAGATTTCTCGCCCTGGACTCGCCCGCAACCACCGGTGCCACTGGCAGGCCATAATGCAGCGGTTTCTATATGCTATGAAGACGCATTTCCCCACGAGTGGCGCAGCGATGTAGCTCAGTCTGGCTTTCTTCTAAATATCAGTGAAGATATGTGGTTTGGAAATTCTTTGGCACCGCATCAAAGGTTACAAATGGCGCAGTTTCGTTCACGTGAAAGCGAAAGACCCATGGTGCGCTCTTCGAATAACGGCTTGTCTTCCTTGATTTCCGCTAAAGGTCGGGTGCTTAAAATAGCGCCGCAGTTTCAGGAGGCAGTGGTAGAAGGGGAGATTCAGCCGCGCCTGGGTATTACTCCTTATGTACAATATGGTGATCTGCCCGCATTGATTGCCGGCGCTTTCCTCTTTCTTTGCGGTTTAATATTTGGTCGTCGTTCTCGGGTAGGATAGAATATTAACAAAGCACGTTAGACCATTTATTCATTACAACACTAATTTCTCTATGTACTCACCTGCAATTTCTCAAACAACACTTGCGGATAACCTCTGGAAAAACCAGTCGTTGATTCGTCACATTTTCCTTGCCCTAGCTGGATCAGCGATTTTGACGCTGTCAGCGAAGTTTACGGTGCCTATGCTGCCGGTACCGCTTTCAATGCAAACCTTTGCCGTGTTGGTGATCGGGATGGTGTATGGATGGAAGCTTGGTGGTGCAACGGTTCTACTTTATTTGCTCGAAGGTGCTGTTAATCTGCCGGTGTTTGCAGGAACCCCTGAGAAGGGAATTGGTATTGCCTATATGACCGGGCCGACTGGTGGTTATCTCTTCGGCTTTTTGATTGCTGCAATGGTATGCGGCTGGTTGGCCGAGCGAGGTTGGGATCGCAAAGTAATGACTACATTATTGGCAATGCTGATCGGTAACGCGATTATTTATTTATTTGGAATAGGGTGGCTCGGTACAGTACTTGGTTGGGATAAACCGATTTTGTCTTACGGTTTGTATCCGTTTTTGATTGGTGACGGGATTAAGATTGCGCTGGCAATGTGTGCCTTACCGTTTGCCTGGAAGTGGGTGAATAGCAAGAAGTGATACTGCACTTCATTTGCTTTAAGAAAGTCCTGCCAGTCAGGACTTTTTTTTGACTTCTATTTACGATATTACTTTTGATCAAAGTCAAATACGCCATCCCAATCGTCCGGAGGTGGGTTGTTAATGAAATGGTTCGTCCGCGTTATATAGATTTGATATAGGGTCTTGCTTTGATCTTCGTACAGTTCGGTCAATAGATCCAATGCACCTTGCCAGTTACGCTGACGATAGCAGACTATCGCACGGGCGAATTGATCTCTGTGGTGAATTCTACCGCTAGAGACCTCCCCATCTTTGCCGATAGGAGTGAAGATTTTTACCGGCAATGTCTTGCCTTTTACGCGAACTTGATCAACCTCACTCATTACGATTTCGCTGCAGGCATCTGCAGTTGTCTCGCTAACTAGAATAGGGACTCCATATTGTTTGGTTAATCCTTCCAGTCTAGAGCCCAGATTCACTGCGTCGCCCAATACGGTATAGGCCACTCTAAACGCTGAGCCCATATTGCCAACATTCATTTGGCCTGTATTGACGCCGATCCCGATATCAATACGTGGCCAGCCTTTACTGGCAAATTCCTCGTTGAGTTCACCCGTCGCCAGTTGCATTTCGATAGAAGCTAATACCGCTGCTTTGGCATGACCGGAGTGGTCGAGTGGTGCTCCCCAAAATGCCATCATTGCATCGCCCATATATTTATCTACCGCACCGCCATGGCGGTGAACAATTTCAGTCATTGGGGTAAGAAACTGATTCATTAACTCTGAAAGTACTTCTGGAGTCAATTGTTCTGAGATGGTTGTAAAGTCGCGGACATCAGAAAACAATACCGTCATGATTTTCTTATCGCTCTTCAACAGACTTTCAACAGATTGTCCTTGCATATTGTCGATAATCTCGGGCGGAACATAGAGACCAAACGTGCTTTTTAATTGTTTCTTAGTGCGTGTTTCAAGCAGATATCCGGCGATTAGGTTCATCAGATAGATCAAAAATGCAGGAACCAGCACAGGGGATAAGGCAATAATCAAGTTACCACTCTTCCATAAAAAAACATTAAGAACGGTGTAGCCGACAATGACAGTTAGCGCAAACAACGTCATCCAAAATGCACTGAGAGAGGGCAAGACAAATATCAGTAGCAGCCCTAAAGCGGTTGCCAGGATTAGTTCAACACCGGTCGCCCAACCAGGATGGATTTTAAATTCACCATCCAGCAGACCCGCTATTAGATTTGCTTGTACCTCGACTCCTGGCAACGCTTCATGGATCGGTGTTGCGCGCAAATCAAACAGACCTAGGGCAGAGGTGCCAAGTAAAGCAATGGTGCCCTCTAATTCACTTGGATTCTCAACTGAAGTGTTAAGTATGTCGTTAGCAGAGACATATCTAAATGCATTTCTATGGCCGCGATAGGGGACATGGATGTTTGTTCGACGATCTAGTGTGATTTCTAGACCACCAAATTCCAATGCTTCAAGTCCAGCGTATGCGCCGTCTTTTTTTACGTCGACAATTACAGGACTGATTTCCATTCCAAGATATTCTTTTGCTACGCTCAAAGAAAGGGCAGGATAAATCTCAGATTGATATTTATTGAGTAACGATACGCTTCTGATGATTCCATCGCTATCTATGTCATTGAACAATGAAAAGAAACCAGCAGCTTTTTCATCCTGCAAAATACTTAAGTTTCCTGTATATCTCTTAGCTTCAGGTGCATGGCTTTGTTGTGCCACGCCGGAATCTAAGTCAAATAAAGGCGGAGGAAGTAATCCGGTGCTAGGCAGTTGTTCGTCTTTATCAAAGACATATCCCATCACCACGCTATATTTTTTTAGTGTTTGGCTAAAAACCTGATCTCTCGATGGCTGTTCTACAATCTCCTTTAGCGCAGTGTTATCGTTAAGATCTTGCCCTGAGAAAGTAGACTGCAGTGTTCGTAGCGTGGCGTCTTCGTCGGGCTCGGAAAAGACCATGTCCAAACCCAACACCTCGACCTTGTACTCTTCAAATAAGATAGTTACCAAGTCTGAAAGTACCGCCCGATTCCACGGCCACTGCCCTTGCTCTGCCAGGCTTTTGTCATCGATATCAATAATAACGATACGTGGGTCGATCCCTTCGGGCGCCGTCGCTCTTAAGCGTACGTCATAGAGTTTGTACTCTAATTCGCGCACCGCCCGTATATCAAAGTTAATCCAGTCTGCGGTGTGAAGAAGAATAGGGATCAGTATGCCGATACCAATCAGGTACCTGATTAACTTGGGTTTCACTTTCAGTTACCTGGGTAGTTCTTTTTAGATGCTGGCAGGGATCGTATAAACAGGTAAAGATAGATTACCACATAGATGATTTAACCGAACAAGAGCGAAGCTGGTGTAATTGAAAGTCCGAATGTCGGAGTGAGAAAAATTACTTTTTATTCCAGATTGTGACGGTTAATCCAAAAACGATGGGTGTAGTAATGGGTCACTATACCTTTGCTATATCCTATGGAGAGGGAAGTATTAAGGGTGAAGAAAGCGGCGAGTATGGTTAGTTGATAGTTGCTGCCGGGTAGCACTTTGATTAAATCGCACTCAATGAAAACTATTTAACGCTCGTCTTCAAATCGAATTAGTAACACGTAACGCTAAGGTGTTTGTTGGTAAATCGGCAAAATCACATATCAATACAAAATGGTATAAATCTGAAGAAAATCTATCTTCTTTGCACTATGGCTAGACTCTGCTAAAGAAATGGCAAACTTATGGCTCTTTTTGTGTGGAGAGAATTCAGGGATTGGTGTGCATTTCATGCAGGCAAAAAAAAACCCAGTCCCTGGGTTTTTAAATGATTCGCCGTATAAATCGGAGGTGAAGGAGGTACGGCGAAGCGTGGGATCAATTATAGGCCTACTTGTCGCTCTGTCAACCGCCCGTCACCTTACGAGTACCGCTTATCTATGTGATTTAACACATATTGAATAGTGTGGGGTTTTCTCTATTTGCACCATTTTGGACGTCATTCTAGCGCGCAATAGCATTATGAATTAAGGATTTAGCCGTAGGTGTTGGGTTTTAAAGACAGTGTTTCAGTCATATCTATGTGCTGCATCTAATGTGATTCGGGCTCCGAGCAGCCTTTTCTGACAAAAGTTTAATGTAATAAACCGGCTTTTCCCGCTTTTGAAAATCCAGAAAAAGCCATTTTCGACCAATTTACTGTCGAAAATGGCGTCACGAATTTTAGAAGTGCATCGAGATATCTCGATGGTTAGATAAGCAAGAAGCGACTGCTGTAGCGCGATGCTTCGGCAGTCTTGCTTGCAGTCTTAAACCGATGCTGTCGTAGATTGCGGAATCGTATCGATTTAGATCAGGCAACACAGAAGAAGCCGCTTGCTCTCTCCAGCCCAATTCATCGCTATAAGCCGTGTTTGCCTCTTGTACCAGGCTTAGCGCTTTTTCAGTATCGGGTGCATCGCCTTTTAGGGCACGTCGTGCTTTTGATAATAGTGACTTGATATGACTAATGCCCTCGACATCACTCATTGCGCTTTCTTTCTCCTTGATTAATGCCATCGCGTTTTCAGCGGGCTCGTTTTCAATAATTGCTTCAGTGCCTTCCAGCACTTTGCTGATACCTTTTAACGGCTCTAAGTCTGCAAGAAGAGAGCGCAGGGTCTTTAATGGCTCATAGCTTTCGTCGACACCACGTCGATATTTACCGCGCTCTATTTTGTCGAGTTTAGCTAGCTCCAGATATTGTTTGCGCTGTTCTTCCCAGGTGTCCGGAATAGCTGCCAGGATTTGGTCTTTTTCCTGCGTGAGTGTTGTGATCAGATTTTCCAGATTGTTCAGTACACTGTCTTTGGCATCGCTCTTTCGTCTTTCTCTATCGAACACTTTCTCTAGCTCAGCAATGTCTGTTTCAACCTTTTTTGCTTCCCGCTGAATCGTTCGCACATCGGTATGCAAAGGCAGGTAGTCTTCAAGGAAAGTTTCGAGGTTTGTGCGTGTTGTATTTACGGCATCAACATTGGCGAAGGTAAGTTGTGCCGCATCAAAACTTTTTGTTAACGCTTCACTATGTTCGCTAGGCAAGGAAGAAAAGTCTAATTTCATGGCTTTGTTTATTTCCTCTAACAAACCTTCTTTTTCGTCGGCGTAGTAGACGAACAGGTCCTGCTCCATACACTGCTGCAACTTTGGATTGATTGGAGGTGGTGCAGTTTCTGCAGTTAGCGCCGTGCGGTTAGGCATATAGTTAACCAGCGGCGGGAAGTATCCAGCGATTGCCAGTCCTACTAACTGCAGACAAATAAAGGCGATCGCGCCTTTATAGATATCGGTTGTCTTAACCTCGGGTGGCGCCACCCCTCGTAAATAGAAAAGCGCAAAGCCAAATGGTGGGGTGAGAAACGAGGTTTGTATGTTTAAACCGATCATTACTCCAAGCCATACCGCCGTGATATTGGCCGACGGATCAGACAAAAGTATTGGCGCGACAATGGGCACAACCACAACCGCGATTTCAATAAAATCGAGGAAGAATCCCAGCAGGAATATGACGATCATGACGACAAGAAACTGTGTCCAAAACCCGCCAGGTAATCCGGTCAAAAATTCTTTAACCAGCTCTTCACCGCCAAACGCGCGAAATGCAGAAGTCAGCATCGCAGCGCCGATTAAAATGATGAAAACCATGGAAGTGGTTTTAGCGGTGTCTACCATTACACTGCTTAACGTGTTTTCTATTTTGTATGTGCGCCAGCAGCTCCACACCAGAGCAAATACAAACACCGAAACGGCAATAAGCGCCAGAACTATCCCGAGCTGATCGTGACCGCTATGGATGTTTTTAATATTCAGGTTGAAGTTTTGCAGCAGTATCAGAATCACGGCGATAGAACCGACCGCCAAGATGGTTGGTAGATACTGTAGGCGTTTGCCTTCGGTTAGTCGGTAGCCGCCCATAATGATGGCTCCGACAGCGCCTATCGCGCCTGCTTGGTTCACGGTGGCGATACCTAGAATAATCGAACCGAGAACAACGAAGATAAGACTGAGTGGAGGCACTAAAGAAAGCGCTACGGAGATGGCAAATTTTCGGTCGTACTTACCTTCATAGGGCACCGGTGGTGCAGTGCCGGGTTTAACAATTGCCACGATCAGTATGTACAGCATGTACAAGCCAACCAGAATCAAGCCCGGGATCAGCGCACCCATAAACATGTCTCCGGCACTGGCGGAGGTTATATCCAGCTCGGATGGTAAAGAAAACTCACCGGTTATCTCTTTGTAGTTTGCTTTGCGAAGGGTGCTCGCCTGATCGGCAGCATTGGCAAGTTGATCGGCCAGGATGATCAGAACAATGGACGGCGGAATAATTTGGCCGAGTGTCCCCGAGGCGCAAATTGTTCCTGTTGCTAGCGGTTTTGAATAGTTATTGCGCAACATCGCGGGCAGGGAAATCAAGCCCATGGCAATGACCGTGGCACCTAAAATACCCGTGGTCGCAGCAAGCAGTGCACCAACAAATACCACCGAGATGCCTAATCCACCTGGGACAGGGCCAAACAAACGTGCCATGGAAACCAGCAGATCTTCCGCAATGCGAGATCTTTCCAGCATAATCCCCATGAAAACGAAAAGGGGGATAGCTATTAATGTGTCGCGTTCAACTTCCCAATATAAACTTCGAAAGTTAGTAATACCTGCAGTAAGCCATTCGGTCGGCCCATCCTGGGCGAAGTAAGCATCAACATCACCGGCGAAGAGATAGCCGCATAGTGCCGCTAGAGAGATCGTTGCAATCGCAGACCCTGGTAGTGCAAAGGCAACTGGAAACCCTGAAGTTAGGGCAATAATCATCAGGCCGACCAAGGTACATAGAAAGACTATTTCCATGGTTATGCTCCTCCGTTGCCGGTCGATTCAACAGGCGAAACAAACTTTGCCATGTTGCCGAGGAAAAAACTGACAAATTGAATTGCCATGCTGACGGCAAAGATGAGTAGGTAAGCTGCCATCAGATATTTGGTGTACATCCCGAATCCACTTTGCGAAATTTCAAAACTAAGAAGCGGGCTGTTGATGACGCTGCCTTTACTTGATGTGCCCAGGATAAGAATCGTCCAGCAAATGGGGAGGCCGAGTAACACCGCGCCGAGACTATTGGTGACCGCTTTTCCGCGCTCGCTGAAGCCCGCATATAATACATCCACGCGGACGTGGCCGTCGTGCAGCAATGTATAAGCGCTGGCAAATAAAAATAGTGCGGCATACCAAAAGCGCACGAGATCACCCATAAAAGCTTGCTCGTAAGAAAAGACAAATCGGGTGATAACAATTAAGAATTCGGCACCAACGATCATTAGTGAAAGCCAGACAAACCCGAGAGATCGCGAAAAGCAGGCAATGATGATGCCAACGACCATTAGGGGGTAGTGAACATAAACACCGCGAAAAATAGAGCGGCCTAGTTGAGTGGTTAGGTGTTCACCAACCACCGCACTTAAGAGTCCCTCTACTCGCAAAAATGAAATCAACATATCTGCAGCGCCGATTAACAAAACAGCCCAAAACGCAGCGCGAATAACGAATGCCGAGATGCTTGAATACATATTGGCATCAGAAGATAGAGCCCTGGTATGACTGCGAAGTACCCAAAAAACGACAGCCCCTATAACAGCGCAGCTGACGATAAGCTGTCCCCATGCCTGGGCGACGGCAGCACCTTCAAGACCCTTGAAATTTTTACCGGCAGAGGCAAGTCCAATATCGGCAAATAACTTGCGCAGCCCGGGCCAATCAGCGGCATAAATCAAAATATTGTCGATTAAGAATATGGCCAGCATAGTTGAGGCGACCGCGGCAAGGACCCTTAATAATCGAGGGTAAGTGGCTATTTTTTCGAGAAGACGAATCACTGTTCTTTCTAATTATTTATCATTTTTTTCGTTAGGAGAATCACGCAATCGGCGGATTTTCCCAGCGCGAGGTTTTTTAAGAATAGCGTCGGGTACTGACAAATATTACTTTGTAGACCCCATTCACAGACAAAAAGTGCATTGAACACCGCTATGGTTTAGAGGTTGTTTACAAAGCGTCTAGCTGTTTTTGTTGTCAGCGCAAACAAATACCCCGGCATAGAGCCGGGGTATTTGAGCTATTGCCAATTCAAAGGCGACAATCGGTGTAAGCGGGGCTTACAGGCCGATTACGCGGTTTCGTTGGCGCAGATAAGAAGCGTCAGCCACTTTCTGCCAGCCACCAATGTCCGCACGCGCTTTGATAAAGCTCTCGTGAATGCGTCTTGCCAGATCACTATGCTCTACAGTTTCGGCGAAGACCTCGTCGGCAGCCTCACCAAATGAATCATAGATATCGTCGTTGAACTCACGTAGCTCAACGCCTTGCTCGGCGATTAACTTGGCTAATGCTGAACCATTCTTCGCATTGTATTCCGCCATCATGACATCATTTTCCATGGAAGAAGCGGCTTCAATCATGATTTGGTCAGACTTTGAAAGACCTTCCCAGAAGTCTTTGTTGACCCCAGCAGCTAACATTGCGCCTGGCTCATGCATGCCAGGGAAGTAGTAGTATTTGGCGGCTTCGTAGAACTTCATGGCCGCATCATTCCAAGGGCCAACCCACTCGGTTGCGTCAATCGCGCCAGAAATCAGGTTTTCGTAAATTTGGCCACCAGGTAATGAAACAGGAGAAGCACCAAGCTTTGCTAATACGTCACCCCCTAAACCTGGGATACGCATCTTTAAGCCTTTGAAGTCATCCGCAGAGTTCATTTCCTTGCGGAACCAACCTCCCATTTGCACACCTGTACTGCCGCACATCATGTTCTTAAGGCCTGACTCGGCTGCTAATTCGTCCCAGAGTTCTTGTCCACCGGCAAAACGAATCCAAGCATTCATTTCAGTATAAGTCAGTCCAAATGGAACCGCGGTGAAGTATGCCCAACCTGGGTGCTTGCCTTTCCAATAATAGTCAGCGGCGTGATACATCTGAGCATTACCTGAAGCAACCTCATCGAATGAATCAAATGCGCCTACACGTTCGCCGGCTGCGAAGTATTCAACCTGAAAACGGCCGTCACTGATGTCTGTCAATCTTTGCGCGAAGCGCTGCGCACCTGTTCCCAGGCCCGGGAAGTCACGCGGCCAGGTCGCAACCATTGCGATTTCAATTCTTTCTTGGGCGATCGCCGGAGCGGCGAGAGTCGATGCACCAGCAGCTGCAGCCGTAGCTACGCCACCTTTTAATAGGTCACGACGTTTCATATTTTCTTATCCTCGATTGGTGAATGAATTGATCAGGATCACTGATCTATTATTTAGAATCTAACCGTGCTCCAGCTGGGGTAATACCGTGCTGAGCAGGCTGAACGCTGGCGATAGTATTACCCATTTTCCATAGTCAGACAAGGTTGCAGAAGAATCAGGCATGTGTATTAAAATTACATTGTATTGCTAGGAAAGCGGCTTCCAGCTTAGGATTGAGAGATTGTCATGTAGGCGTGTACATAGTCCATTCCATGTCCAGCTGGTGCGTCCAGCACGCGTTGATGATAGCGGCCATAGTAATCTTCAATTAGAGTCCGCCGGTCGTCTTGATTACGCTGTGGGTCCAGTCCGGCGGCAAAGATGCTTTGATTCCAGCTGCGGACGGTGGGGATCAAGCCGTCCGCAAATTTTTTGACATCGCCGTCTTGTTCGAATTTTCGCGCAAATGGACAACGCACAATACCTGTTTCAATGCTATCCAGGCGCATGCCTGCTTGATAGACGGGGCTTTCCGGGTTATCGAATGGGGCGCTAAATTGTTCTACGGTGTTGTAATACTGCGGCAAGGTCATGCTGTGATATTCGCTTTCGCTAATTGCCCCTTCACTTAGAAATTCGAGCCATATTTCGTTAAAGGTATCAAACATATTGATACCCTCGGTGTTACCCAAATAACGTCCATTTTCATCGCGACAAAAGTTGGCAAATACTGCCTTGCCGCCAGCTCTTAACTCACGCGAGCGATGTAGCAATATTGTTTCCCAGTCATTCCTCGCTTGTTCAGAAAACTGCGCGTACTCGTCTCCTGTTGCGCCCACCATATGGACATGATTAGAAAGATTGCAGGGCTTTTGTGACAGCCAGTGCATTGCGGTGGCGGAAAAAACAAAGTCGAGTGAGTTCTCAGGAGCAGCCTGGGTGTAGAACGAAGCGCCTGAAAACAAGGGAAAGGCGTTTTTATGCCTATTCATCCAGGTATCAAATGAACTTCGTCCGTGGACAATACTGACCAGTGCGTTGAAATCATTTGCGGGCTGATCGGCATAAATAATGGAAGATGTTATGTCGGGGTTCGTATCATTGAGCTCAGATAAAATTCTATCCACCAGCCCTAGGGAAGTACCGCCATCAGCACATCCCATGTCCGCCATCGTAAAGCGGTTAGCATTTTGGGAGAGATCAAGCTGCTGGATGGCATCGCAAGCGCGATCGGCGGCGAGATCAATCACATCCTTTGCGCCTATGGTTGCGAGTGAATACAGTCCGCCTTCGGACATCGTGATATTGTCAGCCTGGGATTTGCTCATAAGATTAACGGCGGTAAGGGGTGTGTGAGTGGGGAGATTTGATCGTTAACTATAACTGACACTTGATTCCAAAACCAAAGTCAGCACGACAATTTTCAGCAGTGCTAACTGTTCGATAAAGCAGTATCCTTGGGTCATGCAAGTTTATGAACAACATTAGTATGCAGCCAGATATTTTGTTTTGGTTTTACAAGGAATTTGATTTGTGTCGAGTTCGGCTGATTCGACTTCGTCGATTAAATCCCGATATAAATATCTATGGACTGTATGGAGGACCGGCTTCTCTTTCCTTTGAAGCCGCGAAGAAGACTGCAGACTTGCTCGATGATTTTTACGTCTATCCGCATGATAGAGAAGCGAAGTGGAAATGGAAGCACGGTGATCAATTAATTGCAGAATGGCATAAAGATCGCGGGCAATATTTGAAGTGGCAGAGCATTTTTGTCTGTCAGTGGGATATGTTGGTCACCGCTCCGCAAGCTTCATTATTTTCGTCACTGCAGCCTGGTGAAATATTGCTTTCAGGCTTGAGGCCGGTTGCGAATATGGGAGACTGGTGGAACTGGACTCGACCCGACAATCCTAATTTTCTGGCGTTCAAGCAACTGATGCAAAAACAATACGGCATGGAAGAGCCGGATTTGATGGCTTGTTTATTTATCGTTGTTTGCTTTCCGCGGATTTTTCTTGATAAGTACGTTGAGATTAATCATCCCAGAGTCGGATTCCTTGAATACAAAATTCCGAGTCTCGCTAAAGCGTTTGGTCTTACATTTTGTCAGCAACATAATTTTCTACCTTGGTGGCCTGGTGATCCTGAAATGAAAAACTGGCGAGCGGAGAAGAAGGTGTTAGCTCCTTTGCTGCAAGAAGTGTCGAAGCAGTCAATTCAAACCGCACTTGCTGAAGAGGACGGGCCTCGAATTTTTCACCCGGTGTCTATGCCGCATGAAGATCTATAAGTCGCCCGCGTTGTTTCTTTTCGGGATGCTTTTATATTGTGATTTACTGATGCCCCCAGGTGATAACGCAGTTGCGCTTATGGGTTAGCGGATACTCTTCAGAGATTTCAGCTCCATCGATCATTTCTTTCAATTCCGCAGCTTTGTACGAACGAAACGAAGCGGGTGTAATTTCGTTGTATAAAATATAGCCTTTCTTGGCACGTAAAATGACTTTCTTAAGATAGACGTCTTGTATCGTTCGAGGTAATTCGGTGAAAGCATAGTTACTGATGACCAGGTCATAATTCTCATAGTTAAGCTGGTTCATTGTTTGGTAGCTCATTACCGAGGGCAATATAAAATGGTCGAGAAACCGTTGTGCTAGTGCCAAGGCGGGCTGAATATCTACCAATCGGTACCGTCTGGGTTCCCACATGACGTTGGCGACCCGGCATTGTCCACCATAACCCACACCGATTTCACAAATATTCATACCGTCCAGGCTGCCAAAAAAATGTTTCAAGGCAATCAGTATGCGGACGTAGCGAAGCGTGGTTGCAGAAACATCTCCCAGATCTTCGTGGTTGAAAGTGATTGGGTTTCCATATAAATCGTTCTGGCGAAACTGGTCCATTAACACCGCAACCGACGCGTCATCCTTGATCATGTCATAACATATTCGTCCTATTCGTTCTGGCACATGCTCTAAGGCACCGACATAGTCTTTTTCTCTGCGGAAGTTAAGAAAATAACGATAATCATAAGCGGCTTGCAAACAAACCTGAGGGTATACCTGATTATCGGTTATGCTGGTATTCATCCTCGCGGGGATAGATTTGTCCTGGCTTGTCATTTAATTTCTCGTGCAAAACCTTTTTGGAAAATGATGGATCACGGGTTGCTTTTCTTGGATGGTTGAAGCAGAAGGATTGTACTACAATGTGATGGGTTCGCTGAGAGCTTCATCTGCTCGAAAAACTTTGCTGTAACGATAGTGTTCAGCGCTTTATATAAGCTTTAAGAAAAGTACTTATGGGAATTTACACAATGGGGCCTCACCGCGAGGCAACGCTGGAATTGGCAACGCTAATCGGCGCTAAAGTATTTGTTGAAACCGGTACTTATAAAGGTAAAACGACCCGTTGGGCCGCCGAAGAATTTGACTTTGTTCATACCATAGAAGCAGCGCAACCTTTTTACGATCGTTATCATGCTGAGCTAAAAGCCCTGGGAAATATTGAACCGCACTTTGGTGATTCAAGAGAGCATCTCCCGCGGGTGGTGGAAAAAATTGGTGATCAACCTGCGATGTTTTGGCTTGACGGTCATTGGTCTGGAGGAGTAACCGCTGGTGAACTGGATGAATGCCCGATTATCGAAGAGTTAGATGCGATAAAGCATCGAAGAAATGACGTCATTATGATTGATGACGCCAGATTATTCCTCGCTGCGCCACCAATGCCATTTGATGCAGATCAATGGCCGAATGTGTTTGATATTGCATTATCACTTGGTGAGCACCTGCCGCATTACTTTGTGGAAATATTTCACGACACTATTTTTATGGCGCCCCAGCAAGCATCTATAAAGAACTGTTTGAGAATTTGGGCGCGCAAGCATGCCCAGGCGATTGGTCGCGGTGACACAGGTTAAAAGCGCGAACCCGTGTGATATGTGGGTGGCTTTACAGCGTGGCGGATTATGCAATAACCTGAAATGTCTGCTGTCGACGATACGACTGGCGGACAGGCATGGCGGTGAAGCTTTTAATAGCAGCCCGGACCTTGTGAAAATTTATCCCGATTTCACACACATTTCGAAATCGGCGATTCCATCTGAAGCAAATACACATAAAGACTGGCGCCTGATTGTATTTGATGATGACCCGATTGAAGCCGGGTTTTCGAATGCGCGAGAATCTCAAGGATTTAGTGATGCCGATGAGAATGCACGCAATATTGATCACGAATTTCATCGAATTCCTTCTACCATGCAGGAAATTTATCAGCGGGTGATTGCGCAATTACCCGTTGCTTCTGATCTTTTGAATGAGATCAATGAGGCATCCGATCGGCTTCTTTCAGATATAAACGTATCGGTGCATATGCGCACATGGATGACCGATGACTGGGATGATGCACCGAATCGCCATCGCCACTACTTTAATTTTGCGTATTACGAGGCTCTTGTGGAAGAACACGGGCAAGTGTTTGTTTCTGCCGACAACGCATCGTATTTGCAAAAGCTGGTTGATCGGTTTGGAAATCGAGTTCGGTATTATTCGCCACCAGATCGCTATGATCTATCGCAAGTGGCATTCATTAACCTCAATATCTTGTCTAAAACAGATCATCTGATCGGCTCTTCCTTGAGTACCTTTACGGAGATGGCGTGGTGGCTAGGGGGATGTCAAAGCCAGGTGACGCTGGTTCCCAGAAACAAATTATAGTTGTTGCATGTCGTAATGATGTTTGTTGTTTCAGGCCAACTGAACCAGCAAAAATACAAACAAGACCACAATAACAATCGGAACAATTACGCCCGCCCAATCTTTTGGCTTTCCTTCAGCTGCTTGCATCGATGCTTTTATTCGCGGCAAACCCAAAAATAAGACGACCACAATAACGGCGCCTAGCGCGATTTGTTCCCATGTTTGCATAATTTTTACCCTTGATTACAGATAGATAAGTATACCGCTGACTCGCTGTTATTCATCAAAGTTCAGCCTGAACTGAGTCAGGTTTATGCCGAGTTCGATATCGGTTTTTAAAGTGAACAATTTTAGACCGAGCTCGGCGGCTTCTTTTCCACTGAAGATTTTCGCACCAATCTTTCCTTTCATCTCGACAGAAGCCTCCATCAGTTTGTCCAAAGTGTGATGCTCATTCACCAGGCGCGCCGCGGTCCTTACGCCTACGCCAACAATTCCGGGAATGGAGAGCCCGGAATCACCGGCTAAAGCAAGTAAAAGCGGTAGCTGATGTGGCTCCACACCGAATCGTTTGAAGATGATTTCTCGGTCGAGATCACGTTGTCCAAAATGATCGTAAACGCGAATATGCTCACCGAGTAATTGGCAATGATTTCGGTCTGTCGACAGTATAACAACGTTACCGTTATTGCCTGCTATTTTCGTGGCCATGGTTGCGATGACATCGTCGGCTTCGTAACCTACAAACTCGAAGCTATTGACGCCAATATCAGCAAAACTCTTTTTGATTGCATCCATGTTTCTTGCCAGAGGTTCTGGCATTACGCTGCGTTTGATCTTGTACTCCGGATGTAATCGATGTCGCCAGGTCCGCCCGGATTGTTCAAATACCACCACGCAATGGCTTGGTGAATGCGCCCGTAAAGCGCGTTGGAGCGAGGCGCTCATCGAGTTGATCACGCCATGTATATGCGCTTCTTTGGCGAGCGGTGGTGCATCGTCGGCTGGCTGCGGCACAGCAGCGTAGATACGGCGTATTAGATTAAAACCATCTACTAAAAGCGCTTTCATCCGTGTCGTCAGTTTTAACCGCCACTAGATCCGGATTGCAGGGTATTCATCAATCACGAATCAAGTTGAGAAATTCAGTGCGGGTTCGATGATCGGTTCTAAAGGTCCCCAGCATCATAGATGTTTTCATTACCGAATTTTGTTTTTCTACCCCACGCATCATCATGCAAAAGTGTTTGGCTTCAACCACAACCCCAACGCCGCGCGCACCGGTCATAGATTCCACCGCATTTGCAATTTGTTCGGTTAGATTTTCCTGTATTTGCAGACGACGAGCGTACATATCCGTTATCCGCGCCAGTTTTGACAGGCCGATAACCTTTCCTGCGGGCAGATAAGCGATATGCGCGACCCCAACAAACGGTAGCATATGGTGTTCACACATAGAGTACAGCTCTATATCTTTTACAATCACCATTTGATCGTTATTGGATTCGAAGATGGCATTGTTCACCACTTGCTCCAGGCTCTGGTCATAGCCGTGGGTGAGATACTGTAGCGCTTTCGCCGCGCGCATTGGTGTATCAAGGAGGCCGTCTCTCTTTACATCCTCTCCAATTAGTTCCAGCATTGATTTGTAATGATCAGCTATTTTCTCTAGATCTTTCATGGTTTTGGGTCAGTGACTCGTTTTAGTCGGATTGTAGCACTGGCAATCCTTATGTTTGCTTTTCCCAAACGCCGTTTCTAGCGCTTTTTTGCATCTTGTGAACGGGTTATGATTCAGCTCCTATAGAGGTATTTTTTCTAATAATCTTCCTAAGCATCTAATTCATATATAAACATGAGCATAGAAAATGGCATTCTGATCGGTGGGGTTGATCAAAATCAGGTGGTAATGAATCCGAAAATGGCAAATCGCCATGGAATGATCGCCGGCGCTACCGGAACTGGTAAAACTGTCACCATGCAGATTTTGGCTGAAGAGTTTTCCAAAGCCGGGGTGCCGGTTTTAATGGCGGACGTGAAAGGGGATGTTTCGGGGCTTATGTGTGCGGCAACTGCACACCCGAAGATTGATGAACGTATTGAAGCGATTGGTATTACTGACTACCAAATGACTGCGAATCCTGTTGTGTTCTGGGATTTGTTTGGTAAGAAAGGCCATCCGGTAAGAGCAACGGTTAGCGAACTTGGTCCGCTGTTAATCTCTAATCTTCTTGATTTGAATGAAACCCAAACCGGGGTTTTATATGCCGCATTTAAAATTGCGGATGACAATGGAATGCTGTTGCTGGATTTGGAAGATCTCCAAGCGCTGCTTGGTTTTATGTCAGAGAATGCGTCAGAGCTACGCGGTGACTACGGAAATTTTACCAGCGCCAGTATCGGTGCGATTCAGCGTGATCTATTGGTGCTTGAAGAGCAGGATGCAGAGGTATTCCTTGGCGAACCTGTCTTGCAACTCGATGATCTAATGCGAGAAGATTTCTCTGGGCGGGGCATTATCAACGTACTCGATGTGACCACCATCATTTCCCGTGGGCCAAAGCTATATGCCACCTTTCTGCTTTGGCTGATGGCTGAGTTATTCGAGAATATGCCGGAAGTTGGTGATGCGGATAAGCCAAAGTTTGTAATGTTCTTCGACGAGGCGCACTTATTATTTGATGATGCACCAAAAGCGCTTGTTGACAAGATCGAACAGGTTGTCCGCTTGATTCGTTCGAAGGGGGTTGGCGTGTATTTTGTGAGCCAGAGTCCATTGGATATTCCAGAAGATGTTTTGGGGCAGCTTGGTATGAAAGTCCAACATGCGCTCAGAGCTTTTACTCCCAAAGAACAAAAAGCAGTGAAAGTTGTAGCGGAAAACTTCCGCGCGAATGAAGCGATCGATACTGAGAAGGTGATTACCGAGCTTGGTGTTGGTGAAGCATTAGTCTCTGTTCTGGACGGGGATGGCGTGCCAACGCCAGTGGAACAAATTCTTATTCGGCCACCACAATCTCGGATTGGACCAGCGACCGATGAAGAGCGAGCGGAACAGATAAAGCGCTCTCCGATTGGCAATCGCTATGATGAATCAGAGAATCGCGAATCTGCGATGGAGAAATTGAACGCGCGAGCTGAAGAGCAGCTGAAAAAAGCGGAAGAAGAAGAGGAGCGTATTCAGGCTGAGAAAGATGCAAAGGAAGCGGAAAAGATTGCCGAGCGAGAAGCCCGTGAAGCAGAGAAAGCGCGAAAAAAATTAGAACGTGAAGCCGCTCGAGAAGCGAAGAGAAAGACCGGAGGTAGCGGCAGACAAACTGCGAGTGAAGCGATGATGAAAAGTATTGCCCGCTCTGTGGGTACCCAGATTGGCCGTAAGGTGATACGCGGCGTACTCGGATCGCTCTTTGGTGGTAGATAGGTGACGGATAAAACTTCTGAGAGGAGAATGTCGTTAGAAACCCGAGCGATACATGCTGGAGAGCCATCCCCACGAATTGGCGGCGCTATTACACTGCCAATTTTCCAAAGTTCAACTTTTGAGTCAACCCGTGAGTCTGACTACCACGCAATTCCTTATCTGCGATTAAACAATTCTCCTAATCATCTGGCATTGCATGCCAAGCTTGCAGATCTTGAGCAAACGGAAGCTGCACTGGTGACATCCAGCGGTATGGCAGCAATTACCACTGCATTGATGGGAGTGGTGAAGTCGGGAGATCACATACTGGCCCAGAATGGATTGTATGGTGGCACGCATTCCTTTATTACTCATGATCTACCTGCTTTGGGCGTTTCCTATGATTTCGTTGATTTGAATGACCCTGCTGAATGGCAGGAAAAAGTAAAACCCAATACGCGGGCTTTTTATGCGGAAAGCATGACCAATCCTCTGCTAAGAGTTGGTGATTTGCCGGCGGTTGTTGGGTTTTGTCGATCAAATAATTTGGTGTCCATGATTGATAACACACTAGCTTCCCCGATTAATTTTCAGCCTGCAAATATCGGTTTTGACTTGATTGTTCATAGCTGCACGAAATACTTAAACGGTCATTCAGATATTGTCGCCGGTGCGATACTTGGAATGGACGCTCTGGTTTCCAAAATAAAGATCAAGCTCGACCATTTTGGGGCAACACTGGATCCACACGCTTGTTTCCTGTTACAGAGAGGAATAAAGACGCTTTCTTTACGGGTGAATAAACAAAACACCAATGCGTTTGCTGTGGCCGATTTTTTAGAAAAACACGAGAATGTTAGTCAGGTAAACTATGCGGGTTTGTCCAGTCATACTGATCATCATCGCGCAAAAAATCTTTTCAATGGCTTCGGTGGCTTGTTAAGTTTTGATCATGTTGGTGGGGGCGAAGGCGCTCATGCAATGATTGATCGGCTTCGGCTGGTTACCGAAGCGGTTAGTTTAGGCGGCACCGAAACCTTGGTTACTCTGCCCGCCGAATCATCCCATGCTGGTGTTTCTAAATCGGACCGTGAAACTATTGGAATTGGAGATGGATTAGTTCGTGTTGCAGTTGGTATTGAAGGTGAGCAAGATTTACTTGAAGATTTTGCGCAAGCGCTTGATGGATAGGGAGTAAAGACGATGACGAACATACTAGGTTCCGGGCAGGTAAGAAAAATGAAAGTTGAGCTAGGACCGCCTGCCAGCTATCAGCTGCCGCTTGGTGATACCCTGGTAGAGATGAATCCGCTGATTGGTAAGGAAATCAAATTGACTTACAGCGGTGAGATTCACTGTATTAACTGCGATCGTAAAACCAACAAGAGCTTTAGCCAAGGCTATTGCTATCCCTGTTTTAAATCTCTCGCCGAGTGCGATATGTGTATCATGCGTCCGGAGACCTGCCACTATTCCGAAGGAACATGTCGTGACGAAAAATGGGCAGACGGTCACTGCATGCAAGACCATTATGTCTATATCGCGAACTCTTCAGGTTTAAAAGTGGGAATTACTCGCGGTGATCAATTACCAACTCGTTGGATAGACCAAGGCGCAAACCAAGCGGTGCCGATGTTTCGAGTCAAGAACAGATTTCATTCTGGACTGCTGGAGACAACGATAAAACAATATGTAAGTGATCGAACCGATTGGCGAAAGATGTTGAAAGGTGGCGCCGAATCGGTTGATTTAAAAGCCCGTGCTAACGATATTGTTAATCAAGCGAAAAGTGATCTTGCTGAACTGTCCATACGTCAACCTGATCTTGAGTGGCAGGCCCTTGATGAGCCGGTGGTTGAGATAGACTACCCGGTAGAACAATACCCGACAAAAGTGAGTAGTTTTAACTTTGATAAAACACCTGAAGTGAACGGCGTGTTACGCGGTATTAAAGGGCAGTATCTGATACTGGATGGCGGTGTCATCAACATGCGGAAATTCACAGGCTATACCGTTGCGCTTGCGCTGGTATAGAAGCTTCTGTTTGAATTTTGTTATCTAAATGTTGAGGTTTTTTCACGCTCCAAACCCGCTGAGCTTAAGCAAAACGGACCAGTATCCAAAGACCTATTTGAAAGGTAGCGCCAGGACAAGCGCTATAGGGTATATCCCGTTCAGTCATATTTATCTCACATCACCAAGCCAGCTTAGGCACTTCTGCGATGCGGTGAACAGGGATCATCGGATTTTTATTGTCGGTGCTGATGGTGAGGAGGATATTCTTTCTCATCAGCGTTGCCCGGTGAATTTAGGATTTAAAAAAGAGGGGCTTGCTTCCATACTGAGCACTAGCGGCCTGGATAAAAGTCTAAGTATCGAAATTGCAATCGTCAATGGGATGGGCAGGGGGTATGATGAAAACATAGTTGGCCTCGGTGCTTTGCAGCATTTTTACGCCTTCCTCAAGACTAAATTTTCCAGCGTGAAAATTGATCTGCTGCAGCGTGAGCAATCGACTCAAGGGATTCTTTATGAGGAGTATGAGCAAGTAAATGAAACGAGGCAGCTGCCTATTACAGTAACCCAGTTCTATCATTACAACGCCTACGTCGATATTGCGGATTTAGTTTCTTTCGATAGCTATGGAAAAATACCGTTATTTGATTTCTTCCTTCAGGCGCTATCGATGCACAAGAAAGTCATCTTGAAGCGTAATAAGCGAACCAAGTTGAAGATTACTCATCCAGATAAAATCAACAGGTTGCGAGATGAAGTTTATGCCCGCGGTTGTATCGGTGATCGAAGAATTGTTTTTTTTCATCCTTTAGCTGGTACGGCCTTGAAAAGCATGCCGGTAGAGGTGGCGAATCAATTGATAGAATACTTGCTCTGGCAGAGGAACCTTCTTGTAGTTACAGTAGTAACCATGGCGTCGATTGACCCGCGGATTGTAAACATGGGAGATGTTTCTCACGATATCAATGATCATATCAATTTGATTGCTGCCTCAGACGCGGTGATTACCGCTGGCTCATTTACCTATCAAATTTCTGGTAGTTTGGGCATCCCAACGCTTCTTATTCCAACTGTCGGTTCTGATTTGGCGTCTGCGAGGCTGTTACCCTCGGTTAAAGTGCATATGCCTAAAGCTGTGCGAAATGATGTGTCGGATGAACTCTCTGTTGGAGATCAGGCTGCGAGAGATAGCGTAAGACCAATATGGGATAGTCTACAGGAGAAGGATATTGTGGGATTTTTAAAGAAAGCGCTTGTCTAGGTATGGCGGATGCGATGAGATTAGGTATTGTCAGCATGATGCGTGATCCGGGCGAGGTTCTAAAAACCTTCGTTCGCTATCACCGTAACATTGGTTTCACCGATTTCATTATTTTGTTCGATGATCCCGAAGATCCAGATATAGAGCTGGCTGCCTCTTTAGAAGGTGTGACAGCTGTGCCTGTTGATCAAAAAGTTCGGGAGGAATGGCGACAGCTTCGACATTACGATCAATGCAAAGACTATCTAGATGATACGGTGGGTGCGCGCCAGCTTTTGAATATTGAATATGGTTTTAATCTTGCCTTGAAAATGGGTGTTGATTGGTTGCTCCATATCGATATCGATGAGTTGTTTTATCTCAAAAATGGCGATGGCCAATCTCATATTCGCTCCCTTGAAGAAGCTGGTAAGCAATCGGGTGTATATCACAACTATGAAGCCGTTCCACATTCTTTTGAAATCGAGAACTATTTTGAATCTGTGGATACGTTTAAGAAGCCGATACCGCTATTGAAGTATCAAAAGATTGAACGACAGGGTATTTGGCCCTCGGGCAGGCGCTACTTTAATTTCTATAACAATGGAAAGGCGATGACAAAGGTGCTGCCCGGTATTTTTCCACTCGGGGCGCACCGTTGGATTCATGAAAATGGGCCGCTAGATAAGATTATTTTTTATAACCCGTCCATCTTGCACTTCTCTGTATGTGGATATCAGCACTTCGAGCAAAAATATCGTCATCGCGGTAATTTTAGTGACGTGAGAATGCAAAAGGATATGCGAAAAAATGGAGCAACTTTAGATCTCGACGCGCGAGACGCCTATGCGAGTGGAAATCTGGCGCTCGCCAGAGAGCTTTATCAGCAAAGAGTCATGATGCAGTCGCCCGAAATCGAACGACTGCTCGAAGCTGGTTTGCTTAGGCGATTCCAGCTTTCCAAATTTTTACTGCTATAGATGTTTTAAGGTAAAGATTACTTGCAGCAGTTGATTTTATTTAGCCTGAATTAAGTCTGTGTTCACGGTAAACACTTTCTCTCCCCCTGATGCCGGCAGCTCGTCCATATGTGCGCAGGCCGCTCGATAAGAAGCCCCGCACCCCTGGACAATTCGGTTATGCAATTCAGCCACAAGTAAAACCGTGTTTCTTGCCCAATAGCCAGGAAAGTCGAATACTTCCTTCTCACCTCCTTCGATATCGAGCTTTAATATATCGACCCCATTTACTTTCGAGTCGTAAATTAACTCATCAAGCGTGACCCCTTCAATATGGTGGAGAGAAGTTGGGTTTGGGTTGTCTCTAGGTTTTTCGACAATCGAGAAACCCCAGTCTCCAGTGCCTCTATCCATCAAGTTAACAGGTCGCGAACGCGCGACTACTGCTTTATTCAATGGAACAATATTTGAATACGGCTCAATATTCTCCAATAAAATTTCATAGTTAGCTTGTGAGGGTTCAATCGTAAGTATTTTGGCCTCGGGGTAATTTTGTGCAAACCAGATTGCCGCTGTTCCAATGTAGCCTCCAGCATCGATGATGAAGTTATGATTCAGCGTCGGCAGGGTTGATTTGCAAATAGCGAATTCACCTGCTTCCAGGCAAGACTTGGCGACGTGTCTATCTGGTGTGCCTTTTCTTAGCGCCAGCCGCGCTCCACCAATTGTGTCGTAGACGATTTGTTGCATGGTGGTTTACTCAAGGTTGCCTTGAATCGCGTTGGATACGATTCGGGTGTATGCCTCGGCAGAATGTTGAATAGGATTGGTTGACGCTGATGGGTCAGCTACCGCCATTTGCCCCAACTCATCGACCCGTTTTTCATCGATATTGATCGCGGCAAGATTCTCATGGATGCCAATTTCTGCACGTAAATCCACCACCCACTGCAGAAAAGAATCAAAATCAGGAGAAAGTTTCAGGTATCTCGCCAATCGCTCAATCTCCGGACCAATAGCGCTGCGATTCGCTACCAGCACATAAGGCATCAATATCGCGTTTAACATGCCATGGTGGGCATCATAGATGGCGCCTAGTGGGTGCGCCAGTGCATGCATGGCCCCTAGTCCTCGTTGAAAGGCGGTAGCCCCCATAGTTGAGGCAACAAGCATCTGTCGACGTGCGTCAATATTGCTGCCGTCTTTCACTGCCAGTGGCAGATTTTCCTGAACCAGCCGAATACCTTCGATCGCAATCCCTTCCGCCATCGGGTGGTAGACGGGTGAACAAAAAGCCTCAAGACTGTGGGATAGCGCATCCATTCCTGTTGCCGCGGTCAGGCCAGCGGGTAGTCCAGTGGTGAGTTCAGCATCCAAAATCACGCACCCAGGTAACATTTTAGGGTGGAAGATAATGGCTTTCTTTTCTTCTGATTCATTGACGATGACAGATGCGCGGCCTACCTCAGAACCGGTGCCGGCTGTAGTTGGTATCGCAATAATCGGCGGTATTTTATCTGCATCGGCATTCAGCCAGTTATCGCCAATGTCTTCGAGATCCCACAAGCTACATGTTTGATTGGCGGCAACTGCAATGGCTTTGCCAGCGTCAAGGCCACTTCCGCCACCCAATGCGATAACACCATCATGTTTGCCTTCCAGATAGACTTTGATACCTGCTTCTACATTGCTACCGGTTGGATTGGGTTTAATATCACTAAAAAGTGCCGCACGAATGCCGGCGTCAGTGCAGCAAGTCATTATGTTTTTTGTCATATCCAATGTTGCCAAACCTGGGTCGGTGACGATCAAAGGTGCTTGGACGTTAAATTCCTTACAGATATCGGCGATTTCCTGGGCGCGACCTTCACCGGTACGCATGGCGGTTGGATAGTTCCAATTGATGTTCATTAAGTTATCAAGGTTAAGTTTTAGTTGGGAAGGCACAGCGAATTTTGGTGCCAATGTCAGCTTCGCTTGTAATGGAAAGCTTGCCACCATGAGCTTCGACGATTACTTTGCACAAGTGTAGCCCAAGTCCATAGCCTCCAGTCTTTCGTTGACGTGATGGGTCAGCTCGAAAAAACGGCTCGGTTAAATGCGGAATTTGCTCCGGGTCAATTCCTTCTCCACTGTCAGTGACGTAGATGCAATTTAATTCTGCTTCGCGTAGAACAGAAACCGTTGCTCTGCGTTGCGGATCGACACTATGTTTTACCGCATTGCTCAACAAATTACGCATTAGTAATTTTATTCTGGCGACGTCTATCGAGGCTTCTACAGAGTCCATTTGCATTACTTTAATATATCCTCGAAATTCCGCTTGAACCTGATCACGTATTACCTGATCAAGACGGGCGGTTTCAAGGTTTAAGCTAACATGGCGACTGTTCAGTCTTTCGCTTTCAAGGAGCTCAGTAATCATCTGTTCCATTGACGCAATGTCTTTTTCAACTTCGCTTTTCGATCTTGATTCATCCATGAGTGCCAGATTAACTCTGCTGCGTGTTAACGGAGAACGCAATTCATGGCTGATTCCCAACAATAATTGCCGCTTGGCTTCAAGCATATCTTTGATATCGTCTGCCATAGCGTTTACATCATCAGCGAGATCACCAAGCTGATCATCTCGACGTTTACTAATTCGATGGTTAAGGTTTCCACTGCCTATGAGTTTTACTCCAGACTGGATTTCATCTATCGGACGAAATAGCGTTTTAGTTGCGTAGTAAATGAGAACCAATATGCCAAGAATTGTAAGTAAAAGAGATTTGTTATATGGCGGTGTCGAGAAAAGCTCGTTGGACTGCAGGATTTCATAATAAATGTCGTATCCGTCGCTTTCTGCATGAAGCAACAGTCTGTTTCTATAGTTTCGAAAGAAATTGGCAGGTGCTTCGCTACCGTCGTTCGCAATGCGGTTGCGCTCACCGCTATGAAACATTTGCTGTAACTCCTGGTAGTCCATCGGTGTCAGAGATGTACTCCACTCTTCTGGACCGAAGACATGGATCTCTACCGGGCTGTTTTCGGTAATTGCGCGGGCGCTCTCGCGACTTGGTGGAGACCCAAGCTGTGTTTGCATCAGTTCTACATAATGCTGCATGAAAGGTTGCGTGCTGGTTTTAAGATGGGTAGCAAATCCTTTTCCAACGATCGCTCCCACCAGCAGCAGCAATACTACTCCCGCACAAATAAAAAGCAGAAGCAGTTTGGCTGAAAGTGAGTGTGAGAACTTGCTAAACATGCGGTACTAGGTTCCAGCGTTTTCCGAAGAGTCGCTTTCTGGCGCGACAAAACGATATCCTGCCCCCCATACGGTCTTAATATAGTCTGTTGGTTTGAGCTTTTGTCGCAGTCGACTAACGAGTATATCAACGGCGCGCGTCAGCATTTCAACCTCTGTGCCTTTCAAGATATTGAGTATTTCGTCGCGACTAAAATCACGCCCGGGGGATTTGCAAAAAGTGGTAAGTAAACGGTATTCATTGGAAGTTAGGTTGACTTCTTTGCCACAAACATGGATTAACTCTTGGCTCAAGTCTATATTGAGATCTTTAAAGGAGAATATGGTGTTTGAGGTGCGACTGTCATTCCGTTTCAAAATATTTTGAATTCGCATTACCAGTTCTTTTGGTTCAAATGGTTTTGCCACATAGTCGTCGGCGCCAAGCTCCAATCCAATTAAACGGTCGTCTACATCTCCTCTTGCTGAAAGCATGACAATCGGAATTTTCCATTGCTTTTTGATCTGCTCGCACAGCGAGAAACCATCAATCTCGGGCAGCATTACGTCGAGTATGATGAGATCAAACTCTTGTTCATGCAGTAGTTTTTTGCCTTCATCCGGATGAGTTGCGCTAACAAGGGTTAAATCAAACCTTGCGAAATAGTCGGACAAAGGTGCGGCTAAGCGCTCATCGTCGTCAATTATTAATATCTTACTCATTGGGTTAATCCAAAGATTTTTGATAGATGCAGAACCATCCTTCATTAGGCGCATCTTTATAGTAATTTCCTTCCGTGAACGACAGGCAAGATAATAAGCCAGCGCTGACCAGGTTGGCGAAGGTGTCATCAAATTCTTGCTGATACCACAGGTCGAAATGCACCGTGCAGGCTAACAGACCGCCGGGCTTTAATATTCGGGTAATCTCATGGAGAGGCTGTGACCCCACATGACCATGGGTAAAGGTGCCTGAAGAAATTGCCGCATCAAATAAATTGTCTTCAAACTGCAATGGCAAGTTTAGATCGCCGATAACAAAATTTCGATATATTCCTCTACTCCTGGCGACTTCGATCATCTCGTCAGAAATATCGATGCCATCAATTTCGCAAGGCAGTTTTTTGCAAAGTTCAGCACCGGTAAGGCCGGTGCCGCAGCCGATGTCTAATACAACCGGATTCGGTGTGCTCAAAGACTCAGCAAGTAATACCGCAATTTTTTTGGGGGAAAGATAGCCTAGCGATTGCATATTCTTGTCGTAATCAGCGGCCCATTTTTGATAAAACTGGATAGCGCTTTCGCTATCCGTTAATGCATAGGCCTCTGCAACAAATTCTTTTCCGCTCATCGAGTTTTTGTTTTTCATGAAACTGGCTCTAATCTATTCAGATTTTTCCAGGTTTGATTTAGTGGCGGGGGAATTAATGACCAAGGCAACCCCTAGAACACATATCAACATGCCTGCAATAGCGATATAGCTCAATTGTTCGTCAAACAAAATCCAGGCCTCTAGCGCAACCACTGGTGGGACCAAATAGAAGAGACTAGCCACTTTGCCGGCTTCGCCCATACGAATCAACCACATCAATAATACCACTGCGCCAAGGGACAGTACGCCAATTAACCAGATCATCGCCAAAATGAAACGCGTGCTCCAATAGATATCTCTATATTCGAACAGAGAAGACAGCACCAAAAGAAACAAAGCGCTGGCAATATACTGTATGCAAACGCTGGGTAATAGATCGTATTGCGTGCAGAACTTTTTTTGATAAATCGTGCCAACGGAAATTCCAATTAGCGATACCAGGCAAAGTAAAAGACCGGTAGTAGACAAGCCGTCAACGCCAACACCACGTTCAGCAATAATCACCGTTATTCCAATGAACCCGAGTAGGGTGCCAATAACTTTTATATTGCTGAGTCTTTCTCCCAGCCAAATGGCCGAAAAAACTACGGTAAGAACTGGCTGTAACCCGACGATGATTGCGGTAAGGCCGCTGTCCACGCCTTTATAAATTGCCGCGAATACACCGCCTAAATACAAACTATGCATAAGCACACCAACTACGCTTATATGGACATAGTCTTTTATTTGGCGAGGCCATTTAACCGTAAAAAAAGGAATCGCTGCAACAAGAATCACCGCTGCGATACCATGTCTGACCATAAGGAAAGTAAATGGCTCAGCTGCAATTAAACCGTATTTCGCACCAATAAATCCTGTGCTCCAAAGCAGTACAAAAAGTAGCGGTACGAATAGACCAATCAGGCGTGCTTTTGACATGCAGCAATGTTAACGCAGAGTGAACAAGATAAGTGTGTCGAATGAAATACGGTACTGAAACTCTTCGAACTAATACATCCCCCAGGAGTCCTAAAAATAGACGCTGATGATTTGGGTTGGTAACAGATCACAACGCGCTGGTGACCGAGATCACATCCAAAACTATCCTGAGGAGTGAAACTAAAGTTACACATTCAAATAGCAAAGAGGGCAGGACAATGCATCGACTTACTTCATACAGCAGCATGTCAGGAAAATTTGGACAGGTTCATATGGTAAAGCTTCCCGCTAACTGCAGTATTCCTAGCTGGCTAGTTCATGCGCAGATCGAATTAGATGGTAAACGTGTATTTGTCAGAATGCTGGACAACGGTTCTACCAGTGGTGAAGGTGCCGTCGGTTTGGTGGTTTCTCCGGTCTATTAGACGCTCAGCTAATTCGGCTCTTTCACTGTTTCCATTACAACGAAGGTGGAAGTATTTGAAACATAAGGCAATGCCGAAATAGACTCTCCCAATACTTTGCGATAGTGGGTGATATCACTGGTGCGAACCTTCAACAGATAGTCGAACCCCGCTGCAGTCATATGACACTGCTCGACTTCGGGCACCAAAAGTACCGCATCATTAAATTGTTTTAGTGCACCGGATCGCGTGTCTTCGAGCGTGACCTGTACAAAGGCAATATGCTCTAGCCCTAGAACCGCGTGGTCAATCCTCGCGCTATATCCCTTAATGACACCCCGTGACTCCAGATTCTTTAGCCGGTTAACGACCGGGGTTTTCGATAATCCCACCTTCTCTGAGAGCGCTCGCATGGATAATCTGGCGTTAAATTGCAGTGCACGAAGCAGCTTTATATCTATTTGGTCTATGTTATTCATTTAAATAGTCAATTTTTTCTAAAATGTAGCGAAATAATAGTTCATATAGATTATAAAAATAAATGAATTAGGGCTAATTATTTACCAATCTCTTGGTAAATTGAACGTATCTTTCTAAACCGAGATTTATTATGGCGGCAGAAAAACGGGCCGAAATCAGGAGCCTTTATCTGGAACCCCAACGATCTTCGATTGCTCGCTTGTTGAAGTCTCTATCGTTATCTAAAGTGCAATTCTCAGATATTGAGAGACACACAATTTCTTTGGTAGAGGCGGTTCGGTCCAGAGACGAACCGGGTGTGATGCAGTCGTTTCTTGGTGAATACGGTCTTTCGACTGATGAGGGCGTAGCCCTGATGTGTCTGGCTGAAGCGTTGCTGCGGGTTCCGGATGACGAAACCATTGATCAACTCATTCAGGACAAAATCGTTCCCCATGACTGGGCTTCTCATATTGGAGATTCCGGCTCTATTCTAGTGAATGCTTCGACCTGGGCATTGATGCTAACCGGTCATGTTCTGGAGGATGAGTCAGATGGCGTTGTGGGTGCGTTGCGTGCGGTGGTGAAGCGAATGGGAGAGCCGGTGATTCGTTTAGCGGTCGAACACGCGATGCGAGAGATGGGCGAACAGTTTGTACTGGGTCAAGATATTTCCGAAGCGACAACCAACGGCAATGCCCTGGTATCACGCGGCTATACCTACTCTTATGACATGCTTGGAGAGGCTGCGGTTACCGACGCTGATGCAAAAAAGTATCTTGATGCATATGGTGAGGCGATCGATGCATTGGCGGCTCGCGCACATTCTGAAGATTTGAGAGAAAACCCGGGTATATCAGTCAAGTTATCGGCCTTACATCCAAGGTATATCTCAACCCATCAAGAACGTATGCTGCCAGAAATGCAGCAGAGATTATTGTTGCTTGCGCAAAAAGCTAAAAAAGCGTGCATCGGACTTAACATTGATGCGGAAGAAGCCGACCGACTGGATATCTCTTTGGATATCATACAAGCAGTGCTAGCGGATTCTTCATTAGCCGGCTGGGATGGTTTTGGCGTTGTTGTGCAGGCTTATGGCCCCCGCGCCGTGCCAGTCATTGACTGGTTATACGAAACGGCCGTTCGACTGGATCGAAAGATAATGGTGCGGTTGGTGAAAGGGGCGTATTGGGATTCTGAAATTAAGCATGCGCAGGTTGAAGGGCTCGCAGGCTATCCTGTGTTTACCGCCAAATGTGTGACCGATCTGAGTTACATTACCTGTGCGCAACATTTGTTAAAACGTACAGACCGAATCTACCCGCAGTTTGCTACCCACAATGCCCATACTGTCGCCAGCGTGTTGTCTATGGCGGGAGAAAACAAAATGGATTTCGAGTTTCAGCGATTACATGGCATGGGAGATGCACTGCACGATATTGTTAAGCTGGAAAATGAAACCCGTTGCCGAATCTATGCACCGGTTGGCACCCATGAAGATCTCCTCGCCTATCTGGTTAGGCGGTTGCTGGAAAACGGTGCCAACTCGAGCTTTGTTAATCAGATTGTCGACGAGAGAATCACACCGCTTGCGATTGCTAAAAATCCGGTGACCGCATCGGAGTCCTTACAAAATGAAAAAAGCTCAGCGCTACCTATGCCGCAAGAAATTTTTGCCCCTGAAAGGGTCAATTCAATGGGATGGGAGCTGACAGATCCGGTCTGTTTGGCGGCGCTTGAACAGAATATGGCAAACTTTCTGATGCCAAATCAGTGGCATTGGGATGGTTCTGCAAATAGTAAATTAACCGGAAAAATGCTGTCGATTATCAACCCGGCTAACCCCGAAGACATAGTCGGAAGCGTTAAACAGGCTTCAATAAAAGATGTTGAACAAGCGTTAAGTGTTAGCAATGCGGCGTTTCAAGGCTGGTCTGGTCAGTCTGTGTCCAATCGTTCGGCGGTGCTACTGCAGATCGCTGCGCTGTATGAGCAGAATGCGGAAGAGATTTTTGCGCTATTGATAAGGGAAGCCGGAAAGACAAGAGCTGATGCAATTTCTGAGGTGAGAGAGGCGGTTGATTTTTTAAGATATTACGCAGCTCGGGCAGGTGATGTGGAACATAATACACAGGCTCGCGGATGTATTATTTGTGTTTCTCCCTGGAATTTTCCTTTCGCGATCTTTACTGGGCAAATTGCCGGCGCGCTGGTAACCGGCAATACTGTCATCGCTAAACCCGCGGAACAAACCTCGATTGTTGCCCTTAGAGCAGTGCAGCTTATGCATCAAGCAGGGATTGATCCAGCAGTTTTACAGCTGTTGCCCGGTCTTGGAGAAACCATTGGTGCAGCGCTAGTTGCTTCGCCAGATATTGCCGGCGTTTGCTTTACCGGTTCAACTCAGGTCGCAAAAGGAATAAACCAGCAGCTGGCGGTGAGTGCTCCCGTGGACGCAATGCTGCTTGCGGAGACGGGTGGATTAAACGCTATGATCGTTGACTCCACAGCGCTCCTGGAGCAGGCGGTTTTGGATATCGTACAAGGTGCTTTTCAGAGTGCGGGTCAAAGATGCTCCGCACTACGAATTGCTTATGTACAAGAAGATGTGCGAGATAAGTTATTGACCATGCTGAGCGGTGCGATGGACGAGCTGGAGGTGGATGATCCGATCAAAATCAGTACTGATGTGGGACCAATTATCGATCAAGATGCCTGCCAAAAAATTCAGGACTATTGCGATCAGATGGCACAGCAGGGGCGCGTATTGCATCAAACCGCCATTGATCAGTCTACAGGCTTTGTCGCGCCCACGGTGATTGAGGTGGAAGGGATTGAGCAGATGAAAGAAGAAATCTTTGGCCCTGTTTTGCACTTGGCGTCCTTTGCTGCTTCAGAGATTGACGCGGTTGTGGATGCGGTAAACCAGTCCGGTTATGGCTTGACCTTTGGCTTGCACACGCGAATCGATATTCGCGTTCAGCGCCTGGTTGAGCGTATCAACGTTGGCAATTTATATGTCAACCGAAATCAAATAGGCGCAGTGGTCGGCTCGCAACCATTTGGGGGAGAGGGGCTGTCTGGCACTGGACCAAAGGCGGGTGGACCGCACTACCTACGGCGCTTTAGACAACGGGTTTAT
This sequence comes from uncultured Gammaproteobacteria bacterium, assembly GCA_937992195.1. Classification (GTDB taxonomy): domain Bacteria; phylum Pseudomonadota; class Gammaproteobacteria; order Arenicellales; family Poriferihabitantaceae; genus VYFG01. The sequence continues at coordinate 38,330 of CALKKV010000012.1, read as the reverse complement.
GGAGAACTAAATAAACCGCTGAACGGCGAGAAGAAGTTAATAAACGACGCGAGTATTTTTTATCAATCCATTGAAAAAGCGAATAAGCTTGACTACGCAAAACCTGAGGAGCAGTTATTGTGGTTGCGGAGAGTGTTGCGTGGGCGCGCAGCAGAAGCAGTTGCTGCCTGTGCTGCGTTAGATTGCGGACCAATCGATTTGCCTGGACCAACGGGTGAGTCTAATCAGATTTCGATTTATCCTGTGGGTACGGTGATTTGTCTTTCACATTCACCTGATTCGCTGTTATTGATGTGTGTGCAGGCATTGCGACTGGGGAATCATGTTATTGCCATTGGTGATGGCGCTTCCAAGACGCTGTCAGCATTGAGCTCAAATGATTCTTTACAGATATTGAATGGTGATCTGCCAATTGCTTGGTTAAAAGAAGCAGATTTCAACGCCGTGGCAATGGATGCCACTGTGGAGCGGCGCGCAATTCGTCAGGTGTTATCGGAGAGAGATGGACCAGTGATCAGAATAATTTCCGAAGCGATCTCTCCTTCGGCATACGGAATCGAACGCGCGATTTGCATCGACACCACAGCCGCGGGCGGCAATGCGGCCTTGCTTGCTGAAATGGCTTAATACGTTTTGAATTGTCTTTGGCTATTAATTAAATAATATCTACTGGTTTTATCTATTTTATAACGATCATTAATCGAATGGCATTTTCAGCGATATAAAACAAAATCTGAATTGCCGACAATAGCGGTTTGGTGAGGCAAATACGCCTGAAACACTGGGATACAGCTCCCTGGTCTAGGTAAGTGACAGCAAAATTGCGCGATGGAGAAGTTCGGTGATTTCCCAATACGATTCGCAAGTTGATTGCCAAACTTTATCCTATACGTTGCACCTTGAGCCTGATCTGGGTATATTTTGCGGAGTGGTGCCTAGCATCGCTAGAATAATACCAATAAACACCATAAGGAGTTTGCGCCCCTCAGATTCTTAAGTAGAGATACTCAAGCATCTGAGGGGCGCTTTTGTTTGTGCGGATAGCTTATTTCTTTTCGTGCATGATATTTTACGCAGCATCATTTACATCTGGAAAAATTAGTCTTGATAGAACTACTACCTAAAGTTGAACTGCACTGTCACATTGAAGGAACATTTGAACCTGAGCTGATGTTTTCCCTGGCCGAGAGAAACGGTATTGAGTTGCCTTACCCCTCGGTCGAGGCTTTGCACGAAGCCTATCAGTTCAAACGTTTACAAGATTTTCTTGATATCTACTATCAAGGAATGAACGTCTTGCAAACAGAAGCAGACTTTTATGATTTGACCATGGCGTATCTGGAACGTATCCATAAGCAGAACGTTCGGCATACGGAAATATTTTTTGACCCCCAGGGACATACTGATCGAGGGGTCGGATTTGCAGTGGCAGTCAATGGTATTTCAAATGCGTTGGCGGATGGGGAATCAAAATACGGGTTGAGCTCGAAGCTAATCATGTGCTTTTTGCGGCATCTCGACCAGGAGAGTGCGTTTCAGACCCTCGAACAAGCAAAACAATTCAAGCATTTAATTGCCGGAGTTGGATTGGATTCTAGTGAGCGGGATCATCCTCCAGAAAAGTTTGCTGCGGTGTATGCGGCCGCCAGTGAGCAGGGATATTTACGCGTTGCACACGCCGGAGAAGAGGGGCCTCCTGCTTATATTGAGACCGCAGTAGATACCTTAAAAGTACACCGTATAGACCACGGGAATAGCTGTTTAGAAAATCCGCAGTTAGTACAGAGGCTGGTAGAAAGGCAGATGCCGCTTACGGTATGCCCGCTATCCAATACACGATTGTGTGTTGTCGATGACATGAAAAACCATCCGCTAAAGACCATGCTTGATAAAGGACTGAAAGTGACGGTGAATTCCGATGATCCTGCGTATTTTGGTGGATATATGAATGAAAACTACTATGCGGTAAAGGAAGCACTCTCTCTCTCGGTGTCCGCTATTGGTGCGCTTGCACAAAATGCAATCGATGCAAGCTTTGCCGATGCTGATCGCAAGTCGGCATTAACGAATGAGCTATCTTCTTACATGCAATCGGTATCGGGTTAACAATGGCTGAATCAGGTTCTGGCAATCAAATTAAATGCCCTTCGTGTGGCCACGGGATTGATGTTCACGATGCACTGCACCATCAACTTGAGGGCGAGCTAAAAAAACAGTTTGCTGCCCAACGGGTCAGTGAAGAAAAAAAGATCAAACGGCAGCTTGAAGAGATCGAACAGCAAAAACAGTCTTTAGCTTCTTCAATGGAGGCACAAGAAGCGCAAACACAAAAAGCGATTGCAGAAGGAATAAAGCAGCGAGAGCAAGCGTTAACCGGGTCGATAAAGCAGAAGCTGGAAGAAGAGCAGGCCGAGCAGCTTGCGGCGATGAATAAAGAGCTCAGCGCAAAATCATCACAACTCAAAGAATTTCACCGCGCGAAATCAGAAATAGAAAAACTAAAGCGCGAGAAAGAGGAAATGCGTGATGCCATGGAGGTAGAAAACCAGCAAAAGCTCAACCAGGCGCTGAATGCCGAGAAAGAGAAGATTCGTAAAACCGTTGAAGAAAAAAGCATGCTGGATCTGGCGGAAAGAAACAAGGTGATTTCAGATCTTAATCAACAGCTCAAAGACGCGCAGCGAAAAGCCGAACAAGGCTCTGTACAATTGCAGGGCGAGGTGTTGGAGGTAGTGATAGAGCAGTGGCTCGCCACACAGTTTCCGTTAGATACGATTGAAGAAATCAAAAAAGGTGCCAGCGGCGCTGATTGTCTACAAACCATCCACACCCGCACGCGCCAAAACTGCGGAACAATTTATTATGAAAGCAAACGCACAAAAGCATTTTCGCCTGGATGGATAGAAAAGTTTAAGCAAGATATTCGCGAAAGAAACGCAGATGTTGGTGTGCTGGTAACGCAATCAATGCCAACAGATATGCCGCAAATGGGAATTCGAGAGGGGATTTGGATATGTACTTTCGAAGAGTTCCGCGGCTTGTCTCTGGTACTACGTGAAGCCGCAATTCGGATCAGTGACACATTGATTGCGCAGGAAAACAAAGGCGACAAAATGGGAATGTTATACGACTTTCTCACCGGCGGAGAATTTCGTCAGCAAGTAGAAACGATTGTAGAAGGCTTCACGCAAATGGAGTCAGATTTAGCCTCAGAAAAAAGGGCGATGCAGAAAATCTGGACAAAGCGAGAAAAGCAAATAAACAAAGTCATTTCGAGTACAACGTCGATGTATGGCTCTATTCAAGGTATTGCTGGTGAGGCGATTGGAAAAGTACCACTACTTGAGCTATCTGAAGACCTTGAAGATTGAGTCTGTAACTTCGCTCAGTATGACGCCCTCGAACAAGTGAGTTGGAAAGCTTAACCCTGGCTGTAATGCAAATTAGAGACAAATTAGAATTTGGCGACTGGCTCTGCCATACTCGAAGCGGTCAGTAAGGAAGGTTGAAAATGGCGAAATTCGAACCAGACAGGAACTTGATAGTGAAAATAGGGTTGAGATCAATCGGAATTTTAGGAAGCCTAGTATTTGGCATGCTTCTCTATTTCACCTTTAGTGTTCCTGGATACGTCGAAGAGATTGGAAAAGAATTTATTAAAAATCAGATTGAGAAAGAAACGAACCAAAGAATAGAAAATTTCACTACCGCCAGTAAAGATAATGACCTAATAAAACTCGCTGAAAAGCTCTATCAAGGCAACCAAGAGGAAATTGATACTTTAAAGAGGAAGATAAAAGATAAAGTACATGAACAGATGGCTAGCGTAGTCGCAGAAATGAGGGATTTGGACTGCGAGTGTAGACAAAAGCACGCGGACATGTACGAAAGCGGGTTTGAGTTCAAGATTGGAGCACTGCAACTAACTGACGAGAAACTAAAAGACTTCATGAGAACCAAATATATGGAAGTGTCTATTGAGTTGAAAAAAGACCTTCGTATATTTGCAGGAAGCAACCTTTTTGTGTTTCTACTTTTACTATTGCTTTCGTTTATGAAGCCAAAAGCAATTACTCATTTAGCAGTGCCCGCCGCATTATTGACTATATCAACACTGGTTTGTTCGTATTTTTATGTATTCGAACAAAATTGGTTTTTGACAATAATTTACAGTGACTACATGGGATTAGTATTTCTATTGTACGTGTTGATAGTATTTCTATTTCTGTGTGATATTGCTCTCAATAGAGGAAGAGTAACAACCAAATTTCTTAATGTGAGTTTAGACATGGTTGGATCAGTCGGCTCAATATCTCCATGTTAAATCATCATCGCGTTGCAAAACCTATGGCTTGTGCAACGCATAGCAGAAGTTAGCGGAATCAAACACTTTGAAATTGCAAAATCTTAGTGCTAATCGTCTGTCTCAAAAGGGCAAATTAGATACAAATTAGAATTTGGCGACTGGCTCTGCCATACTACTTTCGGTCAGCCAAAGAACGCAACGCATCAACACCAATAGCGGTTGATAGTGTCAAGGATTCGACTTATCAATCTCCACCAATCAACCAAATATTGATCTAATGTCAAAACTATTTACACCACTTACGATAAACGAAGTCAGCTTTAAGAATCGCATTGGTATGTCACCAATGTGCCAGTACAGCTCTGAAGATGGTGTAGCGTCAAACTGGCACTTGGTCCATCTAGGTTCAAAAGCCGTTGGTGGTGTCGGATTTATTATGACAGAGTGCACAGCGGTTTCTCCTAGTGGTCGAATTTCACAAGGTTGCGCAGGTCTTTGGGATCAGAAACATGCCAATGCACTTAAACCAATAGTTGACTTTCAAAAGTCATACGGCACTGTAACGGGTATTCAAATTTCCCACTCCGGCCGAAAGGGTAGTGCGGAAACTGCATTAGAAGGCGGCAGTCATTTGGATATTAATGACAAAGATAGTTGGGACACGGTAGGACCAACAAATACTGCATTCGATCCTGATGGTACGCGCCTTTGGAAGACACCTAAGGCCTTACCAGTAAAGGAAATTAAAGAGATTCAACAGCAGTTTGTTCACTCAGCGGTGCTCGCTCGCGAAGTCGGTTACGACGTATTAGAAGTACATTGTGCACATGGCTATTTATTACACTCATTTTTAACTCCTCTTGTTAATAGTCGCGATGATGAATACGGAGGTGATCTGAGGGGTCGGGCCAGGTTTTTACTTGAAACCGTAGCAATGGTGCGAGAAGTTTGGCCAGAACAGCGAGTGTTATCCGTACGCCTCTCAGTGCATGATTTTGTGGAGAAAGGACTTACCCTGGAGGACTCCATACAAGTTGGCTTCTGGTTGAAGGATCTCGGTGTTGACTTTCTTGATTGCTCCGGCGGTGGTGCAGTTCCAGAAGCTCGTGGAGCCATTGGCAATAGAACCGCTGAGCAACCAGATATGGCTGGAGTGATTCGTGAAGCAACTGGCTTAGCTGTAATGGCGGTTGGTGGGATTACTGATCCGCACCAAGCAGAAAATTTGATTGAATCCTCTAAAGCAGATTTAGTGCTACTGGGAAGAGAGATGATGCGTGATCCCCACTGGGCTTTTAATGCTGCTAAGACACTGAGAACCGAGACTCGACACGTTCTTGCTGAGCAATATGGTTTTTTTGTAGGTTCGTCTTAAATGAGCAATGGCCTAGTTCATATACTCTGACATGAGAAATGATATTGAAATAGCGATTTCCAAGACACCCGTATAGGGTAACTTTGAGAAAAATGTTGTTTCTGGAATTCGTCGACTGTCCCTGCCATACTCAATACGGTCATTCGATCAATAACGAGTTATGGCGCAAGAAAAACAAAATACCTCTGGTGGCTGTTTGTGTGGCGCAATACGCTATACAGCGGCTGGTGAACCGAAAGGGAGCGGATATTGTCACTGTCAAACCTGTAGGCACCATACTGGCGCACCAGTTGTAGCTTTCGTGGTGTTTTCTGCGGAGCAAGTTAGCTGGCTAACAGGCCATCGAAGGCGATACGAATCGTCACGGGGGAAATTTCGAGCCTTTTGTAATAATTGTGGTACATCATTGACTTTCGAAGACGATGAGTTGATTGAATTTCATATCAGCACATTGGATAGTCCAAATAATTATCTACCGAATGAACACACGCACTATGTAGACAAGATCAGCTGGTTCGAATTAGCTGACAGTTTACCCAGGTATCACGGTAGTATCGAATAGGCTTTAAAATACTCAAAGCCAACAATACACTACCGCGTACTACAATTTTATATATGGGCAAGTTTTAACCATGTTGAAAACCTCGAGCGTGAAGCAAAGTGATCTCATATAGCGTAGCTAGCTGCGGTTTTTAATATCACTTGCTGATTGCCAATCATGTCCAATTGAATTGTGTATTCAGTTGTTCCATACTTGGCTAGACGACCCCGGAGCACACTGATTGTCAGTGGTTCCTAGAAGCAAATTTTCAGATTTTTTTTGAGATGAGCAATCAGCGGATTCGAATATCGTTAATGTTATTTGCGACAATCGGTTTATGTGTTGTATTGCTGATCGGTCCGACCAAGACCTGGGCTTTTGACACCACAACCAACAGCCGTGTGTTTGCAATGGCTCAACAGACCGACGGTAAGTTGCTGTTAGCGGGTGCTTTCACAGGTGTAACCTTTGGCGCTGATAGCGTTGCGCTTCGAAATAGGCTTGTTCGCTTGAACTTGGATGGCAGCCTGGATGACAGTTTTGAAATAGGATCAGGCGCAAACGGAACAATCTTTGCAATTGCATTGCAAGCAGATGGCAAAATTCTGATTGGAGGAGAATTCGAAGAGTTTAACAACATTCAGCGAGTCAGAATTGCGCGCTTGAACACTAATGGTTCAGTTGATTCAAGTTTCGCGGGTGGTAGTGGTTTTAATGACACGGTCCTTGCTTTAGCCGTTCAGACCGATGGAAAAATAGTTGCTGGCGGTGATTTTGACATGGTTCGCGCTAATCCTCTTAATCGCATAGCACGTTTGAATACCGACAGCTCGGTTGATCAAGACTTTGATCCAGGTCAAGGAGCGAATGCGCGCGTAAGAGCGGTCACTTTGCAGAGTGATGGAAAAATAGTGATTGGCGGAGAGTTTACAACGGTGAATCAATCAGCACGTGGATACTTCGCTCGCTTGAACACCGACGGAAGTTTGGACAGTGGAGTAGGTGTAATAGCCCGCGCTAATGCGCCGGTTCATGACGTGACCGTACAGAACGATGGCCGGATTCTAATAAGTGGAGAGTTTACTCAAACTGGCTTTTTAGTGCGGAATCGCATTGCGCGTATAATCGCGAATGGTGAGCTTGATACCGGATTCTCAACTGGCTCAGGTGCGAATTCAACGATCACTAAAATGGCGTTGCAGCCCAACGGTAAGATAGTGATTGGTGGACTATTTACGGTGGTGCGTGGTAATACCAGAAATCGGATTGCGCGCCTCAATACTGATAGCTCGGTCGATGTCACTTTCGATCTGGGAGCTGGGCCGGATGACAGCATTTCTTCTTTGTTATCGCAATTAGATGGCAAGGTTTTGATAGGAGGTTTTTTCGCTAATATAGGTAACGTAAATAAGCCTCATTTAGCACGCCTGAGATCAAATGGTAGGCTTGACCTAGGCAGCGTGCCAGAGAACGAAATTTGTTTCCCGATTAAAGCAGCCAATGGAAATGTGGTGGTGAATTGTCTTTGAAAGCCGAGGAAGCAGAAAGAGGTTCGGTAACAATCGAGAATCATTCATTAGTTAAGAATAAGAAGTATATATCACCGACCCCTTTATAAGTTGGACCCCTTTATAAGTTGGGGTGTCTCAATTGGTCAACTGAAGCGTCCTAGATATTCCTTTGGAATGTTCGCTTTGGGTCGTGCCCATTGACTTTTTAAACAGGCAAAAACATACTCGTTACAGTCATTCGATCAATAACGAGTTATGGCGCAAGAAAAACAAAATGCCTCTGGTGGCTGTCTCTGTGGAAAAGTATAAGGTAACGGAGGGATTAGAGTTTTATCCCTTCGTTACCTTAGAATACTTATCTCCTTTCGGGCAAAAATCGCTCATCCTAAGAAAAATTCACCTAAACTTAATTCGAGTAGATAGATTAAAAGAGGAAAGATACACCTAACTGAAACGTCAAAGGGTCATAATCTAATTCAGTAATGCTTCCTACTGCATTCTCGCCCTCCAGATCTGCAGACGCTTGCGAATACTTGAGTTCAGCATTTAATTCTACATTGTTGCTAAGACTGTATTCCATGCCAGCCAGAAATTGCAGCGCAATCTCTCCGTCCCCACTAAACGATTGCTCTACACCATCAGATTCAAAATCCAGATCAATTTCTTGGATCCAGCCAATGCCTGCCCCTACATATGGCGACCACCTGGTAGTCTGAGTGATGAAGTAATACCCGTTCAAATACAAGGTATTGGACGCATAATTTCCCTCGGAAAAGAGTGAACCATCGGCTAGCGTAGTCTCGCTATCGTTGGTTCTGTATTCCCATGCAATTTCTGCTGCGAATTTTTGGTTGTATTTGTATCCAAATCCAAGACCGCTAACAAAACCGCTGTTAATCTGAATATCGGCTACCCCATCAGTTTCACCAATCCCCGTCGTTGTAGCGGTTTTATCAGAAAGCGAGCTAACGCCAAGATAAGGTTTCAGATAAAACTGACCTTCGGCATGGGAAACTAGGGTAGTAGTCGAAAGCGCGACTAGTACGGCAACAAAAAATAGCTTGGTGTGCTTCATCGGTATACTCCTGTTGATTTGAGAAGCAGTGAGTGTACGAATTCAACATGTGAATTTTTCGTTGAGAAATCAGTGATTTGCACGAACGGGCCAAAAATTGTACGAACGGGTATATTAAACAAGCATGCAAGAACGTTTTCATTTTGGTGTAGTAAAACCGCTTCCATATTTTTATCTGGTCACGACCGTTCTTGGTGTGCTGTTTATGTTTATTTCACCAGACTCCCCCAGGTCTATGCTAGAGGAACTGCTGTTCTGGCTAAGTCAAACGCTGATTCCCCTGAGTATTATATTAATTGTGCATTTGCTTCTGGCAAATCTGACTTGGTTTAATCAATTACCCAACATTTGGAAGCTCTCTGTTTCAGGGTTGGCCGGCATCATTCTTTATTTACCAGTGGCACTTTGGCTTGATGCCATATTCGATATGGAGTCGATTGATGTTCAGAGCATCTATTTCGCTCGAGAGCTCATTGAAGAATTTGCAGCAGTAGGTCCGCCAATCTTGATTGGGTGGTTGGCGATGAACGCTCCCTGGTTACTCGGATATCGTTTTGAGCAACAACCTCCAACAATCACCCCAGCCTCAGCTCAATCTCATGAAACCACACCTGCATCAAACATTGTCGGAGACAACGCGTCAGAGCTACATCCTGACTACCTGTCTGTCTTCCCGGACAATTTAAATGATGTGGTCTGCTTGAAAGCAGAATTGCATTACCTTCAAATTACTACGATCGATACTCAAAGTCTCGAACTTTTCAATTTAAAAGATGCTGTAAATTATCTATCTTCTGTGGAGGGAATAAGTCCACATCGATCCTGGTGGGTAAATAGGAATTATATTGAGCGCTACGTCCAGGTAGGAAGGCAGGGGAAGCTGATTATTCAAGGAAATTTGGAAGTTCCCGTGAGTAGGCGGAAGATAGTAGAAACAAAATCACAGTTAAAGCTGTGGGGGATACCTCACAAAAAAACAAACAATGAAAGGTCTAAAGACGCGCCAAGTTGAAGCGATGAAAATTGGCAGGTTTTGTTGCAATGACTGCTTGGAACACGTAGCTTTCATTGACAATCTAAAATGGCATTAGAATACTCCAAATAGGGGAGGAATAGATAAAGTTTTATCCCATCCCCTTTAACAAGTCAGCGCCTGAGATACAACCTGAACCCAAGCGCGTGTTCGTGTCATCCAGTCTACATAATGGCAATTTAGGTGGTGTGTTTGGCGCTAATACTTTCTGCCAAGCACTTGCTGACAACGCTGGTCTACAAGGAGCGTTTCGTGCCAGGCTTTCTACTGGTGGTTCGATCTCACGCTATTCTCCTGATCGCTCTTTTATTACGCATTCACTACCCTATATGAATATGCAGGGTCAGACACTTGCAGGGAATTGGGAAGATTTGACCGATTAAATGGAACTTCAGAAAGCTTAGACCTAAATATGCCGAACTTCAGCGGCTGTAGTGGCTGGATTGATGATCGTGCCATTGGAACTGGGCATCATGGTAATTTTAGGGCTTCGAATTCCTTTTGGACAGATTACTCTACAGTTTCGTGTATGAATTATTCTCGTTTATATTGCGTAGAACAGTAATCTTGCTTTATTTTAGGCAATAGGAGATGGAGGGGTTAAGTGTTTATCCCTCTGTCTCTGTTAACACTGTTGCGCCATTTTCATGTTGTGCAAGTGCAGCCAACCTGGCAGGCATTGGACCAGTTGTGTTTTCTGATTTTCTACGTACACGATTCCAGGAAAACTATGCTAGACGTAAGAGTTTGGTAATAAATCGATAATCGTTTTCGAAATTTACTGGTGGAATTATTTTTACTGACGCTCCCAATAATTTTATTGTTATGACTACTATTCAACAACGTATTACCGAGAGTTTTGAATCTCAAGGCTTGATGAAGACGATCGGCGCGAGTCTTTATCAGGTGAAAGATGGGGAGGTGCAAATAAAGCTCCCTTTCTCGACATCACTGTCGCAGCAACAAGGGTTTGTTCATGCCGGGGCGATTACAGCGGTTGTTGATAGTGCCTGTGGTTATGCTGCGTTAACCAAGGCACCGGAAGAGTTTGAAATCGTCACGGCAGAATTTAAGGTTAATCTACTTCGTCCGGCGGTTGGGGTTGATTTTTTGGCAATTGGAAAGGTAGTGAAAGCTGGCAGACTACTCACTGTCTGTACTGGTGAGGTGCGCGCATTCAATGAAGTGAATGAGTCTTATAAGATTGTTGCTATTATGCAAGCGAGTTTTGCCAACGTCGAAAAATAGTAAATCAGATATGAGCTAATGGAGTTTCTGTGAAGCGTTCTGTAAAATTGCTAAACCCGACGTTATAGATAACCTTGTACCAAACTATTGCTTTTAAAAAAACCAAATAGTAAACGTCGACAACTAACGCGTGGTGTTTCTGCTTTCAGTAGGATTCTTTGGTACGAACTCGCTGTTGGAACTCAATTGGAAAGTTCGGGTAAATGAATAATTAGGAATATTTCAATGCAAGAAAAGGTGGAGCAAATTCGGATTGTACTAATCACGCTTTTTGGTGGCTTCTTGATCTTGATGGCGTCAGAAGCGCATTCAGAGATCTATAAGTGGACTGACGACTCAGGGAAAACGCATTTTTCAGATCAATCTCCCACAGACTCAACGGCCGAACAACTCGAAGTTAATATCAATTCGTATACAGCTGGAAAATACAGCAAATCACAAAGTAAGAAAGTTGTGATGTATTCTGCAACCTGGTGCGGGGTTTGTAAGGAGGCCAAACGCTATTTTGAGGACAACGACATAGCGTATCGTGAATACGATATGGAGAATAGTGAGAAAGGCAGGCGTGATTTTAAAAAGTATAAAGGAAAGGGTGTTGCCTTAATTCTTGTTGACCATCAAAGAATGATCGATTTCAATGTTTAGAGATTCAAGAAGCTCTGTGAGTAGGATTCTTGACGTTCAAGCAGCAACTATTCCGCCCTGTCGCTTTCTTGGGTGGAAATGACGCTCGGTGAGTATTTCAGCGGACATTCGAGAAGGCGGTCTGTCACTCACTGCGCTTTGTCTCTGTTTACTTCTCCTGAAATGGCAGCGAAATAAATGATTGAACGTGTCGCGATTTTGGGTGCAGGCAGCCTGGGTGCTGTCTATGCCAATATTTTTCACCAGGCAGGTATTGCGACAAGACTTATCGCAAAAGGAGAGCGCTTTGAAAGACTCCAGCGTGATGGTTTTTATATTAATAAAACGCAATATCGCGTACCGGTTCTAGACGCTGCCAAATCCGATATCGACTTCACCGCTGATCTCATCATTGTTGCCACGAAGTATCATCAGCTGGCTTCTGCGCTACCCGATCTGGCGAATTTCGTCGGCCCAGGTACTATTTATATTTCCCTTTTAAATGGACTTACAAGTGAGAACACGATTGGTGAAATGTACGGAAAGGAGAACGTTCTGCTTTCTATCGCGATGAATCTGGATGCACGCCGAGAGGGTAATCAGATTTTTCACTCAAGGCCGCCGCTGTTAATCTTTGGTGAGGCGAGTAACCTGGTGCTAAGCCCAAACGTACTTGCGGTACAGGAGGTTCTAGAGAAAGTCGGCATTAGTTTTCAAACTCCTGAAAATATGCGACGTATGATCTGGTGGAAATTCATGGTGAATGTAGGTATGAATCAATCCTCAGCTGTGTGCGGTACAACCTTTGGACGATATAAATCGGAACCGGAACTTCGGTGGCTTAAGGAAAGCCTAATGCGTGAAGTGATTGCTGTCGCGCAAGCGGAGGGTGTCGATCTGAAGGATGAAGACGCCATGAGTTTCTACAAAACCTTAGATATCATCGCTGAAGATGGTAAAACTTCTATGTTGCAGGACATTGAAGCCGGCCGTAAAACCGAAGTTGAGATGTTCGCTCCTGTGGTTATTGAGTTGGGAAAAAAACACAATATACCGACACCGGTTAACAAGACCATATTGAGTGTCATTCTTACGATGGAACAAACGCAGAGATTGGCCGAAAAATAGCGGTCAGAAATGTCTGTGGTCGAACTTTGTCAGCTGAAAACAGCGTTAGTCATACTTATCCAGCATTGTTGGATTTCTATCACTGCTAGTTCAATATGTCCAATCTGACTCTGTCCAGAACAATGGACGTGCATCCAGATCTGCACAAATTCGCCTGAGAACGCCAGCGTCGATGCTGTCTTTTACGACTGTTGGCTAGCTATTTAAATAGTCATCGATTTGCGGTGTACGATAACCATCTTCGCGCCACAGAATAGGGAAATAGTTTTCGTCGAGTACATTGTCGTTTAATCGCTTGTAACGGCTGTAAATCGGACCGATTCCTTGGTCAAAATTTTCCGGGAGGTATTGCACTTCACTTGGCATGGCATGTAACACCAGCGAGCGTCGTGGATTGGCTGTTGGGTTTGCTCCAGAGCCGTGCCAGGTTTTCCCGTGATGGAATGAGCCGCCCCCGGCTTTGACTTCTACATGGTAGATATCTGGTTTGACCCCAGCTTTATGTGCGGCATTGTTTACGGGCTTCCGGTAGTCATCAGGGGCATGAAATTCTCCTTCTGGTGTTCCCAATTGCCATCGATGAGAAGCTCGCGCAAACTCAATTGTTCCACCTTCTGCAGTGGTATCATCAAGCGCTATCCAGCAGGTTAGAATTTCTCCAGGATCAAACCAGGACAGATACGCATTATCCTGATGGAAGCCCAGCGATTTGGTTGCAGGCGCTTTCCAAATTACATTGTCGATCATAATTCGCGCGCCCGTCCAACCGGCCAGGGCTGCGATAGTTTTGCCAATATTCTGATCGAGCACGACTCGGGCAATATTACGATTGGCTTTCCAGCCATTGCAAATTTGTCGCGACAGGCTGGGGTCGCTTTCTCCCCGTTGCCAGTTCACTTCATCGGGACGTACTCCCGTTTCAAAGACACCATTAAATAAATCGTCAAAAGCGTTTCGAAGGACAGGCAATTGTGCAGCTTCGATCAATTGGTCGACAACGACAAAGCCATTGTCGTGAAAACTGGTTGTTTGAGCAGGAGATAATTCGAGTTGCATCTAAAGGAATTCTAGTTTTGCGTATATTGAAAAATAGCTTGCTGGATATTACCGAAATATTCAGTGATCTGCTCAACCAAAATCGATTTGTAGAGCAAGGGCAGTCAGAAAGAAGAGAAGGTTAATCGAAACACATATTGAGATAAAGATATTCACCATAAAACCGGTTTACGAAACTACGTTAGAGTCTCGATAAAACTGTCTTTGCCCACCCACCTCCACCGCCGCCGCGTTCCGATCCATTCTGACTAGAGACATTGTTCGAAATATCTTTTCCAGTATCGATAATAAATAGCGACTGAAACTTCAAGTAAGATAAAATCTAGTGATATCAGTGCAAGACGCGCTAGTATCTAGATATTCACTTATAAATATCCTAAGGAGAATTTTTATGAACCGTCTAAGCGGAAAATCTGTGATTGTGACCGGAGGTGGCTCCGGTATTGGTGAAGCCATATCTTTAAGGTTTGCAGAGGAAGGCGCTTCCGTGGCCGTTCTTGACCTGAATTTGGAAAATGCAACAAAAGTTGCGTCTGAGATCGAAGCCGCTGGCGGTAAAGCGAGCGCGTTTCTATGTGATGTTGCTGATAGTAATTCTGTCAAAGATATCTTTGCCGAAGTCGAAAAGACTTTTTCTGGCGTAACGACGTTGGTTAATAACGCTGGCATTGCGCATATTGGTAAAGTCCATGAAACCGAGCCAGAGGATCTTGATAGAATTTACAATGTAAATATTAAAGGCGTCTATAACTGTTTACACAGTGGCGTAAAGCTGTTCTTAAACAGCGGGGGCGGGGCGATCATTAATATGGCGTCAATCGCATCTACCGTTGGTATTCCGGACCGCTTTGCTTACAGCACAAGTAAAGGAGCTGTTGCTATGATGACTAAATCTGTAGCGGTAGATTATCTTGGCGATAATATTCGTTGTAACTGTATTTCTCCTGCAAGAGTGCATACACCATTCGTCGATGGTTATCTGGCAAATACCTATCCTGGTCAGGAGAAAGAAATGTTTGAAAAGTTATCGAAGACCCAGCCTATCGGCAGAATGGGGCAGCCTGATGAAATAGCGTCGCTGGCATTGTATTTGGCTTCAGACGAGGCTGCGTTTATTACTGGAGCTGACTATTTGATCGACGGTGGTTTTAATAACCTAAGAACTTGAGAGCTCCAAAGTTACGACAGCTTTCAATACTATTACTTATTAAAAATGAAAATTCCCGTGTCAGAACTAGAAAGCATTTTCCTCAGGCCACTATCCGAAGCAATAGTTCCCACGCTGCCACCTGCATTGATACCTGGCCGTACACCCATGAAGGGCAGGTTCGTCTGTTTGGAGCCGCAAAATGCAGACGATCATGCCGCTGAGCTTTATGAAGCAGGACATTCCACAGAGGAAGCATTACGAATATGGGATTACCTGACGTATGGTCCTTGGCCTGATTTAGATAGTTTTAAATCAACGCTGCGCTCTCAGTCATCCAGCTTCGATCCTATTTTTTATACCATAAGATCAAATGAAACTGGTAAGGCTTGCGGCCAGGCAAGTTTTTTGGATATCAATGCACAAAATGGTGTGATTGAAATTGGACATATTTGGCTGGGACCAACGCTACAGAAAACTGCGGGAGGCACAGAAGCATTGTTCTTAATGCTTTGCGCGGCGATGGATGATTTAGGGTATCGGCGAATGCAGTGGCGCTGCAATGCACTCAATGAAAGGTCGAGAAATGCGGCAAGGCGGTTGGGTTTTCGCTTTGAAGGAATCTTCTACAATCACTTGATTTTCAAAGGGAAGAACCGAGACACTGCCTGGTATTCCATTCTGGATGACGAGTGGCCAGAGGTGAGATCAATTATTGGTGCTTGGTTGAGTCCCGATAACTTTGACGAAAATTGCGTTGCAAAATCATCTCTGATCGAAGCGATGTCTAATCGAGCCGAAAGTCATCGCGCTACCGGGAGATAGAACGGTCAGGAGCCTTCATTTTTATCATGCTCCTGATAGACGACGCAGAAGAATACCTGGTATTGATTCATAACTCTCTGGTTGAAAACGGATCCATGGAATAAGGATGTACCTCTGACAAGAACCCCTCTTGAGATCTAATCCGATCGATCCAGGAAACAATGTTTCGGTAGTTCTGAAGTGACAAGTTTGCCTCTTCTGCAAGATGGGTGTATGCAAACATCGAAATATCAGCAATGGTATATTGATCGCCGCAGATGAATAAACTTCCTTTGAGGCTGTTATCCACCGTGTCTAAGGTTTTTATGCATAGATCGTGCTTGGCTTTTAGAGTCTCTTCAGATCTGTTTTTAGCTTTATCTGTTTGAATCCAATGTCGTAGCGTAGCAATTCCAGCTTGGATAACTTCTGCTTCATAAAATAGCCATTGATACACTCGTGCACGGAGTAAACGATCGCGTGGGAGATAATCAGTACCTTCGGCGAGATAAATAAGTATCGCGTTCGATTCCGCTAGAAATTCTCCTTTTTTAGTTTTTATCGCCGGAACAGTTCCTGTTGGGCTTATTGAAAGATACTCTTTGGTTTGGCCTTCTTTTTCGAAAATACTGATGTATTGTGTTTTGTAAGGCTGTTTCAAGTGATTGAGCAGCAAGCGAATTTTATACGCATTTTGCGACGGCAAATAATCGTAAAGTGTGATCATAGAATTCATCCTAACCAGATTTTGATAAGGGAATCACATGTTATGATGAATTGCTGAACGCAGCTGGCTATTTTCGGAATTGAATATTCATTATGGTTGAAAAACTTGTTGGAACAAATTTACGTGGTTGAGTATTACTAAATAGTTCTTAAAATCTGCTAAAAGGATTATGAATTCACGAGAGGAAAAACCTTCGGTTCACGATGACTCTAACTTTTAGAAGCCACTCCAGGCATTAATTGGTGTCGATAGCTTTGACCCTATCATTTAGTATTGAGACTGAATTATTTATCAATAAAATCAAAACAAATGTATCCATGGCCCGATAGTCTATGGGGTTCGACAACACCATCAGTGGATCGTCTGCCTTCGTTAAAAGAAGATATTCATACGGATTTGCTTATTATCGGAGGAGGATATACGGGACTGTCTACGGCGTTACATGGTGGGTCGATGTTTTCAAGCATCGTAATAATAGATCAAGCGCAGCCAGGTTGGGGATGTTCTGGCAGGAATGGAGGGCAGATCAACCCACAGTGGAAATCTTCTCTCTCGCATTTAAAGTCGCAGTATTCTCAAAATGAATTTGATGACTTTATAAAATTGCTGAACACATCAGCTCAAAACGTATTCAGCCTGATTGAACAGCATAATATTGATTGTCAGGGGTTGAGAAGCGGTGCGTTGATCCCGGGTAGGGGAACTGACTCGCGTCGATATTTGCAGGAGTGGGCAAGCTATTGGAAGGATTATGGCGCAAGAGTTCAGCTACTGGGAAAATCGGAAACGACTGAGGCCATCGGTACCAAGGTATACGACAACAGTCTTTTATTAGAGGAGGGAGGTAGCCTTCAACCACTTGCGTTTACCCGTGGTTTGGTCAGCGCCTGTCAAAGTCAGTCAGTAGACATATACGGTGATACCAGAGCGCAAACTGTCACAGCCAGAGGAAACGGGTGGTTGGTTAAGACTGAATTTGGATTAATTTCGTGCAACAGTCTTGTTATTGCAACCAATGGCTATACGGGAAGGTTGTGGCCAGGGCTACGGCAAAATCTCTATCCAGTTGCCAGCATGATTTCGGCAACCGAGCCACTCGCTGATGATGCTTTCAGTAGTATTTTGCCCGCGAAACAGTCGGTTGCAGAGTATGCTGGTCTGCCCTTCTATTATCGTCTGGACGAACAAAATCGATTTATAATGGGAGGGCGGGGCACACGATCTGGAGGAGTTGGGTCAATGGACCCAAGGCATCTACATCGCGCTGCGATCAAATTATTTCCTCAGTTAGAAATTGCGCGTTGGACGTTTAATTGGGCGGGATACGTTGGCGTCACGCTGCACCAAAAACCACTCTTGTTGCGGCTGGGAGAAAATGCTTACGCAGGCCTGGGATATAACGGTCGGGGAATTACAATGGCTACCGCGATGGGGCGACAGTTGACCCGAGCATTAGCTGGAAAATCTACGTTATTGCCAGTCGAATCTCTCGAGAAAAATAAGTTTTATGCGTTTTACAGACTAGGAGTAACCGGCCGCATTCTCTATGGCGAATGGCTGGATCGCCGGCAAGGATTGCGATAAAGCAAATACAAGAGTCTGGGCTATTTTTTTCAGTTAAGTAGATCTGATTCCTTCAATGACGCAAGGTATTACCAAGCGAATAACTACTATTGCTCTCTCCGTTCCATCCTTACAGTTGTAAAAACACCGGCGCCGATATCGAACGTTAAGGGTTCTTTGCCCAGACTCCTACATGGCCTGAGTTGAAGTAGCCGACGACGCCGCAGGGCGGGGCATCTTCGATCATTCTCTGCTCCAGTGTATCGATATCTATCTCGGCTTCAGTTGCAATACCGCTAGAGAGTATTGCCGGTAACTGTGAAGCGACTACAGCAGTAATTAGTTTGAAGAGTGGCCCTTCCGGGCCTTGCAGTATCGGCGCTAGCGTTACGATATCGGTCGATGGATTTAAACCCGCTTCTCGCATTAATCCGAACAGTCTCATTCCCATTCGCGGTTGCACACCAGAATACTTAAAGCCTGCGCGAAACCACTGTACGGCTTTGGCGGCAAGACAATCGCGAGGTTCAATGCATGGTGGACCGTCGTAGTCAACCACGGACTCCTGCAGAGCGATGACTCCGCCTGGCTTAAGATTACGCAAAACACTGCGCAATGCTTCAAGTGGTTCGGCTGTATACATCAAAACAAGTCTGCCAACGATCGCGTCTACTGGTGAGCGAAGTTCTATATTTCTAAAATCCTCCGACATGAACTGCACGTTCGACACGCCATGTTCCATCGCCCGCTGCTTTGCAAAATTGATTTGATCCGGGTCGCGATCAATCCCGATAACTGTTCCCGTTGGTCCAACCAATCGAGCCACCAGTAGTGCTACATCCCCTGATCCTGAGCCTATGTCGAGCACCCGCCAACCAGACGTGATACCAGCTTTCTCAAATAGCTGCTCGGTTAAGGGGGCTACGAGTTCGGCTTGCCGCACCAGTCTTTGTCTTTCGTCTGGGGTACTCTGAAACGGGTAGTGTTCTCCATTCATGTTTCTTATCCAGTTGCATATGTCGGAAAAATCTCAAACCCGCTTTTAAAACCAGTCGGGATGCATATATTGTGGCTGAGCCGAACCAATAGATCTGTTTCGTTTTTTCTTTATACCACTTTATGTGCTTTTCAAGCATTGACTATGGTGTAACATGGGATGTGCATCTTTGGCGACTTTCGTTTTCATAGTTACCTGATTCTGGGTGGTGATGAACTAGAACATATCGTCGTAACGGATACGTTGATGCAATAAATATGGAAAGCTGTTTTGTTATACAAAAGGGTAAATTGATTACCCAGACAACTGAGGAAAAAGGTATGAAACTATATAAAAATCGTTTTACCGGATCTATATCGGCCGTATTGCTAGCAACTCTGTTTACTGTTTCTGGGTCACTCCAAGCTGCAGACAGCACTTCGCCAATAAAGATCCCATTAAAAAATTGGTCCAGTCAACTTGTCATGGCCCATGTGATCGGAGGAATGTTCGAAAGTATGGGTAACAATGTTGAATATGTCCCTACGGAAAATCAGTCAAGTTTTGAAGCTGTTCGTAACGGCGATCTTACTCTTGTTCACGAGGTGTGGCAGTCAACAATGCAAAATGCCTACTTCAATGCGATGCAAAAAGGCGGCTTAATCGACGCAGGTACCCACGCCGCAGCAACCTTGGAAGAAATGGGCGTCCCTACCTGGGTGATTGAGAAAGATCTATGTCCTGGACTGCCAAACTGGGAGGCATTGAAAGACTGTCATGAAGTTTTTGCAACTGCGGATTCAGATGGCAAAGGAAGATGGCTTGAAGGTCCGCAAAGCTGGCATGGGGACGTAATGCCAAACCGATTGAAGGGTTTGGGTTTGGATGAAAACTGGACGGTGAAATTTGCGGGTGGTGCAGATGCACTCTGGACCGAGCTAAAAGCCGCAGAAAAAGAGGGCAGGGGAACGATCATATTTAATTGGTCTCCCAATTTTACCGATGCCTCGGGATTTACATTTATTGAATTCCCTCCATATTACGAAGGTTGCAGAATGATTGACGGCGGATCTTTAGAAACAACAGGCTGTGGATCTCCTCCAGGGTGGTTGAAAAAGGGTGCTAACTACAAGTTTCCAAAAACTCACCCAAAAGCATATACCGCATTTTCAAAACTTTTATTTACCACTCCTCAGATCGGTTCTATGGCTGCACTGGTTGATGTCGAGGGTATGACCCACGAAGATGCAGCTAAAAAGTGGCTGGCGGATAACGTTGATGTTTGGACGCCCTGGACGAAATAAGTACGAGACGTAAATTGAATGCCAAAGGAGCAGAGGGAATAAAAGTTAAGTAGCTTAGATCTGCTGAAAGTTTAGTCCCTCCGCTTTTTATCATCCTTATTTTTTCGTATCTGAAGAAATCGATTCAGAAATACATTCCCTTTGGGGATTTTGTAGAGATTTCCTGGATGCAGGGTAAGTATTTTTAAGGGCAGCAATTCAATGAGTAATCAGGCAGCCGACAAAACTTCCACCTATCTTCATGGCAGCTCGCCCGAAGAGCAGGCAAGATTGTCGATGCTCAATGACCTTCTCAATCAAGAATGCCTTCGGGTCTTGAATCCTGATTCCGGAAATAGAGTATTAGATGTAGGATGCGGACTCGGTCAGCTGAGTAGAGTCGTTGCATGTTCTGTTGGTGCAGATGGATTCGTTCTTGGAATTGAGCGAGATACGCAGCAGTACCTGCAAGCAAAAAAATTGGCCGCTGAAGCCAAAGAGAGAAACTTGCCAGAGTTTCGTCAAGGAGATGCTTTGCAACTGCCGCTTGATGATTGCGAGTGGGGCACTTTTGATGTTGCCTACTGCCGGTTTTTGCTTGAACATCTTCAAAATCCTGTAATCGCGATTTCGCAGATGATTAAGGCTGTTCGCCCGGGAGGAAGGGTGTTTCTAGCCGATGATGACCATGATTATTTTCACCCTTGGCCAGAACCAGCAGGTTTTCAAGCGCTCTGGCAGGCTTATATTGGTTCATACCAGCGACTTGGCAATGATCCTTTTATCGGGCGCCGATTGGTTTTTTTGCTTCGAGAAGCTGGGTTAAATTCCATCAGGAATTCATCCGTGTTTTTTGGCGGGTGTGCTGGGAATGAAACGTTCGAAGCAGTGGCGGACAACCTTATTGGCGTCATGGTGGGAGCGAAGGAGTTAATGCTCTCTGGCGGACTTCTGGATGAGTCATCTTATCATTTTGGTATGGATGGTTTGGTTCAATGGAAGAGGAATCCCGCCTCTGCCTTATGGTATTCGGTGTGTTGTGCAGAGGGACTTGTGCCATTGGAAGAAGTATCAAATTAGTTCTATCTAGGACGCTCGTACGGTTTTCAGCTAGATTGGTCTAAATCAGGGACGCGTAAGTGTTGTGCAGATAATGTTGTTTCAGGATCCAATAGATATAAAAAGTGATTGAGAAGTAGCGGGTCGTTACACGCTCTCAGCGTTGATTTTGCTTCCGCAGGATAATATTTATGCCTCACAGCGGTTGCGACTTTTCCGGGGGCTAAGGTGTTAAATCGGATTTCGTCGTGCTCGGCTGAAAAAGTTTCGCATACGTTTCTACCAGCTGAAAATGCGGCACCGACCGGTCCCCAGTATGCTCTGCCTGTTTGGCCCGCGCTTAGACTGGAGAATATAACCGAGGGGGTTTCTGCTTTTTGTAGCAACGGCAGCAGTGCGCTGGTAAGCGCTAAAGGTTGCAAAACTGCAGTTTGATAAAATGACTGCCAGATATCTGGTTTGCAGAGAGCCAGTGGAGTGAGCGGCGCAGCGCTGGTTGTCAGATGAATAACGCCGTCGATTGCGTCAAATTCTGTGGCAAGACTGTCGTTTAGCTGGTTCAAGTGGTATGTTTCGGCCTGGGTGATATCAAATGCGACCGTAAGCGGTTCTGGAGCGCCGATGCCGACGATCTGGTCATATAAAGCATTGACTGACCTTTCCTTTCGCTCAATGAAGATAAGTTCTGCTCCATGCTGAGCGCAGCATATTGCAACGGCGTGACCAAGATCTGTGGCGCCTCCAGTCAAGACGATCTTTTTGCCCGATAATATGTTGGGGGCTGGCGAGTATTGGTCGGGAAGTGAGGTGGGATAAAACATGAGGAAAAGGCGAAGCTGGACTGTCTGATCGAGAGACAATATTATCACGCGTAACTAGAACCCCAGTGGCTTGAGAAAACATGAGTAAAACTATCATCATTTCTGATGACCATCCTTTGTTTAGACAGGCTTTGCGCACAGCGATAATGCCGTTGTTTTCCGACGCAAATATTGTTGAAGTTGAAACATTGGGGGAAACGCAAACAGAGCTTAGCAATAGATCGGTCGACCTCCTGCTTCTGGATTTACGGATGAGCGATAGCAAAGGCTTGGTTGGTTTGATGATTATTAAGGGAAGCTATCCGGAAATCCCTGTGATTATTGTCTCTGCTTCAGAAGGAGCTGAGACGATTCGATCTGCCATCCAAGCTGGCGCTTCTGGCTATATTTCCAAATCAGCTTCTCCCGAGCAAATTCGAGAGTCGATTCAGCTGGTTGCCCAGGGAGAAGTCGCAATTCCGGATGTTGCACGCTCCGGCGTGTCGGATAACGAGCGACAGGAACTAGAGGCGATTGAAAATATCAGTTTGT
Organism: uncultured Gammaproteobacteria bacterium; assembly: GCA_937992195.1. Taxonomy (GTDB): domain Bacteria; phylum Pseudomonadota; class Gammaproteobacteria; order Arenicellales; family Poriferihabitantaceae; genus VYFG01. Next base: position 15,522 of record CALKKV010000012.1, on the reverse strand, counting down.
TGACGCCAACCCAGCTCAAGGTGCTCGTTAAAATGACCGAAGGCATGCTGAATAAACAGATTGCCTTCTATATGGATATATCGGAAGCGACGGTGAAATCCCATGTCACCGCTATTTTCAAAAAACTAAGAGTGAGAACCCGAACCCAGGCTGTGGTGCTTGCTAAGCAGCTAGAAGTGGTGCTTTCAGATCAAGGCTAACAACTAATCGTTACATTCTGATATGCTGTCAATATGAAAGAAGCGCGAGCACATTCCCAAATTTCAGGTATCAAATCGATATCGTTCGCCTTATTTCTAACGATATGTATATCGAACACATGGGCGCAAGAGAAAGCGACGGAAGCTGTGCAGTGTGACCAAACAAATCTCCATCAGGATTCCAAAGACTGTAAAAGTCATAAAGAATATAAGCGAAAGCAGCTGACTACTAAGAAAATCTCGCCGGAGATTCGAACCGAGGCGCTGCAGCGCGATCGCGAATTCGATCTCAACAAATTCTATCCTTTTCTTGTTGGGTCAGGCATAACTAATTAGGTTTTTGCGCTTGCAACCATCAGCGGTGTTTGAAGGCTGGATATGCTGGCGAATCCGATGACTTTTACTTTGCATTCTAAATGGCAATTTGCCATTCCCAAGGCCCGTTGAATTCTCCAGACCAGGATACAGGTAGAAGCGATCACGTATTGCTAGCGATTAGCGTCATTGTCATCACTGGCTTTGCTTTGTCTTTGGGAGATGCCCTCGTTAAATCGGCCAGCAATCAGTTCGTGTTATGGCAGATTTTCCTTATGCGCTCGGTTATTGCCGTACCCTGCTTGATTGTTTTTACCCTTATTTTCGCAAGAGGGGCGCTGCGAATGCCCCATAGCCTGGGCTGGACTATTTTTCGGAGTCTACTGTTGGTCATAATGTGGGTAAGCTACTACTTCTCGCTTGTCTTTTTACCGATATCCATCGCCGCAGCAGCGTATTACACATTACCAATCTTTATCACCATATTTTCTGCTTTGGTTACTGGAGACAAAATCAAAGCTGGAGGTTGGGTTGCGGCAATACTTGGGTTTTTGGGCGTTCTTTTAGTGATCAAGCCAAATGCTACAGACTTTAATGTTTACGCGTTACTTCCCCTACTATCCGCCATTCTCTATGCGCTCGCAATGGTTTTAACTCGGACCAAGTGTCAATCGGCGCATCCATTATTTTTAGCGCTTGCGCTTAATGTCGCATTTTTTATCGTAGGTGGTGCTGCTGTAATCGCAATCTCCTTGCTCCCCAGTGAATCAAGGGAAGGTTTTTTGCTGGCGCCCTGGAGAGTGATGGGTCCTTCTCAATGGCTATCAATGAGCTTGCTGGCTGTTGCGATTTTGATTGGAAGCATTGGTGCCGCCTTTGCATATCAAAACGGACCACCATCCGTGGTCGGTGTTTTTGATTTTTCTTACGTTGGCTTTGCCGTTTTGTGGGGCGTGATATTTTTCTCTGATTTTCCTGACGCAATATCTTTAGCGGGAATTGCGTTGATTGTTCTTGCTGGCGTGATTTCTTTCCGTCAGTAAATATTCTGATATGTAGCCTGATTCTTCCGTCAGGTATCTCTCACTATTTTCCTCTTGCCTTAAATTCATGAATAAAACATGTGGAGGCGTTGAAAACCTCATGTGCAAAATTTTTCACATGGTTTGTGTCGGCTTATTACAACAAACATACTTGGAATAAAAGCCTGCGCTGGTTTGCGATGAATGCGTCATAGGAATAAAGATTTTAAATAGAAAAAAGTAGAACAGTAAACACACGCGACAGTGTTCATTCCGGTAGGGGTGATAGATAGGGTCGATCATATGTTTCAAATAGATTAGTTTGATCAAACATTCATTGGTTTGGGTATTTATAGCTCTATGAGTGTTCGCTTTCGCGATTTTACAAATCTTTCGTTTTTAATTTCCTGGTTAGTTGACATATCCATGTAACAAAGCCCATGGAAAATCTACCGTGAAATTGATCTGAGGCACTAGCCCAATTAACTTAGCGAGAGATTCCATGCTTCAATTAAACGGTATAACTAAAACATTCGGTGAGGTCGTTGCAGTACGTCCGGCTGAATTGACGATCGAATCCGGCCAATTTGTCGGTGTTATCGGCAAATCTGGCGCCGGTAAGTCTACCTTGCTTCGAATGATAAATCGTTTGGTGGAGCCATCCGCTGGAACAATCCTGTTTGGAGACAGAAAAGTAACTGCGATCAAAGGCAAAGCGTTGCAGCAGTGGCGATCAGACTGTGCGATGATTTTTCAGCAGTTTAACTTGGTTGGTCGCTTGGATGTGCTCACCAATGTGATGCTAGGGCGACTCCATCATATGTCAACATACCAAGTATGTTGCGTTTATTTAGTGATCAAGATCGTATCGATGCGATACGCACTCTTGAGTGGTTGGGGATTGCGGAAACTGCGAGACAGCAGGCAGGCACATTATCTGGAGGGCAGCAACAACGTGTTGCGATCGGCAGGGCGCTGCATCAACAGCCCGACTTAATACTTGCGGACGAGCCTATCGCTTCGCTAGATCCACTTAACGCACAAAGAGTGATGGATGCGCTGGCAGATATTCATCGCGATAGAAATATCACCGTGGTAACCAATCTACATACCCTAGATACGGCGCGCAAATATTGCCAGCGTATTCTCGGTATGCGAGACGGTGAAATCGTGTTTGATGGGTCACCAGAAGCACTGACTTCCGCAAAGGTCCAGCAGATATACGGTACCGAAACAGAAATCGATGAGCGCACCACCTCGACAGATTTGAATCGCAGTTGCAGTGAAGCATTTTCAAACAGAAACCGAATAGACAACGACCGTTCTTCTTTTATTCCACAAATAGCATCTTAGAGAAAACTATGAAACAGACCAAGTTAGTTATCGCGGCAGTCGCAGCTGTCTTAACCTTCAACAGTAGCAGCATTTATGCGGCTGATGCCCTTAGTGAATTCCGCGTTGGAATTTTGGGCGGAGAGAATCAAAACGATCGCTTGCGATCGCACGCTTGCATAAAAGATGCAGCAGAGAAACAGCTGGGAGTGAAGACCGAGTTGTTTGCGCCAGCAGACTACAACGGCGTTATAGAAGGTTTGCTGGGTGGCAACCTGGATATGGCGTGGCTTGGTGCCTCGGCTTATGCGAAGGCTTTTATTGAAAACCCTGATGCGATTGAGCCAGTGCTCGTTCCGGTAAACCCAGATGGTTCCACAGGATACTATTCTATTGGTTTTGCGCGCGTCGACTCAAACATCGATTCTCTCGACGCGATGAGAGACAAGGTATTTGCGTTTGGTGATCCGAATTCTACTTCAGGATATCTGATTCCTTCCATCGAAATACCACAGGCAGGTTATTCAATGGAAAACGGAGAGTACTTTAAAGAAATCGTGTTTTCTGGTGGGCACGAGCAAACTATTGTGGGTGTATACAACGGCGACTATAACGCTGGCGTTACCTGGGCTGATGGTCAGGGAGAGTGGGAAGATGGTTATAACAACGGCGCCCTAAGAAAAGCGGTTGACGCGGGGCTTGTAGATATGACTGAAATGAAAGAAATCTGGCGTTCGAATGTGATTCCAAATGGTCCGGTCGTTGTCCGAAAGGATCTACCTGTCGATGTAAAGGAAAAGATCTCCGCAATGATTCTGGACATGGGGGATTCGGACAAAGAGTGTCTATATGGACTATTTTCAGGTGAGGTACAAGGTGCAGCGCCGACTGATCACGATTTTTATGCTTCTGTAGTAGCGGCAAGAAAAAAGAAAATTGGCGGCTAGCGCGATAAAGTGAATGAAGTTAACCAATAACAGCGTTCATATTGTTAGTTTGTAAATCTCCCAGTGCTTTAAGCCGTCGGCAAAACGCCGGCGGCACTTTTTTGGTTTGACTATGAATTCAGCAGAATCCTTTTCTCTTCAACTTTCTCTAGAAGAAAAAAAGCGCCGATTTTATGGTGTACTGATCGCAGCCGGATGTCTTTTTCTGTTGTTCAAAGCATTTGTCATTGCCGAGGACATGAACTCGGGGAGCTTCGCTAAGGGAATGTCGCAGTTCCTGGACTATCCCGCAGATATATTGAAAGATACTTTAGCGCCCAACGCAAATTGGTTCGCCAAGTTTCGAGGCTATATTCCTGCCATGCTTGAGACGATTAATATGGCAGCGATTGGCACATTAATCGGCGGAATCATCGCGATATTATTTGCCTTTGCATCAACAAGAAATATCCATGTATGGCCGCCATTGATTCCGGTGGCAAGAAGGATGATGGATATTATGCGCGCTTTTCCGGAACTGATCATCGCCCTGTTTCTTATCTTTGTGCTGGGCACCAGCCCGGTACCTGCTATTGTTGCAATTATTTTGCACACCACTGGAGCCTTGGGAAAACTGTTTTCTGAGGTGAATGAGAATATTGATCGTGGGCCGCTCGAGGGTCTGGAATCTACCGGAGCAAACTGGCTGAAAAGGATGCGGTTTGGTGTGTTGCCTCAGGTCTCATCGAATTATTTAAGTTACGCACTACTTCGATTTGAAATCAACATTCGTGCATCCGCTATATTAGGTTTTGTAGGGGCTGGCGGTATTGGCACTGAACTGAGAAAAGCGATTGGTTGGAGTCAGGGCGCAGACATCTCAGCCCTGTTTGTTCTGCTGTTTCTTACTATTGTTGCGATTGATCAGCTTTCATCAGTGTTGCGTCGCAAAGTCATTGGGCAGGATCTGACTCCGGGAAGATTGGCATGACTACGACTACGATGGCTGATAATGCAGCCGTTTGCGAGCGCTATGCCGACGTTTTCCGACATTCCCGTCGACAGTCGGTTTTGCCCATAGCGCTGATCATTGCCGCGATCGCGTACATCGCGTATGCAACCTATTTGTTTGAAGTACCGAAGCTGATTGATAACCTGCGAGTAGACCGTGGGGTGATATTGGCCACTGATTCCTTCGCACACAAATACCATATTGTAAAACGGTTTAAAACCGGCAAAGTAGAGGTGAGTCTTGAGGGTACCAGAGGACAGGAGTTTGAAGGCTCCTATCCGGAATGGGTGCAGGTGAATGATCAAGGTTTTGATGTCGATATGGGTGAGGGCGTTACCGCAACCGTTAAGGGCAACGTGGTTCAATTTTCTGTTCCTGACAACCCGGTGCTCACTGTGGAAGCCACAGAGGAAGGCGTACTATTGCGCGGAGATCTTCCCGCATGGGCAAAGTACTCGCCGCGCAAGTTTGAAGCACGGCCTTCATTGTTCAAGCGGATACAGGTGACGAAAACTAAAGTTGAGGTGCATCGCTACTTCGCGGGCTGGGAGAATTTTTTCTTTGATTTTAATCATCCGTTGAATGGGAAATCGTTTCACGAAGTCGTTTCAACGGCATTTTCATCTGAGCGCGTCATTCCGGATCTGTCGAACTGGCAATCTATCTGGCGTGGCATTTGGTATAACAAGGAGTGGCAGCACAAGGATGTATTTAGAGCGTTGCTGGAAACAGTGATTATGGCGTTGTTGGGTACAGTTGTTGCATCGGTGATTGCTCTACCGCTTGCTTTTCTTGCTTCAGAAAATTTCAACCGCAACTTTGCTTCGAGAATGTTGATTCGCCGGTGCTTTGATTTTTTGCGAGGAATCGATACTTTAATTTGGTCACTCATATTTATTCGTGCTTTTGGTCTCGGCCCTTTAACTGGGATTATGGCCATCATATTTACTATGGTAGGAGAACTCGGGAAGCTCTATTCAGAAGCTATAGAGAACATCGATGAACATCAATTAGAGGGAGTGAAATCAACCGGAGCGAGCAGCGCGCAGAACTACGCTTTTGGTGTGTTACCGCAAATTATGCCAGTCTTCATTTCTCAAACATTGTATTACCTGGAATCAAACACGCGTTCAGCGACGGTGATCGGTGCTCTCGGCGCGGGCGGTATCGGATTAATGCTTGTGCAAACTATTCAAACTTCAAAGGACTGGGAAAACACGCTCTATTTAATTATTCTCACGCTGATAGTCGTGATTATGATGGATGTAGTTTCAGGGCGGTTAAGGCGCAGGTTGCTCTGATTCCTTATTCAGCGGTCCAGCTTACCCAGCGCGCGTATTGAACAGCGTCTTGCAGTTGCCTTAGCGGATTAAAGAAGAAAGCAAATCTGAATGATATGCGGAAATCGCTGGTACCGTTTTATTTGTCACCTTCGCCCGGTCATCCCACAGCCGTAACTTCACTGCTTCCTTGCTAAACGGTTCGGCTTCAAATGCGGCCACTTCCTTAGAGGACATCATACCCCCCTGAAGACGAAAACTATGTTTGGACGAGTCAGAGAGACCTTCGTAGTAATCGCTATCTGAAGTGCAAAGCCAGCGTTTTGCAGGGACGTGTAAACGTATAGGCTCTGAGATTTGATCGCCAAAAAAACGATTTGCCCAAAGACATCCTGCTTTTTCATGAAACGCATCATGGGATAGAAAGTCCTCTCGGCGGCTATGTTCATCGATGATTAAATGCCCTATATCGTGGAGTAGTGCAGCGACAACCTGGTGACTCCCAACAGATTCCTGTTTTGCCAGGCAGGCAGATTGCAAAGCGTGATCCAGCTGGGTGACGGTTTCGTCGTAATAGGAAACACCCTCCTGTTCGATCCATGCACATAAGTCAGCGACAAATTTCTCTGGATTGGTAGCGTCGTGGGGAAGATTCATGATCAGATAAATACGTCGAAAATAATTTTAGGACGAGGAAGTAGAGATATTTTGACCTTTAAAATGTCCGATGGTGCTGATTCTACTTTCTTGATTGCTGGCTATGATGCGGTCGCGATTGTCATAATACGTAGCGCGCATATCCGCATCCTGTAAAGCATTATAGGTGAGGTATAGCGCAGTTCTTGGCGCATTTGTCGCGTTGCTGCCGCTTTTGTGCGGGGTGTAAGAATCAAAGTAAACAATATCACCTGCGCGCGCTTCAACAGCAAACCAGTCGAGCGCATTCGCTGTTTTTTGATCAATGCAGCCTGCATTATTGGTTTTTAGAAGCGCCTTTTCGCCCGGACGCTGGGCAAATATAAGGCAGCCGTTTTCTTTTGTCATATTGTCTAGTGCCACCAGGCAGGTGATGTGGTGGTTGACAAAATCATAGGCTGTTGCATCCTGGTGAGCAGAAAATCCGGCGCCGCCGGGCATTTTGTAATTAATTTTTTCCTTGAACAAAACTGCTTCATGGGAGAAGAGGGCTGATGCTATTTCGGGAATAACTCCAGTCGTGATGAGTTCCTCAAGTTGCTCACTGTGTTCAATAAACCGCTCGGTTCGGCAAAGCTTTTTGCCCGAATGCGTTTCTTCATAATAGTGGGTTAAACCCTTTTCCATGGCCGGCGTTCGAGCCAGACGGTCGACTTCGCTTCGAGCTAGCGCTAAGGACCTTGTATCGATCGCTGCTTCGATATGAATCCAGCCATTTTCTTTCCAACGAGATTTCTGGTCTTCGTCTAGTAAATAGTTTTTGAGTTTCATAAGTACTGATATACACAGAGTTTATGAATTTTTGATGACAAAATACCCTGTGAGGTGACTACGATATGTTCAATTCGCTTAGGTAAGTGTTTTTTAAGCTGTTTTATTCTCGCAGGTATACTGTGAATGCAGTCACCAATCTGAATTTTATCGATCTTTTTTTGCAAACTGTTTGTAATATTGCTGTCATAAAATGGGTATGTTGAGCGAAAGAGTGTCAAAGAACGACTGTGTTCTCGGGTCGCGAAACCAGGGAGCAGTGAAGTTTTGTAGACATGAGTGTTTGGTTTGCTGAATTTAATACAGAAAAAACTTGAGGTATATCGTGGGAATAAAAGTAGGTATAAACGGCTTTGGAAGGATGGGCAAGTTGGGCTTTCGTATCGGATGGGATAGTGATGAATATGAAATCGTCCATATCAATGAACCTGCCAGTGACCCGCGGTGTCACGCACACCTGCTCGAACACGATTCGATTCACGGCCGTTGGTCAAGACAGATCGTGGCGAATGAGCAGTCAATCAGCGTTAATGGTCAGGAAGTGACTTTGTCTTCTGAACGAGACCCAAAAAATATCGATTGGGGGGCGCTAGGCGTTGATCTAGTGCTGGAATGCAGTGGACAGTTCAAAACAGAAGAGCAGCTTAAGGCGCATTTTGATTCTGGGGTAAAGAAGGTTTTGGTGTCAGCACCTTGCCCTTCACCAGCGCTTAACTTAGTAAAAGGGGTGAACGACTCATTGTATGACGGTGACCAACACGACGTTGTCACCGGGGCCTCGTGCACAACCAACTGTCTAGCCCCGTTGGTGAAGGTGATGCATGAAAATCTGGGAATACGGCATGGTTCTATTACCACGATTCATGCGATCACGAATACGCAAACTATTCTGGATAGTCCGCACAAAGATCTGAGAAGAGCGCGCGCATGTGGTGAGTCTCTGATTCCCACCAGTACTGGTTCAGCCAAAGCGATCATTCAAATATTTCCAGAACTTGAAGGAAGGCTGGATGGCTTGGCGGTGCGGGTACCGCTGTCGAATCCTTCTTTGACAGATTTTGTTTTTGAATCGGAGAAAGATACCAGTATCGAAGAAGTGAATGAAATGTTTCGTCGCGCAGCTTCCTGTGAGCTTTCTGGTGTTCTTGGGGTTTCGGAGGAACCCTTGGTTTCGATGGACTATCGGCATGACCCTAGATCTTCTGTTGTTGACAGTCTCTCGACTATGGTGATCAACAAGCGACAGGTTAAAGTGTTGTCCTGGTATGACAACGAATGGGGTTATATGAATCGCCTGATGGAAATAGCGTCAATGATGGCGAAGCAGATGTGATTCAGCTTTGCTGAGGCTATGACTACAGTGCAGACGGATATGCGCAGCTACCTGATTGTAACTGCAGGGTACTGGGCGTTCACCGTTACCGATGGCGCTCTTCGTATGCTTGTGGTGCTGTTCTTTCACCAGCTCGGATATACACCATTTGAAATTGCTACTCTGTTTCTTTTTTACGAGTTCTTTGGTGTGGTTACCAATCTCATTGGGGGTTGGCTGGGCACGCGAATTGGTCTGAACAGGACCATGCATATCGGGATGGCGATGCAAATAGTAGCACTTGCCATGTTGACAATAGACCACGAGTTCCTCACCGTGGTTTACGTAATGTGCGCTCAAGCTCTGTCCGGGATTGCCAAAGATCTGAATAAGATGAGTGCCAAGGCCAGTGTAAAATTATTGTTGCCCGGAGCTGATCAAAATGCCCGGCTTTTTAAGTGGGTGGCTATTTTGACGGGATCCAAAAACAGCTTGAAAGGTTGTGGCTTTTTCGTTGGCGGCGCGCTCTTGTATACGTTTGGCTTTCAGTATTCCGTTCTGGTTTTGGCGCTATTGCTACTCGTTGTGCTCGGAGGTACATGGATTTTACTTCCAAAAGAATTGGGAAAAACCAAGAACAAACAGAAATTCTCACGCATATTTTCACCGACTAGATCAATCAATCTTTTGTCTGCGGCAAGATTTTTCCTTTTTGGATCCAGAGACGTTTGGTTCGTAGTGGCGTTGCCGGTTTTTCTTGCAGGAATTCTTGACTGGTCTTTTCTCCAGGTCAGTGGTTTTCTCGCGTGTTGGGTGATTGCGTATGGCGTTGTTCAGAGCCTTGCACCGAAATTGTTGAGGTCCTACCGGTCTGGACGTGCAGCGTTTGTGCTGGTCTTCATTCTCGCACTTATCCCCGGAGGTATTGCGATCGCGATGAATCAAACAGTGTACCCCTCCAGAGTACTGATTATCGGATTGGTGATTTTTGGTATTGTATTTGCATTACATTCAGCGCTGCACTCTTTTTTGGCGATCGCATGGTCCGATAGGGAAAAAGTAGCGATGAATGTAGGTTTCTATTACATGGCGAATGCAGGCGGACGTTTAGTTGGCACTGTCTTATCGGGCTGGAGTTACCAGAGTCTTGGTATCCAGGGGAGCCTGTGGATATCTTCTGGAATGTTAATAATGGCGGCTGTTGTTTCATTTCCCTTTGTAAGAAGCGCGCGCTCAGCGTAAGCTGTTTTCTGATGGAGCTATCGCATAATACTTATCGAAATAAAGCTATCTCCAAAAAAAGAATTGAATTGCGATAACCGCTGTTAAATAGAAAGTCGACAGATACACTTGATCTAATATTCTCTCTCGTGATGAAAGTCATTTCGCAGCTGGCTCAGAAATTTAGTTTACCAACCACCTGATCAGCCACTCTCGCGGGCTTGTTATCTTCTCCGAGTTCAGTAGAACCGATTTCTTCAGCGTTGCTTTTTTCAGCATGGGCGCGTTTTAGTAAAGTACGCAACGATGAAGGGTCTACCGGTTTTGATAGAAAGTAAAGGCCGTGAGCCCGCGCTGTGTTTCTCACATCAGGGTCTTGTTCGGCTGATACAATAATTCCCGTGTTTATGTCATGCTCTTCCCGCGCCCTTAAAATCAGATCCATTCCCGTCAATTTATCGCCAAGACTATAATCAGCAACGATCACATCGAACTGGTGTTTGGTAAATACATCAAGCGTCTCATCCGCATTTGCGCATGCAGTCACTTTACATCCCCAGCGCTCCAGTAATATTTTGGTTGCTTCCAATACTTCTGTCATATCCTCAATGCATATGACTCTAAGTCCATCCATACGGCCTACTGGTGCCCACTTTTCGCGAACAGGGTAGCTCACTACGTTTCCTTCTTGCATTGGCAACGTTACGCTAAAGTTACTTCCTTTTCCGAGTGTCGATCTAACTTGCACTGGATGTGCGAGGATTTGAGAGAGTCTTTGCGTGATGGACAGACCGAGACCAAGGCCCTGGTCTTCAGGGTTTTCCTGCCCGGGGTCAATTTGGAAAAACTCCTTAAAGATGACATTTAAATCATCTTCGGCGATACCAATTCCGGTGTCGATCACCTGAACTTCAAGCTTGGTTTTCCGTTTGCGACAGCCAACAAGAATGGTTCCAGACTCTGTATAGCGAATCGCGTTGGAAATGAAATTTTGTAACATCGAGCGCAGTAAACGGCGATCACTACGTACCCCGATATGGCGCTTGCGAACGGTAAGTTTAAGTCCGCTGCGTTCGGCAAGCGGTGCCATTTCAACTTCCAGTTCAGAGAGCAGCTCGTAGATATCAAACTGCGAAACCTCAGCAGTTAGCGTTCCTGAATCCAGCTTTGAGATGTCAAGTAGTGCACGCAGAAGCTTATCAGCGCTTACTAACGAATGATCAACTTTGCCAGCAAGTTCAAATACTTCCTGATCGTCCTGCGCAGGATGCTCTCGGATGCCCTGATTGAACAATCTTGCGGCATTAATCGGTTGCAACAGATCATGACTTGCTGCGGCCAAAAACTGTGTTTTTCCTTCTGTAACTTGCTGTAATCGCTTGTTCAGTTGCTCGAGATCGCGGGTTCGATCTGCTACCCGCATTTCAAGCTCTTCATTCACTTTTCTTAACAATGCTTCTGAAGCCACGGTTTGCGTCGTGTCTGTGTAACTGGTGACAAAACCACCGCCGGGCATCGGGTTGCCTTGAGACTTGATATACCTACCGTTAGGACGCTGCCTCTGGTGACTGTGAGAGTTACCTGTCTTCAAATGCTCCATCCGTTTGCTTACATGCTGTTCAATATCGCCAGGCCCACATTCCCCTCGCTCAGCGTTATAACGGATTAAATCTTCAATCGGCATGCCGACATATAGAAAATCAGCGGGATAATCAAACAGCTCAATATAACGATTATTCCAGGCTACCAGTTTTTGTTCGTTATCGACTACGCTAATTCCTTGCGTAATATTTTCAAATCCGGCCTGCAGTAGCTCTCGATTGAAGGTGATCGCCTGGGAGGTTTCATCCATTAATAACACCAGATCTTCTATGCTGATGTTCTCTCCCAGTAATGTCTCCGCAACTACATGGCGTGCGGATGACGCGCCAATAACACTGGCTATCGAGCGCTCAATGTCTCTCACTAAAAGCGGGGTAACCGGCTCTTCCGGATCAACAATATCGCCGTTTTCTTCATGTCTGCGAAAAATTTCAGCGGCGCTATGTTCACCGGCAATGCTTTCGCATAACGTACGGGCGTCCTTGATGGTTGCAACATTGTGTTGATTGCGCGGTATCCCAAGCTCTTGCTCGACCGGTGTCGAATGTAAAAAGATGCTCGCCTGGATCTTATCGATTAAAGAAGGGTTATAACGGATCGAGCCAATGACGATTGCGCTGGTATTAAGAAACAAGCTCCAGAACACACCGTGAGTGAGTGGCGGCATTGCAGCGATGCCAAATAAATGTTCCGGATGTGCCCAGCTGGCGGTCTGGAAAATTAAATTTAGCTCGGCGCTGTCTATGAAGTTCGGTATGAGTAAACAGTATGCCCAGGTCGCAAACCCGATGGAGAGACCGGCAATAGCACCCCGTCGGTTCGCGCGCTGCCAATAAAGGCCGGCGACCACGGCGGGTGCAAACTGCGCGATCGCTGCAAAAGAAAGTAAGCCGATATTCGCCAGACCTTGACTGGTATCGGAGAGCAGATAATAGCCATATGAGAACAGCATGATCAGACCAATAACAATGCGCCGAACGGTCAATATAATGCGATTGATATTTTGTCGCTGTAGGATACGTAAGGACTTAATGCTGATCAGAATTGGCATAACGATGTCATTGCACACCATAGTGCTAATACTGATTGCCGCAACAATTACCATGCCGGTGGCAGCAGATAGCCCGCCAATAAACGCAAGGGTGGCGAGCAAAGTTTCGCCTCTTGCCAGCGGCACACTGAGAACATAGAGATCGGCGTTACTGCCGATCGGCATATAAGTATTGCCTACTAAGGCGATCGGCAAAACAACAATGCTGATCAGTAGCAAATAAGTAGGAAGCAGCCAGCGCGCCGTGCTAACCTGATTTGGACTATTCGCCTCAACCACGGTGACATGAAACTGTCTTGGCAGCAGCAAGATTGCTGACATACTGAGCATCATCTTGGTAAAAAACTCTATGGTCGAATTCGGACTTGCGCTTGAGTCGTTCGAAGTGACAGCAGGATCGAGCCAGCTTAGCGCGAATACATCTGTAGTATTCACAAGTATTTGATAAGAGAAATACCCGACCAGCAAGATCGCAAACAGCTTGACAATTGACTCAAAAGCGATCGCTTTGATTAATCCAAGATGGTGCTCGGTGGAGTTTAAATGTCTGGTGCCAAATAAAATCGTAAATATCGCAAGCAAGATCGCGCTATACAATGCGGTGTCGCCGAACAAACTCGGGGCTTCCGCAGAAGCAGAAGTGTTAGAAGCTGTGATCGTATTGAAAGCCATTGCGATGGCTTGCAGTTGCAATGAGATGTAGGGAAGAGAACCGACAACCGCAATACAGGTGACGAGGATCGCGATCTGTCGACTTTTGCCATAACGCGACGAGATAAAGTCAGAGATTGATGTAATGTTTTGTTGCTTGCTTACCGTGATGATTCTTTGGATCATTCGGTAACCAAACAAAAACAGCAGAATTGGACCCAGGTAGATCGCGAAAAAATCCCAGCCCCCCGTTGCCGCTGTCCCAACCGCACCAAAAAAGGTCCATGACGAGCAATAGACAGCGAGAGATAAGCTATAGACTACCGCCGAAGTTTTCTTCGGAAAGCCCCTGTCGCCGCGATAGGCAATAAAGAACAGCAGGCAGATATATAAAATGCCCGCAATTGCCAGTATTTGTGTTGATACGATGCTCATTCAGTCGATAACTCCGCTGGAGAGCAAAAATACCATAATTGCCGGTCGAGAAGCAGCGGATTCAAATTTCTTTGCAACCCTCACTGGTTTCTGATATGACCGATTTACACCATAATTTAAATAGATAATGTTGATAGAAAAAGACAAAGTTGTTGGGTTTCATTACCGCCTGTATGAGGAAGGGGAGGTGTTAGAAGACTCCTACCAAGACGGCCAACCGGTGTTGTACCTGCAGGGCCACAATGGGATTCTGGATGCGCTAGAAGGGGAATTGGCAGGCAAACAGGTTGGCGATAAAGTGGATATTACACTGACGGCCGAGCAAGCATACGGCGTTCGAAATCCGGATGCGGTTGAACGGATTCCGTTAAAGTATTTGTTAGAAAAAAAGAAACCAAAAAAAGATCAGATTGTCCGCGTCAATACACAAAATGGGCCGAAAGAAGTGGTGGTCTTAAAAGTTGGCAGGTTTAACGTCGATGTTGACACCAATCATCCTTTAGCTGGTAAAACGCTATGGTTCGATATTGAAATCACCGAAGTGCGTGATCCTACAGAAGAAGAATTAAGTCACGGCCATGCCCATGGGGCAGGTGGACATCAACACTAGAAATTTATGACACAGAACAAAACGTCGGGTAGTCCCGATCGCGGATTTCCGGAATACGAATTCGTCGCTCGAACAGAGAAGTTGCAGCATAAAATGCACGACATCGGTGTTGACGCGGTTGTTTTAACAACAGAACCGAACGTCAGATATTACAGCGGTTTTTTTACACAATTTTGGCAGAGCCCGACAAGACCTTGGTTTTTGGTTATTCCACTAGATGGTAAACCCATCGCCATTATTCCCGAGATCGGAACTGCCGGCATGGCGGATACCTGGATTGAAGATATACGCACCTGGCCCTCTCCAAGGCCGGACGATGATGGCATCTCCTTATTGTCTAAGTGTTTAAGTGATTTGCCTAAGCGACACGGCAAGATCGGGATGACCCTTGGTCCAGAAACGATGTTGCGCATGCCTCAACGAAATTTTGCAACGTTGCGCGAGCAGTTAAGCAGTGAAGTTATCGATGTCGGCGCATTGATGCACGGCCAAAGGATGGTGAAGTCTGATCTCGAAATCGCGAAAACACGTTATATCTGCCAGCTGGCATCTGATGCATTTGCCAATGTGGAAAGTTATGCCCGCGCGGGGATGAGTGAGAGAGACGTCTGTAAGAAGATGCAAATTGATCTGCTTTCTTCTGGAGCCGATACAGCCGGATATATGGTTGCCGGTTCAGGGAAGGGTGGATACGACAGCATTATCATGGGCCCAACCAATCGGATTCTTGAGCAGGGCGATATTCTGATTATTGATACCGGCTCTACCTGGGACGGGTACTTTTGTGACTTCGACCGAAACTGGGGGTTTATCACAGCAGATGATGCATCGCTAAAAGCCTATGAAGTTGTGTGGCAGGCAACCGAAGCCGGTTTTTCTGCGGCAAGACCTGGCGCTACTACCTCAGACGTCTGGCAAGCGATGAACGAGGTTATGGTTGCAGGCGGAAGTTTAGGAAATGAGGTCGGCAGACTTGGGCATGGTCTCGGTATCGAACTCACCGAGAGACCTTCGAACACCGGAACCGATGGGACTGCGCTTCAAGCAGGAATGATATTAACGCTTGAACCCGGTATGACCTTCGCA
>CALKKV010000011.1 GCA_937992195.1 uncultured Gammaproteobacteria bacterium | reverse complement strand
TCCAATAAGCGAACAGTGTTGATAGTGCCGGATAAACCGTATCCAGCATGCCGTGCAACGCTTCTACCGCAATCAACCAAATCGTATCGACAAACAACATCACGAAAGCGATAAGCAATACACTTTCAACAAAATCAATCGTAGGTTGGTTGCCCGGTACAGATGGGTCGAGAAATAATCGAACCCACAGGTCATTGCCAAACAACAAAACAAAAGCAAAGGGAATAGTGAATATTTGGGCCACTATCCAACCAGCTTTAACCGTAGGCATAATACGACCATATTCCATCGCGCCAATCTGTTTTCCAACCACAATCGCAATCGCGATTCCAAAACCAGTGTTAAATAAAAAGCTAGTGCCAACTAGATTCAGGACAATTTGATGCGCCGCCTGCTCAGCCGGACCTAACGTACCTGTTAACAACACACTGCCCGAAAAGAACGTTTCCTCCATTACCAATGTGAGTGCGATCGGCAAACTGACCCATAAAAGCTTGGTCATTCCATTATTTCGCCACGCGTCTCGATGTATCAAATTAAACATCTGCTTCATAACAGGCCATCCAACCCCTCGACACAGCAGCGCCACTAGAAAACAGTTTGAAATAAGACTCGCGATGGCAATCCCGGTGATGCCTAATGCAGGGAAACCGAGGTTCCCCGTGGACAGACAATAATTTAATAGCGCGTTTAGCAGCAGCGTTAAAAAACTCGGTAAAACACTTTTCCGGGGTTGATCAATTGCAGCAAAGTAATCTCTGATCAACACCACAATCGCCTGAAGCGGCAGCGTCCAGGCCACCCACAGCAAATAAGATTCGGTCAGCGTAATGACTTCTTTGTCCTGACCCAGCAAAAGCATAAGAGGAGATGTCTGCAGCAGCAATACAGCAAATATACTGCCGCCAACAACGGCGATAACCGCGCCTTGTCGAAAGCAATTAATCATACCTTCCGTATCCCCGGCTCCTGCAGCCTGCCCGGCCTTCACACTGACTCCAACGATAAAACCGATCAGTAGAAGAAATAGAATAAAGTAGATACTGCCACCCAGCGCAACGGCAGCCAGGTTCACATAGCTCAAATTGCCGGCGAACGCGGAGTCCACCATCACTATAATCATTTGAATAACGAGCCCGAGACTGAGCGGCAAACCCAGCTGCCAGATTTCCTTTATAGGCAAGCGCATCAGCTTATTCTCAAGTTTCAGAGTTCAGATCTGTTTAGGGATATGGCTATGGATCGGGGTTAGCAGACACCCCACAAGTTGTATGGGCCCTGATGCAAAACACAACATGCTTCAAAGCGCTAATACAACATGGATGCAATGCGGTTAACGAGATCAACCAGTTAACCGGGAAGATTGTTTTACCAGTCGCCGAGCTGCAAAGTAGCGATACTTTCGTTTTCTAACATTACCGGGATATTGCTATCGACAGGATAGATAACCGTGCCATTTTGGGTAATGAGGGCGGAGGAAAGCGGCTCTGTGAGCGTTTGACCAGCGTGGTTCTCTACTTCTCCTTTTGCGATCCGCTCATTCAATACTTCGAGCTTATGATCTCCAAGAATCGAAACAGGTTGTTTGGTTACCGGACAAACAAGAATCTCCAGTAGCTTTCGATCGATACTCATAATTTATTCATTGGTTGAACCAGGAGTCTTTGCGGGAGAGAGCAGCAACCCTATTAGGTTTTCACTTTTCGACAATTGGTAAGCAGCTCCCGCCTTGGTTATCTCGCCTGCTCGCTCCATCGCAACTGTACCAAAAATTTGATCCCAAACGGTGAGCACGAGACCATAGTTTTGCTTACAACTGTCGGCGTCTATACCATGGTGCTTTAGATGAAATTCGGGGGTCACGAAAACCCATGCTAACAAGGCGTTCAATTTGTTATGCACTTTTACGTTCGCATGCGCCCAGACCGCCATCACTGCCACGATAATTTCGTAAGTTATCACGCCGAGCAAAGGTATGCCAATGGCAACAATCACCAGCGCCTTGACCCCGAGCGTGAACAGCATTTCTACGGGATGCGTACGAAACGGCGTTGTTAGATCGATTGCTGTGTCGGTATGGTGCACCCGGTGAAACCGCCAAAAAAAGGAAAAAGCGTGGTAGCTTCGATGCAACCAGTAGCTCACAACATCGAGAACCAACCAACCTATTATAATCTTAGTCCAAAGTCCCGCTTTCAGCATATTCAACACACCAAAATGCGCGAATAATGCGTAGAGAGATGCCGCTGTCAATGACACGGGCAATAACACTTTTAATAGCGTGTTAATTACAAGCAGCCCGATATTGCGTTTAGTACGGTTGCCGTAGGCACCTTCTCTGCGCGGAAGCTGCCGCTCTAACAAAAAAAACAAGACCATCGCACCGGCGAAGCAGCTCAGTAAATACGCCATCTCGGGTTGAGATAACGAGAAGATTAGTCGCTCTAATTGCTGCGCCATCGACCCTTAGAACCAGGCTTCCTCTTTATGTTGATCGACGAATTTCTGAATCATTTCTGTATAAAGCGCCATACCCTGACGAGTTTTCTCTCCGCCTCCTTGAGGGAACTCGATCTTTACGCCATTTTCTAATGTTAGCGCGCGCACTGGCATTACTTCACGGGTTGCTGATGTCACAAAACACTCGGTGGCGCTTGGCAACTCTTCACTGAAAACACCGCGTTCCACAGCGTCTATTCCGGCACCTCGATAAAGGGACACGAGTGACCGCCGGGTGAGACCCATTAGGTTTCCCCCTTGCGGGGTAACAACTAAGTCATCGAATACAAACCAAATATTACTGTTCGAACATTCAGTTACCATACCTTTGGAGTCCAGCATTAAGCAATCGTCAACACCCTGCTCTTTGGATTGCGCCAGAGCGAGTATATTGTTCATGTAATTGCCGCCTTTTATATTCGGATCCAAACTATTGATGCTGTTGCGCCGCTGTCGCGGAATCGACAAAGTTATTCCAAGCTCGTACGATTGCGGAGTCCATTGCGGCACCGCCTTTACAATCACGATCAAGCGCGTATTCGCATCAGGATCAGGTGACAGATCGATGGGGCCTTCCCCACGAGTGATTTGATAGCGAACATACAGATCCTGACGATCAGGGTTTTCACAAGATACCACCGTTCTTTGCAAAGCATCCGTCAATTCTTCTTTACTCTGACTAATTGACATGCCCGCTAATTCAGCGGAATTCAGCAGACGGCTGTAGTGCTCATCAAATAAAAAAGGAATGCCATCATAGGTGCGAAACACCTCGTAAATAGAATCCCCATAAAGGAAACCTCTATCCAGAACCGGAATACGAATGTCTTCAAGCGGGCCGATATACCCGTCAATATACCCAATTGGTTTCATCAAGTAGCGCTAAGGTAGACTCAATTCATCGAGGATGACGAGTCTACCTGATCTTTAGTTAAACAATCCTTTTAGTAAAGATTTCTTCAACTTCTTTTTCAGCTTGTCTTCCAGCGCCTTCTTAGGGTCTTCGATGATCTCCTCAACAGTGGGCTCTTTGTCTTCTTCGACCGCTTGTTCAGCCCCCTGCTCAGCCGCTTGCTTGCTTGCCCCTTCGGCGGCACCTGCGGCTTCAGCAGAATCAGCACCTAAACCAAGTTCATTTGCGAGGTCAGGAGACAGCTTTTCTAACAGCTTTTTCTTTACCTCCTTCTTCACTTCTTCTTTTGCTCTCTCTTTTAACAGGGATGCCAAATCAAATGTAAAAGACGGCTCAGCCAGAGGCCCATAAATCTTAAATGGAATACGTGTTCCTTTAAGATCACCCAGTGACGCACCGCCTTGCCCTTCGACAGTTTCAACAACGTTGATATTCAATTTATAGTCAAGCCGGTCCTTAGGTAGATCAATTACGCCCTCACCCTGGACGCGAAACAGCGGCGCCTTCATGTTGAGATCGTTATTAGTAAACACACCATCTTTAGCAACCAGGCTACCAGAAAATTCGGCAAACTTTGTTTCAGCTGCTGGTGAGGACTCCTCAGTGGTTTCTTTGCCCTGGAGCGACTTAACCGTTTTTTCGAGCTCTAACAGTGACGCCTGAAGGTCATATCCTCGAATCGCACCGTCGAATAGCCGAAATCCAATATCGCCATTGATGGACGAAATCATTTGATCAGCGTCGGCACCGCCAGCGGTAAGGTTAGTCGACAGATTGCCGGTGCCGGTAATCTTTTCAGTGATATCAAGCGCCTGCAGCAGGTCGCCGATATTGACATTCTCGACTTTGTTCACCGTCTTCATCGAGGGCACGTCTTTGGAAACGTCATAGGTCAGCTGTGTTTCCATGGAGCCACCAAACAACTTTGCGGTAACAGGAACTACGCGCAGTACATTCTTATCCGACTTCACCACTATATTGACGTCGTCCAAGGTCAACCCAGTGGTAATAAATTGACCAATTTTTGCTTTACCGTCAATGTTCAGACCACGCAATGGCGCAACAGGTAGCAGCAACTGCTCGCCAGTTGAAGGTGTCTCAGGGGCAGCTTCACCTTCGGCAGACGCCCCTTCTTCCATCGAGGCAAGAAGGCTATCCAAATCAAGTTTGTTGATGGTTAGATCAAATTCATAACCAGGCTTATCAAGATTATTTAGTCCAACGGAGCCTTGCAGGGTCATTTCATCAACTTTGACATCCAGCTGACTTACCTTCAAATTATTCTCTGCAAGAGTAAAGCCAAACTTTGCATCCACTGAATTCACAACGCCAGCGGGTAATTCAACCTCAATGGCATTGCGCTGAAGCAAATCTGCAACAGCGGGTACTTTCGCAGCGAAAACGCCCGTTAATTGCATTTCACTCAGCCCAGACAATACGCCAGAGCCTTTAGCCGTTGCCGCCACGACCGCATCGCCCTGATTAATATCAATGCGTTCCGCATCTACCGAACCATTACCAAGGCCAAAGGTGAGATTGGGAATCGACACTGTAGTCGGCTGCCCTTGATGATCAAGCTTGATACTTGCAGCAGACATTTTGATCGCATCGGGATTGGATGAATCCATACTGGCATCAAGACTGAAGTTGGTAACCGGAATTTCAGGAAGCGCTACTTCGACGCCGTTTCTGGACAATAGCTCTGCAACATCCTTAACCGATGCAGAAACTTTTCCGCTGATGGTCGGGATCGGAATGCCAGCGGCATTTTGCTCGGCGCTATTTCCGGCCATCGCAATGGAATCCACCTTCAAAGTAAAATCTGTTTGTTGCACGTCTATCGCCGACGCCTTAAAACCAAAGTCCGCAATGCCAACAGAAAGCGCGTCAATTTTTGCAGTGGTTGGTAAAGAATTTACGTCTGAAGAAAAGGCAAATCCGGAAAGATCCAATTGATTGTTAGCAAAATTAATCGCTGATGAAAGTGACAGATTTTTCAGTGACTGGGTTAGTTGTGGCACCACGATTCCATTCCGCTCAAGAAGCGCATTGATGTCATCAGAAACGACATTGAGGTTTCCAGAACCTGCAGGTGAAGACAAAATCCCGGCGCCTTCGAAGTTCAGATCTACGGTGCTACCTCCCTGGGTCACTTTTAGATCCGGCAATGAAATGGTTTCTGCTTTGGTATCGAGATTAATCGAAGGCGCATTAAGAGAAGATTGCACGCCTTTATAATCGACATCCGCAGCGAGCCCGGTGATTACGGCAATACCGGATTCAATTCCATACGCAATTTTCCCAGCATCCAGTTTGGCACCAATGGTATTCATCTTGATAGAGAAATCGGTATTGTCCAAACTGGCGTCGGTAAAATCATCGTTCAAAGTGATCGTAGTGTCTAATGACACAGTCGCTGGCTCAGGGATCAAATTCCCTTCAGCATTAACAGAGAGCTGTATATCTAGCGGCTTTCCAGGCACCAGCGAACCGGTAGACAAATTCAACTGCTTCAGGGTCAGATCTTTTCCGTTTTGACCATCGATCCATTCAACATAACCATCGTTGATCGAGACACCCTTAATCGCGAGCCCGGCAATGGCGCCAGCGCCTGTTGCACCGTCACTGGGTTCTTCCTGCTGTGATGATGAGTCATTATTCTTACTGCCCTTAATCAAATCGTCCCAATTGGTCACGCCATCCTTATTCGTAGACAAGCGTATAGTGGGCTTTTCTAACACCACGGTATCCACCTCAATTTGCTTTTTAAGCAGCGGCAACAGTTTTACTTTGGCAAGCGCATTATCGATTGCTACCATTGGCGCATCGCCGAATCCAGGTGCATTGGACAGCGAAACTTTACCGGTTTCAACACCAACCCAGGGAAAAAACGAAAGGGAAAGTTGCCCATCGAGCTGAATATCCCGCCCGGTGTGCTTTTTTACCTGCTCGGCTATTTTCGGTTTGTAGTCGTTCGGGTCAACCGTCTTCACCACGAACACAGCAGCCGCTACGGCAACAACGACTAACACCAGAATTAACCAGATCAAATACTTGATTACTTTCATTTTGATTCCAAGGTGAGAAAGGCCTTCGGTATGAGAGACCTGTAGAGATAAAGTTTTTGATTAAATCGGCGCGCTTTCACCAACAGCCTCAGATCCATTAAACGGAACAAGATTGGGGATCATAGTGGGTTCATCCTGCTCAACAAAACGTAACGCCTGTTCGATGACTTCAATTCCCGCACCCTTGCGCGGACCATGTTCGGATAGATAACGCCGCCAGCCTTTGGCTCCGCTTTGTCCATGAAACAGCTGCAACATGTGTCGCGTCATGTGACGTAGAAAGACACCATCCGACAGCTGTTTTTCTATGTACGGAAGAAACCGCTCGACCGCATTCAGTCGGGTTGCAGGAATATCGGAGTCATCTTCTCCAAACAACTGCTGGTCAATTCCGGTCAGCATCCATGGATCGTGATATGCCTGACGACCCACCATCACACCATCAACATGGCGATACTGCTCTTCCGCCTGTTGCAGCGAAGTGATTCCGCCATTAATTGTAAATTTGACTTCCGGAAAATCGCGCTTGAGCTGATACACCCGGTCATAGTGCAACGGCGGCACAGTTCTGTTTTCTTTTGGACTCAAGCCGCTCAGCCAGGCTTTACGGGCATGGATAATGAAATGCTCACAACCAGCTTCGATATTAAGTCGGATAAAGTGATGCAGCGCTTCGTAGCTGTCCAGATTATCAATACCGATTCGGGTTTTCACCGTCACCGGGATATTGGTTGCCGAGATCATCTCACTAACACATTCAGCCACCAGATCGGGTTTTGCCATCAGGCAAGCGCCAAAACTGCCATTTTTTACACGGTCGCTTGGACAGCCAACATTGAGATTCACCTCATCGTAACCGTGTTCCTCAGCATACCCAGCGCACAACGCCAGTTGCGCAGGATCACTGCCACCCAGCTGGATCGCTACAGGATGCTCGGTCGAATCGAACTGCAGGAAACGATCCCGATCTCCGTGTATCAGAGAGCCAGTGACCATCATTTCTGAATATAGTCGGGTGCGCCTAGACAGCAGGCGCAGAAATGCGCGACAGTGTCTGTCAGTCATGTCAAGCATGGGGGCAACAGAAAAAACCTGCTCGAAAAGTCGAATTGGAGTCATCCGCGAATTTTACCACTTTCGTTTGTGAATATTCGCTGAACATAATGACTCATGAGACAATAGCTGATTGAATTTAACAATATTTAATCTGAATCAGCCCCTTAGAATTTCTGCTGTAAGAAGTGTTGCTTTTTAACGTCAGTCGAGCCACTCTCCCGTTTACGCTTTAAGGAGATATCTGACTCACTTTTGATCAGAGTATTTACACCGAATAAACGCCTTCATTCGCTTTCAATAAATTAAAACACTGTGCCAACAACTCTAGAAAAAAATCTCTCTCGAATCGCAGAACTTGGAATCGAACATACTTTTGCACAACTGCAACGGGGCATTGAAAAAGAAAGCTTAAGAGTCGCGACAACTGGAAAGATGGCGCAAACTCCGCATCCAGCAGCCCTTGGATCAGCGCTGACCCACGGATCGATCACCACGGATTACTCCGAAGCGCTGCTCGAGTTTGTGACGCCTATTCACACCAGCATTGACACGTTGTTGAAAGAACTTACCGACGTTCATCATTTCACCTACCAGCATATCGGTGATGAGAAATTGTGGGTGAACAGCATGCCCTGTGTGGTCGAGTCTGAAGAACTGATCCCAATCGCGCGATACGGCAGCTCCAACGTCGCAAAGATGAAGGAAGCCTATCGGCGAGGTTTAGGCCACCGTTATGGTCGACTTATGCAAACGATTGCCGGCATTCATTTCAACTTCTCGATGGGTGATGAATTCTGGCAAATCTATCTCAATACAGATAATGCCGAGGCGTATCGCAATCTTCGGTCAGAAGCATATTTCGGTTTAACCCGAAACTTTTTGCGACATTCATGGCTCGCATGTTACTTGTTTGGTGCATCTCCTGCTGTTTGCAAAACCTTTTTACAAGGTCGCAAACACAGCCTGGCCGATTATGATCCCAGCAGTTTTTATGCGCCAGATGCCACCTCGCTTCGACTCAGTGACCTTGGATACAGCAATAATGCTCAAGCGGGGATCGAGGTTTGTTATGACTCCTTGGAGGCATACGTTAATGGCTTGAAAAAAGCGATACAAACACCGCATCCCGAATATCAAAAAATCCAGGCGCTAATCGACGGCAAATACCAACAGCTTAACGCTAACCTGCTGCAAATTGAAAATGAGTTCTATGGGGTTATCCGGCCTAAACAGGTGGCAAAGTCAGGTGAAAGCCCGTCCCGCGCGCTTGAGGATCGCGGCGTGGAATATGTCGAGGTACGCAGTCTTGATCTGAATCCGTTTGACCCAGTTGGCATTAACGAAGACTGCATTCGATTTTTTGATACTTTGCTGGTGTACGGACTACTTAGCGACAGCCCTGAACTTTCTGTAAAAGAATACAAAGAAGCTGCTGAAAACCGCCAGCGCGCGGTGATGACAGGCAGAAAGCCTGGCCTTACGTTACTTTTAAACGAAAAAGAGCAACCGTTAGAACAAGCTGGCATTGATTTACTTACGAAACTTGAGCCAGTTGCAGCCTTGTTGGATCAAGCTCATGGTAGCAAAGGATATGCTGCTTCTCTTGAGAAGCAGCGAACTAAACTGCAAGATCCCGCGCGCACTCCTTCTGCCCGGGTTCTCGCGGCAATGGATAAAGACGAGATTAGCTTTTACCATTTTGCAATGGTGCAGGCTTCCAAACACGCCGATTACTTCAAAGGATTGAAGATGGACAAAGGTACCCTTGCGCGATATCAAGCCGAGGCGACAGAGAGCCTGATCGCACAGCAGCGCTTGGAAGACAGTGACACACTCACTTTTGAGGCATTTCTATCGGATTATTTTGCACGCCAAAACGCCTAACTTTTTCCTGCATTCCCGCTCACTAATGTTAAAATCAGCGAATCCCATAGGGAACTCATCTAGCTTTGCGCAATGCGAAGCTACAATAAAATACGCTGTTTTTGATCACAATATTTCGGCGATCAACTCGGGTTGCCATCGATATGATTAAAGTCCAATCTGTATCCAAAAATTTTGGTGGCATTCAAGCCGTCAATAATGCAAGCATCGAAATTGCTGAGGGATCAATCACAGGCCTAATCGGACCGAATGGTGCAGGCAAAACAACATTATTTAATATCGTTGCTGGACTTTATTCACCCTCTGAAGGCCAAATTCTGCTTGCTGGAGAGGATATTACCGGCCTCAAGCCTCATGATTTATTCCATAAAGGGCTGCTACGAACCTTTCAGATAGCCCATGAATTCTCCCGTCTCTCGGTAATTGAGAATCTCATGATGGTTCCCGGCAGCCAGATTGGCGAAAACATATGGAAAGCCTGGACCAAGCGCAGTGAGATGCGGGCACAAGAAAAGCGCGTGCGCGAGAAAGCCGAAGAGGTTATTGAGTTTCTCAATCTAAAGCATGTAGCGACTGAACTTGCCGGTAATCTTTCTGGTGGCCAAAAGAAATTACTGGAACTTGGTCGTACCATGATGGTGGACGCTAAAGTTGTGCTGCTCGACGAAGTTGGGGCCGGAGTAAACCGCACCTTGCTCAGTGAAATTGGTGACGCCATTTTACGGCTGAATAAGGAGCGCAACTATACTTTTTGTATGATCGAACATGATATGGACTTTATCTCACGCCTTTGTGACCCAGTGATCGTGATGGCGGAAGGCGGGATACTCGCAATAGGAACCGCAGAAGAAGTAAAGAATAATGAAGATGTTATCGAAGCCTATTTGGGCACTGGTTTAAAAAACCAAACGCCAAAGAGTAGTCAACCTGGCGCAGGGATCTAATGTATTTAATTGGAGAAAATTTACGCGGGGGTTATGGCGGTGCTGACATTCTGAATAACTGCACCATTGGTGTAGATAAAGGCGAAATTGCCG
Organism: uncultured Gammaproteobacteria bacterium; assembly: GCA_937992195.1. Lineage (GTDB taxonomy): Bacteria > Pseudomonadota > Gammaproteobacteria > Arenicellales > Poriferihabitantaceae > VYFG01. The sequence goes on along the minus strand of CALKKV010000011.1, from coordinate 79,659 downwards.
TGATTGTCGGCCCAAACGGCGCCGGCAAGTCCACAGCAATGAAGGCCATGCTGGGGATGTTGGACCTTAATGAAGGTAAGGTATTGCTTGATGGAAATGAGATTACCGACTTAAGTCCACAAGCGCGGGTTGCCCACGGCGTTGCATTTGTTCCACAAACCAGCAATGTATTCGTCTCAATGACTGTGGAAGAAAACCTTGAGATGGGCGCTTTTCTGCGAGAAGACGATATCTCTGAAACCAGAGATATGGTGTTTGAGTTATTCCCTATTCTGAAAGAAAAACGCCGTCAGCCTGCAGGAGAACTTTCAGGGGGGCAACGTCAACAGGTCGCGGTAGGTCGCGCGCTAATGACCCGCCCAGCGGTATTAATGCTGGATGAACCAACCGCAGGGGTCTCTCCCATTGTCATGGACGAATTATTTGACCGTATTCTCGAGGTGCGCGCTGCAGGGGTGGCAATTTTAATGGTGGAACAAAATGCGCGGCAGGCTTTAAATATTGCCGACCGCGGATACGTCCTTGTCACCGGAGAAAATCGATACACCGATACCGGAGAAGCATTGTTGGCAAATCCCGAAGTCCGACGCTCGTTTTTAGGAGGTTAAAGTGCCAGAAATGACCGAAATTTTAAATGCCCTTGTGGTGTTCACTAACTTTGTTCTGATCCCGGGTCTTGCTTACGGTTCTCAGCTTGCACTGGGTGCACTGGGGGTAACATTGGTTTACGGCATACTGCGATTTTCAAATTTCGCCCATGGTGATGTCATGGCTTTTGGCACGATGGTCACGATTCTCGTTACCTGGTGGCTACAATCCCTTGGCGTAAGCTTTGGGCCACTGCCCACTGCCCTGCTTGCGCTACCCCTCGGTATTGCGGGAACGGTGCTACTTTGTTTGGTCACCGACAAATTTGTCTACCGCTACTATCGCGCAAAAAAGAGTCCTCCAGTTACCTTGGTAATGGCGTCACTTGGCGTTATGTTCGTGGTCAATGGTCTGGTAAGATTTATTATCGGCACTGATGACCAGCGGTTCTTTGATGGCGAACGATTCATCATGAAAGCGCGAGATTTTAAAACGCTTACCGGTTTAAACGAGGGATTAGCGATTAAATCCTCTCAAGGAATTACGGTTGTCATTGCAGTCATTCTAGTTGCGTTACTGTTTTGGTTTCTGCAAAAAACTCGCGCCGGAAAATCAATGCGCGCCTATTCCGATAACGAAGATTTATCGCTGTTGTCGGGCATTGATCCCGATAAAGTCGTGCGCATCACCTGGATTATTGCTGCAGCACTCACCACTATAGCCGGCGTTCTTTACGGCCTCGACAAAAGCTTTAAGCCTTTCACCTACTTTCAACTGTTATTGCCCATCTTTGCTGCGGCAATTGTTGGGGGTATTGGACAGCCCATTGGCGCCATTGTGGGAGGCTACGTAATTGCGTTTTCTGAAGTGCTTATTACCTACCCTTATAAAAAAGTCGTGACGTATTTGGTGCCGGAATCATGGGCACCAGAAGGCTTGCTGCAGTTGCTGGGAACAGAGTACAAATTTGCCGTCTCCTTTATGATTCTTGTAATCGTTCTTCTGGTCAGGCCCACTGGAATATTTAAGGGTAAAGTACTGTGAAGCTTAACCAATTAAATAATGCGACACGCGCCACATTGGCTTTCAGCGCGATGGCTGGCGCCCTGATTTTAGTCGGCGTTGGTCAATCATGGGCGCTATCGCTCACTATCCTCAATTTATGTTTGATCTCGAGCGTCATGGCATTAGGTGTCAACATCCAGTGGGGTTATGCTGGATTATTCAATATTGGCATCATGGGTTTCGCCGCGTTGGGCGGTGCCGCAGCAATGCTGGTATCAACACCACCGGTTGGCAATGCCTGGGCCGCTGGCAGCTGGAATATTTTGTTTTCTGCCTTGTGTTTTGTTGGCACAATTGTGGCCGCGTGGCAGGTACACAAAAAACTTAAAAACAGCCGATTCCAAACCATCGTGATGATTGCTGTGCTGGTAACCGGCTACATGCTGACGCGAAGCTTCTTTGATCCTGCTGTCGATGCAGTGGAAGCCACCGACTCAGCGAAAACAGGTTTTCTTGGCGGTCTCGGCTTGCCCATTATCTTGTCCTGGCCTGTGGGTGGCGTATTAGCAGCCGGCGCTGCATGGATCATTGGCAAAGTCGCTTTAGGATTGCGTTCAGATTATTTGGCAATCGCGACTCTCGGTATTTCTGAAATCGTGGTCGCTATTCTCAAGAACGAAGACTGGCTAACCCGTGGCGTTAAAAACGTCAACGGCCTGTCCCGACCTGTACCCTATGAACTGGATTTGCACCATAGCGAATGGTTTATTTCACTGGTTGAGAAATTTCGCGCGAGTGATTTAGCCGGTCTTGAAGGATTGGCGAGAGAGGCCGTATTAAAAGAAGCGATCACCGAGTCCGCGGGCGTATTCGTTAAGCTTTGCTACGCAGGTTTGTTCACCGCTGTGTTGGTTATTATTCTCACTTTATGTGTGCTTGCATTGAACTCCCCATGGGGCCGCATGATGCGTGCGATTCGCGACAATGAAACCGCCGCTGAAGCCATGGGTAAAGATGTTACCGGACGACACCTTCAAATCTTTATACTCGGGTCCGCAGTGTGTGGCATCGCAGGTGCGATGCTAACCACTCTCGATGGCCAGTTAACGCCAACATCATATATCCCGCTGCGATTTACTTTCCTGATTTGGGTAATGGTGATCGTTGGTGGATCGGGCAACAACCTGGGCTCCATATTGGGCGGTTTTCTAATCTGGTTCGTCTGGATCGAAGCCGAACCTGCCGGTGTTTGGCTGATGAATACGTTGACCGCGTGGCTCCCTGAAGGTAACTCGGTGAAGAACCATTTAGTGCAAAGCGCGCAACATATGCGTTTGGTTGTGATGGGACTGGTGTTGCTACTGGTAATGCGATTCACACCCGGCGGCATCATTCCAGAAACAAGCAAATAGTTATCGGCGCATCGTTCATACAACCGTAATACCAAAAGGCAAAAAATCTGGTAATCTTTTCGAAATTTCATTACGAACGAAACTGGCTTGGTCCCGTGCTTTCGCATTGATATTTCAGAAACACGCAGCATGAAGCTGTAAACCGCAACGAACACCTCTTGTGTTTACAATAATTATCGAGGAGATAAAGAATGAAAAAACTACTACTAGCCTCAGCGCTAATGGCGACAACCGGCACGCAAGTTGTGCATGCTGAAGATGTGAAAATCGGGGTCTTCCTGGGTTTCACTGGCGCTATCGAATCCATCGTAGCCGATATGGGTCCTGCCGCAGAACTGGCAATCAAAGAAGTTTCTGACAGTGGCGCGCTATTAGGTGGGTCTTCAGTAACAGGCGTCCGCGGTGATACGACTTGTACTGACTCGGCTGCCGCCACCGCTGCTGCGGAAAGACTTATCACTTCTGACAAGGTCAGTGCGCTGGTTGGTGGTGACTGTTCCGGTGTAACCACTGCTGCACTACAAAACGTCGCAATGCCAAACGGTATCGTGATGGTATCGCCTTCGGCCACTTCTCCGGCACTATCGACAATCGAAGACAATGGTCTGTTCTTCCGCACAGCGCCTTCCGACGCGCGTCAAGGTGTGATTGTTTCTGACATCCTGAATGAAAAAGGCGTCAAGAACATTGCAATGACCTACACCAATAACGACTACGGTAAGGGTTTGGCTGAAGCAATCGAAAAGAATTTCACTGAATCTGGTGGCACAGTAACCATTAACTCTGCCCATGAAGATGGCAAAGGTGACTACAGCGCTGAAGTTGGCGCTCTCGCTGCGGCCGGCGGTGAAGTTTTGGTTGTCGCTGGCTACATCGACCAAGGCGGTAAAGGCATTATCCAGGCGGCTTTAGACACTGGCGCTTTTGATACTTTCTACCTGCCTGACGGCATGGTGGGTGACGCGCTTCCAGAAGCAATTGGTCCTGACTTAAATGGCTCTTATGGCGCCAACCCTGGAACCGATAGTCCAGGTGCTGCAAAGTTTGCTGAAATGGCAACCGCCGCGGGTTTCAAAGCAGGTCCTTTCGCTGCCGAGTCTTATGACGCTGCTGCATTGATTATGCTCGCGATGCAGGCTGCTGGATCTTCTGACAGCGCTAAGCTAAAGGATAAAGTGATGGACGTTGCCAACGCACCGGGTGAGAAAATCTTTCCTGGTGAATTAGCAAAAGCGCTGAAAATTATTGCTGATGGTGGCGATGTCGACTACGTTGGTGCTTCAGCTGTTGAGCTGATTGGCGCTGGCGAAAGCGCCGGTAACTACCGCCAGGTTGCTATTGACGGCGGAAAAGTAAGCACAGTTGGCTATCGCTAAGCTGCCGCTTTCTATGGGTCGATAATCCCATAGTGAAAATACAAAGGCCCTGATGTAGAAATTCGTCAGGGCCTTTTTTCTTTAGGGTCAATTATTTGACGTATCCGGAATCCCTATCGATTCAATCGCCCTTCACGAGATACTTTGTCAAGACTCGTCCGCTTCGTCTGCAAAATGATTGGCGTCTACCGCACAAGAAGATCGAATATGAATATCTCGCTGCGGAAACGCGATCTCAATATTATGCTCGCGAAACGCTTTATCAATCGCGAAATGTAACTTGCTGCGAACATCCGTTACTGAGCCGACATCAAAAATAAAAAACCGGAGCTCAAAGTTAAGCGTGCTATCGCCGAAGGCCAGAAACAGTACTTTAATCGGCAGCGCAGGACGGTTCTTGATAACTTCAGGTATATCTTCAGTCACCTCGTATAGTAGTTTTTCAACCAACTCAGTATCGCTTCCGTAAGCCACACCCACGGGAATAACAACGCGGCCGTATTTATCTCTTAGCGTCCAGTTAGTCACCGGCGCTGAGATCAATTCAGAATTCGGCACAATGACATTGGAACGATCAAACGTTTGTACTTCGGTAGATCGCACGCGAATCTTTTTTACAGTGCCTTCCGTTGAACCCGTCACGATCCAGTCGCCGGTTTTTATCGGTCGTTCAAATAACAGGATAATGCCGGATACGAAGTTGTTGACAATATTCTGCAAACCAAAACCGATACCGAGAGATAGCGCTCCTGCAACAATTGCAAGATTTCCAAACCCTACCCCGGCGATGGATAAACCGGCGAGCGCAGCAACAATAAATCCTAGATACCCGGTGATAGTTACCATGGCTTCGCGCGCACCCGAATCCATTCTGGAATTACTCAAATGTTTTTTATCCAAGCCATCCTTGAACCACCGGAAGATCATGAGCAGGATGGCAAATACAAAGATGCCTAATACAATATGAAATGGCGTCAGCAGGCTGTCACCAATCTTAAATCCGTTTCGGAAGTGCGCAAAGATCGAGGCAATGCCAGAGTTTGCTGTTCCCCACGCCTTCAATACACCAACACCCAGCGCGATCCACAGCGCGATAATCGACAGTAGACGTATCCAGATCAATCCCGGCACTGGCTCATGGTCGTCTACCGAAAGCACGCCGCGGAAACGAACCTGCCACGGGCGATTCCCTATTTCCAAGCCGTCGTAAAAATCTCTTAACATCTTTTCAAAGACGTAAAAGATAGTTAACGAGATTCCTGAAAAAACAATACCACCCCAGAGAAATCGAGATAAGTTGTGGTAGCCACCAACCTCGAGAACAATCGCAAGATAGAAAACACCGGTGGATACCCACCTGCCAACTCCGGCAATGGTGGGTATATTGGGTATACGCACTAGGAAACGCGACAACACGATGAGCGACACTAAGATGCTGATCGATAATAATGTTCTAAACAGCGATTCACCCAGCGTTAGCTCGTGACTTTCCCCTAAAGTGACTATCAAAACCCAAGCACTGAGCAAACAAGATGCTATAACCAGACGGATGTAAAGGGTCTGGCCTGGAAATTCAATATTTTGTGTATCAGATAAATATCGGGTATATCGACGAACCCCGGCGCGCAGAATGATTTGCAAAAATACAAATCCAATCCCGAAAAGCAGTAGTTTATTAAGATTGGAATTGGTGAACTGATAGCCCACAAAAAACACCATAAATGCCACTGCAAAAATCAGTGGCATCAACAAGGGCGACCACCGCTTCGCCAGATTTCCAACCGCTGTAGTTATCTGGGCGGAAAAAGAAACGCCAAAATCTATCCCGGGTAAAACCGCTTTACGCCGTATCCTTAGTCCCCAATACAGTAGTCCAAAAATAGCTAAAATCGCGGCAAATGCAGATAACGGTTTAATAGAAACATTGGGTAACGCACTTTGCGTTTTCACCAACCCACCTACATACTGCGGCAAATGATTGAATTCATCAACCATAAGAGTGCCAAGATTGGGGTTTCTCTTAAGTAACTTTTGCTTGTTAATTTCGAGCTGTAGAGTCGTTAAACGATCGAGCACATTCTCGGTTTTTCCGAGCAGAATTTTACATTCCTGAATTCGATCACGGAGTCGCTTAGCTTTTTGAACAACCTGCGCTTCGTCGACAGTTACATCTTCTTTTTCGATAAGTGCGTTTAATGCCTCTTCACCCACTGTACTGTTCAGTTGAGCGAGCTCCTTTTCGTTTTCGGTAATACAGAGCAGAATACTGGAGCGATGTTTGGTGACGGTGCCAATGGCATTATCCACTGCGCCATTGCCGGTGAGGCCGACGGTGAAAGTTTGGAATAAAATCGACTCGAGAGACTGATCGATTACATCCGTATTAATCTGATCTTGCGCTCGCCCGACAGTAGATGTCAGTAAGAGCACAAGCAAACAAAAATATCGTATCGCTGACAAGGGAACTTTTGTGCTGGAATGAAGACTGGGCAATGATACTGCAAGACTTCTGTTTGCACGCCCCTTTCGATCCACTTTTTGCTGTTCCATCCAAAATACTCCCATTGCATCGCAGTTCGTATCAATTAGACCCTGACACCTTGAGTAATGAATCACCACTTTAAATGATCGGGTAATTGCAAGACATAGCAACTACTCGCGATACACGCAATGCCAAAACCCTGAAGAGAGAAATACAGAGTTTTTTCATCCAGCTTTTAACACCGTTTTTGGCTTGAATGCTGGCTTACTTAGCCTCAAAATCTGTAAAAACCTGGTAGTTTGTTGGATTTCAAGCATAACCTCCTAAATGAACCTCTGCGGGAGAAATAGGTAGAAATCAACCAAATGGGCAAGTTTCTAAAAACTAGTCACTCGAACTGCTATCGCCGGCTCGATTTTCGCTAAGTCGGAAAGCACTGTCGCTGCCCCTATCACCATGGCGCGAGCGATCCAGATCGATAATAATCAGGCTTACATTTGAACAGCGAACCTACGATTATAAAGACGGATAAAGAAGCCGGCGAAAGACGAAAGCAAATGGCAGATGCCGGCCAAATCAAGGTTCAGGATGTTGTTGGCCGGGATAAATGACGATCACTCGTTATTCAAGATCAAAACGCGTATGCGGCCCGTCCTTATTATTGCGTTTCCAGAAACCACATTGTGACTGCAAAAATCCTGGTGCCCGCAACACCTAAATAGTGAGCGCAAATATATTGGCATGAGGATGGACAATGCGGGAATAAAATCGTGTTAATTTTGATATAAGATCGGGAACCTTCTGCTGTTGATTTGTACTAAATCTACGACTCAACTTAATCCAGGAAACAGTCAAATGGCACAAAAATACTCTTTATCACCTCTTTCTCTGCTTAGGGGTACCGTTGCGGCGACTGCAATGGCATTCACCGCCTACAGCTTTACTGCTTCGGCTGAACAAGCTCAAATAATCGAACTAACTCAAGTTAACTGTCAATTTGTGGAAAGTGAAAATGGCGTCAACCACGGTTACTCATCCACCAAAAAGGCGGACTGTGATCGCATCAACGAAAAAACCGCCGAAGAACGTCTAGCTGCAGCCAAGTCAATGGAGCTGAAACCGGGAAAATATATTTTTCGCGTTACCAACGTCAACGTTGAATACCCGCTGGGTTTTTATCTCCGTGGCGAGAGCATCATCGATAAAGTACGCCTGCCTAAAGTTTCCGGTGGCGGCCTTGCTCTAGGTGTTACTAAAGACTACGAAATCGATTTGGAAGAAGGCGAGTATGTTTACTCTTGCCCGCTCAACTCGACTCCAGATTATAAGCTAGTAGTTTCCAACAGCTAAAATCTGCTTATCCAAAACAGCTGCCAGAATTTGTTTTTTGGCAGCTGTTGCACTCTCCCTTTATTCCGCCGCTTTCGATTAGATCCCGCCAGATAACGTAACGTTCGCTTACTCTGGCGCAAATACAGTTTCGCCAGACCCGCAACCCAGAATGCGTTAACCATCGCAGCCGGTTAAATAAATGGCCTCGCTCTCCTCTTCCGGTTAAAATTGAATCGTTGTTTCGCCTACACGTCCCGGTAGCTCAGCTGGATAGAGCAGCCGCCTCCTAAGCGGCAGGTCGGAGGTTCGAATCCTCTCTGGGACGCCACTTTACTGAAAGCCTACACATTATTTGACTCATTTGTTTAAACCCAGCGCTTCTTCCCCGCGATCTGATAATTCCTTTCCGTTCTTATTGAGAGTCGCATGCATCACGCACAGATCAAATGAAAATAGGTAAGAAAGCATTCTCAGACTTCAGTACAACCTGCAGAACGAAAGTAGCCGACCAGCGATAAGCTGGTCAAACGGAAGCGGAAATCAAACAGAGCGTATTTTCATCAGAGTCTTTCAAACACCCTCGCACTCTAGCGTTTGCGTAAACCCTGATTGAAACAGGTGGATTCGTATTGTGCCTATATACCTGCAAGCATACCAGCTTTAGGAAATCAACCCGTGATAGAGTGCGCTCATTAAAAACCAAACGAGCAGTGGAAAGCTCAGACAAATCTCCGAGTCTTTCATAACCTGCATGCTTTGCCGTTAACAGGCGGGGAGGAAAATCCTATGAAAGCTTCATCCGAAAAATTTAGTTTCTGAGATAAAAAGCGACTATTTTCCCTAATTCACCCCAGATGACACTCAAGGTCGAGTTATCTCTCCACCAGTTTTCGTCAGGAGGTATGTTTTTATCATAATCTCCTGAGCTTTCTATCGATATCTTCACGCCGCTTCCTTTCAATACAGACTTAAATATTAATAAAGCGCGTCTAGTGTGATAAGGATCAGTGACAATCAGTATGCTATTTATATTTTGTGATGGGTAAAATTCAGATATCAAAAATGCATCCGTCATGGTGTCTACAGATCCTTCCAGAATAGAAACATCTTTACCTTCAATTGAACAATCCAAGCACAAATTATTTTGGATATATGCCCAGTTATCTTTGCTTTTTCCTACCAGTACAAGGCGATCGACTCTCCCCTCGTCATACAACGCTAAGCCTTTACGCAATCGACTACCACCACCACCGCCTAACACCACACCAATATCCGCTTTGTGAACTTCTCCTGTTACAACCAGCCATGAAGGCGCCTTAACACCAATCCAAACAGCGAAAAGAAATGTTAATAGGATCCCGCTCAGCATCCCTGCTACGTAAATAAAAAGCGGCGATCTACACGGTTTCAACTGCCAGGAGTTTTCCAAGGAGAATGACTACCATATATATTGACCCACTGATAGGGATACACAGCGCTTTACTGGAGAAATACTTTCGAGTTAATTCGTCCCACGATTTTTCACGACTTATACAATAAAGTATTGTGATCCCGGAATCTAAAAGACCCAAGAAAATACCTCAAAAAAATACCTCAAATTTTATCGACCGGTCATCAAGGATTCCTGCAACGAAAAGTATTTCCGACTCTTACACAAACCCGAGGAGCGCAACATGGGATGCCGCCTTGGTCACAAGGTGCATTAAAGTTGGGTATACATGACATCATTGCTATCGCTGGCGGCACAAAAACTGTACTAATTAGGGGCGAGCCACCAATAGCACCCAGGCTCAACATACGAAATAGTTCTCTGCGTTTGGACCTTTCTTTCTCTCCGGGCAGAGGCTGATCCTCTAGTAATTTAGCTTGATCAAGAAAATCAATTGCATGCCAAATAGATGCGGTATTAGAGTCAGAAAAGCCAGCATCCTGCAAAAGTTCTAGTATCTGAGCGAGGTCGTTACTACCATCGCACGCTTCCCAAACTACTGTCGTCATAGCATCCAGGCAAGAAGCTTCGCTCGTTTTTTCATCATAAACTACGATTTCATCTCCGACCCTGGTAACCATAATGTTATCTTGCCGGATTTTTGGTACATATGACTTGTTCATAATGAATTCGGAATCTCGTTGAGAATTTTCAAAGCAGCTTGTTCGGCTTCACCTCGAGGACTCATTATAACACGGGCATTATTGGTTGCTTTTTTAATAAGACGCATGGCTCTGGCTGGATCACGTCGCGCAGAATGCGTGCTTTCAAGCAAATGCAGCAAACCGACTCCCGGACTAACAGTACTTGGTTTCCAGGCAGCACCTTTTTGGAAATTACTTACCACAACAAGTCCGACCGGCAGCTTTTCGACTCCCTGTTTTCCAGCTATGCTTTCGATCGGTATATCACGCTGCTGCTGAGACTTCGAGTCACGCAAAGAAAGGGGTTTCGCGTACGGAGAGACGTACCCCTGCTCATCAAGTAGAGCGAATTCATCAGAGTAATAGCTTGCACCCATTTTGACGAGCTCCGCCACCAATGTCGATTTGCCCGAATGGGTCTCTCCGGGGATTAAAATTCCTTTTCCCTGCCAACCCACCACACCGGAGTGGATAAAGAGCCTTCTAGTAGACAGCTCGGCAATAGCGACTTGAGCAATCCCCCTCAAATTCTCCACAAGACCATCAAGACTCAATTTCTGACTAAATAACATATGGTCCCAATACAGATGAAATGAACCTTTTTCAGAGGATTGGTCAGATGTCGGAAGTACGGAAAACATCCTCTCTACTGTTGCAGCCTTAGTTTGCACGCTTTTATACGGCAATTCTTTACTAAGTATCTGTAGCACTTCTTCTTCGGTGGAGCGGACACCAAGCTCGACACCATATGACGCAAACGAGAAACCAAAATCCCATCCCACATTATCCAGCGCATGCATGCAGTCAGTATAGAGATTCTCTCTCAGTTTTGGGGGGAGGAGCGTGTTCAGGTGCATTTGTTAGAGAACTTAGTTGTCCTCCATCCTCGAGATTAGCGAGCCATAATATACAAAGTATAAAGGATAAAAGGTATATTGCCTAAAATATAATATATTACCAATCAATAAGTTATGAAACAAACCTGATCAGTTCCAGTGTATATATTCTTTTCACACTTCTGTTGAAACATAGAAATCGCCCGATTTTCGTAATACTGCCCACAATTATTAAGGCATTTGGAAGCACGATGCTTTATAAAACAATGTATCTTTGTGTCTGAGGATGTAAAATCTGTCGTGAGAAACACTGTATAGAGATATCTGTGAACTGGATTATTCGTAAATACAAAAATCTATGGAAGAGCGTTGTTTACTGCGGTTGGTCGGCTTTGTTGGCATTTTCGCCATCGGTCACGGCTGATGAGTTGCGTATCAGCTATATCGATGATGGTGGGCATGAACAATCACTAGCGATCGACGCGAACTCCTCAGATGTAGGCAATGCCTTGGCTGCGACACTCATATTGGACGGCAATGAGATTTTAGTTGTCCTTGACGAAAAGGAAGACCTCGAGGTAATCGCCGATTCAGTTTCTGAGCAAGCCCCCGACAAGGCAACCGCAATCGCGGTTCGCAATAGCATTCTTGGCGTAAGCGCATTACTAGGCGGTCGCAGTATTCAACGAACAGCGCATGATCCTGATACGGATGTTCTGCAAGTCGACACGCCACCACTTTCTTCACCACGGAGACCATTTGAACCTCTGATAATATGGCCTTCGCAAGACCCTCTTCCGCCGCCAGTACCGACAGTTCCTTCTCCATTTACACCAGTAGTGTCACCACACTAGCTGGGTAACTTCGCAATGATAAAGAGAGAGTTATGCACTTAAATCTAATGTTATTGATAATTTACCCATTAAATTTTGGTAGCTGATTCCGCCTAACTCCAAATATGAAGAAGATAAGTAAATTCTCCTATCTCACAGCACTAGCATTAGGTTTGAGTACTACGGTAATCGGTAACTCTGCAATGGTGTTTGCCCAGAATAACGACAGTGGTTATGCGCCGCGAGGAATTCGTCTAAATAGCTTCTATGTCTTCCCCGTTGTGGAATTTGGAATTAGCCATGACGACAATATATTTCGGTTGCCCAATGACAATGCTAGAACGACCGGGGCATTTGTTGATGGACCCGTATCGGACAACATCCTTACAACCGTTGGGTCTGTAACCGTAAATAGCGATTGGAGCCGTCACGCCCTGGATGCCAAGGCATTGATTGATCTGGGAACGTTTGATGAATTCAGCGGCGAAGACTATAGCAATTATGACTTCGGTGTAAGCGGACAACTCGATGTCAAAAGAGGCAGCTATATTTCCGGAAAAACGGGCTTTCGAAAGAGGGATGAAGATAGAAACTCTGTTGAGGACCGTGAAGTGGATCCAGGCGCCTCCGCCGAAGATATTTTTGGCGTAGAGCCAACCGCATTTTCTGCCCAGTACGTCGGCGTCGGCTTTAAATATAACCCAGCGAGACTGGGTGTTGTCTTAGATTTGGATTACAAAACTTTAGACTATGAGGACGTCATCAATGCATTCGGTGGCAATGTCGACAATGATGATCGAGACAGGTCTCGTGTCGATGCCCGGTTAAGAGTTGGTTATGAAATTCTGCCTAAGCGCAACCTATATATAGAAGGCAATTTTGATTCCGTCGATTACGACCAGCAATTTGACAGCAGTGGCATTGAACGATCTTCAAGCGGCGTTAAAACTGCTATCGGCATGAATTTTGAGTTGAGCAATTTATTGTTGGGCGATGTATATGTCGGTCATGTGGAACGAGACTACGATAGTTCAACTCAGTTAGATATTAGTAGTAACAGTGCTGGCGTAGATTTAAGGTGGTTCCCAACCAGATTAACAAGTATCAACTTAGGCCTCAGCCAGCTGATTGAGGAGTCAACTGAAGCAACTGTATCCGGGTATCTCAGTACTGCCACCAGTCTGGGAATCAAACATGAATTAAAACGTAACATAATTTTGTCACTGGGCTTTGACTACACTAAAAATGAGTTCACACAAAATGCGCCAAATCAAAAGGAGTTGGAGGAAATTACCGGATACGACTTAGGTGGCACTTATTTAATATCTCGTCTCCTGTCTACCTCACTGAACTTTCGACATGAGTTTCGAGACTCGGATATTGAAATTCAAGAATATGAGAATGATAGAATCACGTTTACTGTACGTGTGCACTGGTAATATCAGCACATCGCACTACCGCCGGACTGCACAGAATGAAATGGAGCATTCGCACCTACCAATCCTTGTTTAATTTGCTCTCACTCTCCAATGATACGACTTTTCTTCTCACTCAGGTTGCTGCTAGTTTTTTCGCTGCTCGCTGGCCCATCGCTCGCTGATGAAAATGAGCAACGCTCAGGCTACCAACTTGGTCCCGGGGATAAAATATTCGTATCCGTATTCAATCAGGATGATTTGAGCGGAGAATATACGATCAATGGTTCAGGGGAGTTTGTGATGCCTCTGATTGATAAAGTACTGGCCGATGGCTTAACCATTGCCGAACTTAGCGATGTGATTGTTAACAAACTCAAACCGGACTACCTTCTCAATCCGCAGGTGAGTATTGAGGTACTGAATTTCCGGCCCTATTATATTATCGGTGAAATCAATTCCTCCGGTTCTTACCCTTATGTAGAAGGCATGACTTTTTTAAATGCGGTAGCTATCGCTGGGGGCTTTACCTATCGCGCCAGAAAAAAGTATGTGCTGGTAAAGCGAGAAGGCAGCTCAGAGGGTAAGGAAGTGAGACTGGATTTCAACGGCATTGTGATGCCGGGCGATATTATCCGTGTGACAGAGAGATTGTTCTAAGACCCCTATGAATAAAGCAGCAAACATCAAACTGGAAAAATTGGGTTTGCTAGCCGAAAGGGATGATGGAATTTCACTGTTTGAAGTATTTCATACACTGTGGTTCCGTAGACGGTTGCTGCTGACTACTGCGCTATTTATTATCGCCGTTGGCCTGATTATTCTGCATCAGCAACCACTTCGCTATACCGCTAGCTCCAGTATTATTATTGGTGTTCCACAAAATCAGATAGTGGACATCGATTCGATTGTTGCCGGAATATCTGGCGGAGGCCATTCCGCATTTATTGGTGAGATGCAGGTATTGCAATCGAGAGGGATTGCGAGAAAGGTCGTGGAAAAGCTAAATCTCTCATCCCTGCCTGAGTTCAACCCTTCGTTACGACCGCGGAGTCTTTCAAGCTACCTCAACCCGATTCAATATCTTCCGGATAACTGGAAATTCTATGCCGAGTCCTTGTTACAGCCAGAACAAAGTGCAGGAGCTGATACAGTAAAAGAGGAACAGGCAAACCAGCGCCTGGAAGTCGCAACGAGTATTTTTCAGTCTAAGCTGAGAGTTGGTCAAAGGGAACAGTTCTCAAACGTTATTATTATTAGTTTTGAATCACTTGACCCGAGATTGGCGGTTGAAATAGCCAATGAAATTCCTGAAAGTTATATTATCGGCCAATTGGAAGCCAAGTTTGAAGCAACCGAAAAGGCAACAGTTTGGTTGGATGAACAGCTAGCCAACTTAAAGCTTGCCGTTGAGGAGTCTGAACAGGCTGTACAGTTTTATCGGGAAAAATTCGATATCACAGAAACCCAAGGCGGTGAAATCGTCATCGAACAGCTTTCTGCGATAAATGGACAGCTAATTATCGCTCGTGCTGAACGCGCCCAGGCCGAGGCTCGACTAAGTCAAATGCGTAAACTCACGCAAGGTGAGGGAAGTGCGGCAGAGTCCGCCTTGGAGGTGCTGTCTTCTGGACTGATACAAGGCCTTCAAAAATTGGAAGCCGAGCTCGAACAAAGACAATCGAACTACACCTCGGAATATGGCGCTAAGCACCCTAAGATGATTCAGGTTAAGTCAGAGATTGCTGAAGTAAGGGGCAGGATTAAAAGAGAGATAGGTAAAATTGCGAGCGGTTTGGAAAATGAAGCGGATGTTGCCCGAATCCGCGAGCGCAGTCTCGAGACAAGCCTAGCCCAATTGAAAAAAGAATCGAGTGAACAAAATCGCGAATCGGTTGAGCTCAGGGCGCTAGAGCGAGAAGCGGCTGCAAACCGTACTTTATTTGAAACCTTTCTCAACCGATTCAAAGAAACAAACACGACGGGCAGCCTGCAGCGAGAAGCGGATGCGCGTATTGTTTCAGAAGCCGGACTTCCAGGCGGACCCTCCTCCCCTAATATCAAAAAAGCAACCGTGCTGATCGTCGCCGGTGCGTTGCTGTTCTCTGCGATGTTGGTATTTCTTATTCAGGCCCTTAGTTCCGGCATGATGAGCCCTGAACAGATCGAAAATGATCTGGGTATTCCGGCGATTGGTCTAATTCCTAAAGTAAAGAGAAGATTACAGCCGCATGACTATATTCTTAAAAAGCCGCACTCCAGTTACGCTGAAGCACTCAACTCACTAAGGACATCCTTGATCCTCTCAGCCCCTGATGATGCTGTAAAAACTATCCAAATCACTTCATCTGTGCCTGAAGAGGGTAAATCCACTCTCGCGATTTCGCTAGCACGTCTTCTAGCACAATCTGGGAAAAAGACGATTCTGATCGATTGTGATCTACGCAGAGCCACGCTGGAAAAAAAATTAAGCTTGCCAGCCAACAGCAAAGGTTTGACAGATTTAATGTTGGAGACAGAGGTGGAGTTTTCAGAATTTGTTGTTGAGGATCAGAAAAGCTCATTATTAATCATGCCTAAAGGGAATGCGAAATACGTTAACGCTAGTGATATTTTTGCTTCATATCGAATGGAAAAAATTATCACCTTCTTGAGAAAACACTTTGATTACGTGATTTTTGATACACCACCAGTCATGGCTGTGAGTGATGCGAAAATACTGGGCCGAATGGTTGATAAAACCGTATTCGTTATACATTGGTATAAAACACCGAAAAAAGTGATTAAGGCAGCTGTACAGCAACTGATCTCGCATGAGGTGGATATTGCTGGATGCGTCTTACAGCAAGTGAATTTAAAGCGATATGGGTCTTATGGCTATGGAGATTCAGGTTACTACTACCAACATAGTAAATACGGTCAGTACTATTCGGGGTAATCGTTTCAGTCTGAACTTCAGGGAACCCTGTCAAAACGTGCAGTAATTGCTTGAATAAAAAGCAGCGTATACCAGCGTTAAAAAGGTGCAATGCTTTACAAAGACTCCCGAATTAGCTACGGTAATTTCCGGAAGCGCAACGCCACCGTAGTACAATACGAAGATTCGAAAACAAAAATAGCATCGCCTTGCCCCCATAGCCAGTGTTTCGTTTATGACTATTCGGATCAAACTTATACTTCATCTTTCTCTGGCAGCAAGCTTTGCTGTCGTTACCATTTTACTGTCATATCCTCGTCTCGTATCTAGTCTCAGCTACCTACCGGTGGATGCAGCCTTGAAACGGCACTGGGAAGATTATCCAATCAAAAAAGACCGGTTTCCTGCGCTCATTGGAATTGCGAAAAATGCCAATCAAGTGCTCGATCGCGCCCACTATTGGCAAGGGTTGGGTTGGCTATATTTTCTGCAAGTGAATTCTTCAAATTATAAGACTCAAGAAGGAAAACAATTATTATCGGAGGCACAAATAGCATTCGAAACCTCTCTCAAAAAATCACCGGCAGATCCGGCAGCATGGCTTCGTCTGGCTTGGATACACGCATTATTAAATCATGACTACAGTTTGGTCGTCAAAACACTCAGCATGTCTTTTTATACCGGCCGGGCGGAACGCCTTCTTATTCTTAATCGCCTCGATCTGGCTCTACGATATACCAGTTACTTTGAACAAGAAGATCTGCCAATAGTGCGTGATCAGGTACAATTGGCCTGGCATTTGTTTCAAGCACCCATGCTTGAATTAATCAGATCAGGTGCTTTTGATAAGAAAACCCTGCTCCGATTAATGGCAGATTCACATCCTGAGTTGGCGATAGAATTGCAGGATGAATCGTGAGACCGCGTTTTCTATATGGGCAGGTAGAAACATAAAAAAATATATGAAGAGCATGTTCAAACACCTGCTTCCCTCAAAACGAGACAGTTCGATTAAGCCTTTTTGTCCTTCCGATTTGAGAATCTACTGTATCGGTGATGTCCATGGTCGCGAAGATCTGCTCCAACAGATTCACTCTAATATCTTGACTGATTCTTCCGACCACACTGGAAGAAAAATAGTCATCTATCTCGGCGACTACATAGATCGAGGCGAACGTTCCAAAGAAGTCATCGAACTTCTGCTAACCAATCCACTACCAGACTTCGACAGCATCCATCTGCGCGGTAATCATGAACAATCTTTACTCGATTTCCTTATAGAACCCGACATAGGTCAGACATGGTTTAGTTACGGCGGCTTGCAAACACTTGTTAGCTACGGTGTTCGATACAATAAAATTCCGACGAGCTCAAACGATCTGCAGGTACTACAAACGGAGCTAAAAGAACGACTCCCAGCCAGTCATTTAGAGTTCTTCAAAAAAACTCTGTTTTTTCATTCTTTTGGAAGTTACTATTTCGTCCATGCGGGGGTTAATCCGCGTTTATCATTGGAACAACAACACCCCGACGATCAACTGTGGATACGCGAAGATTTTATACGTCATACGAAGGCGTATAATAAAATCATCGTCCACGGTCACACCATTACCGATGAGCCAGATTTCCATCACAATCGTATTGGCCTTGACACCGGTGCTTATCAATCAGGAAAGCTAAGCTGTCTGGTGCTGGAAAACGATACCCAGCGAATCATTCAAACCAATGCCTGAGACGGATAAAGTTCGCAAACCGTCGGGCTCTGGAAAAAAAATTAATGCCACTATTTTTTACCTACTTCTTTCACTAGTCGTACTCTCTCCAATTCCTATTGGCAGCAATCGTCCCTGGTCCTGGAGTCTTGTTGCCTTGATAGTTTCGATACTGACCCTGGTCTGGATAGGCAACAGTATTTGGAATAAACAAGTTGTTTCTCTCTCGTTACCCTCCTTTATCCCCTTTTTATTTCTCATACCTTGTATTTGGACGGTGCTTCAGTTTTCTGCCTTCGTACCCGACACGTGGTCCCACCCGCTTTGGAAATTAACTGAGAAATCACTGGATATCACAATACAGTCCACAGTCAGCGTTTCTCCAGATGACAGTCTTGTTGCTCTTATGCGTCTTATAAGCTATGGCTTGGTGTTCTTTCTGTTCTTTCAGTTTTGTCGAAATCCCAACAGGGCATATACAGTCCTTAAATGGCTGTCCATTGCGAGCATCTTCTACGCCTTATTCGGACTCATAGTTTACTGGGGAAATATCAATATCCTCTTTTGGACTGGCCAGACTGGCGATGTTAATAAAGTCACGAGCACTTTTATCAATAGAAACCATTACGCCATCTACGCCACCCTGGGGCTTGTTTGTCTTATCGCGTTAATGCAGATAATTTTGAAACAGAAATCGCGATCGCCTTACACTTCACCTGAGAATCAGCAGCATCCAATCGAAACTTATATTTTTAAAAGCTGGAAACCCTTGCTGGGTATTATGTTGATTACAACGGCCTTGATCGGCACACAGTCTCGCGGTGGAGTGGTATGCGGAGCTATCGCGATTGTCGTGCTGCTACTAGTTATTTTAGTCCGCAGCAACCTAACGCCTAAGTACTTATTATCTAGCTTTGGAGGAATTTGCCTAATCATACTTCTAGCCTCTACGATCAGTAGCGAACCATTGTTAAAACGTATGCAACAATTTCAATTGACCGATTCCGAGAGAATCACGGTGTTTGATTTGACCATAGACGCCACACGGGATAACCCGTGGATAGGGTTTGGTTATGGTAGCTTTAATCATGGATTTAAAATGTATCGTACGGAAGATGTCAAATATAGTTACGACAAAACTCATAATAGCTATCTTGAAAATAGCTTTGAACTAGGTATTCCTGCTGCCATCTCGTTATTCTTAACTGTGCTTGGGTTGATGTTTCTTTCGCTAAGGGGAGTAATTCGGCGTCAGCGAAACTGGATATATCCAGCTACCGGAGTGGCAGCAACAACCCTGGTGGCAAGTCACAGTCTAATTGACTTTAGTTTGCAAATACCGAGCATTGCCATCACCTATAGCGCCATCATGGGTTTAGCGATAGGCCAGTCCTATTCGACATCCAGCAGGAGTAAGCAGTGATGATGTGAGCTCAAAGCAAGCAGGTTCATCGCCTGACCAATTCGCACCAATAGAATATTACTGCTCTGTCATAATCCGATTGTTCGAAGGAAAATACCCGAAAGCTGTGACCTTAGTGCCATGACACAAAAACTCCAATTCTTGATTAACTGCTGTAAATCAAAGCCGACAAGAGCAGATATTGAGCAAATCAGCGCTAAAATTTCACGATTCGATATTACAGAGCTAGCAGACATAACTGCCCTCGCCCATACTCATGGCGTCTTACCGCTTGTCTTTCACGCTGTACAAACACACGCCGCCGGTCACATCTCAGAGAAAAGTATAGCCCCACTGAAGAAAAGCTACATAATTACTGTCGCGAAAAATAGTCGTATGACGGCTGAAATGATTCGTTTAATAAGACTGCTGAACGAAAATGACATTCAGGCATTAGCATTTAAAGGACCCTCACTTTCTCAGCTTGCCTATGGAGACATTACATCAAGGGAATTTCATGATCTGGATATTCTGATTAAACGGCAAGACGCAAGAAGAGTGGCAGTTCTGCTAACAGAGGATAAATATATATCCGAATTCTCGCTTGCAGAAGACATCGCGGATGCATACGTTGGCTGGGTCAATGTCATTGGTTTTCGAAAGCTCGAACGCATCGAAATCCACTGGGACCTCTTATCCATTAACTATGCTATTCATTGGCCGGAAAATTCGCTATGGGGGAATACCGATACGACTACTATTGATGGCATATCAATACCAATACCCGCATACAACACCCACCTGCTTTATCTCTGTGCCCACGGCGCGAAACACTTATTTGAGCGACTCGAATGGGTATGCGACATCGATCGTATGATCAGAGTTACACCTGATCTTAATTGGCAAAGTCTGTTCGAGGAAGCAAAAGAACGACGTATTGAACGTATTCTGCGATTGGGACTTTACCTGAGTCACAAATTGCTATCCTTGCCATTACCGGAGAATATCAAAACTGAAGTCATGAATGATGCTGCTGTCAAAGATTTAGGGCAGCGTTTGATTGACATGAATTTCAATACTTCTGATGGGCAGGGACGATCCTATAGATCCTTCTTCTTGCTTTGGCGTATGCGTGAAAATCGCTCTGATCGGATTCGCTTCGCCTACCGGGCTATGTTTGCACCCAAGTTTGACGACTTTATTTTTATAAAGCTACCAAGACATCTCCTATTTCTTTATCCTATTATTCGTCCATTTAGATTATTGGCAAAATATTTTATGTCATAGTAAATCTTGGTCACTTCCAGAATTTAACTATGAGATTCTCTTCAAAAGTTCGCAATCAAGAATCTCAATGCGATGCCCGCTAAAAATGTACCGCTTAGCGACGCAATTGTTAGGATTAGTCCCTAAGATCCCCATGGTATAGTACAACACGTAGATTCACTATCACGTTCAAACAAATTGGAGCTGCCGTAGAAAGCTACAGAGATTTCTGTTGTCTTACAGAACCACTATAACCCGCTTAATTTCATTTTTAATCCAACAAAGGGGTATTGCAAAGTAGAGCTCGTAGGCGAGGCAGTATAGTCGATCTCATCATTATAAAATGGATTCATTAAATATCACATTCACTCTTATCGTTTGCTTTAGTGCCAGCCTTGCTTCAGGTTTCGTATTAAGAAAATTAGCGATGAAAATAGATTTGGTTGATACACCTGATGATAGAAAAATGCATGTTGGCCGAATACCCTTGATAGGAGGCATGACAATTTTTATAGGGGTGGCTGCGGCATTTATGATTTTTCCAAATTTAGGCAGAGAAATAGTTGCTTACTTGATTGCCGGTTTTTTAATTGTGACAGTTGGTCTTATGGATGATCGATTCGATCTGAAAATCAGTTACCGGTTAGCCATACAATGCCTTGCATCATTAGCCGTCATTATTGGCGGGGTCATGAGCATAGAATCATTGGGTGAGTTTGGTTCGCTGGGTAGTGTGCAGCTCGGTGTTTTCAGCATACCTTTCACCGTGTTTTCAATTATGGTTGCAATGAACGCATTTAATTTCATCGATGGAATTGATGGCTTATCAGGCCTGCTTTTTATGATCGCGATGTTCGCCATGATCGCTCTATGTATGCTAGAAAACGGTATTAGCATAAACAACTATCTTATTCCATTAGTATTTTTTGTCGCCATTATCCCGTATATGGCTTTTAATCTTGGCCTTCTGGGCAGCAATTATCGTGTGTTTCTCGGTGATGCTGGAAGTATGTTACTCGGTCTCACTGTAGCGTGGTTACTCATAAACTACACACAGCAAGGCAACAGTGAGGTGTTTTCTCCTGTGACTGCTCTCTGGATCATTGCGATACCTTTGATGGATATGTTGACTGTAGTTATCCGGCGCGCGGTAAATCGAAAATCTCCACTCAGCGCCGATCGAAACCATCTTCACCATCTGTTTTTGGACCGTGGATTTAGCGATCGTCACGCCTTGATTTCCATCGGGTTTCTGGGATTAGCTTTCGCAGTCATTGGAATACTGACTGAGGTCAACGAAGTATCACAATCTACAATGCTATCTATTTTTCTGATAATTTTTGCTATCTATTATCATGTGATGTCGCACCTTCAAAAGCATAAAATCCAAACGCAATAAGTCCGAAACAAAAAGTTATTGTGCTCAGCACTGCATTCGAAAGAGAAAATCTCTAGATATAAAAATTTCGATGGTAAATTGTTAATGAACGTATTTGAACAACTCAAAACCAAGTTAGAAAAAGAGAAATCTACCTGGTTGATTACGGGTGTTGCTGGTTTTATAGGCTCTAACCTAATGGAGTCCCTTCTTGAACTCAACCAGAATGTAATTGGTCTCGACAACTTCTCCACTGGGTACCAAAAAAATATTGATGATGCTCTCAAGTCATCTGCAGATTCACAAACAGCTGGTAATTTTAAGCTAATCGAGGGTGACACCCGCAATCTCGAAGACTGTTCTAAAGCGTGTAAAGGCGTAGATTACGTTTTGCATCACGCTGCGCTAGGATCGGTTCCTCGTTCAATCGAAGCGCCCATAACAACGAATCAAACCAATATTAACGGCTTTCTAAATATGCTAGTCGCAGCCCGAGACGCGAGTGTAAAGCGTATGGTTTATGCGACATCAAGCTCCGTCTATGGCGATCACCCTACTCTGCCGAAAGTAGAAGACAAGGTTGGCAAGCTGCTTTCGCCCTATGCAGTTACCAAAATGGTCAACGAACTCTACGCTGAGGTATTTGCAAAGTCCTACGATTTCAACACTATCGGTCTTAGATACTTTAACGTTTTTGGGAAACGTCAGGATCCAAACGGTGCGTATGCGGCGGTTATTCCTAAGTGGGTTAACGCTATGCTTTCTGGAGATGAAATTTTCATAAATGGTGACGGTGAAACCAGTAGGGATTTTTGCTACATAGATAATGCTATTCAGGCTAACTTATTGGCTGCTACGACAGATAACTTGACCGCGACAAATCAAGTTTTTAATGTCGCTGTAGGCGAGCAAACTTCATTGAACCAGCTCTATGCCCAGATTAGACAATCACTTGAATCCATTCGATCTTTGCCAGAGGCTTGTGTCAAGCACAGAGATTTTCGACCTGGTGATGTTCGCCATTCTGTAGCTGATATCACCAAAGCACAAAAGTTATTGGGATATTCACCGACGCACCGTATTTGGGACGGTTTACATCTTGCGATGCAGTGGTACGCGGAACACGACAAACTTTGAACCAGTCATCCGGTCAAGTCAATTAAGTATTCAGACAAAAGTTTATGAGTGGTGACAACAATTACCGAAAAACTTAAAACGCAGTTAGAACCGTATCGTCAGCTATTGAAAATTGGTGCCGGTACGGCATCCCTACGCATAAGTGCAATTTTACTGACATTTGCGTGCTCAATAGTACTTGCGAGAATATTAGGCCCAAAGGGCTTTGGCGTCTATAGTTACACTTTCGCCATTGCAACGCTGTTAGCCGTTCCCGTTCAGATGGGTATGCCCACTCTAATTTTCAGGGAAACCGCGAAAGCAGTAACTCAAAGTAATTGGGCCCGAATGAAAGGGTTATGGTTCTGGAGCACTGTGCGCGTTTCGGTTGCGTCATTCGTCATTGCAGTTTTAGGACTCCTCCTCCTCTGGCTAACCCAAAGTAAATTTAGCTATCAAGCATCCATTACGATGGCTATTTCACTGGGACTTATTCCTTTGATGGCACTGGGTAGTGCGCGTGCAGCTGCCCTTCGAGGGCTGGGATTTATAATTCAGGGTCTACTTCCAGAAACTGTTGTAAAGCCGATATTTTTGCTGATTTTAGTTGGATTTGCTTTCTTAGTCCTTGACCGCCAGCTATTGCCCAGTGAAGCAATGGTTGCACAACTGCTATCTGTGTGTCTCGCATTTGTATTCGGTGCAGTTCTATTGATTCAATTCAAACCGAAGCAATTCGTTGAAACCAAATCAGTTGAAACCGACGGACGCGCCTGGTGGGCAGCGTTGTGGCCCTTTACCCTGATCGCAGGATTTGAAATTATTTTACAACGGACTGATCTAATTATGATCGGGTATTGGCTTCCAGTAGAACAGGTTGGGTTTTATAAAATTGCCGTTTCGATAGGGGCGATGGCTCTCTTTGGCTTACGTGTCGTCGGATTAACTGTTGGCCACCAGGTTATTCAATACATATCCAATGGGAAAAATAGTGAGCTGGCGCGATTGTCGAGCTCATGTGCAATTTTTTCTTTGGCGATCACAGTTCCGGTAGTGTTGGGTTTAGCTTTTTGGGGCGAGGATATACTGGTTCTTGTCTATGGTGAAGAGTTTTCCGCCTCCTACTCTCCGTTGCTTGTTTTAATTATCGCTCAGTTAATAAGTGCTTTTTTTGGGATTAACCAATTAATCCTGAATATGTCGGGCTTTGAAAGAGATAGTCTGAGAGGTGTATTACTATCTGCTGGAGTAAATGTGATTCTGAATGCTATATTAATTCCAATATACGGAATGATAGGTGCGGCGATCGCAACCATGATTTCAACCTCTGTTTTGAATATATATACATGGAACAGGGTTAAGAGCACACTAGGAATTGACACCTCTGCATTGTCGATTTTCAGAATGCTTAGAACAGACTGATGAAACCAAATTTTTTTATCGTCGGAGCTCCTAAATGCGGAACAACAGCATGGGTTCAATACTTGTCAACACACCCAGAGATCATTTTTTCAATTCGAAAGGAGCCCCACTATTTTAGTACAGATTTCCCGGATTTTCGCTGGGCTTCCAATGAAGAAGAATATCTGGCTAATTTCAAACATGTTCAACATGAAACATGTATTGGGGAAGCGTCAGTACAGTACCTATACTCTAAAGTGGCTGCTCAGAATATCTC
Source organism: uncultured Gammaproteobacteria bacterium (assembly GCA_937992195.1). Classification (GTDB taxonomy): domain Bacteria; phylum Pseudomonadota; class Gammaproteobacteria; order Arenicellales; family Poriferihabitantaceae; genus VYFG01. The sequence goes on along the minus strand of CALKKV010000011.1, from coordinate 54,778 downwards.
CGAGTTTTGTCCAAACGCGAGAATAATTATATTTCTGAGAAATCATACGACTTTTTTGCGCTCATACCACAATCAGCTCCTTAAAAACCTTGATGAAGACATTCAAGATTTTTCACAAGCCTGGGCTCTATCGGGTCAACGTGCTACAGCGCAAATCCCTGAAACTTGCAGAGAGCCTGAGTTTCTTGATTATAAAAAAGTTGGTCAGTTTTCTGAACAAGTTGCGAGGTACTTTAATTTTTTCCCTTCTTCGAAAATTAAAATTGTGTGGTTCGAGGATTGGACGTTAAATCCCAAGCAAACCCATTTAGAGCTGCTAGAATTTTTAGGGTTAGAGGACGATGGACGCATGTTATTCCCTGTCGCCCATGACGCGAAACATAATAAAATTAATTTCGTTTCGAAATTTACACAGAGACCGCCAGCTTGGGCGTTAAATATTTCAAGTGCTCTCACTAGACTGCTTGGAGGAAGACGTCTTCATATCTCGAGTTTTCTTCAGAGCTTAAATACCCGTCAGGGATACCTATCTCCTGAATTAAACAGTTCAATTCAACAGGAAATCGATCACTACTATCGTTCTGACCTTCGTTATTTTGACTCCTTGAATGATAGAAAAATATGACTCGATTGTATAACCGGGAGTGAGTGCTAAATAAAATACTGCAGAAAAACTTTCCTTCCCATCGGGATTCTGACGCCTTGTATTGAATATTGGACAATGCCGTCAAAGCTGTTAAATATCACCATCTACTAATCTACTTCTGATCTTTCCATCTTTTTATTTTGAACAGCAATCTCTCATTCTTTACACAAATAGAAGTTATTAGACCGCCTAATGCCTAGTATTTCTAAAAATATTTTACGAACTTTATATGGGTCAATCCCATATAAAAATAAAGTATTTAAACTCATGAAGACCATTGGATGGCGCCCTGCTCCGAAGATATATCGCCACCTACACTTTATTGGCGTTTTCACGATTCAAGTTGAGAAAACCAAGTATTTTAAAATGATGCATTATGGAAACGCGCTTGAGAACGAGTTGTTTTGGGCGGGTATAGAGGGTTTCAGAGAATATGTATCGCTACTTATTTGGATAGAGCTATCTAAAACCGCTCAATGTGTTTTTGATATTGGCGCGAATACAGGTGTGTATTCTTTGGTCACAAAAACAGTCAACCCGAAAGCGACAGTTTATGCCTTCGAGCCTATTTCCAGAATTCATGAAAAATTAGAACTAAACAGTCAGCTCAATGAATTTGAAGTGACTTGTGTACAAAAAGCCGTTTCTAACAAAGATGCCAGAGAAATTATATATGACCTACCAACCGAGCACGCTTATAGCGCGAGCCTCAACAGAAGCTTCCTTTCTGACGATGACTTGATCGCAGTACCTATAGATTCAATAAAACTGGATAGCTTTGTCGAAGAAAATCAAATCAGCCAACTCAATCTGATCAAGATTGATGTAGAAAGCTATGAACCTGAGGTGATCGAAGGGTTTCAGGGTTTTATAAATATCTATACTCCTGTAATCTTGGTAGAAGTATTGACTCACGAATCAGCAGATAAATTGAATACTCTGTTGTTGGGCGCAAACTACCAATATTTCAACATTGATGACGCTAATAGAAAGATTCGCCGCTCGAGACAAATTGAAAAAAGTGACGACTTTAACTATTTACTATGCCCTGATAACAAAGTTGAAGAGTTAGTCAATAACCCAGCATTATCAAAGTTTTCAATTAATCGCACTTCTTAAAAGCATGATCAAACCTATAGCTTAAGTCGAGTCATGCTTAAACCCTCGACCGCAAAAGTAATCAGATTTATCACTCGACTTTATAATGCCAGTCGAAACAGCCTATTAAGCAGGTATTTTGAACTCAAATATCCTGGCTGTAAATTTAAAGGCGTCAAGTTTGGGCGCGGAGTCACCATAGTATGCACTGATGGCGCTTTTCTCACAGTTAACAACAGCAGTCTTGGAGATGGCAGTTTAATTTACGCAGGTAAGAATGGAATAGTAGATATCCAATCCAGCTTTATTGGTCGTAATTGTGTAATTGCAGGATGTGAGAAAATTCTGATTGGTGAAAACAGTCTCATAGCAGAGATGACGGTTATCAGAGATCAAAATCACAAATTCACAGATTCCACGATAGCAATTTCAGAACAGGGTATAGAAATGTCTCCCATAGTTATTGGACAAAATGTTTGGTTGGGCGCGAAAGTAACGGTTCTAGCAGGAACCAATATTGCCAGTAATACAGTTGTGGGAGCGCACAGCCTTGTAAACACGGATCTGACCAGTGGTTTATACGCTGGAATACCTGCGAAATACATCAAACCACTGAGTGTTAAGAAAGATAAACCTTGAGCGCATTACTGGATACGTTCAACAGCCACATAATTTAAATTAGGGAACCTCTGCAATAGCCATGATCGGAAAGCTTGGGCGAAAAATATCCAGTATCCGCGGTGTAACACTTCGCAATAGTGCGCGGCACCCGACTCCTGCTCCTGCTATTATGTGTATTTTACGCCTTGACCTTGAATATTTTTCATCTCTATCTTCCACGCCTCGCCGGCCGCACCTCGCCGGCCGCACCTCGCCGGCCGCACCCAGACTTTCCAGAGGCTCCTTAGCTAATTTTTAAAGATTATGCGGTTACTGTCAGTTATCGAAACTCTTTCCAGGGGAGGAGCAGAACAGGCTCTGATTAATAACCTGGCGGAATTACAAAAATCGGGGGTGGAGTGCAGTGTAGCGACCCTTTTTCAAGGAGATGCCCTAGCAGAACAGTTAAAGAATTTGGGTATTGAAGTTCACTTCTTAAATCTATCCTCAAAATGGAGAGTTTTCGAAGGAGCTTATAAGTTAACCAAACTGGTTTCTAAAAATAAATATGACATTATTCACGCCCACCTTTATTTCTCCTGCCTCTACACAGGGATCGCAGGATTATTTCATCGTAATATTCCAACGCTGACAACTTTTCACAATCTTGGCTATACCACTTTTCCGGCTAATACAGTAAAAAAGAAGATAAAAAAGAAAACAGGCGCTTTCGTCACATCTAAGCTAATAGACAGAAGAGTGGCCGTTAGCCAGGCTGTAAAAGAGCACTATAGTTATCATTTCTCCCAAAAAGAGATTGATATCGTACCGAATTCCTTTCCGTTAGAATCTATCCGAACTCGATTAAACCTCTCCAGACCCGAAATCCTAAGGCGATATCTGAGCGACAGTAATCGCTATAAATACTTCTCCATCACTCCTGGAAGACTCGTTCGAGAAAAGGGGCATATGATTCTAATCGAAGCTCTACAATTACTTAATAAATCGAAGTCGGAGCTATGTCATATTATTGTTGGCAGTGGCCCGTTAGCGGATCAGATACGGGAAAGCATACAGACAAAAAGTCTTGCAAATGTATTTTTAGTTTCAGGTATCAAGCAGCAAGAGTTATTTGAATTGATTTCAGCATGCGATTTAGTGGTTGTGCCATCCATATCAGAAGGTTTTGGAATGGTAGTCGGTGAAGCAATGGCGTTAGAAAAACCAGTGATTGCAACCAAAGTGGGTGGAATTCTGGACCTTGTAGAGGATCAGAAAGAAGCGATATTAGTGCCTGCCAGTGATAGTCGGGCTTTGGCGAATGCGATAGAAAAACTCTGTCTGGACAAGAGTCTACGAAGCGAGCTAACAAAAAACGCATCCCAAAAAATCAAACAGTTTGACGTATCTCAGGTTGCAAAACAGTGGATAGCTTACTATCAGTTAATGTTGAAGTCGTGACATGAGCTCTACTTCTGAATTTTCGAACATCGTCATTTAGTAATCTCGGTTTGAACACCATACTGTATATCTCTCTTACCGGAATGACTGAACCCCTGGGGCGCTCTCAGGTGTTGGAATATCTAAGTTCTCTCAGTCATTCGAACCGTATTTACCTAATATCATTCGAGCGTAAGAACGCAATCCAGAGCGGACAAGAAAATGAAATTAAAGAACTAGTCAAAGACGCTGGCATAGAATGGCGCTTTTTCCAGTACTCCAATCGATTTGGTATTGCTTCAACGATGATGCAGGTTTTAAAGGCTTCTTGGTTCGCTTCAGGTTTGTTCAAAAAACATCAATTCGAAATCGTTCACGCACGTAGTCTAATTCCCGCTGTGGTAGGATTTATTTTAAAAACGATATACGGCGTAAAGTTGGTATTCGATATTCGGGGATTTTCTATTGAAGAGAAAGTGGATCGCGGACGTTTAAAAAAAGAATCCTATCTATTCAATATACTAAAGCGAATAGAGAGTCATTTGTATAAATCCGCTGATCATATTGTGACCTTAACGCATTCTGCAAAAGAAATCTTAGCGCAAGACAAAGTTATTCAGAAAAACATAATTAGCGTGATCCCTACATGCGCTAGCAGAGAAACTTTCAGAACAATAAGCCGATCGAAAAAATTGTCGTTTAAGGCTAGTATGCAATACGCCCCAAACGACAGACTCGTGATTCATACTGGGACAGTAACTGGATGGTACGATTTCGAAAGCGAAGTGAAGCTGGTCGGAGAGATGATGCAGCAAGATGAAACCATTCATTTTCTTGTACTAAATAAAAATGATCAGCCTTATATCCAAGAATTAGTTCGCAAATATGACCTTCCATCAGATCGCGTAAAATTGAGATCCGTACCATTCGAAGACGTGTATAAATATCTGAATATCGCCGACTTTTCACTTTTTTTTATAAAACCCTCCTATTCCAAAAAAGCATCTTTCCCCACAAAGTTTGCTGAAAACGTTGCCTGCTTACTTCCATCGATCACGAATATCGGAATAGGAGATATGGATTTCTATTTACAACAATACGATGTCGGATACGCTGTTGAGCTAGCTAAGATAGATACGAATGCAAATACAGTTGCCGAATCGATATTAACCAAAGTTTTCGATACGGGGTTTTCTCATAGGGACTTTGAGACATTATTTGATCAATATTTGGGGAAACATACTTCGATCACCAAGTACCAGAACATCTACGATTCCGTGAACAAAATATGATCGTCTATCTAGGCATATATATGCTGTTGGCAGCCAGCATGTTTCTTTCGCATAGCAGAAAAGACCATACAGTATTGGTTAGTATTTGGATCCTGTTTTTAATAGTTTTCGTAGGCACTCGCTTAGAGACTGGTTGTGATTTTGGTGCGTATGTACATCGCTATAATTTTTTCAATGTTTCTGCGACTATTAGACAAATAATCACTAACATTGAGCCTGGATTTCAATTGATCACCTATCTAGTTAAGTCGAACGGGTTTAGCTATGTTTGGTTTAATGTTCTCTGTGCAATAGGGTTTTTCCTTCTAGTAAGAATATTTATTAGCTACCATCCAAGCCCGATTTTGCTACTAACGATAATGTTTCCAATTCTAATAGTGCAGTTGTCTATGTCTGGTATCAGGCAAGCACTAGCTGTAGGGTTTTTTATGCTTGCGGTAATATCGTTTGTTAAAGGAAGTCGCGTACTGGTAGGAATCTATATTTTGGTAGGCGCAACATTTCATCAATCGATTATCGTTTTTCTACCTTTGGCGCTGATGGTAGGTAGAAGCATTTCTACAGTTAAAATCGGAGCAGGGTTGCTAATTGTTGGCCCAATATCTGCGTTTTTACTGTTAGAACGTTTGACTATATACAGTGACAGATACATCGAACAGATCTATGGCACACAGGAATCAGCTGGTGCACTGTTACGATTAGGATTAATGCTCATTACCTTCCTGTTTTTCGAATTTAACAAAGCCGAAGTTAAAAATCTGTTTCCAAACTTCTATCCCGTGATAAGGCTATTTTCACTCATTACCTTTGCGCTAATTCCCGTTGCTTTGATATCAACGGTAGCGCTTCATCGATTCAGTTTTTACATTTTGCCAGTACAACTGTTTACATTAGCACTTTTACCATACGTCCTAAGTGACACTAAAAAAACTCTCAATAAGTATCAACTGTCTGTGATTGGACTGTACGGCATGTATATACTCGTTTGGTTTACCTTTTCTCGTCATGCGAACGTCTGCTACTCACCTTACAATAGTTATCTCTTTTAGCTAAATGCATGACTTGGCAAAGGAGGCCATACTTTGACTTTTCATTCCGTATTGGCACTGCATGATCTGATAGTGCAGCAAGATACTTTTCAAGTTATCTAGATTTTCTTCAAGGTTGCGTCCAAAATTATGGGGGTGCCACCAAAGATGGTACATCTTCCCTGCAATCGCCGCTTTCGTCATCTCGCGCTTTATTCGATTAAGTTGCAGAATGCTAACAATAGACTTTGCCCCTGTTTGTGCGGGTCGAAATATCCGACTTGCCGGTACATTTTGAATACCGGAGTGTTGTTTTGAAACTGAATAACTATGATCTCCCTCTATTGGAATCATGCTATCAATAAAACGGATACCCCTAATTATTGGCGTTATGTCGCTCACTTTTCTCGGGCGATAAGAATATGTTTCCGTATTTCCACGGTAATTTTTGATTCCCTGTTCAAAGCAGCAATCAATGTGCTCCTTTGTCATTTGATTCCTTGGAAAAACAATACTCTCTATATCTATATTTGCTGCTCTGGCAATAGAGATAGATGACTGTATGTCTGCTTTAAACGCGCCTATATTCTGCCCTTCTTCCTGGCAATAGAAATGCGAAAATGTATGGGATGCGATTTCTTGCCCCGAAGTATCTTTTATTTGGTCAACGAGAGACGCCCCGTAGTGCCAGGGGTCTTCTTTTTCGTCATTCCCTATCTCGCTATAGATGTCCTGATAAGGAGACAATGATTGATTCGCATACTCCGGCAATACTGCAGGAATGTGTTCGAGAAGTTCTTCTTTGTTCCTCGCTAAAATCATACCCACTGTTGCCCAGGTAGCTTGTATATCATGCTCATGGAAGAGCTTTAGAATTCTAGATATAGCGGTTCTGCCACCGAGAATGTTGTCTGCGTATGAAGCAATGTTTCTTTTTCCTCTTACCCCCCACATAAGTTCGAAATCCAAAGATATGATAAATGACGAGCTCACTATTATTTTTCCTTTAAAATTATTCGGGCGATTGCCTTTTTAATATAGTAAATGATTTCTCCAAAAACGGGCTTGATGTCGTCATAAGCAAACACAGCCCATGTTTTCTTGAGCGGCCTTTCAAATAAGTGGAGTGCTGGCGGAGGCAAAATGAACTGCTCGTTTCTACGATAAAACAATATTGAGTACAAGTCTTTAAACAGATAGCGCCACTGCACTCTATTTAATTGAACATTTTCGTTCCTGAAACCCTCTCCAATCGCGTCTCGGTAAGCTGCTAGGGAAATTAATCGATCTGCCGATGTGGTCACCCCAAACCAAAGTGAAGGTCGCGGATTGATCTCGATCAATTTTAATTTTCCATCCAGTGCGTCTCTTTTTAATTCTGCGGTGACAATTCCCTGATAGGATAATTTTTTAAAAAACGACTCACACAGTGTTTTCACTTCCCGATTTTCCTCACTAGAAACTAATGACGCAGAACCAAATCCCGGGGGAAATTGTCTTAATTTTCTTGCAGTGCAGGACTCGTGCGGCTCAGAATTGAAATCAAGGTATGCCGCATATAACCAAATTTCTGATTCTGGGCCAGCTATGATTTCTTGAACAATCCAGTCGGTGTTTCCCGTCGGCAATCCTGCTACTACGGTATCGTAATCCTTCATCGTTTCGGCGACCCACAACTTTTTTCCTGCCATAGATCCCTTAACCTCATGTATAAGGCTTGGCTTTATGATGCATGGATAATGCAATTCGTTGTTGATTTCTTTAAGTTCAGTCCTTTTCCTTATCCAGGTGTTGGGTATTGGGACAGTGTGTTGAAGACATAGCGTGTATAAACGCCCCTTGTCCATTAGCTCTTCTGCTAATCCGGTTAAATATGAATGTTGCAGATGAAAACGCTTTGATAGCTCGTCTGAATTTCTAGTAATAAAGGCAATATCCTGATCCGAACTTGCAATAAGATACGCTTTTTGACGACTGCTTGAACGAACAGAATCCAGCAATAGTTTTAACCGTTCTGCGTCCGTGGCGCTGCTTATCGTTGATGGGTTGTGCGTTAAGTATTTAGACCAATTTGCGGTATAGGAATTCTTTCCTTCGCTGCAAACAGGCACACCGGCGCGGCCAAGCTCTCTAATAGCGTACAGGGCGGTTGGTGATCTGCCAAGTACGACGCATGGCGGCAATGCTGTTTTCATTGAATCGCTCTATCCGGAGCGTTCACAATCGCATTAAGAATGTTCACCAGCTTTTGCGCTTGTTTTTCTAAGTCAAAATGATCTATCACGTAGGCTCGCGCGTTGTTTGCGATTCTTTGTCGCAATTCACTATCCTCAATAGCAAGAGTTAGCGCGTTATACCACTGCTGTTCATCATTGCACAAAAAGCCGGTAGCGCCATGTTTGATCAGTTCGCGGTTGTACCCTACTCCTGTACATACTGCTACTACGCCTGCAGTCATGTATGTACGCGCTTTACCACCAGATTTCCCTTTAGACCACTCTTCATCTGGCAGAGGCATAATCCCAATATCAAACAGCTCCAACGCTTTTAGTTCATTGTCCAGTGACCATGTCATATGTTTGATAGGTAGGTTTGGTATCTGAAAGTCAGGGTCACCGCCCATAAACACAAATTGCACTTTAGGATATTTTTTGTGTATTCTGATGAGAGCGTTAGAAATTAAGCGGGTATATTTAATTGTTGAAGTTGAACCAAGCCATCCGATCGTCACCTCTTCTTTGTTTGTATGATTGGAACGCTGCTGAATCCTTTTGGAATCTTCGGCAACTTCCAGGATCACCACCTGGTCACAATATTCTTTCGCTTTTTCCTTTAGGTAGCGATTTCCAGCTACCACGCAATCAACGGTTTTAAATATTTTGATGGTTTTATCCGCTGAACGAAAAAAAGAAGCTGCTTTGTTATACGTGCTTCTCTTGTGAATAAACAAGGCGTCGTCGTAGTCAAAAATAATTTTTGTTTTAGATTTCTTCAATAACCTTTCAAGAATGGGTGGTCCAAAAGGTAGCAGCTCACGCTGCATGTAGATGACATCATATTGATAATATTTCCGAAGCACCCAAAGTCTTTTAAACGTAGCCAGAATAGATAGAACTACTTTTGAAAAATATTTACCCGAAACAAAACTCTTTTTATACATCTTTTCGGACATAAAACTGCTAACCTGAAAGCGCACGCCATTCGCCTTCAAATAGGGAAGGTATTGGTAGACGCGGTATCTACTACTTGCCCCCTCCACAGGATACCGGGTGAGGAACAATACGTTGATATTTTGATTTTTCATACTAAGAGACAAATTCAGCTCTGACAGCCATGCTAGCTAAGATAGTTATGTCCTGGATCAGAAAAATATCGCGCGCATACATTTCGTTATTATACTATGGGAATCTAAGAGCATTTAATATCCAAAAAATATACTCACTGTGCAGAGCATTGCGTAAGTGCGATTGTAATCATCTTTTCCTAATCATCACTGACCTGATATTTTATAAACGAGCTAAACCTTGAAAATAGTTGCAATCGTTATCAACACCTCCTGGAATATTTATAATTTCCGAACTGGATTACTGAAAGCGCTACAAGAAGATGGATACAGCATTATTACTATAGCACCGCGCGACGATTTTTCTGAACAACTAGAAGCTTTGGGCTTTGAATTTCACGACATTCAAATAAATAACAAGGGCACCAATCCTCTTGAAGACATGAAATTGATCTGGGCTCTATACAAGTTATACAAGCGTCTAAAACCGGATGTGTTGTTGCACTATACAATTAAGCCCAACATTTATGGAACAATTGCCGCGCGTTTGGCTGGAATTCCTGCTATCAGCAATATTTCGGGTTTAGGAACAGTGTTTCTGAACCAAGGAATTTCTTCAAGAGTTGCCAAGCTACTCTATAAAGCCACATTAAGGTTTCCGTCGAAAGTGTTTTTTCAAAATGCCGAAGACAGAGCACTTTTTGTTGAAAGTAAGCTGGTCAAAGACACCGCAACAGATTTATTGCCGGGTTCCGGTATTGATACGATTAAATATTCACCGAGCAACTTGGCTAAAGTAGATTCAGCTGACACTTTCCTGTTTATAGCAAGACTCTTAAAAGACAAAGGTCTAATCGAATATGTTGATGCAGCCCGGATTGTCAAAGCGAAATACCCGGACGCAGTGTTCAATGTGTTGGGGGCATTTTACCCAGGCAACCCAACCGCAATTTCTCCTGATGAAATGTTGGCCTGGGAGCGCGAGGGAGTTATTACGTTTCTAGGAACCAGCGAGGATGTGCCTGCTCTTCTCGCCCAAGCCGACTGCGTAGTGTTACCTTCCTATCGAGAAGGATTGTCACGGGTTTTACTCGAGGCGGCAAGCATGGCAATTCCCATTGTGACGACAAACGTGCCCGGTTGCAGGGATGTAGTAGACGACGGAGTGAACGGTTTTTTGTGTAAAGTTAAGGATGCAGAAGACCTGGCAATCCAAATGGAGAAACTCATTATGCTTGAGCAAGCGCAACGGGTAGAAATGGGCGTTAAAGGAAGGGAAAAGGTAGTCAGAGAGTTTGACGAGAGGATAGTGATTAAAAAGTATAAAGAGACTATTCGTGACGTATTTACCAACCGCTAAATGACGATGTTCATTCTGATTCCTTGCCTCTGTCTTACCAGCACATTACCGCAAACTGCAGATAAATTCCGTGCCGGTTAATGACCTATTGGTACAACGAGCCAATTCTTAATGCATCATATATTGCCGCATGCAAATTTCTGCCGGAAACTGCATCTCCGACGCGGATCAAATTAAAGTGTCGGTTTGGATCAACTTTTGGTAAATCAAGCGTGCCTGCAGCCAACGCATCTAACTCAACGACCCCTGCGTTTCTTGAAAAAGGGATAAGTGCCTGATAAATATCTGTTACAGCACTGATTCCCTGCTCAACCACCACATGATCGACCATCTTCTCTATAATTTCTCCAGAGAGCACATGTCGAATTGTGGCAACAGTTTGACCCTCTCTTTTGTTAATTTTTACCAGATCGCAGAACACATCAAACTTGACCCCTTTTTGATAAAGATCTCGTAGAACGACCGCGCTATTGGTAGGGCCCAATTCCATAAGCGATGTTCGATCTGGTGTTATATGTAGCACCTCCGCATCGTTGCTAGCTAACACATCGGCTGTCACCGCAGACTGGTGATCGCCAAGATCATCAAACAAGAGAACCTGGCCTTTACATTTTTTGCCGGCCAACACATCCCAAGTAGAAATAGCGTATTCACCACCCTCAATTGCAATCGATGGCGGCATACCCCCTGTTGCGATAATTACCAGGTCCGGCTGCTCAGCTAACACGTCGTCTTCCTCGGCATAACTGTTATACCTGATATCAACCGACAGTCTCTCGAGTTCGGACTGTAACCAGTGTGCGATGCCCCAAATTTGTCTTCGCAAATTGCCTTTGGCAGCCAATGCCAGCTGCCCGCCTAAATCGCTACGCGCTTCAAATAAAACAACCTGCATTCCGCGCTCGCTTAAGACACGAGATATTTCCATCCCTGCCGGGCCACCACCAACCACCACTGCTTTTTTATCCGCAGAGATATCACGGTGAAAGACATGGTTAAACTGCGCTTCACGCCCAGTGGCAGCGTTATGACCACATACCGCGTCCTTACCTTGATTAACGCGGTCAACGCAGTAACCTAATCCGACGCAAGGCCGTATCTCTTCCTCTCTCGAATCTATTAACTTTTGAACTAGATACGGATCCGCAATCTGTGCACGGGTCATTCCCACCATATCTACTTTCCCATTTACCACAGCTTGGCGCGCTGTACTGATATCAGCAATTCCGCCTGCATGAAAAACCGGCAGGGAGACCGCTGCACGCATATGTCCGGCTATCGTCAAATCGTTAGGTAATGGATTACCCATTGGCGCGACCCACCCTGCCAGCCCCAGATCATCGTAAGGAGCGCCCACCAATATGTTTAGAAAATCGACCATACCACTAGCTTCAAGAAGTTTTGCTGATTCAATAGCTTCGTCCTGGGTCAACCCGTCAGCTAGCAGCTCATCACCGGTGAGTCGCAGTCCAATCACAAATTCACTGCCGACACGATCGCGTATCGCCTCTAGCACTTCAAAAGTAAGCCGCAATCTATTGGATAAGCTACCACCGTAATCATCTGTTCTGTCATTGATCAATGGCGAGAGAAATTGGCCCAGCAAATGCGCATGGGACAGCAGTTCAATGCCATCGAATCCACCCTGCTGGCAACGTGCAGCAGCATCGGCAAAGTGACGTACTACCCGGCGAAGGTCGTGTTTCTCCATGGGCTTAGGAAACGATCTATGTGCTCTTTCGCGTTTTTCAGACGCACTGATTACAGGCAACCAATCACCACAGTCGCTTAATGTGCGGCGCCCCATATGCGTGATCTGGCACATGATGGCGGCTCCATGCTGTTTAACTCCGTCGGTTAACTGACGAAACCATGGAATAATACTGTCATCACCACCATAAAGTTGTCCAAAAACCGAAGGACTGTCCGGAGAAATATTGGTTGATCCGCCAATCATGGTTAAGGCAACGCCACCTCTGGCTTTTTCTTCATGATATAACCGATATCGATCCCTAGGGTGACCACTCTCGGCAAACGCAGGCGCATGGGACGTGCTCAGTATGCGATTACGCAAACTTAAGTGGCGCAGCTGAAATGACTGCAATAGCGGATCATTACTCACCATGATTTAATATTTTCGCTGAATTTAATCTTGCTTTTTATCTTTGGGAACTTGCAAACCAATTGCGCCATCGTAGGCCCATTGGTTATAGATTTTGGTACCACGCAAACAGTGCTCGACAAGCTGATCTGGTGCGGCATAGTCCCAATCCGCAGACACTCCTTTTCGCAGCGCCTGTCTTAAAAACAGCCGCCGTGATTGGCTTAGTTTCACCTGCTCAGTTAATCCCCCCATATCCCATTTTTGTTTCGCAAGATCAGATAAATGCTGTTGTTGCTGATGATATTGCGAATTTCCCGCGAGGTTAATACGCTCATCCGGGTCTGCTTCAAGATCAAATAATTGCTCCGGATCGACTCCGCTGACGATGTACTTAAGACGGTTCTTTCTAACCATCAAGATGGGCGCTTGAGATCCTTCAGCGAGGTTTTCGCCGAACACCGCAGAATCTCTTTGCGTTTCACTCCCTGTAGCCAACCCCCATAGACTTTGTCCTTCAATTTTCTCAACAACAGGTGAGTCATCATCCCTCTTGCCGATTTCAACCAGCGTTGGTAACAAATCAACCAGCGAAACATTTGCATCAATACGACGAGTCGTCACCCCTGGTCCGCTAAGTATTAACGGCACCCGACAAGAAGCTTCGAAAAACGACTTTTTATACCATAGCCCTCTCTCGCCCATCATATCTCCATGATCGCTAGTCAGAATAACAACAGTATCTTTATCCAAACCGGTCTTGCGCAAAATATCAAACAACCGCCCTACCATATTGTCCACATAGCTTACCGACCCATAGTAAGCATGTCTGGCCACTCGAATTTGTTCTTCACTGGGATCAAAGTCATCCAGGCCATACTGCGTGCGCAGACGTTTGCTATACGGATCCAATTCAGCATCTGGAATATTGCCTACCTTCGGCATATCTACTTCATCATGACGATACAGATCCCAGTGTTCCTGCAAACATTGATAGGGATCATGGGGATGGGAAATCGAAGTAAAGAGAAAAAAAGGTCGTTCATCCTTGTTACGTGCATAATCATAGAGCTTACGTTCAGCGCGATGACAAACTTCTTCGTCGTACTCCATTTGCACGTTTCTCAAGCACACACCGGCGCCGGTAAAGGTGACTTTGTCATTTGAATGATTGGACTGCGTCTCAGTCCAATCACCGGTCCAGTTAAAGTCCGCTGGATAAATGTCCGTCGTTAAGCGTTGTTCGAATCCATGTAGTTGATCCGCACCGACGAAGTGCATTTTTCCGACCAGAGTCGTCTGATAATCCATTGCACGTAAATAATGCGCAAAGGTTGGAATGGAAGATGGAAACTCTGCACCATTATCGTAGGCACCTACAGTCGACGCCAGCTGACCAGACATCATTGAAAACCGTGAAGGTGCGCAAAGCGGAAAATTACAATAAGCAGAATCAAACACCGCCCCTGAATTTGCCATTGCATCAATATGCGGCGTTACAGAAATTGGGTTGTTGTATGCCCCGAGGAAATTCGCTGCTAACTGGTCAGCTTGGATAATCAAAATATTGGGTCGTTGGTTATATAATTTCATATGGTGCCCACTTTGTCATGATTTGCGATCAGCAATAACCGCTATGCTATTCATTGTTTAATGCATCAACAGCCGGAATCTCTGTTTCGCGTCGGGCGATATAATCGCGTAACGCTTCATCCACAGCCGGATCAAGTTTGGGCTCCTGATAGTCGTTTAACATTGACTTCGCCTCATTCAGCGCGCGCTCGTTGATCTCCTTCGATCCTTCTGCCTGCCACTGTTCAACCGAATTATTGTCAAACAGTTTTGGCATAAAAAAAGCTCTCTGGAAATTATCTTGCGTATGTTGATGACCAAGGTAGTGGCCTCCCGGCCCAATGTCCCGAACCGCAGCAAGCGCTTCTTCAAAATCATCCCATCGAATTCCTTCGGCCATTCGATATGCCATTGCGCATTGCTCTGCATCTACAACAAACTTCGCCATCGAGCAATGCATACCCGCTTCGTTCCAACCAGCCGAGTGCCAGCAATAGTTTGCACCAGCCATCATGATCGCCATTAAAGTGGTGGCGCTTTCATAGCCGGCCTGAGCGTCAAATGTTTTTGCACCACCGAGCGTATTCGAAGTTCTCCAGGGCACATCGTAGTAACGCGCCATTTGACCAATCATAAAATTCATTAGGCTAATCTCTGGCGTCCCCGCCATGGGTGCGCCTGACTGCATGGAAACAGTCGAAAGATAGTGTCCGTAGATTGCAGGACAGCCTTTTCGAATCACCTGAGTGTATGCGAGTGCTGACAATGCCTCAGCATTTAACTGCGCAACCGCTGGCGCAGTGGACGCAGGTGTATTTGCGCCACCAAGCACAAAAGGAGAACAAAGTACGGGCTGATTTACTTTACAAAACGCCCGCATTGCACCCAACATCGTGCTATCCCAAACCAGCGGTGAATTGCCATTGCAATTTCCTGTAACCACCGGATGGGTTTCCATAAACTCCTTACCAAATAAAATGGCACACATCTCCATAACATCTTCGGCATTTTTTGGGCTCGTGGTCATTCCCATAAACGTTTTATCCGAATACTTCATCGAAGAGTAGGTAATACGAAGATGGCGATGGGCGACCACGTGGTCCATCGGTTCAACAATATGATGCGCCGAGGAATGCAGCACGGGAGACATATGGCTAAGCTTATGAAAATTGGCTAAGTCAACGAGCGTTGGCCAACGCCGTTTGTTTTCCAAGTCGACAATATACGGCGCACCGGTCATCGGTACGAAGATAGAATGGTTTTCGCCAAACGGTAAATTATTGTTGGGGTTTCTCGCGTGATAGGTGAACGAGGACGGGATAGTCTTGATTAGCTCTTTCACCAACCCTCGATCGAGATGCACCCGCTCCCCTCGAACGTCGGCACCAGCTAATTTCCAATCCTCCAGAGCGACAGGGTCACGAAACACCACGCCCACTTCTTCAAGTATGTCCATCGAAGCAGCATCGATTCTCTCAATCTGTTCCTGATTCATTGGCTCAACCAGCGGTAAATTTCTTTTCAGTGCTGGGAGCATTTTGCTATCGCGTTGACTTCTTATCTTACGTAAGGCATCCCGCGCACCCCGTCTTGGGCGGCGTGGGACAGTACTTTCTTCTCCGCTCATATCGTAATTTCTTAAACTATAGAATACGCGTGACTATAGGGTAAAAAAGCAATTAACTTAACTAAAACTGTGATCGTTGAACAACGTTCTTGCATCACGACCGTTCTTAATTTTTTGCGGATAATTCACTCCTAAACCTCGATATAGTCGTCGTCTAGACTATTTTTTTGCGCGAATTAACAGCAAAAATCGTCCGATATTCAGCATAGTGACAGGCGATTTACCGTTCAACGCATTGGAATATTTACTCCACTATCAAGGATTCTGACAAAAATCAGAGGACACTGAACACATAGAATAAATCGCGGGAATGCAGTTCAGCGGTAAAAACAAGCAATTCGCAGAAACAGAATGCGCTTCAAAGATGCATTCAAAGCAACAACTTAACGCCAAAATGCTACAGTTTAAGTATGGTGCAACTCGATTTGTACCTACACCACAACACCAAAGGAGATTTATAAGATGAGCGAAGAAAAAAAAATGAGCCTCACCGTCAAAGTTTTACTTGGGATGGTATTGGGCATCATTGTTGGTTTAGTCATTAACCTAACGGGTATGAATTCACCGGGTGGATTCATTGATACCTATATAGTGAACGGTCTTTTCCACGTGATCGGAAAGATGTTTGTTAACGCATTAAAGATGTTGGTTGTACCACTGGTATTCTTTTCACTGATTTGCGGCGTATGCGGAATTGGCGATATTAGAATGTTGGGCCGTGTTGGCGGAAAGTCATTCGCGCTGTATATGATGACAACTGCTATCGCTATCGCAACTGCTATTTTAATTGCTGCTAGCTTTGGAATTGGTAAAGGTATGGACCAGGTTTCAGATTCTGCGTTTTCTGGAAAAGAGTCTCCACCTTTGACTCAAGTTTTGATCGATATCATTCCTACCAACCCCATCAACGCTATGGCGAATGGCGACATGTTGCCAATTATCTTTTTCGCTATCCTGGTTGGAATCAGTATGTTACTGGTTGGTACCAAGGCAAGAGGCTTTGTTGAAGGTGCGGAAGTAGCCAACGAGATAATGATGAAGATGGTTAATATCGTTATGTCGGTCGCGCCCTATGCGGTGTTTGCACTAATTGCCAAAGCCGTGGCAACCCTCGGTCTCGGATTATTAGCGTCGCTCGCCGGTTATGTCAGCGTGCTGGTTGGTGCCTTGATGATCCACCTGTTCGTTACGTTGATGATCGTATTAAAAGTATTCTCTGGATTAAATCCGGCGATGTTTTTAAAGAAGATCCGCAACGTACAGGTATTTGCATTTAGTACTGCCAGCTCTAACGCCACAATCCCGGTCACCATGCGTACAGTTACCGAGCGATTTGGTGTAAACAACTCAGTGGCTTCTTTCACCGTTCCGTTTGGCGCCACCATTAATATGGACGGTACCGCAATCATGCAAGGTGTTGCGACAGTGTTTATCGCAAACGTGTACGGCGTTGAACTTGGCGTGGCTGGTTATCTCACGGTTATCCTGATGTCGGTACTTGCTTCAATTGGTACAGCGGGTGTTCCGGGCGTTGGTTTGATTATGCTATCAATGGTATTCACCCAGGTTGGCCTGCCGGTTGAAGGTATTGGTCTTGTGCTCGGTGTTGACCGCTTGATGGATATGATCCGAACCGCAGTGAACGTTTCTGGCGACGCCACCGTTTCATGTGTTGTTGCAAAAAGCGAAGGCAAGTTAGACACCGCTGTATACAACGACCCTGATGCGGGTATGCTGGATACTGACGAAGCGATTCATATTGATTCAGCTGCCGAAGCGGAGCTCGCCAGAGCGGTGCAGTCAACCCATGATAAATAACGAAATCATCGCTAGCCAATTGCAGCGATAAGTAATTTGTCTAGTTAAATTGATCTGATGTAGTTGCCCGGCTGGTGTCTTACCAGCCGGTTTTTTTTGTGTCGCAAGAAATTTCTAAAACGTCTGGCATAGAAGTTACCAAACTAAAGCGTATGCGATTCCAACCTATAAAGTGACTAACTCATTAGCGCACTAAGATTAGACAATATATTGCCCCAGCCACCCTCATGATTAGAACGATGCTGCTCATCGATAAAATTGACTTGGGTTAGCTCGACCTTAGTCACGCTCTCAGAAATCCTGAAAAAATCCAACGTTACGACGCTGTCCTCTGGTGATGCTGGAGACACCCAGGTAAAAGCAAGCTTGTTTGGCCTATCCAAAATTACATACTTCCCAGTATGGGGAATCGCACTTTCACCAACCTTCATTAGAATTTCAAACTCACCTCCCTGCTTCGAATCACACTGAACTTCGGGAAATTCCATATTGGGCATAGGCATCATAAATTTCGTCAACATTTCTGAATCTAGCCACGCATCAAACACCTGCTCAATTGGCGCATGAATTTCTTTTTTAATTTTTACTGTTAAGTCAGTCATCTCGTTCCTCGGTTTCAATTAATTTAGCAAGCCGATCCAAACGTATCTCCCATATTGATCTCAGCCCGTCTAACCAAGCTTCGATTTTGTGTATTTCAGAAAGATTGGCTTTAAGCCAATGCGTACGCCCTTCCGTGCTTCTCGATATCAGAGAACATTTTTCTAACACTTTTAAATGCTTAGAGATCGCATTTAAAGACATGTCATAGTGGCTGGCTAATTCGGTGACCCGACACGGACCCTCCTGACACAGCTTTACCAACAGCGATCGGCGTGTTTCATCAGAAACACATTTAAAAAGATCCGTTAGTTCTTCTTCGCTTAAATGTTCAACCATATAGTTGAATATATATGCAGCAAAATTAATTGTCAACCATACGGTTGAATATAGTCAAAAATACGCGTTAGCTATTGACAACAACCCTGCTGGAACGGCTAAAAAATAGCGTTAGGAAGATTTCGCTTTAGCGCTAACCCAGTCTCGAATCACCCAATACTCGCCCATCACCGGCTTCCTTCCCTGCTGGTGAATGCTCTTTGCATAGCCCATTAATGAATCAAAATGGTTGGCCGCCTTGATAATGTAGTCTAGTTGAGCGGAACTGACGTTTTTCATTAACGAAATCGCCTTAACGATGTCATCATAATATGTTAGCAACCACATCCCCCCAAGCGCACTCGCTAAAATATTAATACTCGATATCCAGGAGGGAGCGTAGCCAATAAATAACGTCATCAACATCGCAGAACCAAGACCCGCTGCTGTGCAGACGACTATGCCAATTGCTGTCATCTGAACCCGCGTTATCGCATCGCCTTTGATTGAAATACCGGCGAACAAGCCAATCCAGCCGCCAATATACAGACTGATATGCAGCAGCTCTCTATCTTGCTCAAAGTTAAGAGACATTACCCGAACCGTAATTCCCACTGCCAAAACGGTTAACGCAATCACGCCATTTAGATAAGTAAAGTACTTTGCGCGTAGCCACGAACGCATCGTTGTCAGCTGATCCGAATCCAAAGGCGGGGAATCAATACCGAAGACGACCGGGTTTGGTTGCTGATTTTTGCGCTTACTCACACTCTTTACTCATTGTTAGCTCGATATAAATGCCGATCGTTTTCTTACTACAAAGTTCCTATGCGAGGGTTTCCGAAAGCGAAGGAATATCGTCCTGCTGTACGGATCAGTAACGTATCAAGGCACAGTTTTTTATGGAAGTCACAATCTAAATCAATCATCCTGTTTAATACTGCATCTCAAAAGATATATAAAAATATGTAATATTTTTATATATATCAGCAATTTATAGAACTTATATAATAATTAGGTTAATATAGTAAAGTGGAACAAGCGGTTATTGGCGAACAAAGAGTTCCTTGCGTTTTCACATTACTTTCACATACACTTCTGCCTCAGCGACCAAACGATACCGTTCGTCGCAAAGATTTGCTTTTGTTGATAACCCAGTTGCATATTCTGACCTGTGTGTTCCTTTTTTGGGATAAGTTCCGGGTCGAGAAAATAAGAAAACGGGCAATCTCTTAAGTGATATTGATTGGTACAGAGGCGAACATTGTGCTGTATCAATTCTATGTGAAGGTTTACCGCTCGATTTTCTATGGGGTTAAGGGCTGATTAAGCATGATTTAAGCGCCGATTCAGCCGTGACGATTAAAATACACGGACGCTGCAGTGAAATTACGTGTGAAGGCGTGGTTTCTGCATTAGCAACGGAATATTTTGCTGTTGAATCAGAATTTACATTATGAATATTGAGTTACAAGCACTGAATCTAACGACCGATGTCCGTCTTATTTTGAGCGGATTGTGTCGTATTTCCACCAAAAGGCCGATCAAATACTCACTGACTGACAGCGAGAGTGAATCGTCTGAATCTGACA
This sequence comes from uncultured Gammaproteobacteria bacterium, assembly GCA_937992195.1. Taxonomy (GTDB): domain Bacteria; phylum Pseudomonadota; class Gammaproteobacteria; order Arenicellales; family Poriferihabitantaceae; genus VYFG01. The sequence continues at coordinate 34,403 of CALKKV010000011.1, read as the reverse complement.
GTGTGCTGATCATTAATGGAGAAGATGAGCACAGCGTGCGTCGATGGGAAGAGCTCAAAACGAGTGATCCGCAGCTTACCGCTGTGGTCATTAATAATGACGATCTACATGACAATGTAACCACTTACTCTGTTGCCAGAGAAAGTTTAGGTATGAAATTCCTGCATCTGCTTGATGCGATCGTCAACACACGTAAGGAAGCAATTGCGAAACTTGCTCCTGCACCCGAAGCAAAAGATGATAAAGCGCAAAATGCATTTACTACCCCAGAGAAGGTAGATCAAAAGGTTGCTGAAATAAGTGTCGCCAAGAAAATTGCGAAAGCGGCGGCTGCTACACAAAAACGTGCGTTGATCGTTGATGACAGTGCGTCGGTTCGCAGACAGTTAAGCGAATTTCTCAAGCGACGTAATCTCAACGTTGAAGAGGCTTCTTCCGCGTCTGAAGCGCTGCAAAAAGCAGATGAAAGAACTTATGACATCATATTCCTTGATATTGTGATGCCGGAAATGGATGGCTACAAAGCCTGTAAGAAAATCAAAAAGTCGAAGCATTGTGGTGAAACACCTGTGGTGATGCTCACCAGCAAGTCGTCGACTTTTAACAAAGCGCGTGGAATACTGGCTGGCTGTGATGCCTATCTCACCAAGCCGGTAAAAGTGCCGCTTTTGAAGCAAGTTTTACTGGAGCAACTCTAAGCAGCTCCATTTTTCAATGTAGTAACCACTCCGAGGGGATGAAATGACTGTAAATAAGGTACTGATTGTTGAGGATTCAAGTACACAAAGTATGCAACTAAAGGAAATCGTAATGGAAGCCGGTTGCTATGTGAATGTAGCGTCTTCTGGTAAGGAAGCGATTGAAATGGTAGGTAAAGAGAGACCTGACCTTGTGTTTATGGATGTCGTGATGGACGATATGGATGGGTTCAAAGCCTGTCGCAAAATTCTACGAGAAGAGGAGAACAAAGACATTCCGATTGTCTTTGTGACCACCAAAAACGAAGATGCTGATCGCATTTGGGCGGAAAAGCTGGGTGGTCGTGCTTTGATTTCTAAGCCATACACCAAAGATCAAATTTTCGAGCAAATCAAACGATTCTAAACGTTTAAAGCAGGCAATAACTTGGGGTTTATTGCCTTTTTCAATTTCTGGGGGTAAGTATGTATCAATCAAGTCAGAGGGTTGTCGATGGATAGTTTTGATGATTCTCAAAAGCCTGTATTTGAAGAAGCGGTTTCTGAAGTTAGAGAGAACCAGGCAACCGCAGTAAGATCACTGGAAGACAGCCAGAATGCGCCGAGCACTGAGAGTGCAGATTCATTCGCCCGAGTGAATAGGGTTACAGGAGCACAATCCATCAAACACGGCCTCAGGATCGGTACTATCGGCCTGATTTTGCCGGATGAAGTGCCAACTGAAGTGCAGCTTACGCCAACATTATGTGTGTTACCCGGCTCGCCGCAATGGGTGCGCGGGGTAACGACAGTGCGTGGTATCGCCGCGCCGATTTTCAGGGTGGACCCGTTTTTCGATCACTATACTTACGAACGTGGTAAGCGTACCACTATCGTATTCCAGCTGGGCGACTCCATGGCCGGATTTGAGATCGATGAAGTTCCGGGCCGAGTGACGCTATCTGAGGACGAGAAGTTAAACAACTTCCCTCCCCTTCCAGCGTCGATTCAGCCGTTTGCCAGGGCATGCTACCGAAATTCAGAAGGTTTGTGGCTGGATTGGGATATTGCAGGGTTTTTCAGCGCTGTCGCTGATCTAAGCAAACATTCATAAGTCGCTTTACTGAACAACTTTAACAAAACACAAGAGTTTTGAGCAAAACCGCTCATTAAGTTACGTCAATATAAATTAACATTTTGCCCTGGGTAAAGGGCTGTTTTAGGAATCTATAAATGAATATTCGAACCAAAATCATACTTGGCTCCGCACTGGGTGCGTTGTTATCCGTCGCGGGTGTAGGCTATCTGGTAGCAACAATCGCGGAGAAATCGGCGGCTGAAGCGCTGACTGAATCGGCGAGAAATTCTCTGGTTTCGGTAAGAAACGAAAAAAAGTTCGCGGTAGAACAACTGTTTTCCACTATTACTGGTCAGCTAAAAACCTATTCAAACAATTCGATGATCATCGAGGCAATGGCTGAATTCAACAGCGCATTTAATGCCATCGGTCAAAGCAGCAGTTCTCTCGATCAAACCGATACTTCAAGCAGTCCAAGGGATTATCGCGCCTTGCAGGACTACTATAACGGCCCATTTAGTGATCAGTTTAAAGAGTTGAACAACGGTGAAGATCCGGGCGCGACCGCATTTTTTGATCGTCTCGAAGACAAAGCAAAAATCCTTCAGAATTTATATATTGCTGAGAACCCGAATCCACTGGGTGCAAAAGAAGTATTGGATGCAGCGACCGATGGTTCGCGATACTCCCAAATACACAAGCGTTACCACCCGTTTATTCGTGCCTTTCTACAGGAGTTTGGTTACTACGATATCTTTTTGGTCAATAACGATGGCGATCTTGTTTACAGTGTATTTAAAGAAATCGACTACGCGACAAATTTGACCTCGGGTTCTTTTGCGAGCTCCGGTCTCGGAAATGCTTTCCGAGAAGCTGCACCGAACAGTGTTGCCCCAGATGATGTAAAAATTATCGACTTTGACGAATACTATCCTTCTTACAACGGTGCGGCAGCATTCTTCTCCTCGCCAATCTACGACGGCAACAGAAAGCTCGGTGTATTGATTATGCAAGCGCCGGTTGACAGGTTAAACGACCTGATGACCAGTGAGCAAGAATGGCGCGACGTAGGTTTAGGAGAGTCTGGAGAGACCTATATCGTTGCCGGAGACAACACGCTACGAAACGACAGCCGATTCCTGATCGAAGACCGCGCTGCGTATCTTGAAGCATTGCGTATTGCAGGCGAGCCAAACCTCACCGGCATCACTGCAAAGAACACCAGTATCGGTCTACAGGGTGCGGATACGCCAGGAACCAAAGAGGCACTCGCGGGTAATGCAGGTTTTGCTATCTTCCCGGACTATCGTAACGTTCCTGTACTCTCAGCCTATACCCCCATAGAGGTAGAAGGTTTGAACTGGGCGTTAATGGCGGAAATTGACGAAGCGGAAGCGTTTGCTCCGATCGCAACGATTCGTGACACCATTCTTAAAAATACCCTTTTGGTTGCATTGGGCACATTACTGCTGGTTGGTTTAGGCGCATTCTTTTTGATTCGCTCTATCACTAAACCGCTGAACAAACTCACCTCAACTATCGGTGAAGTTGCAAAAGGTGATCTGACTGCTCGAGCGAAACTCGACTCCAATGACGAGCTGGAAGTATTGGGTAATGCCTTCGACGGTATGTTGGACGATCGTATTGCAACAATGGAAGAAGCAGCGATTCAGAACAAACAGTTAAACGAATCGGTGGTGGGCTTGATGACCGCTACCGCGCAGCTGGCAGATAGAGACCTCACCGTAGAAGTACCGGTGGCGGAAGACGTGACCGGTTCCGTAAGTGACGCGCTGAACATGATGGTAGAAGAAACCTCTGACGTACTATCGCAAATTAATAATGTATCGAAGCAGGTAGAAGACTCGGTTAATCTGGTACAGGCGCAAACCAATGCGGTAAAAGGCGCTGCGGATAACGAGAAGGTAATCGTTCAGAATACGATCGACCAGCTTGAGAAGGTATCGCTGTCAATCAATAATATCGGCGAACTGGTACAAACCGTTAACAATCTGGCGTCCAATGTACAAAGCTCTTCGACCACTACAGCAGATACGGTAAACAAGAACATCGAGGGTATGGACCAGATCAGAGAAACAGTATCTGAGACAGAAAAACGTATCAAGCGACTGGGCGAACGTTCGCAGGAAATCGGAAACATCGTTGAGATCATCAACACGCTTTCTGAAAGAACCCACGTTCTTGCACTGAACGCCAGTATGCAGGCAGCAAGTGCCGGTGAAGCAGGTAAAGGCTTTGCGGTAGTTGCAGACGAGGTACAGCGTCTTTCTGAGAGTTCAAAAGAATCTACGCTGGAAATCTCGACTCTTGTAGACAGTATCCAGCTTGAGACCTCCGAAGCGATGGCAACCATGAACGCGACCATCGCGCGAGTTGTTGAAGGTACCGAGCTTGCAGGTCAAGCGGGTACTCAGATGACCCAAACGCAGTCTGATGCAACGCAACTGGCCGAAGCAATCAAACGCATCTCGACCGAGTCAGCAGCGCAGACCGAGGCAAACGCGACCCTAATGGAGCAAGCAAACACGGTACTTGAATCCACTGAGAAAACGTCAACTGCGTTGGAGCAGCAGTCGGTACAAACGTCGAATCTAGTAACATTTGCGGAAAAACTACGTGCTGCGGTAAGTTCATTTAAACTACCTGCATAATCGTCAAAGCAATTTGTTTTATAGTGTTTAACAGCAAGTCAACATTCAGGAAAATTCAAAGTGGATACTGAATCTATCGAAATGATGCTGGAGACCGTGACAATGGCTAGGGAGTCATTGGCAGACGTTATCGCCAGCGCCGCGGAGGCGGATCCTGACTCGCTTTTTGATGACGACAATGAAGCTGAATTGCATCAGGTATCAGTCGGCATCTTCGAAACATTGAAGATGACGGCTGAGTTTACCGAATGCGACATTGTCACCTCTTTCTGCGAAGATTTATCTACGGACTTTTTTGAATTCAAACCCAATCAGGAAGAGCTGATTTCGCCGGATCAGGGACAAGCCTTTTCTGATTGGTTACTTGCGCTGGAACAACATCTGGATAGCAACAACGATGCGGACAATATGCAATCGTTGCTTGCGCCGTTTGGTCATGTCAATCAGGGAAAGTATAAATCCCTGCTCAATGGTTCACCGACTGGCGCTTCGAACGGTGCGCTTGATAGTTCGCAAGCTGAATCAGTTGAACAAACAACACAACTAGATACAGCAGAACCATCTGAAACAGTTGTGGATAGTTCTGACGAGGAATCAGTGATAGCGACTGATGACTCAGAAGAACAAGTAGTTGAAGCGTTTGAAGATACTACTCCAGAAAAACTTGTCGATACCATTGACACAGTTAAGGAAACCGACAAGCCCGCCGAATTCGAATTTATGAATGGCGTGCCTCCTGTCGGCGCTTATGTGCCAGACCCTGATGACGAAGTCGAAGCGGAAGTGAGTGTTGAAGAACTCGAACAGGAGTTTGCAAAGGAACTCGATACGGAAGATGAAACCATTGGTGACGACGCTGATACCGAAAACGACGTTATCGAAAACCTTGCATCTGAAGATACAGCAGAGGAGGAAACAATCGAAGATGTGATTTCCGAAGAAGCAGAAAGAACAGAAGTCGAGCCCTCCCCTATCGCTGCATCATCTGCAGCACCGGAGCAAAAATTTAATTCGGCGATCGAGCAAGAGGTTGTCGAAATTCTGACCGAAGAGCTCACCGAGCTCTACGAAGATCTAGAAGAAATTGAAATCCAGATGCTCGACGGAGAGCAGATGGAAGAGTTGCGCCAGGAAGCCTCCAGAGAATATGCGGAAGAGTTGGGTAAATTATCCGAAGCCTATGGAACAATGGGCTGTAATGGATTGCAGGTCGCTTCGTCTTTTGTGCAAGACAATGCGCGAATCGCCTACACCATCACAGGAAATGACGAAATTGAAGCCGCAAAAACAGTGTTCTCTCAATGGTCAAAGCAATTTGAAACCTACTTGGGCGTTAGCGACAGAGAACCACAAGCCCTGGAGCTGTTAGTTTTATTTCAGTCGCAAGGCTGGCCAAAGCCTATCTCAGAGCAAGCGGGTGATTCACTTTATCTAGCGTTGCTGGAAGACTTTAATTTTGCCGCCACCAAGCAAAGCACGGAAGAAAGACTGGAAGTTGTTACCGCTGCGGACGTTGATCTCACTATCGACCCGGAAGTTAGCGACAACGTCGTACAATCTTTCCTCCAGGAAGCGCCAGACTTAGCAGCGCAGTTTACCCATACGATGCTGGCGCTGCCGCACGCTGAAGACGTGCAGGAAACTTTGCGAGACGGCCAGCGTACGATTCACACGGTAAAAGGTCTTTCCACTTTGGTAGCCGTAGAGGGCATTACCAACCTGTCTCACAATATCGAAGACATTCTGGATCACCTGATGTCTGCGAAGATTACACCACCAGCAGAACTCAGTGACCTGCTTGGAGAAAGTGCGGACACTCTTGAATCAATGCTGGACTATTTGTCTGGAACCGGATCATTCCCGGACAATTCTGAAGATGTTCTGACCCAAATCCTAGCCTGGGCTAAGCTTTGTGATAACAACCAGGTAGAGAACTTCTCCCCGGAAATGCTGGCGGAAGTTCTGGAAGATACGCAGACTGCAACATCTGGCGATCACGATGCGTTTGCGCAACCAATGCACAGCGATGAGCCTGGGGATATTGAGCAAGAACCGTCATTGGTATCGTCAGAACTCGACAATGACACATCTTCAGTTGACACGCTGGAAGCCGATGCGCCACTGACTGAAGAATTTGTGGTCGAAGATCATGCTGCTGAAGAAAGTGATGAACTTGACGTAGATGAGCTTGAGGCAGCTGAGGTTGCTGAAGAAGAAAGTAGCAAAGATACGGAGATTGACGAGACATCTCTGGAAGCACTTGAAGAACGAGCAAGCGAGGAGACTGAAGCGGAAGAACCTGTGGTGACGACACCACCTTCAGATCTCGGTATTCCCCTACCCTCCTCTATACCAGAGCAACCACCTGCTACAGCAGCAGCGGCGGCCACTGCAGCGCTTGTTACTGGGGCTGGTTTAGGCGCGGTTGCGGCAACTGCGACATCGAAGCCCAATACGTCACTGGGCGTGCAAAACGCAGCAATGGCGCAACAAGCGGCATTAGAAGTGGCTTCAGTGCCGATTCTGCGGCGCGTGGCAGAGAACGTTGAAGACGCTGAATCTGAGAGCCGAGCCGATACTGGCAATCTGAACGTGCCTGTTTCTATTATCGATAACCTGTTCCGCTCTGTGGGAGAAATGTCGGTAATCATTGGACAGATGCAGGTGCAGGTTAATCGGGTGTTAAATGAGAGTACCGATATTCGTAAACATCACCGGGTTGTTGGCCAGCGTCAGTTTGAATTAGAAAATGTGATCGACGTGCAAACCGCGCAAGCGGCGAAAGGACTTTCTGATTTAATCGCAAAAGAATCCAATTCAGATCTCGACACCCTCGAATTCGACCAATACAACGAATTACATACCAGTTCTAACGCTTATATCGAAACCGTTGCAGATATGCAGGCGATGGTACGAAGCGTTGAAACTGAATCAACTGCCCTACGTAACCTTGTCAGTGCGCAGAACCAGCTGAACAAACAGCTGGAAGAGCTTGTTACCAGCACACGTCTGGTGAGCTCGTCTACGCTGAATGCACGAATGGAACGTTGTGTGCGTCAAGCCTCGCGTTCCACAGGTAAAAAGGTGAATCTGTCACTATCTGGTACAGAGACACTGGTTGATAGTGAAACATTGAATCAGCTGGTGAACCCGTTGATCCATATCCTACGCAATGCGGTTGACCACGGTATTGATAGTGAAGCCGATCGGCTCAGCGCTGGAAAGGATGCTGAGGGCCAGATTGATCTGAGTTTTAACAGCGATGGTAAGACGATCTCGATCATCTGTGATGACGATGGCGCTGGTATTAATTTCCCGGCGATTCGCGAGAAAATGATTAATAATGGTGTTATTGAAGCCTCGGAAGAGCCTGATAACGCCCAACTGGTTAACTATCTATTCCAGCCAGGCGTCACCACTAAGACCCATGCCACACAGCTGTCAGGGCGTGGATTTGGTATGGATATTGTGAGTGAAGCCGTTAGGGACATGGATGGTGAGCTGGAGATGCTCGAAAATGACAAAGGCGGTTGCCGGGTCATTATTCGTGTTCCTGTGAAGTTGGTAACCTCGCACGCACTCCATGTCGGCGTTGGCACACAGGAATTTTCTATCCCATCTGGCTTTGTTGATCAAATTATTATCCTGTCGATGGGTAATTTAGAGCAAGTCGGCAAAGAGATGACCTTTTTCTACGGTAATCAGGCCTATCCAGTAGCCTACCTATCGGACAAGCTGAACATGCCTCCTTCGAAGAACAGAGATAGCGATAACTCAGCTGTCTTGATCACACGATCTGGTTCTGAAAGCATTGCGGTGATCGTAGATACAGTTATCGGTAATCACGAGGTTGTTGTGAAGTCCCTTGGTAGATATCTATCTGGTGCTTTCGATTATATTTCCGGTGTTGCGACACTCGGTGATGGACAATTGATCACCGTATTGAATCTACCTTCTCTGTTAATTCAAAGAGCAGCCAGTGCACAATCCTTAAATCTCGATACTTTTGAAGATCCCGCAGCTGCGGTTGGCCAAGGTAGCGTATTGATTGTTGAAGACTCACTCAGCGTACGAAACGCGCTTTCTGATATTGTGGAAGACGCAGGCTATAGTCGTGTACTCGCAAAAGACGGACTGCAGGCGCTTGACCTCATCAGATCCGAGAATATTGGTATCGTACTGACTGACTTGGAAATGCCTAGAATGGACGGCCTTGAGCTCACCAGACAGATTCGATCAAGCGACGCTCATAAGGAGCTACCCGTTCTGATGATCACATCGCGAACCATGGAAAAACACAAGCAGCTAGCTGCTGAAGTTGGGGTAACTGAGTACATAACGAAGCCGTTCTCTGAAAACCAAATCCTGGACTTGGTTAACCAGTTTATTACTTAATCGTGTGGTAAAGGAAAGTGTGATGCGCTGAGAATTGCAGCGCATCATCCCATTCATTCTAACTACTCTCACATGTTGCATTCAGAAACACCTTAGTGCTTCTGCGGTACTCAGGAATCTGATTGATACTGTGCATTTTACTTTTCCGGATCAATTTCTTTTACGGCGGGAGAGTGGCGCTAGCTCTCATTTTCTATATTGAGCGCAAATACCTAAAAGAATCGAGAAAATCGATCGAAGCCCCTTATTTTCTGCATTTTCAGTAGCGATTCCAATGTTGCGGTGGTAAAGTTACCGAGCATATAGACAATAATCGGAGAGAGGAGTCGGTTATGCCAAAGTTTTCGCGACTAGAAAACCAACAAGAAATCGCAGCGATCTTTCGTATGCAAAGTAAAGAAATTCTAAGCCTTTACAAACGTCATGTGCCGCGATATTTTGAATCTCTCGCGTCTGCGATCGAAACCGAAGATGCGGAGAAAATTTATGATCACAGCCATCGCTTGAACTCCGCGATGAAGTCTGTGGAGTTTTCTGCGGTCGCAGAACGTTTACAGTTTATTGAACAGACACAACCTGACCGCAAAACTTTGATAGAAATTTCCCAAGAAATCAAACTATTTATCGATCAAAGTGTCGAAGTTTTAGAAGGCTTATAGTAAGTAAAAATGCATACGCAAAATCAGTCACATAAATCGGAGTACCTGTAGATTGAGTGCAGCAAAGAAAACCAAATTGGATATAGAACCCAAGTCAGATCCTGAAGTAGAAGAAGACTCAGAAAATACCTTTCGCCATGCTGAAACGATTCATAAAGAAAAATTGCAGGCGCTGGGGATTATGTCGGCGAGTCTTGCCCATGAAATTAACAACCCGCTGAATTACTCACTGCTCGGACTTGAGTTGCTCAAACAGGAAGGTCGTGAGATGCTCGCTTCTGAATTTGAAGGCGTGCTTTCTGATGTCGAGGACGGACTCCTTCGAATCAAGCATATTGTTCAGGATTTAAAAGTCTATTCGCGAAAGCAGCCTGAATCCGGTGAAAAAGAGGAATTTATGGTATCCGATGTGATAGCAGCTTCGATTCGTCTTATTTCCGCCAGTTCGCATAATATCCAGATAATTACGACATTAGATACTCCCTACCGCGTAAAGGGCGATCCATCGAGCATTATTCAGGTGGTTCTCAATCTATTGACGAACTCCGTTGACTCGATTAATAGAAAAAACGCATCTCAACCTGGGAAAATCGACATTATTGGCAAACAATCTGGAGATTGGTACGAAATCGAAGTGGTAGATAATGGAGAAGGCGTCGATGGTGAAACCATCCGCAAGATGTTCACCCCGTTCTTCACCACCAAAGGTGCCAATAAAGGAACCGGACTCGGAATGGGTATCTGTCGGGAGATTATCGAAAATCATAAAGGTCAAATTGATATCGACAGCAAAGTTGGTGCCTGGACTGCGGTCACTTTTAGTCTGCCGATGGCTCCCAATCATTAAGACCTAGCCGACAACAGGTTAAGAGCAAAGCTCCTGGTACTTGCCTTCTAAGCTATCACTAGCAAAGAGCCCCAAGGTTAGTCTGTTAAAACTAGTTCTCTCTCAATACTGTGATAATTCCACGATAGAACCGCAACTCATCCGTTTTAACAGCAGTCTCAGTACTATCGACATCGGAATCTAAGATACAGACTTTGATTCCCAACCGTATTCTTATGCCATTGGATAGTTCAAAAATCTGTTTTTGAATTCGACTGCGCTCCAGCGATTCAATAAATAGATCGAGCTCCCAAGGTTCCACAAGATAACTTTTCAGTGAACCCAGAAAGTCCTCTCCATTCTTAAGCTCGATACCTGAAATATTTGCCACCTCGACAATATTTGATTCGCGAAGACGCCAGTTGCCGTCTGCTTCCCACAAAATATCTTCACTTAGATCAAAATAATCTGAAAATTTATTTTTTGTATCTATTAATCTGCGCTCAGAATCTTTTAGAGACGTCACATCAACAGCAAAAACCCCAATACCACTGACTATGTTGTTGTGAAATAAAGGAAATTTTTGAACCAAAAGATGCTTGCCCGAATAAGGCACGACGTCCATCTGTGTTACCACCTGCTTTCGTTCCAACACCATCTTGTCATGACTGGCAACATGGTCAGCAAATTTTGGCGGATAGATATCATAGGGCGTCTTTCCAATACCTTGCCCCTTGTCCAAACTAAAGGTTTTCTCGAAAAGTCCGCTGGTTATTTCATATTCAGAATGGGTATTTTTAATATTAATATCCATCAGGTCTGTCTGAAAAAAACTCTCACAGATTTCTAGTTTCTTTACTAGCGCAGAATACTTCTCATCATCTTCTTGCTGATTCGATAGATAAATATCAATTACCGAGGCACCCACCTCAAACACAGCTAAGCATCCTAGCTCTTGATAATCACCAATATAATTCTGAAACACCGCCCCAAACTCACATGATTGGTACTCTTCCAGATTTTCCAGCAATATCGCCCAAGATTCAGTGCCAATGGACGGACACAGCTCAAGAAAACACTTACCCCGAAAATTAAAGTCTTCAGGAAAGCCCAAAAGACTAATCGCAATATCATTCGCACTGACGATTTCACTGCTCAGTTTAACGTGGACGACACCCGTCGCAAAAAAATCAGACGACTCGACACCGTGGCTTTTCGATGTCTGCTCTACCAGTTTAGGTTGTTTTGGCATTTTTTGAACTAAGTATCTGTCTATGTTTTCAATTGTGTTATTTATTCTCGCAATCCGCCTTATAATCTGGGCTCCGGTTTCTGATTCCGCGCTTAGAAACCTTGGCTAGAATAAAAATCTATTGGGTGGGGATGGAAAGAAAATCGAAAAATACTAACAGGATCATCGGCATCTTATTAATGGTGAGCTATGCTCTGTTTATGGTTTTCTGTGACGCTTCCGCGAAAAAATTAAGCGGATATCACCAGGTCGCGGTAATTGTTTGGTATCGCTATTTTTTCCATACAATCAGTTTAGTACTCATTGCTTGTTTCCATTACTGCAAATTTCGCGAAAAGGAGTTTGTAGATAACCATCCTTTTCAGCTGCTACGTGGAGTCACACTTGTTGTCTCCACTTTGTTCTTCTTTCACAGTATCGCGAGAATGCCTCTGGCCGAAGCGCTCGCACTGCTTTACATCTTTCCCCTGGTCACTGTCATTCTTTCCGTTTTAATTATGAAAGAAGCTTTTACCAAAATACAGGCAGTCATTGTTGTCACCGCATTTATCGGGGTGGTGTTAATTCTTCAGCCTAGGGCCAGTATATCATTAGAGCCCGCTATTTTTGCACTCCTGGCCGGGATATTTATGGGCATATATATGACCTTAACCAAGGTATCTGCTGAAAAAGCGTCGCCAAATATGGCTTCTCTATATACCGGGGTTGTTGGCATCATATTGATCCCCTTTTTCCCCGGTTTTGAATTCATTCAGCTAAGCGGCCCTCATCTCTATCTCGCAGCGTTTATGGGGCTTTGTGCGGCTATAGGGCATTATTCAATGTATCTCTCTATGCGATTTGCACCAGCCTCCGTTGTATCGCCCTATGCTTTTTCAGAGATTATATTTGCCAGTGCGGTTGGTTATATACTGTTTGGAGACCGACTTAACCTAACCTCGGTTATCGCAATAGTTCTTTTAATTACCAGTGGTATTATTTATGCAAGAGTCGCTTCGGCGAAATTAAACCGCGCCGACAGCGAAACCTAGATCAGATTGTCCCGTCTCGGCTGCCGCTGTTTCCTGCAGGTCAAATAAAGAATCGCCTTCATAAAAATCCGGCAGCTCGAAATCAAGCACTTCCCGGTGACGTGCAGCCCTGGCTTCACACCCTAAAACCACCGCATCCATAAATCTGGAGGGTAATTTATGCGGGGTCAACGGAAATGCATCCGCAGCTTTATACTCAGTGATCAGCAGCCTGCGTGGATCACTAGATCGGTTAGGTTCAGAGCCGTGTACGGCCCAAGTATGCATCAGACAAAGGCTACCGGCCTTTGCTTCAATCAAATCAGCATTACTATTAAAGTGCTCGGTATACGCGTCATCAATCGTTCCGGTAAACTTTCCATCTCTAGTATGCGGGTATCGATATTCGTGGGAGCCAGGTACAACTTTGAGACAGCCGTTTTCTTCAGTAGAGTCATTCAGCATCAGTAACGCCACGATAACGGAATCATTAGTTTGCGGTTCAAAGATATGATCCTGATGATATTTAATATCAGACTTCATTCCCGGGTGTTTCGCGTTAATCTTGCTATGATCGAATTTAATATCTGGGCCTAGAATCGGCACCATATATTTCGCAATGCTATCTTTTAGCAGAGTATGCTTGATTGCTTCAGATACTTCTTGAGGATTTGTTACCCGTCGAAGCTTTGGTGAAGACTTACAGTGTCCAGGCTCGAGGTCGAATCTTGGTTGACCATCAATCAAAGCACCATAGTTGGCATCGTACTGCCTGCTTTGATGAACCCATTTATCAATTTGTGAATTAATATTTAGAATTTCTTGCTGGTCGACTGCATCGTCAATCAGCACATAGCCCTTCTCTTGAAAAGAACTCACTTGCTTTGAATTTAGCATTGTTGAAGATTATCATTTGAGGTCTGAAGTGTTGGAGGTTCGATTTAAATTTCTCGAATCTCACCGGTATTAATATAATTATTCAGTTAATATACCACCCATTTTTCTGAGTTTCTAATAAATGTCTGAGTTTTCAGTACTTTTTGTCGATGATGAGCCCCTAACTAGGCGCGTTACTGCGCGCTTACTGAGCAGGCATTGCGATGTTTTCGAAGCTGAAGGCGGGAAATCAGCGCTTAAGGTGCTTGAAACACAGAAAGATGAAATCGACGTGATAATTACCGATATGCAGATGGATGATATGAATGGCGGAGATTTAATCAATGAAATCCATGTCTTATACCCCGATATCCCTATTATTGCTTCTACCGGCGACCTATCAAACTATGACTTTGACTCGTTGATCGAGGACAATAAAATCTTTGCCTCCATCGAAAAACCTTGGGATTTTGACGATGCACTCACACTGATTCAAAGTGCGGTGAATCAGGGTAATTAACAACCAGCTCGATTTCAGGTAGTTCGCAACAGTCTGAAATACATTGATATGCGAGTCAGAGCGCTACATCTAGTGGCAATTAATACTCGAATTTAGTTCTAATATCACAGTGCATCACCACTCCTTGCTGCTCTAAAAGCGCAACGTCCTTTTCCGCCATCATCACTCTGTTGCGATAAATTTGGCGCGCTGTTTCTTCGTCTTTGTTCAAGTAAGCGGACAACGAATCATAGTCAAGAGAAAAACCTTTGTCTTTAACCGCGACACCAAACTCGATTCCCACGCTGCCGTTTTCAACTAACTTTTTGAACTTGCTCTCGAAATATTTATAACCGCAACAAGAATAATGAAGAATGCACGGCTGATAAAAACTGGACACAGAAATATATTCTGTCTTGCTACTCCATTTGTGTACATCATTCGGAACCATATCATGGCGTACCCTTCCCATACTTTTTCCATTGGTATAAAAATTGAAGTACTTTCGATCACGTGGCCAAAGGGTTGCAATATCAATGCCCTGCTTAGTCAACATTTTCTTCGGCTTCTTGAACTTTGTGACCTCAAGAAAATAGTCATCAACCTCTTCGGTATTTGGAATCGCTTCGAAGTTCAAATACCTTGCGGAAACAATCTCCATTTCCTCTAGTCTCTTTAGATGCGGATCAATGCTTTTTTCAGGGACCCAGTACAGCTCGTCCGAGTCGATATGTAGCAACCATTCGATTCCCTCATTCAACGCTTTTTGCATTGCAAGCTCGGCATTCAGAGCCTGCCTCGCTCTTACTTCTGTATCGATATACTCACTATACTGGCGAAACTTATATAGCGACCTCCACTTCTCGCGCAATGCCTGATCACAAGCAATAACCTCTACTCCCGGAATTCCTTGTACCAGTTGCTGATCAGGATCCGTCGGATCATCAAACATCAAATATATCTTTGAAAAGCCTATGCCTAAATGATAACGGACAAACGTCAGAAGCGAGGGGCCTTGTGATTTTAAGGTCGTAACAATTGCGGCAGAGGCCATGGTTATCTCTTACTTTTGGCGGTGTCTAAACACAGTTTCATTCCTATAAAATCAGTAGAAAGCTACAAATCCAGCCAAATCAGTCCAACGCGTATGGCAAATACGAAACTGAAAGTTCCGGTTAGTTCTATCTTATCATCGACCCGATATGTTGACCCAATCACCTATTCTCGGTGATCTCAAAGCAAGTTCAATTTCATTTTATATCGCCCCATGTGCGCGTTTCTCTATAAAAAATTAAATAGCCGCATACCATTCATCTAGCCATCTCCACCGCCTATATTTCAAAGGAAAACGCATTTCGACCTCCTATCGAATGCTCGATACCGAACGTCTGAAACATATTGATTTCTTTACTTTTGTTATTGAATCCAAAGGCATTTAGAGGAACCATAGAGACACTAAAAGCACTAAACAAACACACAAACAACATATTTAATAATGAACCAAGTTGCAGACAGTTTGATCAAAGAAGCGAATGAAAGATCCTCTCGGACGGGGACCAGATACTTGTTTCGATACGACAAGAATTTCCTGCCAAAGGTAGATGCAGAATATGATGTTGTTCAAAATTATGGTTTAGCCGCAGCGAAAGCGTTAGAGGGCGATAATCCAATTGAATACGCACAGAGACTGAAGCATTTTAAGCTTGCGCTCAAAGTTCACCTAAAGCGAATTAGCGCAAAGCTTTACGTGTCTATCCGTAATGAATTCGCCCACGATGTCCGAGCGCCGGAGATAAAAGCTTTCGAAGCCAGAACCACCCGAAAGTTAGGTAGCATCGGCTTATTTCTGACTAAAGCGAAGTCCATTGACTGGGAAGAACGAGAAACTTTGAGAACAGAGTTTCTTGCCATGCTGTCAGACTTGAACAAGCTCTACGAGCAAGAGAGAGACTATCTCCATCCAATTTATCTTGAACTTGACGATAGCGTAATCCGTCTTTCTTCAAAAAGAAAAACTTCAATCTAAACCCAATCTTGCTACTGCTAGTCTGGCCAGAAGTATTACTCGTTCTATAAGTAAACGCGCAGAGTCAGTTACGAAGCAGGGTAAAAGTTAGTCCTTAGTGCAGTTTTCAATCGCGTAATCTGAGATTTGATCGCGCTCTTTTGACCGGCCATTTCCGCTTTTAATTGTTTTCGCTGTTCCAGAAGGCAATCCTTGTATTCAACACTCACCTCAAGATCGGGCTGACCCACCAAAGTTTTGCTCGGGGAGTTCGTACCGGATGGTGTCAAATGCTCATCTTTATGTCCTAGCTCAACAAGACTATGCTTGTTATCCACCAGATTTTTCAGTGTGGTAGAGATAAGTTTGTACGACTCCTTTTTAATCGAGCGGCAAATTTCTTCAAGCGAACCTATCAGCTTGTCATCTTCCACTGTGTTTAAACACTGAGAAAGATGAATCTGTAAATCAAGATAGTATTGAGAATCTTCAAGCGAGAGTTTTTCTAAAACTTCTTCCGTGAGTTTTCCATTGATCGGTACAAGGAATACTCGATCAAGAAATTTATCCCAGCGGTTGATCGCTACGATAAGGTGAGCAAATTGGTTCACATCCACTCTGGTACCTGCTATGGCGACTGGGTCAATAGGTTGTTTTATCTTAAGATTACCTGTGGCTTTCATATGTGTGCGGGAGTATTAGCCTTAGTCATTATAGAATACTCCTTTAAGTGGTAAAATAGTGTCAAAGTCACAAATGATTACAAAATGTTACACATTGGTGATTCGTCGTCCTGTTTGCCATATGGCGCTAAATTACTGAAATTCAAGGTTTTTTAAAAAGCCAACCAACCAATTAATCTATAATAACCATAAAAATCAACAACTTATACAATTTTGTAGGTTTCTTAACAAGATTCTTGAAGGCCATAATTCAAGACAAACCAATTTTTGCTCTGGCCTCATCCGGTCCTAAAATTCTTGCTCCCATCCGCTCAATAATCTCGCTAGCTCGTTCCACCAACATTGCATTTGTCGCTAATACACCGCGATCAAGATAAATATTATCTTCCAGCCCAACACGCACGTTCCCGCCCAACAACACCGCCTGTGCGACCATAGGCATTTGCATTCTTGAAATGCCAAACCCCGCCCACAACGCATCAGCCGGTAACGCTTGCTTCATTGCCGCCATAGTTTCGGTATCTGCTCCCGCTCCCCAGGGTATCCCCAGGCAAATCTGAAATAACGGTGGCGCATCGATTAAGCCTTCGTCAATTAAAGCTCGAGCGAGACGAATCTGTCCCAAATCAAAAACTTCCAGCTCGGGCTTCACGCCTAAGTCTTGCACCATTTTCGCCATCTTTCTGAGAAATGGCGCGGTGTTGATATAGGTGTAATTGCCATTACCAAAATTCATAGTCCCACAATCCAAACTACAGATATCAGGCTTGCACTCAACAACATGCGCCAATCGCTCTTCAGGACCGATCATATCCGTACCGGCCCCAGGCATTGCAGGATCCTCATCACCGGGCACCCAGTCGCCGCCCATCCCTGCGGTCAGATTTAAAATCACATCAGTGCCGCTCTCACGAATCAGTTTCACTGTTTCTTTAAACAATCCAACATCGCGAGAGCCCTCTCCGGTTTCTGGATCTCTGACATGAACATGGACAACGGCAGCGCCCGCCTTAGCAGCCTCAATAGATGAGGCTGCGATTTGCTCTGGCGTCACTGGTACATGTTCGCTCTTATCGGTAGTAGCGCCGGCTCCCGTAACCGCACAGGTAATAATGACATCATGATTCATTTTTTCTTCTCTGTAGATTGCTGTTTCTTTAATTTGGCGATTTCAACCAAACCTGTATTCATCTTTTGACTTAACGCCGTGAAATCCTTTCCGTCGGTCATTTCAACACAACCATCAACCATTGCTTCTCGCAGTTCCGCTGTTAACTCAGGCGCCACCAAACGCGTCCAGGGCAGCTTTAAAGCCGGACCAAATTGATCCAAACAATACCCCATACCTCCTTCACCGCCACCGACATGGAATATTTCACATGGCCCCATTAAGGCCCATCGGGGTCCCGGGCCATTTACAACGGCCTGATCGATTTGCTCTACTGTAGCTTCGTCATTCGCCACCATATGTAACGCCTCACGCCAAATAGCCTCCTGTAGTCGCGTCGCGATAAAACCGGGAATTTCCTTTTTCATAACCAAAGGGCTTTTGCCAGCAACAAGATAAAATTGTCTGGCCCACTCTAATGCCTGTGCGGTAGTTTGTTCGCCACCAATCATCTCAACAAGTGGTAAAAGATACGGTGGATTAAAGGGATGCGCAACGACGGTTCTTTCCGGCGTCGCACAACGTGCGGAGATGTCCGTCATCGACATACCTGAAGTACTTGAAGCGATCACTACTAGCGGGTCTACCAAGTCGCCAAGCTCACTGTACAGATTTTGCTTAAGCTCCAGCACTTCCGGGATACTCTCTTGAATAAATTCTGCGCGCTCTATCGAGCTGCTTAAATCACTAGTCGAAGAAAAATTATCTAATGATGCACCAGGTTCTAAACCAATTTCCTCGAGACTGATCCAGGCGTTCGAAATAAGTTTTTCAAGTTGATCAATTTCCGAAGGATCGTGAAGATAGCTCGTTACTTGATAGCCCCGCGATAAATAGTACGCAGCCCAGCCACCGCCAATAGGTCCAGCG
This sequence comes from uncultured Gammaproteobacteria bacterium, assembly GCA_937992195.1. Classification (GTDB taxonomy): domain Bacteria; phylum Pseudomonadota; class Gammaproteobacteria; order Arenicellales; family Poriferihabitantaceae; genus VYFG01. Next base: position 15,733 of record CALKKV010000011.1, on the reverse strand, counting down.
CCAATGCAGGTGATATATTTAACAGATTCTGGTTTTTGATCTAGCATCAAGTACCTTCAAATTTTGCTTCGCGTTTCTCAACAAACGCATTGATGCCTTCTTCTGCGTCCGAAGACGAAAGCATCGCACGATACATTGGCAGATCATTATTTCGCATTTTATGAAACGCCTGTTCAACCGTTTCACTTTCGATACAACTTAGCACTTCTTTAATTGCCTGCAATGCAAGCGGCGCAACATTTGACAATTTGTTTGCCCACTCCATAGCAGAACTCATCAACTCATCTGCGGGAACTACTTTATTAATCAATCCATAATGCGCGGCTTCTGTAGCAGGCATCCGCCTGCCAAGATACAGCATCTCCAGTGCGATATTATACGGCAGTCTTTTTGGCAAGCGCTGAATCGCTCCAGCATCGGGAATAATGCCCAGCGGTAATTCAGGTAATGAAAACTCAACATGATCGGCTGCGATGATTAAATCGCAGGCCAGTGCGATCTCAAAGCCGCCACCGATTGTCAATCCATTCAGCGCCGCAATCACCGGTTTTTTTAATGACCACATTTCGGTAATCCCGGCAAATCCACCGAGACTTGCATCTTCTGATTCCCACCAGTTCTCCAGCGGCATTTCACCTTGCTCAAGCGCTTTTAGATCCCATCCCGCGGAAAAAATCTTTTCACCAGCCCCTGTAATAATCGCTACTTTTAACGCATCGTTATCGCGGAAGTGCACGAAAGCTTCGCCCAACTTCCGGCTCGTAGGTAAATCAATCGCGTTGGCTTTAGGTCGGTCGATTTTAATCAACATGATAGCGCCCTCACAATTAACCTGTACTTCTTGATCTCCGGTATACATAGCGATTCGTTTGCAAATATTTTGTTGCCAAGAAGTGTAGATCAAGCCTTCTCAAATTGGTACAAGCGTGCGAGCATTAAATGCCGGCGCAGCCTATCCGCTAACGACCCTTATCAAGTGCGCATTCTACTTTTGAATTATTGAGACAGCTCCCGATACTGATGATATGAAATCGACTATGCGACGCAATCTCGATCGATTGCTCAACCCGCGGCATATCGCCTTTATCGGAGGTGATGACGCGGCTTTTAGCGCCAAACAATGCGCGCAGACTTTTTCCGGCCCCGTGTGGGGAGTAAATCCCAGCCGGGAAACGCTTGGTGGCGTCCCTTGTTTTCCCTCGGTAGCCGATTTACCCGAGGCCCCCGACGCAGTTTTTATTGCGACTCCTCGGTCTGCTACTTGTGACGTGATCAAAGAACTCAGCAAGATTGGGGCAGGCGGAGCCGTGTGTTTTACCGCAGGCTATGCCGAGCTCGGAGAGGACGGCCAAACATTGGAGCGACAGCTGGTCGATGCAGCAGGCGATATGGCATTCGTTGGCCCGAATTGTTATGGGGTAGTGAACTACACTAACGGCGCGACTTTATGGCCCTTCGGTGCAGGTCGGCACAATTGCAGCCAAGGTATTGCGCTGATTATGCAAAGCGGCATGCTTCCGGCAAACATGACAATGAACGATCGGTCCGTTCCAATCACCCATATCGTCTCCGCTGGCAATCAATCTGTGCTCGCCATTGAAGATTATATGGAGGTATTGCTTGATGATGAAAGAGTCCGCGCTATCGGCATTTATGCCGAAGGTATTCACAACGTAAACGCGTTTTCTAAAGCGGCTTACAAAGCGCTGTCGCTCTCGAAACCAATCACTATTATTAAAGCGGGTCGATCAAAAATTGCGGCGGAACTTTCGGTAACCCATACCGGTTCACTTTCTGGTTCCGACGATGCGTTCCAAGCGCTATTTGACCGCTTAGGCATCATTCGCTGTAACTCACCTTCGGAGATGCTAGAGACGCTTAAGTTTCTTTCTGTTTCAGGGGCGCCATCAGGCAAGCGCATTGCCGGCTTCACATGTTCTGGCGGTGATGCCGCTATGCTCGCTGACGCCTGCGATCAGGTAGATCTCTTTTTACCACCACCGTCGAATAAATCAACTCAAGCGCTTGATGCATTGTTACCGGAAATTGCCACGGTCACAAACCCGCTGGACTACACTACTCCACTGTGGGGTAATCGGGAAGTGATGCCAAAGGTGTTTAGCGCGATGGTTCAGGATGGATATGACGCAGCATGCATCATCCAGGACTTTCCACCAGCGCACATTCATGCAGACCAAACGCCTTATATGAACGACGCTTTGTCATTCGCAGACGCTTGTTCGCAGCTGAAAATACCGGCAGCTGTTTGCAGTGATTTACCTGAAAACATCGATGCGAAAATTCGATCTATATTAATCGAGCGCGGAATCACACCACTACAGGGATTGGATAACGGTGTTGCTGCATTGGCAAATGCCTGTCGATATGGCTCTCGAAAAGCGATGCTTTTAGAAGATCAACGCGCTGTAAAATTAATTGAACCGTTGCTTAATCCAACTACATCTACAGCTATTCTCTTGGACGAATGGCAGGGAAAACAAGCGTTAAAGAACGCCGGTGTAAACGTGCCGAACAGTCTGAAAGCGGGAGAAGAAAGCATAGAAAAATCTGCTACAACGGTCGGCTACCCTGTTGTATTGAAAGCAATTAGTGAAAAGCTGCCGCATAAGACGGAAGTCGGCGCCGTCAGGTTAAATATTCGAAATCAAAAGGAGCTGATCGAGTCAGTGCAAACAATGAAAAAGGATGTGCATAACCACACGGCTGACCTCGAGATCGACGAGTTTCTGGTAGAAGCGATGCAGAGCGATATTATTGCTGAATTGCTAGTGGGAATTACGCGCGACGCACAGTTTGGAATGGTGATGGTCATCGCCAGCGGTGGCGTAATGGTTGAGCTAATCAATGACAAGGCGACACTTCTACTACCGGTATCTAATGCACAGATAATTGAAGCTTTAAAAAGCCTGAAAACTTTCCCTTTACTCGAGGGCTTTCGCGGTCGGCAAAAAGTAGACTTGAATCAACTTGCAAACTGTATTGCATCGATTGCGACATTTGCGATTTCACTGTCCGACACCCTTCTGGAAATGGAGATCAACCCATTGATGCTCACTCCCGAGGGAGCTGTAGCCGCCGACGTAATGATTCGTAAGACAGCGGATTTATGTCAGGCATAAAAAAAGGCCGGTCTACACCGGCCTTTTCTTCGAACAGCACAGAGGTTTAGCTGAACCACCAGCGCTCGTTAAACTTACCGCCGTCAAGCTCCCAGTTATTACCAGTTACTTCAGGAACAGCCAGTTTATCGTTGAATGCCATCACGTCACTCTGGAACAGTGGCAAGCAAACACCACCTTCTTCGTTAATGATTTGTTGCATTTCAACATAGATTTCACGACGCTTCGTGGTATCTAGCTCGGCACGGCCCTGAAGAAGCAATTTATTAAATTTCTCATGCTTCCAATTGGTGTCGTTCCAGCTCGCATCCGCCGCATAAATTTGAGAAAAGATCCAGTTCTCAGTCGGCCGACCACTCCAGTAACAGGCGCAGAAAGGCTTCTTTTGCCAAACGTTAGACCAGTAGCCATCATCCGGCTCGCGAATAACTTCGATATCAATCCCAGCAGGTTTCGCTGATTCGCGCATTAGCTGACCGGCATCAACCGCACCACCAAAACCGGTTTCTGCTGCATGGAATTGAATCGAGACATTCTCCAATCCAGCTTCCTTAAGATAGAACTTCGCTTTGTCAGGATCATAAGATCGTTGTGGCAGCTCATCAGTGGTAGCACGATAAATATTCGCAGGGCCAATTGGGTTATCGTTACCCAGCTGACCGTATCCGTAGACCACTTTGTCCAGCCATTGCTCACGATCCACAATGTGCTTGATTGCGAGACGAACATTATTGTCGTCGAACGGCGCCACATTGGTGTGCATCGGCAGGGTAATTTGCTTGTTGCCCGTTGTGTCTTTGATATTGATGCCCGAAATCTTCTTCAAACGATCAATGGTTTTCACATCGACGTTATTCATGGCATCGACTTCACCAGTACGCAGTGCATTACTACGCGCGCTAGCATCGGCAATTTGTAGTATCTCGACTTCGTCGAAATGCGCCATGCCTTCTTTCCAATAGTTTGGATTGCGCTTGGTTAGCGACCGCACACCTGGCTCATGCTCAACGAGCATATACCCGCCGGTTCCAACTCCGGATTCCCAATCGATCGTGCCATCACCCTTGGATGGGCAAATATTCAAATGGTAATCACTCATTAAAAATGGAAAATCTGCATCGCCACCGCTCAAACTAACGACCACGGTGTCGCCATCAGCTTTAACTGACTCGACGCCACTCAAAATACCTTTGGCTGCAGAAGTAGATTCCTCGCCTAAGTGGTGGTTCAGCGAATCGACAACGTCTTCCGGTGTCAGAGATTTACCATTACTGAACTCCACACCTTGTCGAATTTTAAATGTCCAGGTTGCTGCGTCAGCACTTGAATCCCAGCTCTCGGCAAGCTCAGGTATCAGATCTCCATTGGAGGCAACTTCAGTCAAACCGTTTCTCAGCTGACCGAACTGCAGATTCAGCATATAAAGGTCGAGAATTTGACCTGGATCCAAAGTATCGCTGGTCGCACCACCGGTCAGAGCCACTCTTGCACGGCCACCTTTTTTTGGTGTCGCAGCTTCAGCTCTGTTTAATAATGCAGAGGCAGCAGTCATGGACACACCCAGCGCTAGTGCGCCGGTCATAAACCCACGTCGGCTAATACCACCTGTTTCAAAATCACTTTGTAACCTTTGTACCTGGTGCGCCTTTTCTCGGTCGGCTATGCCGAGCGAAAGGTCTATTTTATTTAATAGGTTAAATTTTCTTAGCATTCGTTTTGTTCCTCGATAAATCGGTTATCTATTTCAACAAGTCCTGGAAATTCTTATTGCACTCCAGAACACTGATCTAGGTCAAGGAGGCGCTATTCCTACCCTAACTATACCCTTTTTTGTGCATATTTTTTTGTTCACATTCGTCGCGAAACGGACTCGGCACAAAAACGCTTTGTCTATACCGGCGATGTTTGCCATAATAATACCGAGGAGTTATGAAATACAATCAAAAATCGACAACCAATCATCCCTGCTCCCGTGCCCTAAGCATCTGTTTGTTATACCAAATTTCATCCAAATAGCTGCTTAATCCATTGCCCCAAATCGGAGGAACCTTAGAGTGAATGACATCGTAAGAATGCTGATACAGAGAATATCTCTGGGACTTCTTACCCTGTTTGTCGTCTCCCTCATCATCTTTTTCTCTGTCAGCCTGCTTCCTGGAGATGCAGCACAAGCAATGCTCGGTCAATCCGCAACCGAAGACACGGTGAACGCATTGCGAAAACAGATGGGGCTCGATCAACCGCTCCACACTCGTTACTTCAGCTGGCTTGGCGGCATCCTGCAGGGAGACTTTGGCGTCTCCATCGGCAACAAGCGCGAAATATCCGAACTGATTGGCGGACGGTTTGCCAACACGCTTTTTCTTGCTCTCTATGCAGCATTTATTGCAGTACCGCTAGCGTTGGTGTTAGGAATTCTGGCTGCCCTGTATCGCAACACCTGGTACGACCGCTCGGTAAACGTCGTTACCCTGAGTTCAATCTCCACACCGGAATTTTTTGTTGCATACATTCTGATGCTGTTTGTATCGGTGAAATGGGGATTTTTCCCCAGTCTTGCCAACGTTACTTTAGACACGCCGATACTTGAGCGAATGTATCGCACATTTCTTCCAGCACTCACGCTCACACTGGTAGTAGTCGCGCACATGATGCGAATGACCCGTGCGGCAATTATCAATCTTCTCGCGAGTCCCTATATCGAAATGGCGGCGTTGAAAGGCATGACGCGAAGACGAATTATTACCCACCACGCATTACCCAATGCCTGGGCTCCAATCATTAACGTCATCGTCCTTAACCTGGCATATCTTATTGTTGGGGTAGTTGTAGTAGAAGTGGTGTTCGTTTATCCAGGATTGGGGCAGTTATTAGTTGACTCCGTGTCGCGTCGGGACTTACCCGTTGTACAAGCCTGCTGCCTTATTTTTGCGGCAACCTACATTCTTCTCAACTTGATTGCGGATATCTTGTCGATCCTGACTAATCCCAGACTATTGCATCCAAAATGAGCGAGCAACCGAAAACAATCGACACTGCCGACAGCAGCCCGCCCCCTCTTAGGCAAGTCGAAAGCAAACTCACTGTGGTTTTGCGGGAGCTCCGCAAAGCGCCCCTTAGTGCGAAGTTTGGTTTACTCGTTATAGTTACCTATGTCTTCGTTGCGCTTTTTGCGCCCTGGATCGCACCCTATGGCGAGGCAGAAATTGTCGGAAATCAGTTTGAAGAATGGAGCGATGAATTCCTTCTGGGAACCGACAATCTCGGTCGAGATATGCTGACGCGTATTATTTTTGGCGCAAGAAATACGGTAGGAATTGCATTTTTAACGACACTCCTCGCATTTCTTCTTGGCGGGATATGCGGTTTGCTCGCCGCTGCAATTGGTGGCTGGACCGATCAGATACTTAGCCGAATTGTTGATGTGTTAATGGCAATTCCGGTACTGATTTTCGCGATGTTACTGCTGACTATCTTCGGTCAGTCCGTCGTCAATATGGTTTTAATTATTGGTGTATTGGACTCTACCCGTGTGTTTCGAATAACTCGTGCAGTCAGTGTCAATGTGGTGGTAATGGATTTTATTGAATCCGCTCGCTTGCGAGGCGAAGGATTAGGCTGGATCACTATCCGAGAAATATTGCCGAATATCATGCCGCCGCTCGCCGCCGAATTCGGTCTGCGGTTTTGTTTCGTATTTCTCACCATCAGCGCGCTGAGCTTTCTTGGTCTTGGCATACAGCCACCAACTGCAGATTGGGGCTCAATGGTAAGAGACACAGCAGATCTCATCACATTCGATGACTACACCCCACTGATCCCAGCCATGGCAATCGCATTGTTAACCATCGGCGTAAACTTTGTTGTCGATTGGTTTTTGCATAAGTCCAGCGGATTAAAAGATGAGCACTAATTCAAACGAACCCCTGCTTCAGATCACTAATCTTCAGATCGAAGGATTTAGTGATGAACGCTGGCATCAGATCGTCAAAGGCGTCGACGTTACCTTGCGCCGTGGTGAAGTTCTTGGATTAATTGGTGAGTCTGGTGCAGGAAAGTCGACCATTGGGATTGCCGCAATGGGATTTGCCAAACCCGGTTGTCGCATTCATGGCGGCAGCATTTTATTTGATGGCATCGAGTTGACCACCGCCAGTGAAGAACAAAAGCGTCAGCTTCGCGGCTCAAGAATCGCTTATGTGGCGCAAAGTGCTGCCGCTTCTTTTAATCCTGCCCATACCTTGATCGATCAATTTAGCGAAACGGTTGTCGAACACGGTATCAATAGCCGGGAACACGCCTACAAGGACGCCAAGGAGCTGTATAAAAAAATCCGCATGCCCAGCCCCGATGATATCGGCTTCCGCTATCCTCATCAGGTCTCCGGCGGACAGTTGCAAAGGGCAATGACGGCAATGGCATTGTCTTGCCGCCCCGACCTCATTATTTTTGACGAACCAACCACCGCACTGGACGTCACCACCCAGATCGAAGTGTTGATGACTATCCGGGATATCGTGGAGCAGTTTAATACCGCGGCCATTTATATTACCCATGATCTTGCTGTGGTAGCGCAGATGGCGGATCACATCAAGGTGCTTCGTTATGGAGAGACGGTTGAAGATGCCGATACGCGCACCATGCTCTCAACCCCCAAAGAGGATTACACCAAATCACTGTGGGCGGTTCGATCCTTCGCAAAGGAAACTGCGGCTCCTGCACCCGAAGCCAAGCCGATTATGCGCGTGGAAAGTGTAACCGCCAGTTATTCACGCAGTATGAGCCCGGTACTGATCGACGTCGATTTTGAAATACACCGCGGCCACACCACCGCAGTGGTAGGTGAATCTGGTAGCGGCAAAAGTACCACGGCTAGAGTCATCACCGGTTTGTTAGCGCCACAAAAAGGAGCGGTCTACTTCGATGGCGATGCGCTGCCGCCCAGCTACCGTAACCGCACCAAGGATCAGTTACGGCAGACCCAAATGATCTACCAAATGGCAGACACTGCGGTAAATCCACGGCACAAAATCCGTGATATTGTTGGCAGGCCACTGTCTTTTTATCTCGATATGCATGGCGAGGAAAAAGAAAAGCGTTTGCGCGAACTGATGGAAATGATAGAGATGGATCCCGATTTGTTTCTCGATCGTCTGCCCAGTGAATTGTCGGGTGGTCAGAAACAGCGTATCTGTATTGCCAAAGCACTGGCTGCGGATCCGGCGTTTATTATTTGTGACGAAGTCACCTCGGCACTGGACCAGCTAGTGGCCGAAGGTATCTTACGTTTGCTGGACCGATTACAGCAAGAGTTCAATCTCGCCTATATGTTTATCACCCACGACCTGGCTACAGTCAGCGCTATCGCTGATGAGGTTATCGTGATGCTAGAAGGTAAAATTGTCGAGCAAGGACCTAAAACAGAAATTTTTTCTCCGCCTCACCACGAGTACACTGAACTGCTTCTATCGTCTGTTCCCGAGATGGATCCTGACTGGATGGATCGGGTGATTGCCGAGCGCGAAGAAAAAGGTGGAATGATTGCCGCCGGAAACTAGAGACTCATAGCGTATTTTCTATCGTTGCGTGCGATCCTCGCTGAACTGGTAACGATTGTTTGCTACCTTCTAATAGACATCTAAGTTCGTTTTATCTGAGATATCTTGTAGCCCCTCGTGCATAACCTTTATCTTTTTCCCCTCTTCGTAGATGTCACATTACAACACGGCAACACTAACACCTAGAGAATTTTCTGTATGATAGTGACTGCTAATGGATCATCTAATTTCAATTGTCATTAGAATCATAAAATGATTGAGCGTAGGTCGCTATAGGGAGTAAACACATGACACAAATTTCAGAAATCGCAGTAATTGGACTTGGCGCTATTGGTTGGGGAGCTGCTTTGTCATTGCTCGAAGAAGGCTTCATTGTTTATGGCGTAGATAAAAATTCGGAAAAACTCGAACGCTTTGCAGAACAGAAAGGAGAAGCCTGCACCACCGCCGCAGAGGCGGTAAAAAACGTAAAGATAGCGGCTGTCTATGTGGTCGACGACGCGCAAACCGAAGAGGTATTGTTTGGCGAAACGGGGGCTTTGACCACCGCAAGCGAGGGCACACTGTTTATCTTGTCCAGCACCATTCCACCAAGCTCCGCCACGCAATTTAGTGAGCGCCTGATTGAAGCAGGCATGTTGGTATTAGATGCACCGGTATCCGGCGGTCCTGCATTGGCACTAAGAGGTGAACTCGCAGTACTTGTTTCAGGGTCCACTGCGGCGCTGGAAATAGCAGACCCGGTATTTCACGCCATTTCTTCGCGAGTACATCACATTGGAGAAGAACCAGGACAGGCATCAAAAATTAAAATGCTAAATCAGATGCTGACCGATATCCATGTCGCAGCAACAGCCGAAGCGATGACACTGGCAACTGAAATTGGTGTTGATCTGGGAACGATGTACAAAGTCATCAACAACTCCACTGGAAGCTCATGGGCATTTGACGTTCGCGGAGAGAAATTAATCCGCAAAGATTTCAAACCAAGAGCCCCAATCAACAATGTGACTAAGGATCTTGGTATCGCGGAAAGAGAAGCAAATAAAGCGGGATTAAACTTGCCACTAACATCAGCTGCATATCAGTTATTTACCAGAGCTTCTGAAAATGGACTAGGTCAGGAAGACGGTATCGCGGTTGCCAAGTTGCTAACCGATAGCGCTGAGACGGTCGATTCCGAAGAACCTCAATCAAAAGAGTCCAGCTGGAGTTTATTTTCAAAAAACACTAGTAAGTAACGCTTAACTTCGCCGGACTTGCGAGGGACTGATAGACCACGCAATATCGCTCTGTAAGTTTGATCAGCGATGCCAGCTGCTCGTCATCAGCATCTGTTTTCAGATCGAAACGCATACGGATTTCTTTAAACCCAACAGGCGCGTCTCTATCAACACCAAGAGTACCGCGAAAATCCAGATCCCCTTCGGCATGAACGCTGGCATCATCGAGTTTGATGGATAACGCCGTCGCCACCGCGTTGAGCGTCACACCCGCACAGGCCACAAGAGCCTCTAGCAACATATCGCCAGAACAAGCAGATAGTCCGTCTCCTCCTGTCGCTGGATGCAATCCTGCCTGCACCATTGCGCGACCTGTGTCGACTTTGCATGTAATGCCCTCAGCAAGCTTTGATTCGGCGGAAAGCGTAATCATCGCGCTACCTGGATCATCTTTATACTGAGATTTTAGTGGGGACTGCATTGCGCGGAGATCTTCTGACTGCATTTTAGCTACCTCTCTATAAGAATCTTGTTTATGTGCGTATATTTAACCGCAAATCCAAGCAATAGTTCAAAATTAACGCAACTCTATTCAATTGCTCTTTACTTTCGAAAATGCCTCAAGTTAAAAAAGACCAACCCGACGAGAAAGCATTGCATCAGCTCTACCTTTCTCGGCTTAAGAAAACGCGCAATGCAATGAGGAAAAACGATATAGAGGTTATGTTGATTATCGATCCGGTCAATATTTTTTATATTACTGGGGCGTCAAATATGACGATCTTTTCCATGCGCACGCCCTCCAGATATTTATTGCTGTTTGCCGAAGGTCCTTGCATTTTGTTTGACTACTTTGGTTGTGAGCACCTCTCTCAAGACTTACCTACAATAGATGAAATCCGGCCGGCATCCGGACTCTGCTTTGTTAGCGCCAACCAGAAAGTCGCGGAGAACGCACAACACCTTGCGTTGGAGATCCAGACTCTTGTGCAAAAAGAGGTAGGCGAAATCGGTAAACTCGCGATCGGTCGCTTCCCCTATCCCGTGGTTGATGCGTTAAGAGATAAAGGATTTATTATTTTTGATGCCGACAGCGTGATGCATTCAGCACGCAGCACCAAACTCGCTATTGAACTACCCTATATGCGAGAAGCCTTACGCAAAGCAGAACAAGCGACTAGAGAGTTTGAACAGGCAATCGAACCAGGAAAAACTGAGACGGAAGTCTGGGCACATTTTCACAAAGGTTTAATCGGCGGAGGTGGAAAATACATTTCTACCCGGCTAATGCAAACCGGGGAAAACACCTTCCCCTACTTTAAGGAATGCGGTTCCAGGCGGCTCAAAAAAGGAGATTTAGTATGCCTCGACACAGACGCAATTGGTTATGAGGGTTATGCCGTCGATTTTTCGCGTACATTCTTATGTGGCGATCAACGCGCCAAGGCAGAGCAGTCAAGACTATATCAGTGCGCGAGGGAACAGCTGGAACATAATATTGCGCTGATTAGAGCCGGGGCCAGCTTTGCTGAGATCGCTGACAAAGCATGGAAAATTCCTGAACAGCACCAAGACAGTCGATACTATTGCATTGGCCACGGACTAGGTATGTCCGGGGAATACCCTAATATTCCGCATAAAACCTCTGGAACGGCATATCCCATTGAAGGCCATATCGAATCTGGCATGGTCATTTGTATTGAAAGCTATATCGGCTCAAAAGCCCTAAATCAGGGAGTAAAGTTAGAAGAACAGCTGTTGCTGACCGATACGGGTGTAGAGAGATTGAGCCAATACCAATTCGATGAGCGATTTGGCATGAATTGATTAGGAAACAGCCCTGATCACCGCATAGACTTAAAGTGAAACATCTTGTTACAGGCTAATTAAAATTAGATATACGGTATATAAAACAAGACAAAAGCACTATTACGTCTGTTTTTGGCTTAAATTTTGGTCCAACTCTGAACCATACTCCCTAAGTAAGCTTAAAAGCGTGTAGATTTAAATTTCTAGAACTTGGCATCCAGTGATAATATTCGCCTTCTTCGGCACTTACATAAGCTCTTCGCCAGATTGAGCACAACTATAAACGTTAGGCCGACGCTTCTACCTCTCTTAACTTGAACACTGCGTAACGCAAACTAAAGTTTCCGTAAATTTGTAACGTCTACGTGAGGTAAAACGTTGTCATTTGAAAACATTCCCCCGGTCGATCTCTCGGGTCTTGAAAAACTTTGTCATAACATTGTTTCAGACTGGACAGAAATCACAAATATCACCCTTCGGCCTGCTGACAAAGCCGCGCTAAAGAAAATAATCTGTAAATCCCTACCTGCTTATTTCAAAGAGAATCAGGAGTTTCTATCTGAAAAAGTGGTAAAGCAAATACGAGAGCAAGAAAGGCAAGACTGCATTGAAGCCATCTCTAACTTAGATGAACCGATTTCTGGTTTGATCAACAAACAACGCACGCTGAATGCCTGCACTTATTTACCACAAAATAATGATTGCAATGAATAAAACACTGCGTACACCCGCGCACAAATTCTCTATTTGTTTCGAACCAAAGACAATGTGAACTTACATATAAAAAAATCTACCGACCGCTTGTATCACTTACAAGCTAACAGTTACGCACTTGTTCACAACGGCCATTCAAAATTCAAGCGGATAAACCTTAGCTTGCGTCGGAGCAGTTTAGATTAAATTTACGCCCGCATTTGCAGGTAGATCTATTCTTATCATCCGATAGCTACTCCGGGTCCGCTGAAATAACGCAGTCTGTTCCCGACAATAGCCTAAGGCTTTTTTGGCGTCTCATAGGGCACTTCTTTATGAAACGAGACCCACTCGGTCTCATACCCTATATAGCCTTTTTCATTCGCTGGCAATTGACGCGTTGTTACATACTCTGTCTTACCCTCTGGCACCTCTGGTCGTTCTTTACTTGGCTCGCTCATAAAATTGTCCTCTGAATAATAAAAAGTTAATCAATAATTACCGTCACAACTGCAAAGAAGCAACAAGCTTTTCCGCCTGCTCCCTCCGCTCAAGCGCTTTCGCTTGGTACTCAGAATAATCAGTACCACTCAACAGCGCGTGAATTTCTTTAAATTCTCTAACCGATGTCTCGGCCATATCTAGATAGTCTGACTCAACCGCCAGCGCAATCATGGCAGATGCCCGATTGGCGGCAACCATTGTCGAAATTAACGGCAACGAATCACCGCTCAATATTTTTAACGCCTCGTCATATAGAGGAATAGAGGCCTCCAACGCGCCAATATCTTCTTCATGCTCACCTAAAGCCTGCATCGTCGCTGCCAGATTATTCTGCGCAATCGCCCATGCCATAGAATGATTATCAGCGCTACGTTCTGCCAACGCATTTCGCAATGCCACTACGGCCTGTTCCAGTGTACGGGAACCACGGCGGTGTGTGCCGAGCTGATACAGGACCGTGCCCACACTACACATTGCAGCCGCCCATTCGTCAGCATTCTGATCCTTTGGTAACTGATTTACTGCCCCTTTGAACAGACCCAAACCTTGCTTCAACATGCTGGTATCATCTTCGAGCACACCAATGGATTGCATCACGAGACCAGTATTCAATGTCGATCGCGCCCACTCTAACGGCATAGAATCCTGAGGCCGCATCTCTAATGCCTGCTCGTAAGACAAAGCTGCCTGTTCCAGGAAATGCACGCTGCCGCTACGTTGACCAATAAAACCCATGACATCACCGATATTGTGGTGAATGGCGGAAAGTTTGACTGGGTCTTCTTCCCGGTCCGTCATCATCTGCATATTTTGCAGCAGCTCAATGGACTGCTGAAAAACATGGGCACCTCCCAGGCGTAATTCTCTTCTGTCCGCGGCATCCTGCAAAACTTCTTGTGAGTTGGCCCACTCGATCAGTGTTGGTTTGTCTAGCGTCAGCGCAAAAACAGTGTTCTCATATCGATCAATTGCCTGCCCAAGTGCGGCTCGCGCTGGCGATTCAGGATCGAGAATCTCCAGCAGGTCGCGGCCGTTGTGTTGATAACGCCACTGAAATGACACCCCCAAACCTGGCGCCAACAGCGTTTCTGCGTAGAGACTACCCACCTACAGGTTTTACATTCCGATCCGAACCAACGATTTCGCTGATATCCGGGTCAGCATTAACCGGACCACCCAACTGGATTTCCTCTTCCGTTGCATCGCGCACGCTAATAATATCTAACTTAAATATCACTTCACGACCACAAAGCGGATTATTACCATCAATCGTCACGCTGTTAGCGTCAACCCGAGTTACAAGAAACGTTTTGGTCTTGCCAGAGTCACTTTCCATCAGTACTGACGTACCCACTTTTCGATATTCTTCCGGCACATTGTCAATATGATCGGTAACGACAAGAGATTCATCCCGCGGACCAAATACTTTGTTACAGTCAATCGGTACTTCAATCACATCGCCCGGCAGCTTGCCTTCAAGCTCTGTAGTAACTTGCGGTGCGAGAATCTCATTAACGCCATGCACGTATCCAATCGGAAACTCGACTTCGGTCAATACGCTTTTGGTTTTGACGTCAAGAACCTGGTATTTCAGTTCAACCAATTTGCCATCGCCAATGGGGTCTTCCATCATATTATCCATAGTCTGTTCTCTAAAAGATGGAAGCTCCATATATTTTGATTTCGCCTTCTTTGTTGTATCCGAGCACGAGACGTCCGAGCCATTCTCCCTCCTTTTTAGTGCTTCGCATACGATACAGAGCAGACACATGCGCGTTACGGCGAATCAATCCAAGGAAGTCGTATTTTGGATCGAGGTTTCTGGTTAATTCACTTTTCGCAAATTGCTTACCTATCTCAACTTCGTTGAGGCCAAACAACATCTCATAAGAAAAGTTTTCAATAAATTTCCCGTACTCCCCTGCATTGGAATACTTAATCAGGTCGTCCCACATCGGGTGGGCAACAGCTAAGATTTCGTCGTCTGACGATTCAATAATATTCATGATTACAGAAGTTAGGGAGCTACAGAGTCACCGTAGCTCCCGAATTTTGACGCTTAAGCCGCGTCGGCCTTCTTCTCGCCATCAACGTCGACCAGATGATAGCAAGGCGCTTTCTCCATTGTATATTCACCAGTCTTAGGATCTCGTCGAGACACGGTCAACACATGCCAATTCTCATCGTCCACTTTTAAGTGGTCACCTCGATAGTAATATCCAGGCCAACGCGTCTCCTTTCGGAACAAGGTATGTTGAACAACCGACTCTGAAGTCAAATGTCGGTGCTTAATCTCCCACGCACGAAGTAGTTCATGAATATCTTCCGCCGCGATTTTCTCGAGATCCTCTTCGAGTAACTTCAACTTTTTCAAACCAATGTTCAAGAGCTTTTCGTTAGTCATGTAACTAACGGTTACGCCTCCAGCATATTCATCCATCAACTTCTGCAGGCGATCGAGCGCCTGACGTGGATTGATGTAATTCGGATTAACCGAGCCAGCGGTAATTTCATTGCGATATATACGATAGGTTTCCAAAGGCTTGTAGATTTCTTCCTTACGACCTTCAATTTGCGCATCAGAAACCTTAATGCCTTCCGCTTTACCGTCATCGATGTAACGACACGCCGCCTTCGCAGCTAAACGACCTTCGGTGAAAGAACCTGACGAGAACGCATGGGGCGTACCGCCAACAGCATCACCTGCACCGAACAGACCTTCGACAGTAGTCATACGGTTGTAGCCCCAATAATACTCTTCCGGCGAAAGATCTTCGGGACCTGAACACCAGGCACCACAACCGGT
>CALKKV010000010.1 GCA_937992195.1 uncultured Gammaproteobacteria bacterium | reverse complement strand
CCGGACGATCAGGTATTAATTGATATTGAAGCGCAGCTGCGAGCGGATCTTGAACAGATTAGTAAACGTCACGGTTGTGAAGCAAAGCTTGAGAATTTCTGGATTGCACCCGCAACGCCTTTTGCGGCTGACTGTGTTGATCTTGTGGAGAAAGGCGCGAAGGATCATGGTTATCCTTACAAGCGAATGATTAGTGGAGCGGGGCATGATGCGGTTTATATGGCAAAGCAATATCCTACCGCGATGATTTTTGTGCCTTGCGAAAACGGCATTAGTCACAACGAAATCGAGAATGCAGAGAAAACAGATATTGCCGCTGGATGTCAGGTGTTATTCGATGCGATGTTAAAACGGGCAGGTTGATTGATGACTGTTAGATAGCTAATTGACAGTCAATTGATTATGGCATTCGAAGCCAATCCGTCGCGGTCAACGTAGGTGGACGAAAAAAACAAATCATTCGGCCGTCACTACCGGCAGTTGCAGTTTTCCCCCAGGGCGCGCTGCCATGCAATGAAAGGCGATGTGCGATAACGGCTTGGCCTGGTTTTAACGGCAGTTCAACGCGCTCGCATTGTTCGAAAATAGCTCGCCGTGACTGTTGGTAGGTTTCAGTAACGTCAATATCGTTCCATAAGCTTTCATCTTGTTGTTCTAGTATCGCGCTGAGCGCGCTTCTCACAATCTTATGCGAACCTCGCCAGATAACAAATGGCGCAGCGTCTTCAGACGCTTCCACCATCGGAATACCAAGCACATAGTGATGATGTTCCCTTAGAAACCGTCTTCGGTCTTCACCGATTGGCAGCAATCCATCGACGTGGGCCGCGTCTCGGCGCAATCGATAGCCAAATGCGGCGTCTTTTTCCTCCGCAGAGTGCTGAGGGTAGCCTGGGTAATAAACCGATATCTGCGCCTTATCGAGAACAATCTTGTTTAACTGAAATTGTTTGCGGATAAATGCAATGGCGGCACCGTCGATTGGCATTCCTCGGTTAACGGCGCCAGAAGAATCGTTGTTAAGCGCGTTGACTCCGGCAAACCAGGTGCGACCATGGCGAAACCAAAAATCGTTGGCTGGATCAGCCACTGTTCTTCTCGCTTCTGGTAAAGCCGTCGCTATCCAGTCTAGCAGAACGTCGTCTCTGTCAAATACGCACCATCCATCCTCAAGATAGTTCTTATATTGTTGTTCGAAAAAATCGTGCATTCTGGATTCGTGTTGTTCGCAAGCAACGGTGATTTTATGTAACATCGAGATCTAACGCATTAATAATTTAACCCCGCTAATATGACTGATTTTGCATTTCCTCCTGCTGCTATCCCTTCTTTACCTATTCGGGGTCGTACAGATTCTTTTCCGGTTCGCAGGATTTATTGTGTCGGTCGAAACTATGCAGAACATGCCATAGAAATGGGGCATGATCCGGATAAAGAAGCGCCGTTTTTCTTTCAAAAGAATCCGGATAATTTGCTGGTTAACAATAGCCGCTTTCCCTATCCTTCATTGTCGAACAGCGTTCACCATGAAATTGAGTTGACCGTTGCACTACATAAAGGTGGTGCAGATATCGCGATAGAAAATGCAATGGAATGTGTCTATGGGTATGCGGTATCCCTTGATATGACACGCCGCGATCTGCAGGGTGAAGCGAAGAAAGCCGGACGCCCGTGGGAAGTTGGCAAGGCATTTGATCATTCAGCGCCATGTGGGGAGTTGGTGTTGGTGCGTGATATTGGTTTTCTTGAGGAGGGCGTAGTGTCTTTATCGGTGAATGGTGTCGAGCGCCAAAAAGGGGATTTGAATCAATTGATTTGGAAAGTTCCAGAAATTATCTCAATTTTGTCTGGCTTGTTTACCCTCGCGCCCGGCGATCTGATTATGACGGGGACACCAGCTGGCGTCGGCCCCGTAGAGAAGGGCGATCAGCTGGAAGGCTATGTGCAGGGCGTTGGTGCGTTGTCGATCGAGGTGGTCTAGATACGATTCGAAAACGGCTACAGTTCTGCAATAATCTTTGGAAGTTTTAACCTGAGAATTTTTCCAGACGGGCCTTTGGGCAAGTCATCCATGAAATAAATAGTCTTGGGCGTCTTGTATGCACCCACTTCTTTCTCGCAAAACGATTGCAGCTCTTCAGCGGAACACTGGTAGCCGTCTCTAACGACTACGCAGGCAACCACTTCCTGCCCATAATTTTCGTCTTCAACGCCAACCGTGGCAGCTTCAAGAATAGATACATGTTGATACAAAACATCATCAATCTCTCTCGGCGCGATATTCTCGCCGCCGCGGATGATGAGCTCTTTGATGCGCCCGGTTATATAGAGATATCCATCTTTGTCTTTTGTTGCTAGATCTCCCGTACGAAACCAGTCATTCAGAAAACTGGATTCAGTGGCTTCCGGGTTTTTGTAATACAGGTCTAACAGATTCGCGCCTCTGATCATGACTTCGCCTTCTTGATCCGGTTTGAGTTCCTTTCCGTTATCGTCTGCAATGATAATTTCGTTGCCTACAGCCAAACCAACCGATCCCGGTTTGCGCTCAGCCGGTGGCATTGGATTGGTTGCTACGGTCCCTGCGGTTTCGGTCAAGCCGATAGTTTCGATCATCGGAACTTTAAACGTTTCTTCCCACTGTTCTAGCACGACTGCCGGCAATGGCGCGGAAGCAGATCGACCGAATCGGAATGTTGCCAGACGCGGCTCGTCGCCAAAAGAATAGGGCTCTTGATCTGCACGGTCGAGTAAATACTTGATGATCGTGGGTACCAGACTAGCCCAGGTGCAGCCATACTCTGCGACGGTTTGCCAGAAGGTGCGGGCACTAAAACGTGATGGCATAACCACGCTGCTGCCGCTGACAAGGGGGGCGGATACAGTCACCATCGCGCCATTGATATGATATACCGGTAAAACACAAAGTGCTCTGTCCGAAGCGGTCAGGTGATGGCCTTTGGCTACATTGAGACCGCCATTCACCACAGCTCGATGAGATAGGACAGCGCCTTTTGGCAATCCTGTTGAGCCCGAGGTATACAGCAACAATGCTGGATCGGTTTCTGCAGGATTGAATGCGCCAGGTTTGGAGTGGATAGGCGCATCAGTCGGCCACTGTATGCCAGACTGATCATCCACCATGATCATTTTAATGTTGCGCCCAACCGCTTTAATTAAATCTTGCAGTCGTGATTTGTATTCTTCGGACACAAAAACAATTTCGGTGTCAGAATGGCCCAGAACATGTTCTAACTGCCTGGCGCCGGCAACTGCGTTCAATGGCACGATCACTCTTTGGTTTGCCATAACGCCGATAAACAATTGGGTTGTCCAAAATCCATTGTTCAGCAGAAAGCCAACCTTCGCTCCGGTTGCAACTCCCAGTTCATCAAGGTTGGCGCCAATGTGGTCTACCCCTTGTTTAAGCGCCAGAAAATTCAGTGAATTTTCCGTATCCGGTGCAATCAAGAATGGTTGGTCAGGACGGGTCAGGGCGTGATGATCGACATATCCTCTAACGGTTTGGATCCTACTCATCAATCTGTTCCATATTTAGCGTGGTAGCTGCCAAACAATGCCTCTTCCTCCGGTTTGTCCTCATCCACTTCAGTAACCAAGTGGGTGATATTGATAAAGTGTTTGATATTGAGGTTTTCAGAAATGCTGTTTCCACCCCAAGTACCACAGCCCATTGAGAGCGTAAACGGTAATGCATTTTTAAAGCTGCCGCCGTTACCAAAAGTATGGGGTTGGTTTACCAACACTCGTACTACATCAATCTCTTCGGCAAGCCGTGTGGCGTGTCCAGGAGTTTGGGTATGGATGCCACATGAGTGTCCTTTCCCCTGAACCTCGAGGATGTCGCGAATCAGCTGAACACCATGATCGAAATCTTTGGCACGATAAACTGTCAAAACCAGTGATAGTTTTTCATCTGCAAATGGAGACTTGGGCTCAAATGCGTTTTCTTCCACTAGAAAAAATCGCGCTTCTCCCGATTCATCCGGTAAGCCAATGCCTTTGGCAAAGACCGGTGCATCTTTGGCGATCACGTCTCGATTGAGTTTGCCATCGAGCCATAAGTTATCTTCAATGAGTTTCTTTTCAGCATCGCTGGTGCGATACGCGCCTTCTTTTTTCAGCGCTGCGATGGCGTCTTCATAAACATCATCCAGTATCACAAGAGAATTTTCTGACGAGCAGGAAGTCGAATTGTCGAAGGTTTTAGACTGCACAATGTTCTTTGCTGCTTGATCAAGATCAGCGGTAGAGTCGATCAAAACCGGTACATTACCGGCGCCAACGCCAATTGCTGGAGTGCCGCTTGAATATGCGGAGCGCACGTTATTTTGAGAACCGGTCGCGACGATTAAGTCTGCATGGGCCATTAACAATTGGGTCATACTGCGAGAAACAGGGGCCGGCAGTATTTGTACCAGATCCATCGGAGCACCAACCCGCTTGAGGGCAGAACGCATCAGCTCTACGGTTGAATTAGTGCTACGCCATCCAGCCGGGGAAGGTGCAATAACGATTGCATTACCGCCCTTAATAGCCATCATGGCTTTATTGGTTGGAGTCGCAGCCGGATTGGTGGAAGGGGTGATTGCAGCAACCACTCCCACAGGTTTGCCATACTCAACAATACCCGATCCCTCATCCTGCTTAATAATGCCGATTGTTTTAGTGCGCAGCAGATCCCGTAAAGTCCCAAAAGTCTTTCTCTGGTTTTTAACTACCTTATCCTGAACATTGCCGATACCGGTATCTTCTACCGCCAGCTGCGCCATTTTTAGGGCATTTTCAGGTTTATACAGGGCCCACGCAAGGGCAGTGACCAGTTCGTCGATCCGTTTCTGGTCTGCATCAGAAATGCTGCGCATTGCGGCTCGTCCACGATGGATTAAGTCTTGAATAATGGCGGTTTCATCGGAATGCGATCCACCGGCTGACGAAGTAGCTTGCGACATGGGTTTACGTGAAATTTTTTCGACCCCAGAGTGTAGTGATGTCTGTCAAATAACACAATTTGTTATGTGAATAGCGGTATTTTGGGTCGAATATTAGATACTCGACAGAGGGCAATCCATTGGATATTATGAGAACAAGGCTTCCGAAACAGGTCGTCGAAATAAAACACAAAAATACTCGAAACTTCATCTTGGAGAGAAACATGAAACTTAAAAAATACCTCGCTTCATCAGGCATGGTCATGGCGACCATGGCGTTATCAGCGAATATCGCATTTGCTGCTTGCGCGACCGATTCGTTGCCCGCATCGGTGGAAGGTCCTGGTGGCTATCCTGAGCGAGCTTTAACCATGATCGTGCCTTATGGTCCTGCCGGTGGTTCTGGTCAGGTTGCACAAGCGATGGCCGAAGCGGTTTCTGAACATACTGGCGTATCGATCAATCGTGATCACAAGCCCGGTGGTTCTGGAACGGTTGGCATGACCGCTTTTATGGCGACTCCTGCAGACGGCTATACCGTACTTGAGCATATCGATGATGCGTCCAGTGCACACGCGCTTGACTCTAGCCGGCCAAATCCTGCTGAGGATTTGATTCCGTTGGTTACTTCGCAAATCACATTTTCCCAGATTTATATCCGTACTGAAGAAGATCGTTTTACTGACTGGCCGACTTTTGTTGAGTGGGTGAAGGCACAGGGAGGCAAAGCAACCATCGCTAACGTTTCCAAAGAAGGTTCGATGGAGCGTGTCATGATGCGGTTCATCACCGATGCCACCGGTATGGAAATTCAGCAGATCTCTTTCGACAAAGGTGCGCCTCGATACGGTGCGTTGGCTGGTGGTCAGGTAGATGCGCTATTTGAGCAGCCTGGTGATGTCCGTTCTTTTCTGGATGCCGGCACGTTTAAGCCAATCTTGACGATGCTGAAAGAATCGCCAGAAGCATTTGCCGATGTACCCAGCCTGACAGATGCTGGATTGGATTTTGATCCGCTACTCCGTTTCCGCGGCTTCTATGTGCATAAAGATGCCCCAGCCGATCGCGTTGAGTGGCTGCAGTGGGCTTTCCAAAAGGCATATTGTGAGCCAAGCTATCAAAAGTATAACGAGTCAAAATATATGACTCTGATTGAAAGCTACAGAGATACTGCCGGCTCGCAAGAGCTCATTACCAACACGATTGGTCAGTATCGTGAGGTGTACAAGCAAATGGGACTGGAAGTTAAGTAAGTTTGCATTTAAGTACGTAGTATCAAAGCCCCGACAATGTGTTAGTCGGGGCTTTTTATATTTTCTCTCGCAGGAAGAACGTTTTTAAAGTTTGAGCGGACGTCTCTTCTGCACTCAGTTTTTGGAAAGATCCATGGGCAATTTGAGAACAGGACATATCGTTGAAGCCGCTATCTGGCTTGGCTTTTGTCTCTTCCTATATATCTATTCTTTTGATTTCGAACAGGAAATCGAAATCTATAAGTTCGGTGCCTCCGCCTGGCCACGCACAATCTTGTTGTTGATTGCGATCGCGGCGATAGGGCAGCTAATTTATAACTGGAAAAAAGGGGACGGAAGTGCGACATCGATGATTGCCCAGGCGCACGATGATTCCACTGACGGCAGTGATCACAATTCTCTGAAATGGTATCTGTGGACTTTTTTTCTGCTGGCGTTACCGTTTATCTATATGAATCTGCCCGAAGGCATAGCAGCGATAATGTCGCTAGAGCAGCCCGGACTCCATGTGGCTAAACTCGTAGTTGCAGCAGTCGTTGTGGTGGTCTACGTGTTTGCGATTCGCGGCAATCATGTGGGTGGGATTCTCGCTTTGCCTATTTTGTTCGGTGCGTTCCTCCAGGACTTCGGCTTTTATGCCATGGCGCCGATTTTTATACTCGGGGTGATGTTTTTGTTCGGTGAACGCCGTTACAAGCGAATGCTGGTGGTCGGCGGCGGCATCTTTGCGTTGCTGCTGATGTTCTTCGTCAGTCTTTTATATGTTGGTTTGCCTACTGGCAACGTTGGTTGGTTCTACGATTTCGGAACCTCCATGGTTAATATTCTTCAATAGTCGCTAATTACTTATTATGGAAACATTTAATAACTTTCTTGGCGGCACGATTACCTTATTTAGTGATCCGCTTGGTATCGTCATTTTCTTTGGTGGTGTGATTGGCGGTATGCTGTTTGGTGCGATACCGGGGGTCAGTATGCTAACTCTGGCCGCTATTTTATTGCCGTTTACGGCGCACCTATCTCCAGAGCACGGCATCATGCTGTTCTCAGTAATTTACTGCACCGGTGTTTATGGTGGGGCGATTACCGCAATATTGTTTAATATTCCCGGTGCTCCTGAAAATGCGCCCACCGCTTTTGATGGTTATCCAATGACCAAAAATGGGCAGGCTGGCAGGGCAGTAGGGGCTGCGGTTATGTGTTCGGCTCTCGGTGGCACTATTTCAGCTGTCATTATGATGATTGCGACGGCGCCCATTGCTAACTGGGCGATTTCGGCATTTGGTCCTCCTGAGATATTTGCTTTGGTGTTTTTTGGCCTTGCGGTTGCTTCTTCTGTTGGCGCTAAAACGTTTTGGAAAGGCTGGCTTTCTATTCTGATCGGATTGCTGATCGCCGTAGTTGGTCTGGATCCAGTTGGAGGAATTAAGCGTTGGGATTTCGGCATGCCTTATCTGCTTGCGGGAATACACTTTATTCCCACCATCCTCGGATTCTTTGCGGTAACTGAGATTTTTGTGCAGGCGGAGAATAAAGTAAGAGGCTCTTATCAAGCACCAAAACTAAGCGTGGATTTTCCTAGTCTAGCGGAACTGGTGGCGCATAAAGTTGCGGTGGTTCGATCCATAGTGATTGGATTTTTCTGCGGGATATTGCCCGGCATCGGTGCCACTCTCGCGGCATTTATGGGCTATAACGAAGCGGTTCGTTGGTCCAAAGATAAAAGCGAGTTTGGTAAAGGAAAACTGGAGGGAGTTATTTCCTCTGAAACAGCAAACAACGCGGCGACTGGCGCTGCCATGATTCCTTTGCTTGCTCTCGGGCTTCCAGGTGGTGCACTTACCGCAATGATGGTTGGTGTGTTTCAGATGCATGATATGGAACCAGGACCGCTTGTGTTCCTTAACAGTGCTGATCTGGTTTGGGTGGTATTCGCCGCCATGTTCTTTGCCAATCTGTCGATCTTATTTGTCGGCTACATGGAAACCAAAACCATTATTAACTTGCTACGCATTCCGTTTCAGTTTCTAGCGCCGATGATTTTGTGTTTGGCAACGGTTGGTGCTTATGCGGTTCGCGGTTTAGCGATCGATGTCATCGTGATGTTCGTGGCAGGCGCCATCGGGTTTTTCCTGCGGCGTTCCGGATACTCCGTTGCGGGTATTGTTCTTGGTTTAATTCTCGGCCGGATTGGTGAGCAAACTTTTGCCCAGGCTATGCAGATGCTGCATTTTGAATGGAGCGGATTTGCCGGTCGGCCAATTGCAGCTGGACTGTTAATCGCTGGAGTTTTAACGCTTGCAGGGAGTATTTATGGTGCGTTCTTTAAGAAGCAATAGTTCTCTAAAAATATTGTAAGCCTATGAATAAGATAGGTTCTAAAAAATAAAAAAAAGGGCGGAATATCCGCCCTTTTTTATGGTTGTGCAATTTACTAACTACTTAAAACTGGTTCATCGTGTTGTCCTTGCCCGAAGCCTTCAGCGCCTGGCCACCAGAAAAGTACTCTTTGTGATCATCACCCATATCAGATCCAGCCATGTTTTGGTGCTTTACGCAGGCAATGCCTCGACGAATCTCCTGACGCTGGACTTCTTTGACATAGCCGAGCATACCTTCTTCGCCAAAATAGTCCGCTGCCAGTATGTCTGTAGATAAGGCCGCAGTATGGTATGTGGGTAGGGTAATTAAATGATGGAAGACCCCTGCTTCCCGGGCAGCATCGGCTTGGAACGAACGAATACGATCGTCGGCTTCAATTGCCAGCCCGGAAGAATCATAGCGCGCATCCATCAGTTCGTCGCGGTTATAGTTCGATACATCTTTTCCTTCTTCTGACCAGGCATCGAATACCTGCTGACGAAAGTTGATAGTCCAGTTAAACGAAGGGCTATTGTTGTATAGGAGTTTGGCGTTCGGAATCACTTTTCTGATCTCGTTGATCATGCCGCCGATCTGCCCAAGATGTGGTTTTTCAGTTTCAATCCAAAGCATGTCAGCGCCATTTTCCAAGGCGGTAATTCCGTCGAGTACACAACGTTCTGCACCCGTGTCTTCTCTAAACTGAAACAGTCCATTTGGCAGACGGGCTGGTTTAACCAGTTTTCCTCCTTGCTTGATGACTATTTCTCCATTTTCAATATCATCCGCAGATTCTACTGGCGTTGTTTTCAGGAACGCATTGTATTGAGACGCAAGGTCGCCTTCCGATGCAGATACTGGAATCTTTTGGGTCAAACCGGCGCCCAGAGAATCGGTGCGCGCAACGATGATGCCATTCTCGATGCCGAGTTCGAGAAAGGCGTAACGCAAGGCATTCACTTTCGCCAGGAAATCTTCATGGGGCACGGTGACTTTGCCATCCTGGTGACCGCATTGTTTTACATCGGAAACCTGGTTCTCTATTTGTAGACAACAGGCTCCTGCCTCGATCAGTTTTTTTGCTAACAGATAAGTGGCTTCTTCATTACCAAATCCGGCGTCAATATCGGCAATGATTGGAACTACATGGGTTTCGTGATTATCGATTTGATCTTGTATGGTTTTTTCCTTATCTGAATCACCTTCAGCTCGAGCGTCGTCTAACGCTCGAAATAGATTGCCAAGTTCTCGTGCGTCAGCCTGACGGAGGTAGGTGTAAATCTCCGAAATCAATTCTGGCACAGTGGTTTTCTCATGCATTGACTGGTCGGGCAGTGGGCCAAACTCGGAACGCAGTGCAGCAATCATCCATCCAGAGAGATAGATATAAGATTTATTGGTGGTTAACAGATGCTTTTTAATGGAAATCATTTTCTGTTGTGCCACGAATCCATGCCAGCAACCTAGTGACTGGGTGTACTGTGAAGAATCGGCATCATAAGCTTCCATATCCGCGCGCATGATATCGGCGGTGTATTGCGCAATATCCAATCCGGTTTTGAATTTGTTCTGTGCGCGCATGCGAGCAACGGATTCAGGGTTAATGGCATTCCAGCTATTGCCCTGGGTTTTGCATAACTCGGTAATTGCTTTGATATCGTCGGTGTGCATCAACATGGGTCGATCCTCTCTGGTAGAAGTAAAGTTGAACAACAATAGTAAGGCGCCCTCCTGCATAATTGAAATATATGGTATTTATATTTAATATTCACAGAATCAATAATGGTTGGCCCTACCTATGCAAAGCACTAAAACAGATCTCAATCTTTTGCCTTATCTTGACGTGTTACTTCGTGAGAGAAATGTCACTAAAGCCGCGGATCAGCTGGGTATAACCCAGCCGGCGATGAGTAACGGTCTAGCACGCCTGAGGAAGTTTTTTAATGATCCGCTGCTAGTACGAACCAGTGAGGGTATGACACCGACCGAGCGTGCGGTGGAATTACAACCATTGATTCGCGAAGTGTTAGGGAAGGTGGATCAAATGGTACAGCCGCAAACGGAATTTGATGCAGGTGAAGTGAAACAGGTGTTTCGCATTATGGCGTCTGACTATGCCGAATCAACAATACTCTCAAGCGTGTTGCGCAGGCTGAGAGAAGAAGCACCGGGCATTACTTTAGACATCATGACGCCAAGTGATGTGAGTTTTAACGATGTTGAGCAGGGAAGAGTGGATCTCGCGATCAATCGATTTGATGCGATGCCACAATCGTTTCATCAAAAAACAATTTGGCGTGATGATTTTACTTGCCTGGTGAGCGCCGAAAATAAAATCGCAAAGAAATTCACCCTCGAAAAATACCTTAAGGCGCAGCACGTCTGGGTAAGTAAAACCGGTATGGGAGTTGGCGTAGGTGTGGACCCGGAGGACGTTCAAAGACTAGGATGGGTGGATGAAGCGTTAACGAAGCTCGGAAAATACAGAAATATCGCCGTGTTTACCCGGCATTACCATGTTGCCATGTTGCTTGCGGAGCAAAATGATTTAATCGTGACAATTCCTACAAGAGCGGCAAATCTACAGGCAACCAATTCCCGCGTGGTGATGAAGAAACCGCCGTTTAAAATTCCTGCAATCGAATTAAAAATGGCGTGGAGTCCGTTACTACAAAACAATCCCGGGCATAAATGGATGCGAAGGTTGATTGTAGACGTGGCGGAAAATCAAACTTAGAAAACTGGAGATAGTCAGACAGCCATACCTCGAGCAGGTTTCTCGTTTTTGATAGTAAAGATCATACCGTCCAGCAGTGCTGCCAGATCCGGACGCGCCGAAGGGCCGTTAGAAATTGCAGCGATCTGTACGGTGCCGTCAGGGCGCAGGCAAAAAACTCCTGGTTCGGCAAATCGAGAGTCGGTTTCATCGGGAGTGAGTGGGTCGCTGACATAAAGCCCTAGCTTGTGCATGTCTGGCTCCTGCATATTGCAGGCAATCGGAAAGGTCCAGCCGAATTCAGCAAGATCCTGCTTAAGCTTGTCCTGTGAATCGCCGGAAACCGCAAGAATTTCAAAGCCGGCATCTGTCCACTCTTGTTGCATTGATTCCAAATTGTTCAAATACATTTTGCAACGCCCGCAGTGCTTGCCACGATATACCACGAGAAGCATCCACTTGCCGGTAGGGTTGCCAATGGAGACTGATTTTCCATCAACGTCCATTGCAGTAAAAACTGGTAGAAGTTCTCCTGCGGCGGGTTTAGGTGTGGCACTGTTCATTTGAGGGTTCCCTTAAGAGTCTTTAATCGTTTTCTAACGGTTTTTTTGACGCAATATTTTTGAAAACAAGCGT
Organism: uncultured Gammaproteobacteria bacterium; assembly: GCA_937992195.1. GTDB lineage: Bacteria > Pseudomonadota > Gammaproteobacteria > Arenicellales > Poriferihabitantaceae > VYFG01. The sequence continues at coordinate 16,514 of CALKKV010000010.1, read as the reverse complement.
TCTACCGTTACTAGAAAATGAGATCATATCAGAATAGTGTGGAGTGATATCAGGGCGCAGGAAAGTCGTTTTCTTTCGATTCGAACGCGTAAGTCTGCTTGCATTTCTGTTATCTTTGCGAACTATTCGTTGCTGTGAATACACATATGTAAGCGACGCTATTTAGGATTCGAATATGCTGAAACTCAAGCCAAACTGCGAATATTGTGACAAGGATCTTTCGCCCGAAGCGTTAGATGCGATGATCTGTACCTACGAATGTACATTTTGCTCTGATTGTGTTGAAGCCGTGCTTTGTAATGTTTGTCCCAATTGCGGCGGAGGATTTGTGTCAAGACCAATCAGGCCAAAGACAGCCAGAAGAAGTAACACAAGTTTGTTACACCAACCGCCTTCAACTGAACGTGTCAATACCAAATTTAGTCGTGAAGAAATTACGACTTTTTCTGATCAGGTTAAAATGATTCCGCCTGAGGAAAGATAGTTCTACCATTACGACCAAGTTTAACTAGGAGTATATTCATGAAGACAATCGAATTTCCAGACGGTGTTTCTGTGCCAGCCCTTGGTCAAGGTACCTGGCATATGGGAATGGATCGCAAGGAAGCGAAAAACGAAGCTGATGCCCTGCGTTATGGCTTAGACAAGGGATTAACTTTGATCGATACTGCCGAGATGTATCACGATGCTGAATTAGTGGTTGCCGACGCAGTTAAGGGTCGTCGCGATGACGCTTTTATTGTGAGCAAGGTGTTGCCAGGCAATGCATCGCGATCTGGAACCGTTGCCGCTTGCGAGAAAAGTTTAAAAAGGCTTGGTATCGAATGTCTGGACCTATATTTATTGCACTGGTCAGGAAGCTTCCCACTGGGTGAGACGCTTGAAGCCTTTGATCAACTAGTTTCAGATGGCAAGATTCTCCGCTACGGTGTTAGTAATTTCGATTCCAGAGAGTTATCAGAAGGGCTGGCATTACCATTCGGGGAAAAAATAGCGACTAACCAAGTCCTATATAACCTCCATCATCGCGGCATTGAATGGGACCTCCTGCCTCAGTGCCTCGAGCAGCGAATTCCTGTGATGGCTTATTCACCCTTAAACCAGGGTCATCTTGCGCCTGAAGTGCTTAATCAAATTGGGATGCGTCACAATGTTAGCGCCTTTCAGATAGCCCTGGCTTGGGTGTTGCAGCAGGAAAATGTAATGGCGATTCCCAAAGCTTCAGACATAGATCATATTGATCGAAATTTGATCGCAGCGGATATCGAACTTACCTATGAAGAGATTAAACAGCTGGATATCGCGTTCCCTCCTCCAAGAAGTGCAACGCCGTTAGAGATGATTTGATTGGATGTAGTGTTTTAGCTTTTAGATAATGAATATAGTAATTGACGATCTCTCGAGTCCGGAGATAGCGGAATTTCTCGAAGCGCATATAGAAGATATGCTCGCAGTGTCGCCGCCCGAAAGTAAGCACGCGCTGGATTTAGACGATCTACGTAAACCGGAGATTACGTTCTGGACCGTCTGGGAAGACAAGGCGTTAGCCGGATGTGGCGCGTTGAAACATTTGGATAAAGACCACGCCGAGCTAAAGTCGATGCGCACTGCACCGCAATGTAAGCAGCGCGGAGTTGCATCGGCATTGCTGTCGCACATTATCGAATTTGCAACGTCAGCGGGTTACCAACGTATCAGTCTTGAAACAGGTTCAATGGCCTTTTTTGCGCCGGCCAGAAATCTCTACCAGAAGTTTGGTTTTGATTATTGTCCGCCGTTTGCAGACTATGTGGAAGATCCACACTCCACCTTTATGACGATTTTGTTGCGATAGAAATAACCTACAAGATCGAATATTGCGGCTTCTGGAAAAGATCGAATGATCAATACTACTGAGAGTGAATTTTTTGTCGTTTAGCTATTGACGCGTATTGCCTATCACTCTTCAGGTGTAGCGCTTGTTACAGGTGAAGCAGCATGTACTTAGTCTTATCAAAAACCATCGTGCCATAAGTAAGACGTCTAGATTTCAATATTGATATTTTTCGCTTGACTTGTAAAAGCAGTTTCAGACTCAGGGTTTACTGGTGCTGGGCAGGATTTTAAGATGACGCATATTCTTGTGATTGTTGAATGTATAGAGTTTGGTTTTGTAAATTACTAACGGCAATAAACTGTCAAGAAAAAATCCCTGTGATCTAGTGGTAACTAACCAGCAGGGTAAATACTACCAGACCAGCCCCCACGCCAATTAGCACTTGCTTTTTAAATAGGAAAAACGCAATCAGTCCGACGGCAATACCGCTTATACGAATCCATCCGGGGACCACTTCTAGTGGACCGATAGGCATGAACACCATGCGGGAAATCAAGCCACCAAGCATGGCGTAGGAAACACAGGTTACCCATTTAAAGAGCGCGCTATCCGGATTAATTTTTTGGGAGAAAACCGCACCGAAATATCGCCACACGTATGTCGCAAAAATACTGCCAATCACAATTACCCAAAGGCTGCTTTCAGACATCACTTTTGTCGTATCGCTGGTGTAGCCAAAAAGCTAAGGAGCCACCGATTAAACCAGTGGCCAATAAACCCCATTCCGGAGACAGAAGATAGAATAATGGGCCTAATGGAATGCCAATAATAAGTGCGATGATGGCTGCTTTTGACTGACTGCCGGCAAGCAGTACGGTAAAAAACAGCGGATTCAGGAAAATTAGACCCAATGCCGCAGGACGCGGCATCGCGCTCACCCCAAAATACCCAATGACTGTGCCGGTCAATCCGCCTGTAATACAAACCACGGCAAACACTACGTAATAGCGTCTGCGATGAATGACCTCGATAGTTGGAAATCGTCGAATTCCTGCCGCCCAGGAATTAATCGAGAGTAATTGAACAAGCAAATATGACCAGCGATCATTGTGATCCGGGTGGCGAATCAGCGGCAGAAACGATACCGACATCGGCATAAACCGCGCATTTGCCAATGAGGCTGCAAGGATAACAAAGACAGCTGATACACCGGCTGCATGCATTTCGGTCATTGCCAGTTGTCCCGGTAAACCCCAGATACCGGCGGTTGAACTGAGCGCCATGCCAAGGGTAAATCCACTTTCCCTTGCCAGCGAACCAAAGCCGGTCATACTGGCGATTAACATGATCACGGGAAAGCCCAGCGCGTCTCTTAATGCCAACCGGGTTACCGACGATGCATCGGTATACTGCAGTTTATTGGTCAGGCTCATGCTGCCAGAATTGTTTGTAACTCGGTTCGTTTAACTACGGTTACGCGGCACTACCTCATACCCTGGCTCTTCTGGTTCATCATCAACCATTTCAGATGGAAAGCCGTCCGCCAAAATTTTTAAATCTGTCTGTTCTTCCAGTCGTTTGATAATGTTTGGTGAGAGCTCTCGTGGTCCATATTTTTCCTGCGCCTGTTCGAAAATTTCCACCAACAATGGCGCTAAATCCAGATTGAGATTTCCGCGCTTGGCAACTTCGTGGAATAAGCCGATGTCCTTGCAGACTAGATCCATCGTGAAGCTGATGTCGCGACTGCCGTTCAAGATAACCTGGCTTTCCGTTTCATGGACAAAAGAGTTGCCTGAGGAAATGCGAATAGCTTCGTAGGTGGTGGCCAAATCCATCCCTGCAACTTTAGCCGTGGTCAGCGCTTCTGACAGGCTTAGCAGATTTGCTGTTGCCAAATAATTGGTAACGACTTTAAGAACCGAAGCTGAGCCGAGAGGGCCAGTGTGCAGAATGCGTCTTCCCATTGTGGTCAGCATCGGCAACATGTCCTCAAAGGTGGCGCGCTCGCAACCAGCAAAGATTGCAATATTGCCTGTGGCGGCGCGGTGACAGCCGCCGGATACCGGACAATCCACCGGTTGAGCGCCTGCTGCCTTTACCTTCTCACCTAGTCGAAGCACCTCCGCTTCATCGGTGGTGCTCATCTCCGCCCAGATTTTGCCTTCGCTCAATCCTGCTAAAACACCGTCTTCAGCTTCCAGTACTGTTGCACTTGCTGCGGGGCTTGGCAAGCAAGTGATCAGAATATCAACCTGTTCTGCCATTGCTTTTGGGCTCTCTCCCCACCTTGCACCCTGGTCAAGAAAAGGTTGCGCAACCGATTTATCCAGATCGCGCACTGTAAGATCGATGCCATTCCTTAAGAGGCTGCCGGAGAGTTTTCCGCCAACATTTCCAAGGCCGATGAAGCCAACTTTTTTCATGTTATTACCTTTTTAGGTTATCGCTATTTTTCGCGATTATAGCGCTGCTGTTTCTTGTATGAACTAAAATATATGCTGTATTACAGTCTTTCTTCCCAGATTTTCAGAAACATAAAATTTCTGATTAAAGAGAGATAAACGTCTTCTACCTCATGCGTATCTGAACTAATGTAATGGGGTGGTGCCGAATGAAAGTAAGCGATTTAGTTCTGTTGATAGATTGGTCTTGTTTCTAAAAATTTTTCTCGTCGTAATGGCGATCGTTGTCGTTGCTGGCTGTTCCAAGCTAGGCACGCTAAATACTTTATTGCCCAAAGATAACGCAACGCGAGAAGTTGTGAAACATGTGGCATATGGAAGTGATCCAAGACAGCAGTTAGATATCTATTTGCCCCAATCGTCAGATGCAGAATCAAAGAATTCACCAGTTGTGGTTTTCTTTTACGGTGGTTCCTGGAGTTCTGGCAAAAAGAAAGAATACAGTTTTGTCGGACGGGCTTTAAACGCAAAAGGGATTATTGCTGTGATTGCGGACTATCGACTCGTGCCGAAAGTAAGGTATCCAGATTTCGTATTTGATAGCGCCAAAGCAGTAACTTGGGTTGCTGAAAATATATCTAATCATGGTGGTGATGCGAATAACTTGTTTGTCGCCGGGCATTCTGCCGGCGCTTACAATGCCATGATGATCGCGCTTGCTGACTTTGTTTACACCGATCAGGGGGAAGAGGTGCCAGCGATCGCCGGTATGATTGGTTTGGCGGGACCTTACGACTTCTCACCGAAAAAGTGGCCGGAAACCAGAGCGGCATTCAAAGGCACTAGCGAACTGGATGCCACCCAACCGATCAATTATCTTACCAGTGAATCACCGCCGCTTCTCTTAATGACCGGAGTTGATGATATTCGTGTCGATCCTCAGCATAGTAAAACAATGAACAAGCTTGCCGCAGAACGCGGCGCTGAGGTTGAGTTTCATTTGTACGATGATATTGGTCACGCCAAATTGTTATTGTCTCTTGCTAAGCCGTTTAGAGACTGGGCGCCTACGCTAGAACATATTGATGCTTTTATTACGCGGTATGGTGAGTAGCTCATTCAATTCCTATGTTGTCCATTTCAAAGGTATAAAAAAAACCCGACTATTGCCGGGTTTTTGCAACAGGAATAACTCGTTTTTGATCGTCAATTAGATCGCCAGGTATTTTAATCTTAAGGCTTCGTCGTTTAACACTTCCTCGGCACTTCCTGAGAAAACAACTTCGCCAGTATCAAGAATAACCGCTCGATCAGCGAGTTTTAATGCCGCAACCGCGTTTTGCTCAACGATAATAGACGTAATACCTTCGGCCTTAATTTCCAGCAGAATGCGTTCAATTTCATGGACAATTACTGGCGCCAATCCCTCGTAGGGCTCGTCAAGTAGCAGCAGTTTTATATCGCGCGCCAAAGCTCTGGCTACCGCCAGCATTTGTTGCTCACCGCCAGACAGCGTTGTGCCTTCCTGTTTTCGTCTTTCGGCAAGGCGAGGGAAGTGCTGATAAATTCTCTCCAGAGGCCAGCCGATTGGCTCGGCTACCTGGGCTAAAATTATATTTTCTTCGACCGTCATGCCGGGAATAATACGCCGGTCTTCAGGGACTAACTGAATTCCCATCTGTGACGCTTCAAACCCTTTTTTGTCGTGTACGGTTTGGCCCCCAAGAGTAATTGTACCTTTTCTAAGAGTCGGTTCATCCGCCCGGGCGATGGTCTTTAAGGTGGAGGTTTTACCTGCTCCATTACGACCAAGCAGAGCAAGGATCTCGTTTTCCCTTAGGTTGAGGGAAACACCCTGCACAATATAGGACTCACCATAGTAGGCGTGGATATCATCCACTTTAAAGTAATCACTTGGGGACTCGGCTGCGGCTGTAACCTGCTCGGCACCGTTATCCTGATTTGTATTTGTAGTGTCTTCGTTCATTCTTTTTTTAACCGCCGAGATAAGCTTCTTGTACAACCGGATTCGCCTTTACTTCTTCCGGTGTACCGTCGGCAATAATACGGCCTTCTGCCAACACAGAAATACGATCTGCCAGAGAGAAAACGACGTGCATATCGTGCTCGATAATTACCTTCGTCATTCCGCCTTCCTTTATTTTCTTTAACAGTTCAATCGTGCTGTTGGTGTCGTGGCGGGACATTCCTGCGGTAGGCTCATCCAGCAAAAGCAGTCGCGGATGTTGCGACAGGCACATCGCCAGTTCAAGTCTGCGTTTGTCTCCGCGGGATAGACTCCCCGATGGATCGTCAGCTTTTAGCCCAAAATCAGCAATCAATTTCATTGCTTCGTCATGCGCTTCTTTTTGGGCGCTTAACTTTGCCATGGGGTTGAATTTATAGCTGCCGTCGCGCTTCGATAAGATCGGAACGATTACATTGTCAAAAACGGTCAGGTCAGAAAAGATTTCAGGTGTTTGAAATACCCGCGCGACACCCGCTTGATTAATTTCATGGGGCGTCTTTCCGGTAATTACTTCGCCATCAAACACAACAGCGCCAGTGTCCGGAATTAAACGACCGATTACGACATTCAACAGCGTTGATTTGCCAGCGCCGTTTGGGCCGATAATCGCATGGGTAGTGCCTTCTTTTACCTGCAAATCAACATCGCTTAATGCATGTAATCCGCCAAAGCTTTTGTGGATATCCGCGATGTGCAGAACAGTGTTTTCTTCGGCTTCAGCCATGCTGCTCTTCTCCCATCCTTGCGGTCGCTGCCGCTGCTTCAGCCGCTTTCTTTTTCTTAGATTTGCCAAAAATACGATCTATACCCTGCATGATGCCGCCTGGCAGGAAGATAATGACCAGCATAAACAACACGCCCAGAGTAAGGTGCCAGCCTTCGCCTACAAATGGCCGAACCAGGGTTACAACGATGTTTTCCATTCCATCGGGGAGGAAAGCCAATACCTCATGCAATGAGCGATCGTTGAACGCCGAGAAGATATTCTCGAAGTATTTAATGATGCCTGCGCCAAGCACTGGACCAACCAATGTGCCGACACCCCCTAGGATGGTCATCAGTACCACCTCTCCGGATGCTGTCCATTGCATTCTTTCAGCACCCGCCAATGGATCAGTAACAGCCATCAACGAGCCAGCGAGTCCGGCATACATACCGGAAATCACGAAAGCGGTAATCAGGTACGGACGGGTATTAAACCCGGTGAATTTCATTCTGGTCTGATTCGATTTGATACCTTTCAGAACAAGTCCAAAAGGCGATCTGCTTATTTTCAGCGCAATAAAGAAACCAATAATGAGTAACACTGCACAGAAATAGAAGCCTTCAAAGCCACTCATCTTTAAGCCGAATAGAGTTGGTGACGGTAGCGCACCGCCATTACTTGATGCGGCGTCAAGAATGCGAGGATCATTCAGAGTAAGCTGTAAGCCAGTTTCACCGTTGGTGATTGGCGTTAACACTGAATAGGCTAGGTTGTATGACATCTGAGCAAACGCCAGCGTCAGAATGGAGAAATAAATACCGGACCGGCGTAGACTCACAAAACCGATCATGTAAGCAAATATTCCCGAGAAAATCATGCTGAAGAAAATTGCTGGCAAGACATTCATCGACAGCAGCTTGAATGACCAGACCGCAGCATAAGATCCGACGCCAAGAAACGCGGCATGACCGAATGAAAGGTACCCAGTCAGGCCAAACAGAACATTGTAACCAATGGCAAATAAGCCAAAGATCGCGAATTTCTGCATTAGATCGGGATACCCTGCACCAATTGGCGCTAGCCACAATGGCATCGTAAGTACTGCCCCTGCAAAGAGCAGCATGATAAACAGCTCGCTTTCGAGCACTTTCTTGGTCATGATTTCTAATCCTCCATCACGCCACGTCGACCCATAAGACCGCGAGGCCTTACGAGCAGAATGACGACCGCAACAAGATATATTATTATTTGGTCTATTCCCGGAATAATACTTTTTACTTCATTGGTAGAAGCAAAGGATTGAAGAATTCCAAGCAAGAATCCGGCAGCAACGGCGCCTCCAAGCGATCCCATGCCACCGACAACAACTACCACAAACGATAGCACTAAAAAGTCCATGCCAATATGGTAATCCGGTGGCAGGATTGGGGCGTACATCACCCCGGCCAAGCCAGCAACAACTGCGGCCAGACCAAATACAATGGTAAAGCGTTTTTCTACATTGATACCAAGCAGATTCACCATGTCACGATCATGCATACCTGCACGCACAACCATACCAAACGTGGTGAACTGGAGAAATGCAAAAACACCACCTATCACCACCAGGGCAAACACCAAATATATTAGCCGCCACCAGGGGTAAACAATGTTGTCGCTTAGACCAACCAGGCTTCCAATATTGGCACTGCCCGCAACGATATCAGGGGCTGCGGTTGGAATCGGGTTAGCGCCAAAGTTAGCCTTGATAATTTCCTGGATAACAATCGCAAGACCAAAAGTCACTAAAATCTGTTCTGCATGGGTTCGCTTATAAAAGAAGCGTATTAAACCGCGTTCCATCGCAAGTCCAATCAACAGCATGACTGGGATGGCGATTAAGATGGATAAGGGTACTGCCCAATCGATTATTGTCGGCCCTATTTCCGGGAACCAAATTTCCAGGTAGGGTGTTTCTTTATAAGCGTCAAAGAAAGTGACGCTTTCATCCTTCACTTTTTTGGAAAGTGTCAGGATCGATTGGATACTTACCGCGCAAAATGCGCCGAGCATAAAGAGTGCGCCATGGGCGAAGTTAACAATGCCCAGTGTGCCAAAGGCCAGTGTGAGTCCGAGGGCGATGAGAGCATAAGCACCGCCTTTATCCAGGCCATTTAATATTTGTAGAAGTATTGCGTCCACGACTCAATTTCCAGGTAGGGGGAGGGGGAACGGCGGTGAGGCCGTTTAAAAAATTCCGGGTGTCTGATGACACCCGGAATCTCAGTACTACTTGTTAAGCGGCACCGTTGTTACATGGGCCAAGATCGCCACCAGCAAAGAACTCATTGTCTGGCTCGTATTCAACCTGTGCACGTGGTGTTACCTCAACGACTTCTAGTACGTCGAACTGTGAAGATGGGTTGTCTTTACCCTTCACAACAAGTACGTCTTTGAAGCACTGGTGGTCAGCGCCACGGTACTCAGTTGGGCCGTTACCCATGCCGTCAAACTTATGGTCTTCAAGTGCTTTAACCACTTCGCAAGGCATAAACGTACCAGCGCGCTCACATGCATCCGCATAAAGCAGTGCCTGAACGTAGCAGGTGTGTGCTGCCTGTGATGGTGGGAAGCCGTATGCCTGGCCGAATGATTTAACAAAGGCCTGTGAACCAGCATCTGGAAGCGACCAATGCCAGTTAGTTGAACCAAAGATGCCCTTAACGTTTTCACCAGCACCTTGTGCCATCAAACGAGAATATAGCGGTACAACGATTACGAAGTCCTGACCGTTTACTTGCTTGTCTCTTAGACCAAACTGAACCGCTTGAGTTAGCGAGTTGATCATATCCTTACCATAGTGGTTAAGGATCAGCGTATCAGCGCCGGAGTTTAAGACTGGCGTGATGTACTGGCTGAAGTCACCAGCGCCTACAGGAGTCTTTACCGTATTGCCAGTTTTCCAGCCAATAGACTCTGTTGAAGCCTTGATAGATGCTTCCTGAGTCCAGCCCCATGTGTAGTCAGCGGTCAGGTGATAGGCATTTCGCTCTTTACCGTATGCTTTTTCTAGTACAGGGCCAAGTGCTTGGCCTGACATGTAGCCGTTGAAGAAATGACGGAAACCGTTACGTCGCTTGTCTTTACCAGTGGTGTCATTTGAGTGAGTCAAACCAGCCATAAAGATAACGCCAGCTTCCTGACACAGACCTTGAACAGCGATTGCCACACCAGATGATGAACCACCGGTGATCATTGTAACGCCGTCTTTTTCGATCATACGCTTGGCAGATGCCCGTGCAGCGTCAGATTTAGTCTGGGTGTCGCCAGTAACAAACTCAACTTTCTTTCCCAGTACGCCGTTACCTTTCAGTGAGCTTGGTTGCATGGTGTTAAGCATGCCGCCATCGCCTTCACCGTTTAAGTGCTGAACTGCAAGCTCATAAGCCCGTAATTCGTCGGCGCCTTCGTCGGCATAAGCACCGGTTTGCGGTACGTTAAATCCAAACTTGACGCTGCTCGCATCGCCTGGATCATTAAGGTACTCGGCGGCATAGGCGTTCTTCATATAGAACATCGGTGCGCCAGCGACAGCGGCGGTTCCAAGGCCAGCCTTGAGTACGCTGCGTCTTGACCAGTCATTGGTGGTGATTATCTTTTTTGACATCTTATAGAGTCCTCTAATAATTAGGTGTTTCGTTTTATGATTTGAATGCAAGTTATTCCCGCAAGGAACCTCTGATTAAATCCGGGTTTGTCCTTGAGAAACCAGATTTAATCAGAGGTTCCTTACTGTACGTACGAGGGAACTTCTTAAGGTATAAATTAGGCTAACGGAATGCAAAATAGAATACTACGTGTCGAGGATTGACAGAGAAAGCGGATTCTGTGTAAACGCCGGACACTTTTAAGTGCCGCAGCATCTTATCGTATTTTTTGAGTTGGTTGAGGGTGGTGCAAAAACGAATGGTATTCGCGAAGGTCGTTTTGAAAGTGTTTTCTACGCCGAAGGATCAATAAATTATTTAAAAACAATGAGATATATTATATTTGTATTTTTAATATTAGCCTTTGCTGGGCGCTCAAAGCCATAACTTCAGTCCTTAAGTTGCGCCCATATCGAAAGATCTCGCACCATTTGGCCTAACTGCCAAGAGGGGTAAATGGCCCTAGCGGTAACTTGTGAGAATAACAAAGTGGCAGGATCACGCCCAAATTTTGCGCAAAAATGCGTCTAGGCCCGGCGACTTGCTTAATTATTCAGTTCTTCGGTGTTTCCCGGTAGATCGGCCGCACGAGGCAATTTGTCCCAGTGAATGACGACATTTTGGTATTCGGCGTAATTGATCGCAACGCTGTCTGGCATTGTCAACGATTGAGGGAGAGAGAAATCTCGAGGTAACTGAGGGGCTTTCTCCAGTGGGTTAACGATGTATTTGCTGGGCTTGGACCACTTGGGTGGATTCTGATTAGCCGGTTCTAGAAATGAGTAGACGTCGATATATGCGCCTTCATCAAAACTGTACTGTTGCCAACGCAATTCAACAGCGCCATCAACATTAAAACGTGCGGTAGGGCGCACATCAGGTACACCATTTGCTTGTTCATAGAGCCGTTTCTCTTCAGTCCAGCCCTCGTTTGAAAACGTAGCAAAGTAGATATCGTCTTCCGTGCCGTTAAATCCCACCCAAAACCCCCAGACTTGACCTGATGGGTCCCGAATCAGCGTCGGGGAAGACTGGTGGGCGGTTTCCGTTTTCACGGTTTGGATTTGGCCAACCGACAATACTAGACCATTTGGATCAACATCAACCTGGGTATACAGCAGATTGCTGGCATCGACACCGGTTAACTCTTTCCACAGCACTAGAATTTGGCTGTTAGAAACCCGCAAATTGGCGGGAGAAAACTCGTCGGTACGCGAACCTTGGGTTAACCAGACGGGTGTTTGCCACTGGCCATTGTAAGTTTGGAAAACGATATCGCGGCTGTGTTCGCCTTGTTCTACGCTCACAAGGTTTAGCCAGCTTTCCTGGGCGTAAGTTGCCACAGACAAAGTGCATGCAATAACAAGAAGTAACGCGATTGTTATCATCTGGTTTAAATAGATGAGAACAGGTGAAAAGATACGTAGATGCATAATAGTTTCTGAAAACTCGGATACTGAGCATAGCAAATTGTTGGTCTCAGTCTCTGAATGGGATGAATATGTTACTTCTCAATGATATACATCAATGTCATAATCCGCGCGCCCGCCCAAACCCGAACCCAAGGATAAAAAAGCTGCGAACGATGGCAGATCGAGAGCTTAAATTTGTGTGTTCCCCATGGTCAGACCGATCGGTCATCGCCAGCTTAGGGAGTCGTTGTCAAAGCGACCAAAATTATCCAACAAACCGTATCAACAGTATTTATTTCGATACATTGAACTGGGCATTTGCCGATGAGAAAGCCGCCAGTGACTATTTAAAAACAAAGGTTCGAATTCGCTGGTATGACGCAGAAGAATCTGTTGGTGAAAAGGCATGGGAAAAACGTGCTTCGCCGAAGTGTTTTCTCGAAGTGAAGCGAAAAATTGGCTCGACCCGGGAAAAAGTGAGAACAGCGCTTCAGGTCATACCGCATGAGCTATCAGCCGGGCTTTTGCCTTCTTCCGATTTTTCCGTAATTAAGGAAGAAATCACCAAACTCGCTCCGGATCTTGGCAATATGGATTTAAAGCCGCGGATTCTTGTGCGTTACCTGCGGCATCGGTTTGTTGATCCCGTTAGTGGTGCTCGAATCGCTTTTGACAGCGAAATTACCGGCACGTCGATTTTAAGGTCTGACTCCGAGCGCTTTACCGCTCGGTTGTCGCAATCTGTTCTCGAGGTGAAAAGCGAAGCAGAGGATTTGCCGGTAAATTTACGTTCCTTGAATATGCCGAACTTAAGAAAAGCGGCATTTTCCAAGTATTATGAGTGTTTCTGTTTGTTAACCCGATACCAACAATGAGCTTTTTTGTTGAATAATTTTTGAATATGAATAACTACGAATTTCTGCAGTCTCTGCTCACTACGATTCCGCAAGACAGCCGGAACATAAGTTTTATTGGGTTCGTGATGTTAATAGTGGCGTCAGTGGTCGCAGCGCTATTGATTTCTCATTTGTATCTGCGCTTCTTCGATGCGAACTCGACCGGCTCACGCATTCACAGAGCGTTCCCATTATTGGGGCCTGCGGTTACTACGATTTTTCTCACCGTACAGTTTTCTCTGCCATTGTCTCTCGGATTGCTCGGCGCGCTTTCTATTGTGCGATTTAGAACCCCAATCAAGGAACCAGAAGAGATCGGTTTTATTTTGTTGGTGATCGCTTGCTCAATTTCTATCGCGACATTCAATCTTGCATTTGCGGGTATTCTATATGTGATTGTTTTTGTGCTTCTCACTATTCTTAAGCGCGTGCCGGGAATGGTTTCTTCCGAAGCAAATTCTGTCGTGCTTAATGTGATGTCGGAGGGCTTGGATGGTATGGATCAAGTGCAGGCCGTTGTGGATAGATTAAATGCGTTGAAAATCAAGTCTTTCGTATCGAGTATGCATCGTGCAGGCGAAACCACCAATGCTTCTCTTATTCTTAAGAATCAAAAGTCAGGCCATTTTGATGCTTTAAAAACCCTGACTTCAGAGTTTCCCGAATTAGTATTTGATTATTACCGTCGTTAGAACGCGGCGTTTTATGATGCGTGCAATCTTTCTCGTACCGCTGGGATTGATCTTTCTTGTAGGATTTGATCTTGGTTATTTTGATTCATTACAAAAAGACGCCGATGGCGGTTCGATCAGCGAAGGTTTTATTCGTAAAGGCGGACTTGGCAAGCTGTTAAGAGATGGCGGTTACCTTGGTATAAGCGCTGACTCTGGAAAGGCTGTTTCGGATAATTTATGCGCGCCTGACTCTGTTCTTAGAGGATATGACCGACATGATTTGTTTCGATTACGCGTCTCCGTACAATCTTTTTACGAGCAAGATTTAAGAATCGCAATTCAAGATAGTAGGACACCTGATACTTTTATCGCGGAAGAACGTATAAGAATCTTCCCCAGAAAAGAGTCGTACTCGGTTTATTTTAATGTTGCAAAGGGCACGCCCCTTACGGTTACATTTTCTACGAGCACACGTTTAAAAGAGCCTTTATATGTTGGAAGAATTGCGATTGACGGTCAATTTGGCAGAGAGCAGCTGTTGTTCGAATCAAAGCAGGCTATCCATGGGGCTTTCTCTGAGTCAACGCGATTTGCCGGAAATAATATCAACGGCAGATATAGCGGCGCTCTGCTCGATAAACCTGGGATGCATATAAGTTACAGTTTGCCAGGCGGCGTCCCGGGTTTTATGTACGCCGGTACTTTCCCGGGCAAAAAGAATCAAGGGTTCTGCCGATACAGTGCTGTTACCCAGACTCAAAGCGAGCGAGATCCTTTGAATCGACTGATTCCCAATGTTGAGTTAGAGGTGGCAGAAGAATATCTCTCGGGAGAAGAGCTAGGCATTATCAGCCATCGAGAAAGTAAAGGCAGAGCTTGGGAAGTTCCTGCGAAACTAACACTGGATAATGGTGAGGAGCGCTATACGCAAACTGTCGGGCTTCGTACCCACGGTGGTACCAAGGGGCGAGAGCTGGATATTGAGAGCTATCGGGTATACGCTCGCCGTGGATACGGCAAGCGGTCGCTTGAAGGGGAGCTGCTGTTTGATCCAGTGGGTGAAGCGTCATTAGAAGCGCTTGTTCTCAAATACACTTATCAGGTCTACGGGTACGTGCGTAAGGAGTTTAATCCGTTTATACACGCCCTCGGGTTGGAGGTTGCTAATCGGGTCGGTGCTCTGGTGCCTCGCCATCAGCTGGTAAATTTCGAAATGAATGGTGAGAGTAAAGGACTCTATCTCGCCATGGAGCATCTCTCTAAGCGCACAGTTAAAAATTGGCTTGGTCGGGATGATTTTATTAGCTATATTTATAAAAAGTATAATCCTCCCCATGTGAAAGATTCTTTCCATCTTCTTTTGGCGCAAATTACTGCTGAAGAAGGTGATGCGTCGTTAGCGATGCTCGAAAGGTTTTATGATGTCGACAATGTTATTAATTCAATTGTTCTGAGTTCTTATATTGCAGATGATGATTATTGCCAGGGGATGGAGGTCATTGACAATCTGGATAATTTGTCGGAAGCAAAAATTACTTCGATTAATTGGGATTTGGATCACGGATTCCTGGTTTTCGAAGATCGCAAGTTTATCACCACACCTGAACGCCCAGCTTTTTGGTTGCTAGAGCCGAGTTTAAAGTCAGCGTGTCCAAGGCGCTGGATGTATGCTTACGTGTACGCACAATCCCCCAAATTTCGTGAGCTGTTGAGGAACCGGTTTCAAGAAGTACTGTCGAATTCACTGTCGATCAGCGGGATGCAGCCTTTGATGGATTACTATCATAAGATTAATCAGCACTACTATCAGGGTCGTCACACAAAAGCGTTGAACGATATCGAGAACTTTATAGAGAAACGTGGCCAGATTATTTTCCGGCAGCTCGATGCATTAGAACTTCGAGCGGAAGCAGGAGGTATTCAGCCTGTGTATAAGAAACCTAGTGAATCATAGGGGTAGGCTCTGGCCATCCCATATTTTGTAGTTATTTTGAAAAATATAATTAAGCCGAATTTCATACAAGTCTTTGTGGCTGTATTATTGCTTGCAGCCGCCAATAATATCGTTTGGGCCGCGGAACAAATTATTACGTTTGGGGACAGCATTACTTCTGGGGTAAAGCAAGATGGTGCACGGACGGTGATTTTTTGTGCTGCCGACGGTGTCTCTACTCCGCCGCCTTATGTTTGTAATGGTGATGGCAGAAGAAATGTAGGGGGATATCAGCCTTTTGTGCGATCGTTATTATCTTCCCGAGGCATTTCATCAGATCAATATAACTGGGGATTTGCCGGAAAAGAGTCCGATCAATTACTCGGTGATATTTCCGGTGTGCTGGCCGCTCGTCCTTCCGAGTATGTCTTTATTATGGTTGGCATTAACGATGTCAATGAATCTGTTTTTTCCACCTCGACTACGGTTTTTAATATTGAACGGATTGTTGATCGGGTGTTAGCTGATGGCAGGATCCCTGTTTTAGGGACAGTGACTCCCTGGATTTTTAACTCTCTATTTAACGCTCGGGTACAGCAAATTAATGTGGGAATTAGGGCTTACGCTGCAAGAGAAGATATTCCTGTGGTTGTTGCAGACCATTATGCGGCCTTGATCGGAAATTTCTCTGCCTTTCATTCTGGGGACGGAGTGCATTTGCGATCGGCGGGAAATTTGGTTGTTGCAAATCAATGGGTGAATGCATTCCTGGAGAGCGGATTATCGAGTGAAGATGCTGCTATTCAGATTTTACCTGGTGTCCACTCTCTGCTCCTAGACTAGCGCAAGATGTAATAGCCATCTCGGTTTGGTCAGGCCAGAGGTGGTCAATGTTTTGCCGATAGTGTTGGTCATGTGATGGCATGAATGACCTATACTGAATCGTTCACGGTTAGG
>CALKKV010000009.1 GCA_937992195.1 uncultured Gammaproteobacteria bacterium | reverse complement strand
TGAAAGTGCTTTACAACCCTAAGGCCTTCTTCACACACGCGGTATTGCTGGATCAGGCTTGCGCCCATTGTCCAATATTCCCCACTGCTGCCTCCCGTAGGAGTCTGGGCCGTGTCTCAGTCCCAGTGTGGCTGATCATCCTCTCAGACCAGCTATAGATCGTCGCCTTGGTAGGCCATTACCCTACCAACAAGCTAATCTAACGCAGGCTCATCTAACAGTGAAAGCTTTCAAGAAGAGGCCTTCTTTCCCCCGTAGGGCGTATGCGGTATTAGCCTGGATTTCTCCAGGTTGTCCCCCGCTGTTAGGCAGATTCCTACGCGTTACTCACCCGTCCGCCACTCGTCAGCGACTAGCAAGCTAGTCCTGTTACCGTTCGACTTGCATGTGTTAAGCATACCGCCAGCGTTCAATCTGAGCCAGAATCAAACTCTCCAGTTGAATCATGTTGTCCCGAAGGACGATTTTTTTGGAAATTCAATAAGTTAGATAAATCTGACTTATCGTTTTTCACATTCTGGATGAGAAGCATTCAAAGCAATTGAAGCGCCCACACAATCTGTTTGTTTAGTTGTAAAAGATCAGGAAAGAAGCCGTCTGGCCCCCTTCGGGAGCGCGAATTATACGGATTAAAGGAGGGTCGTCAACAACTATTTGGTAAATAGTTCGCAAAACATCTAATTAAATTTTCAAGGGATTTAACTTATTGAATTATAAAGATTAATTGAAATTGGTTTTCGCGCTCCCAGTGCCAATTTAGGGAGCTCTTCGATACCCTCCGAGTTTTTTCAGGCAAAACCGACTTTCTAAGACGGACAACGCGCTCAAACTATTGGTATTTCTGGGTTTCGGCGACAGCGGGTATTCGTCAAATTTAGAGATGCCACATTTTTCACTCATCTCTGACTATTGGCTTCCTATTTTGTCTTAATTCGCGCCCATTTGCGCTTTCCCACCTGAATCACGAAATTACGGGCAGGAAAAATTCGAAGTCGCTTATCTGTGACCCGTTCATTATCGATTTTTACACCGCCTTGCTCTATCAGCCGCATACCATCTGAGGTAGAAGCAATCAGACCGGCGCGTTTCATCACGTTGGCGATCAAAGTTCCTGCACCGTCGCATTCCAAGTCTATCTCGGGTATATCTACCGGCATAATGCCCTTGGTCTGCTCCATAAAACCAAGTTTTGCCTTACCAGCCTCGACGCGACCGTGAAACCGCGTGACTAGCTCCACGCAAAGCTCGAATTTGACGTCACGCGGATTAGTGCCATCTTCAACATTTTTCTTCAATCTGTCGATGTCAGCTAGCGTTCGAAAACTCAACATCTCAAAGTACCGCCACATCAGATCATCTGAAATAGACATTAACTTACCGAACATTTCTTTTGGCGGCTCATCAATCCCTACATAGTTATTTAATGACTTAGACATCTTATTCACCCCGTCCAAACCTTCAAGCAGTGGCACAGTCATCACGATTTGCGGGGGCTGACCCAACTGTTTTTGTAGCTCTCTTCCCACCAACAAGTTAAATTTTTGGTCCGTACCACCCAGCTCAACATCTGCTTTTAAGGCCACAGAGTCATAACCTTGCGCGAGCGGATAGAGAAATTCATGTATTGCAATTGGTTGGTTAGCAGCAAAGCGTTTTTTAAAATCATCTCTCTCAAGCATTCTCGCTACTGTATGACGAGAGGCCAGCTTAATCATTCCCGATGCGCCCAATGCGTTCATCCACTCCGAATTGAAGCGAATTTCCGTCAATTTAGGATCTAGAATCTTAAACACCTGCGCCTTATAGGTTTCCGCATTTGCCGCTATTTCTTCAGCGCTTAGAGACGGCCTGGTTGCGTTTTTGCCACTAGGGTCGCCAATCAAGCCGGTAAAGTCACCGATCAAGAAGATAACGGTATGCCCCATCTCTTGAAAATGCCGCATCTTGTTTAACAGGACCGTGTGACCCAAATGTAGATCGGGAGCAGTGGGGTCAAATCCAGCCTTCACTCTTAGCGGCCGATCCAGTTTTAAACGCTCTAAAAGATCGTCTTCCAACAGGGTTTCGTCGACGCCTCTTTTTAACTCCGCAAGAGCGGATACATCATCTTTCATCGCTGTTTTTCCAATAGCTCAAAATAATTACAGAAAATTCATATTAGTTGTTGAATACAAATCAAAAACCTTTGACCTTGTGCACGCAAATAGGTAGAGTACACGCCCAATGACTGGTCAGGTCTAAGTCAGGGGCAGATTTTATATTGCTTGCTAGTAAATGACCGCACTATTTTCTTGAGATATCGATGTTTTTATCGTTTTGGGGGCGTAATGTTTGCTCTGGTTGATCTGCCTGACTATAGTATGACCAATATAATAAGTAGGAAGAGAGGAAAACTTCTCAGTAGTAGTCGACGCTGGATGTGGAGTAACGGCATCGACAAAAGTGAGACTTATGCGTCGTTGTTGGATCAACGGCTTGCAAGTCATGTTCGTATTGGCGAGTTGTGAAGTATGCAGCTTGGCGCCGATGCAAATGTTAACCGTTAAATTGCAAGCAAATAGATGACGCCGAGCAAGCGACGATCTACTCTACAACTAGATCTTAAAGATATTTCTGCCCGCTCTGCTGGACCTAACATTGGACGCCTAACCTTAGTCGCAGGTTCTGTTCTTGTTGTTGGGATCGCAGTAGCATCAATCAATAACTCTTCTGATGATGGCATTCCCCATCCTGTCGCATTCTCTGCGCCCGCGGACAATGAATTATCAGAAGAAAGAAAATCTTTCAAAGCAAAAGAAATTTTCGTAAACGATACCGATACCGTTTCATCCTCCTCTTATGTTTCGTTTCAAGGCATTCCAAGTGAAGCACCTACTGAGACAAAAGCTCAAGAACAAAATGAAGCATTAACTGACGTTGTTAAGAGCGATCAAAAAACTCAGATAACGAATAATGAAATTCGAGCGCGCAAATCTGCGTTTGCGATTAATCAAATTCAGGTTGCGTCGCTTGCACCAATTCCCTCATTCAATATTGGCAATCCTCTTGTTAACCAGTTTGAGTCTGACCCGGTATTTGCAGCTGCAACACCACTGCCACTGTCGGTAACAAAGAACGAAGATACAGATGCCGAACCAATTGTGCTGGCAAATGCTGCACCTCTCAGTGACCTGGACAATACACCTCTTGATTCTCTAGATGTTCTAGAAGCAGATAGCGAAGAGAATAACTTTGACAATCCTGAACAAGATACTCCTAAAAAACCAGACACAAACGCTCTCAGCCCAGAAGAGAATAAAGCCGAAGACAAGTGGTTGAGCGCAACGGTAAAAAAGCGAGACACTCTTTCGGAGATATTTAACCGATTGGGTTTGAGCAGTAAGGAAGCCTTCCGCTTGGTAAAAATGGACGGCGCCAAACCGCTTACTAAAATTCGTCCTGGACAGGTTTTTAAAGTAACCAAGTGGGTTAATGAAGAAGGTACCGAGAAACTAAAAACGCTGCGACTAAAAACAAATCGTTTTGATACCCTTGTGATTGAACATCATAAGGAAGGGGATCATGGCTATAAACTTTCTGTCGAATCCAGAGAGCCCGAGGTACGGTTCACCACCTCCAGCGCAACGATCACTGGCAGTTTACTTGGAGCCGCCAAGCGCGCAGGAATTCCTTACGACACCGTCTACGAATTAGCGACCATCTTCGGCTGGCAGGTAGATTTCTCTAAAGACATTCAAAAGGGAGATCACTTTAGCGTTGTGCACGAAGAGTTCTTTTTGGACAATGTCAAAGTTGGAGACGGCGCCGTGATTGCTGCCCAATTGTCAACCGGCGATAAGATGTTACAAGCGGTAAGACATGTAGCTGAAGACGGTCACGTGAATTACTTTGCACCGGATGGCGATGGTATACAAGGCTCTTTTCTTCGCTCGCCAATAAAGTTTGCAAGAGTCAGCTCAAAGTTTTCCAAGAAGCGTTTCCACCCAATCCAGAAAAAGTGGAAAGCGCATAAAGGTGTCGACTACGCTGCGGCAATGAAAACACCGATTCGGGCTACCGGGGACGGCGTGGTGAAGTTCGCCGGCTCCAAAACTGGTTATGGTCGAACCGTAATTCTTCGACACGGAGACAAATACGAAACCGTGTACGCGCACATGAATCATTTCAAAAAAGGAATCGGCAAGGGCTCACGAGTTAAGCAGGGAGATATCATTGGATACGTCGGCAGAACTGGATGGACTACTGGCCCACATCTGCATTATGAATTCCGCGTAAACGGCAAGCACATGAATCCGTTGACGGTTGAGCTACCCAAATCTGCTCCGATAGAGAAAAGATACGCAAAGACATTTCGTCAGGACGCAACCAAATGGGTTACCACGATGACGGAGAACGAAACAATCTCGCTTGCTCAAAAGAGTCCCTAACAGGTGGTTGGGTAAAGCGTTTGAGCTTTGCCACTGGACATGAGCAATTTGAGCCACCCCGTTTATGCCATCGGAGTGATGTCTGGTACTAGCGTTGATGGCGTCGATGCCGTTCTGCTGGAAATCAGCAATCATTGCTCAATTCGCTTAATCGCCACACACAGCGAGCCATTTCCTGAGCATCTCAGAGAAGGAATCCTTGCTCTTACTCAGCCTGGAAATAACGAAATTGATCGCGCTGGAGAACTCCATAAAGAGTTAGGGTTTGTTTATGCGCAGACCTCAAAAGAATTAATCAGTCGCCCAGGACTGCCAGGGATTGAAGATATCTCAGTAATCGGATGTCATGGACAGACCGTCAGACATCGGCCTGATAACAAACACCCCTTCACCCTGCAACTCGGCTGCGGTGCAACGATTGCGCAGCAAACGGGAATTTCCGCAGTAACTGATTTTCGCAGTGCCGACATGGCAGTAGGCGGCCAAGGCGCCCCCTTCGCCCCTTTCTTTCATCACTTTGTGTTCTCTAAAGAAAACACAGTACGAGCTATCGTGAATCTAGGCGGTATTGCTAACGTCACCATTCTAGACGGCAACAACAAAGACACGGTGGTTGGATTCGATAGCGGCCCGGCAAATGGACTCATGGACACATGGATTCAAAAACACCTTAACGTGGCATTCGATGAAGATGGAAAGTGGGCGACATCTGGCACACTTAATCAGAAATTGCTCGACTGTATGATGAACGAACCTTATCTCATGCGCAGCGCACCAAAGAGCACTGGTCGCGAGCTGTTCAACGAAGCGTGGATAGAAAAGATGTGCCAGCAATATAATAAAGACATCTCTCCAGAAGATGTGCAAAGCACCTTGGGAAGGTTTACTGCTGAGAGCATCGCTATACAAATTCCCAAATGTGTTGAAGAAATATTTGTTTGCGGTGGAGGGGCGAACAACCTCTGGTTAATGAGGCAGCTCAGCGAAAGCTGTGATCCACCAGTAAAAACCACCGAGGCTCTGGGGATTGCCCCACAATGGGTAGAAGCGGCAGCATTTGCCTGGTTCGCTATTCAGACCATAGAGAGAAAGAGGTCTTCAATTCCGTCAGTGACCGGTGCGAGGAAATCAGTGATTACAGGTGCACTTCATTTCGCTTAGCCCGAGATTAACTTAGTTGCGTCCGATTGCCGCTACATCTTCAACTCTAAATCAAATAGCTCTTCTGCTGGGCGTGTTTCTCTGCGTTGCAGTTCGGCTATATATAAATCGAGATTTCCAAACAGCTTCATATCAAACGCTTCCACGCGATATCGCGCCGTTCTTACTTTAATCCAGGGCCAAGCCAGCCCAAGGCTAAAAACAAACAACAGCGAATTCATCAGCGCAATATGAAAAGCACTGCTGATTTGTTCTTTCGAATGGAAGGAGGCCGCGCTCTGTAGCTGCAAGCGATTTAGCACATAGTTTCGACAACGAACAGAATAAAACACCTTGAGCCAAAGCAAAAAAAGAAATACAACAATACCCAAGATGCCTAGCAAATAAATAGAGTATGGAGATGTAATCAGGTTCGTTAACGAGGCCTGCCAGTCTGTTGAAAGCGACAACAGCATGGATATACCAATCACAAATTGCACCATTAGTGCGCTTAAAATACAGGCTTTAAAAAACACGCCGTAGTAAAATCTGGTTTCTAAGCGGGCTTTAAACCGGTCCGAGCCAAACTGATGCGAGTTTGTGCGATAGCTACTGAGCTTGTAATGGAGATAGGGAATGGCAACAAAAACGCCCAAGCAAAATCCGATTGACGCAGGCTGTAGCAAATCTAACAGATTGATTTGCCTTGCATGGGATGAGCCTTGCAAGAAAGTCAATAAGACTCCTGCCAGAATGCCGCAAATCATAAATGCGAGAGGAACTGCGATAACATTAAAGTAAGCAGTAGAGCAGGCGCCAGAAAACCTGAAACGAACCCCCCGAAAACTGCTGTTCTTAGCCTCAAACCCAGT
The DNA here is from genome assembly GCA_937992195.1 of uncultured Gammaproteobacteria bacterium. Lineage (GTDB taxonomy): Bacteria > Pseudomonadota > Gammaproteobacteria > Arenicellales > Poriferihabitantaceae > VYFG01. The sequence continues at coordinate 138,976 of CALKKV010000009.1, read as the reverse complement.
CGAATACCAAATCAGGCCCGGCAAAGCCAATACAATCAAGACGGGCACAGCAAATTGCATATACCAATTGATCGCACCGACAAAAATCAAGGCAATTGCCAAGGCGACTAGCAAGACTCTGAACCAAAGAATAGAAATTGGTAGAGCATGATAGTCAAGTCCGTACTTACCAAACCGGGTGTTTTGGTAAAAGTACTTTTTTGTGCGAACTTTTGCCCACGCAGAAAAAGCCCCTAATGTCAGAATACTAAGCAAAATATTTGCTATCCAAATCTTAAAGTACTCGCCTCCTTTTCCAGAGAAAGCGAAACTTTCATTCGTCGCTCGCTGCTCCGCCTCTATGCCATGCTCGATTCGAACTTTGACTTCTGACATTCTTAATTCGGTATGAAAAATAACTGATTATATAGGCTCAGCATTTCAAACGAATGTCTCGTAATGATGACAACACACCAGCGACACTCTACACTCAGGTTTTAATTTCAATTCCTTAAGACATGAGCAAAAAGACCGTTATCTCTACCGATAGAGCGCCAAGCGCTATTGGCACCTATTCGCAAGCAGTAAAGGCTGGGAACACTGTTTATATCTCCGGACAAATCCCTCTGGATCCTGCGACAATGGAACCGGATATGGATAGCTTCGAAGACGCCGCTAAACGCGTGTTTGAAAATCTGAAAGCAGTTGCAGAAGCTTCTGGAGGGTCTCTGAAAGACGCGGTAAAACTCAATATTTCCATGACCGATTTATCGAATTTTGGCACTGTGAATGAAGTGATGGCTACGTATTTCGACGAACCGTATCCGGCGCGTGCTGCGGTAGGAGTCGCCGCACTGCCGAAAGACGTTCCTGTAGAGATTGAAGCCATTCTGGTTCTCGACGAGTAGTGTACTTACGCTACCGACACTGATCTAAACCCAGAAAAGATCACTGGCTTCACACCCACTACAGCAACTGACAGGGGTTGGCCCCCAGCTCGCAGCCAAACTCGAGCGACTGGGGATCTTTTACCCTGCAGATTTGCTGTTTCATCTGCCTATTCGCTATCAGGATCGCACTCGGATTTCCGCGATTGGCAGCATCCAACCCGGTAGTGATGTAGTTATCGTTGGCCAAATAGAAGTCGCAGACGTCCAGTTTGGTCGAAGGCGCAGTTTGCTAGTTAAGGTCAGCGACACTACTGGCCTGATTACTTTGCGATTCTTCCATTTTAACCAATCACAACAAAAGGCATTTGCGCGAGGTAAGTGGATCAAGTGTTTCGGGGAAGCACGCCGTGGCCCACGCTCGCTTGAAATGGTTCACCCTGAGTACCGAATTACTAACGAACAACCAGAAACAAATTTAGAAACTTCACTGACGCCTGTTTATCCTGCTACTGAAGGCGTCGGGCCGAATGTCATTCGAAAGCTGGCTGCTCAATCTTTAACCTTGGCCCTGCCAGATCTGGCGGAGTTGATCCCGCCGGCTGTATGCGAACAGTTTTCATTGCCACCTTTGAAGCAAGCATTACAAACTGCCCACACGCCCCCTGCAGATATCGACACCGCAACCCTGGTTGCACATAAACACCCGTCGCTACAAAGACTTGCACTGGAAGAAATGGTCGCCCACCACCTCGCCTTGTTTCAGCTGCGACAGCAACGGGTTACTGCGGTAGCACCAAAGTTTTCATTAAACCGAAGGTCTTGGGAAAAGTTAAAACCGTTACTCGGCTTTCAACTGACCAACGCGCAATTGCGTGTTATAGAAGAAACAGCAACCGATATCTCACAAGCCATTCCGGCCTTGCGAATGATTCAGGGCGATGTTGGGTCAGGCAAAACTGTTGTTGCCGCCGCTGCAGCATTGCAGGCAATCGACGCCGGTTTTCAGGCTGCATTGATGGCGCCAACCGAATTGCTCGCTGAACAACACCGGAAAAACTTTAGCGGCTGGTTTGAAAAAATCGGAGTGCAAGTGGAATGGCTCACCGGAAAACTTCCGGCGGCGGAGCGACGAAAAGCATTAGCTAACATTTCCAATGGCAGCGCGCAAATGGTGGTCGGCACCCATGCGTTGTTTCAGGAACAGGTAGACTTTGCGCAACTGGGTCTTGTGATTGTTGACGAACAACATCGTTTCGGGGTGGATCAGCGCCTAGCTCTTCGCAACAAAGGCAATAAAAAGAATCAGGTGCCACATCAACTTATTATGAGCGCAACGCCGATTCCGCGTTCGCTAGCGATGGTGTTTTATGCCGATCTAGATGTCTCTAGTATTGATGAACTTCCGCCAGGTAGGAAAGCAGTAAATACTGTTGTGCTACCGGACACCCGCAGAGAAGATATAGTTGAACGGATACGTCATGTTTGCGCCGAAGGCCAACAGGTTTATTGGGTTTGCCCATTGATAGAAGAATCAGATACTTTGCAGGCACAAGCGGCAACGGACACATGGGGTTCTCTTGAACAAGCGCTCCCGGAACTAAACGTAGCTCTGGTCCATGGCAAAATGAAAGGCAAAGAAAAAGATTCTGTCATGCAGAAGTTTCGCGATGCTAAATCCAATGTGTTAGTTGCGACCACGGTTATCGAGGTTGGCGTTGACGTGCCGAATGCGAACCTAATGATTATAGAAAATGCTGAGAGACTGGGCCTTGCACAACTGCATCAACTGCGCGGCAGAGTTGGACGCGGCGCCGAGCAGGCTAACTGCGTGTTACTTTATAAGCCCCCTCTCGGTCGACTAGCGAAAGATCGTCTCGCCCTCCTGCGTGACAGTAATGACGGCTTCGAAATCGCGCAGAAAGATTTGGAGCATCGTGGCCCAGGGGAGATGCTAGGGACACGACAAACCGGATTACAGCAGATGCGGATTGCGGACCTGGGCAGAGATATCGGCTTGCTACCCAAAGTTGAGCAAATAGCAGAGCAACTTAAGCAGCATCATCCAGAAAGTGTTCCGCTTCTCATCCAGCGTTGGATAAGACAAAATGACATCTATGCTAACGTCTAATTTCACAGATACCGCGTTCTGGAAAGCGGTATACCCCTATCTTCGATTAACCCGAATGGATCGGCCGGTGGGCACACTGCTGCTACTCTGGCCGACGCTTTGTGCACTTTGGTTAGCGTCCGATGGCAACCCTAACCCGAACGTTGTTTTGATCTTTATTGCCGGCACTTTCGTTATGCGGTCTGCGGGTTGCGCGATCAATGACTTCGCTGACCGCAAAGTTGATGGCCATGTTGAACGCACCAAAGACAGACCTATTCCTTCAGGAGAGATTTCATCAAAGCAGGCGCTGATTACCTTTGGCTTACTGTTACTAACCGCCCTTGCTCTGGTTTTGATGCTCAATAGCGCGACCATCCAGTTTTCTGTTTTTGGAGCGCTCATTGCCGCCGCTTATCCATTCTTTAAACGCATCACCCACCTGCCGCAACTGGTGTTAGGTATCGCCTTCTCATGGGGAATTCCGATGGCTTACACCGCACATCTCGGCTCGGTCCCACTATCAGCATGGCTGTTATTTATCGCCAATTTTTTTTGGATCGTCGCATACGATACGCAATACGCCATGGCAGATCGGGAAGACGACCTTCGCATCGGTGTTAAGTCAACTGCAATCTTGTTTGGCGAGCACGACAACCTTATTGTTGGATCGCTGCATCTCGTCGCGTTGTTGTTATTTGCGGCCCTCGGCGCTCTTCATCAATTGAGTTGGCACTACTATCTCGGATTGTTGATGGCGGGGGGCTTTGCACTCTATCAGCAATGGCTATGTCATGATTACAATCGGCAAAATTGTTTCCTCGCATTTAAGAACAATATTTGGTTTGGCGCGATGATCTTTTCGGGTGTGTTACTTGGGCAAGCAAGTTAGGTCGAATACCGTTATGATCCTCTAATGGCAACTTCTCCACCCATTAAATTCTGCAATCTGTGCGGCGCAAGCGTAACCGTAAAAATACCAAATGGAGACAATCGGGAGCGACACGTATGTGTTTCTTGTGGAGAAATCCAGTATCTCAATCCGAAAGTTGTCACCGGCTGTATTCCGGTTTGGCGGGATCGTGTCCTACTCTGTCGTAGGGCAATCGAGCCAAGGCACGGGTTCTGGACGGTGCCTGCCGGCTTTATGGAGAATAACGAAACGCTGCAGGAAGGCGCAGCTCGGGAGACCCTTGAAGAAGCATGCGCGCCTGTGACCAATGTAACGCTTTATGGCATCTATAACTTGCCCCATATTAGCCAGATTTATATGTTGTTTAGAGCCGAGCTTGAAAGCGAGGACGGATTTGGGGTGGGAGAAGAGAGCCTGGAGACCAAATTGTTTCTGGAAAACGATATTCCCTGGGATCAACTTGCGTTCCGGGTGATTGATACTGCCCTAAAACGATTTTTTATCGAACGGAAGAATAGTTGCTTCACTGTGGAGATCTCCGATATACGTTAATCTCTGGTGTGATTGTCTGTCCTGAAGGTATGATCTAATCTATCTAGCTTGGAGATCTTACACACTTTGGTGTGCAAACCTGTACGAACTCAGTGCCAAGAACTCGTCACTTTCTATCAATATTTGGCGTACTTATACACAGCTGCAACATTACAGTCATTAAAGTGCCGATTTACGATCTACAGCTGGTTTTTATAATGAATAAAGCCATACAAAGCATTGTTTTAATTGATTTATTTTAAAATTGCCTATTTTTTAATCAGATTTCAAAAACACCCTGTTTTTTCGACTGAAATATTCCATTTTTAGCGGTTATGCACATAGTTATCCACAGTTTCTGTGTGTAAAAATTTCACCTGATTATGGACCAAAATTCGCCCACTATTTACCAAGTTGCCGTTCCGGTGCCGTTGAGGCGGCTATTTGATTACACAAGCCATCTCGAGCTAAATCCCGGGCAGCGCGTACTGATACCGTTTGGTAAGCGCGAGATAGTGGGAATTGTGATCAGCAAAGCCGCGTCCAGCGAATTTAAGAAAATTCGATCGGTCAAAGCAGCTCTTGACGACTCAACCGTGTTTACCGAGCAAATTCGTGACCTGTTGGAATGGGCGAGTCGCTATTACCATCACCCGATTGGTGAAGTACTCTCCGCAGCAATGCCCGTTTTACTGCGCCAGCCGATTAGTATGCCTGGGCCCAAAAAGGAGCTCTTCTATTCAAGGATTGTAGCCAGAAAAGGTTCGCCTGCTGACGACGTATCTAAACTCCTCAAATCCGCGCCAGCACAAAAAAAACTCTATGACCTGTTGGCCGAGGATAAAGTCCTTTCTCCGGTTGAGCTCAATAACGCCTATCCCGGCTGGAGAGCGGCGGCAAAAGGCTTGATACAGAAAGGACTGATTAAAAAACTGGAGAAACTTCAACCATCCGGATCCGGCTCTTCAGGCCCACCGAAACTCAAACTCACGGACGAACAGCAACTGGCCGCCGATCAGATCATCAACAAGCTTGGCGGATTTCATTCCTTCATACTGCAAGGAATTACCGGAAGTGGAAAAACCGAGGTATACCTTGAAGCTGCCAAACGCTGCATTAAAAATGGAAAACAGGTTTTATTTCTGGTCCCCGAAATATCGCTAACACCGCAACTGGTGTCCAGAGTGCGCCAACACCTCGGCTTACGGGTCTACTCAATGCACTCCGGCATGAGCGATAAAGAGCGTTATCAAAGCTGGTGGATGGCAAAGAATGGTTTGGCCACAGCTCTGCTCGGCACACGTTCTGCCGTATTCACCTGGCTCCAAAACCCTGGCCTAATCATCGTGGACGAAGAGCATGATCAGTCTTATAAGCAGCAGGATGGCTTTCGTTATCATGCGAGAGATTTAGCGATCAAACGCGCCAGTCTCGAACAGATACCGATTGTGCTTGGGTCGGCGACTCCCTCATTCGAATCATTGCACAATGCTAATGCAGCGCGTCATCGTCTGCTAAAGCTGAGGAAGCGCGTCGGCAAAGCAAAGTTGCCGGAGATCGAAATTATCGACACCAATACCTATCCACTCGATAACGGCATCTGCCTACCGGTGGTTAAAGCTATTGATTCTGTGCTCGCTAGAAACGAGCAGGTCATTGTCTATATTAACCGGCGTGGCTACGCGCCTGTGGTTCATTGCTATGATTGTGGTTGGCAGGCGGTTTGTCAGCAGTGCGCTGCGCGTTTGACTTATCATCAGCACAGAAAACAGTTCCGATGCCACCACTGCGGACACAGAGAGCGTTTTATCGAGCAATGTCCTGAATGCGATACCGCCTTATATTTTGCCGGGGCTGGCACACAGAGGATAGAAGAAACGCTAGCGAGTAAGTTTCCAGATGCCCGTTTCTGCCGGCTGGACAGAGATCAAGCGAATACGACCCGCAAGCTCTATCAGCAGCTTGATCTTATCCAAAAGAGGCAAGTAGATGTCATCGTTGGCACCCAGCTCATCACAAAGGGCCACGACTTTGCGGGGGTTTCTTTGGTATGCGTTGTCAATGCTGATCAGGGGCTGTTTAGCGTCGATTTCAGAGCCCCGGAAATCATGTTCCAACAGTTATTGCAGGTTTCTGGTCGCGCCGGCCGTGCCGAAGGCAATGGCAAGGTATTGATCCAAACCGCGCATCCGGGAAACCCCTATATTCAAATGCTGACTCAACATGACTACGTTAGATTTTCCGATGCGAGCCTGATCGAGCGCGAACAAACGTCCTACCCACCATACGCCTACTTTGCTTTGTTCCGAGCAGAATCGCCAGACTTCAATGCCGCGGCCACCCTCCTCAACCAGACAGCCACCATTGCGAGACAGTTTATACAGCAGCAAAACCTTTCTCAGGTCGAAGTTTTTTCACCGATACCCTCTCCCATGGAAAAACTGGCCGGACGGTTTCGCTTACAGCTGCTTATCCGCAGCCAGATTCGTAAACAACTGCACCAATTGCTCGGTCCTCTTTCGCTCTCAGTCGAAGCGCAAAAAGCACCCCGATCAGTCCGCTGGTCACTCGATGTTGACCCTATGGATATGGGGTAATAAGTTCTCAATACTGTCGTTAAACAACATTCTAATCGGTTAGCTGTCGTTACTCCTTCGAAATCGTTCAATAGTATATTGAACGATCTCAGATCTAAAACGTAATCCTCCTATCAACCTATACAACAGAGTTCGATATACTCCAGTAATGCCCGATACCATCCAAATCACGCGACCCGACGATTGGCATATTCATGTCCGTAGCGGTAAAATTTTAAAAACGGTTGTGCCGCATAGCGCGCGCTGCTTTGGCAGAATTATGGTAATGCCAAACTTGATGCCACCTGTATGCGTCTCAAGCCGGGCAGACGAATACCGGGATGAAATTCTCGCCGCAAGTGCAGGTTCAAACCACTTCAACCCCCTGATGTCGCTTTATCTGACTGATAACACTTCGACAGAAGACGTGCTCGCTGCAGACAAAAACCCAAATATTGTCGGATTCAAGTTATATCCGGCAGGGGCAACAACCAACTCCGATTCTGGCGTTACCAGCGTCAGTCGTATCATGCCTGTCCTTGAGACCATCGCTTCTACCGGTTTGGTTTTGCAGGTACATGGAGAAGTGACAGATCCAAATGTCGATGTGTTTGATCGCGAGGCTGAATTCATTGATCAGGTGCTAAAACCTCTGCAGAGAGAAATACCTGAGTTACGAATTGTGTTTGAGCACATCACAACGCGACAAGGCGTCGAATTTGTGCGGAGTGCAGGTGATAACGTCGGCGCTACAATCACACCGCAACATCTCCTGTTTAGCCGCAACGACATGTTTAGCGGCGGTATCCGACCGCACTACTATTGCCTTCCGATACTGAAAAGACACGAACATCGACTCGCATTGCTGGAAGCAGCGACTGGTGGTGACACCTCTTTTTTTCTGGGAACTGATAGTGCTCCTCATACCAAACTAAGCAAAGAATCCAGCTGCGGGTGCGCTGGCATCTACTCTGCCCACGCCGCGATTGAGCTATATACTGAAGTCTTTGAAGCGATGGACGCACTAGATCGACTTGAAGCATTTGCCAGTTTCCACGGTGCGGATTTTTACAAGCTACCGCGAAACACCGACAAAATAACGCTTGAACGTATCGACTGGGAAGTGCCGAAAAATTACCAGGTTGTGGGTCAAAAAGAAAAGAATCCCATCGTGCCGTTGCGCGCCGGAGAATCAATGCGCTGGCGGCTTTTAACCGAAGAGCATTAAATAAATCGCGAGCGAAGAAAAATTGTCCTTACTTCGAGGGCTACTTCTTTTCGACCCTGACAGCCGGCCAGGGATCGCCTTTTGACGGGATAAAGGTCAGGCGATCGTTATCGGCGGCCACTTTATAGCAAGTCCATATTTCTGAAGGCGGCCATTGCGAGCAGTATTTGTCATTTTTTGCTCGCCATCTACCAAAGCTTGGTCGAAAGCCGTTAACTTCCTCGTAATAGGTTTCGCCATCGCTCGCAAATGTCTGTCTCCACTGCGTGCCTTTTTGCGTGCCTTTTACTTCCCTGTCACTTAGATAACTGATGATCTCATCATTTTTTAGATAAGTTTCTTCTGTCCAACCAGTTGCGGAGAAAAAGAAGAAAAAATATACCGCCGTCGACAAGTAAATTAAACTTGATCTACGGCGGCGGTTATTCATCAAACTCAAGCGGCTTACAGCTGTTCTTGATCGATTTCTACTTCGGCCTGGCTGCGCAACACTCCGACAAAACTGCGATACATATCTGCACCGTCCCTTGTGGTTAGCTGCCGGTTGAGGACAGTTTGCGTGTTCTCACTCGGACTGTCGGTAGAAGCCAGGGTTACCGAGTTAAGTGCATATAACCCAACATCACCGTTAGCTAATGCAACGTGACCAAATACAGGTGAACCATCTTCATTTGCCTTCAAAGAAAAAACCCTCTCAGTCAATTCTGACAGCTCAGGAGCAGCCAGCGCTTTCTGAGCCGCCAACGTTTCGTTAGCCAGCTCATTCTCAGCCAACATAACATCCCAGGATGTAAGATGTGTCAGTTTTTCCAACATACCTGGAGCAACGCTAACAAGCTTTTCTTTTGACTGGTTTAATTTCAACAAATCCACAATAGATTGTTTCACTTCTTCGAATGGTTTCGCATTCGCTTCTTCGAAGTCAGTTTTACGTAGCGCAACTATTCTTTCAAAGCCTAGCTCAATTATCGGGCTATTCAAACCATCATCTTTAACATCTTCTGAAAAAGCTGCTCGGCGTACTGCATCTTCTGATGCAACACCTTCGCCAGCGCTCAGGGTAAACCAATCGCTCGTCTCTATCGGCAAACCGGTTTCGTCAGAAGCCGCAACCAGACTGTCATCTTGCTCAAAAACCAAGGTTTCCAATGGATCAACAAGATCGGAGAATGCTGCTTCTGCTAACGCTTGAGAAGCCTCTTTTGTGACCTCCTCTCGTGCTTCTTCCAGTGTTTGCACCCTTTCTTCGGTGAGCTCGGTCAGTTTGATAAGATGAAAACCAAACTCAGTCTGTACTGGGCCAGTGACATCGCCCTCAGACATCGAGTACACGGCATCCTCAAATGCCGGCACCATCTGCCCCCTGGCAACTATCCCAAGGTCTCCACCATTGATAGAGGATCCGGTGTCTTCAGAATGTTCTTTGGCAAGCTCACCAAAATCCGCCCCACCGTTTACTTCCGCCAAAATACCCTCGGCCTTCTCACGCACCGCTTGTTTGGTGGCATCATCTGCATCAGTAGCAACAGTAAATAGAATATGGCTCGCCTTTCTTACAGAAGGCTGCCGCATTTGCCCTTTGAGACGCTCATAGGTCTGATTAATATCATCTTCAGAGGGCTCTATCTCTTCGCGCATCTTCTCTAGATTAAGATCAATGTACTCAACCTTCATCCGTGCAGGGTTTTGAAAACTGTCGATATTTTCGTCGTAGTACTGTTTCGCCTCTTCATCACTGACTTCAAACTCATCAACAAATTTGTCGGCAGGAAGCAGGCTATATCGTACATCTCGGGTTTGATTCTGTAAGCTGGCCAGCTGAGAAATCTCTGTGTCAACGGTAAAAGCTGTCTCGACAATTGCTAACTGTAACTGCTGAACTATATTTGACCGCCTTTCAGTGGCTTCGAACGCTTGTGGTGACAAACCATTCGCTGCGACAGCCCGCTGGTACAGTTCAGGATCAAATCGATTGTCCCGTTGGAACAATGGATTGCTTTGGATCGCTGCCGACAATTGTCTATCCGAGAGTCGATAGTTTTCCGCCCTAGTAAATTGATCAAGCAATCGCGTTTCAATCAAACTCTCTAGCACCTGATTATTTAGTCCCAGTGATTCAAATACAGCTGGATCGAAACTACCGCCAAAGCGACTGATCATGCTTTGCCGTTGTTGAGCAAGCTGATTCTGGAAAAGATAGGTATCTATCTCCTCACCATTCACCACTGCAACCGGAGTTTCTGCTCCACCTTCCAGGTAAGAGCTAATACCAAACAACGCAAATGTTAAAACAATCGCGCCAATGATCACGCCAGATAACCATCCTTTAGACCCTTCTCTTATCGCAGTAAGCATAATGAAATTATCGTTTCTGAAGGAGCAACGATTTGTTGCTCCGAAATTTTACGGAAACTTCCTGTTTTACAGAACACTAATTCTAGCGCCTTAAAACAGGAAATCAGTTATTTTAATGACATCACTAAAAGAGAAAAGTTGAACAATAACCCTCCTTTTTTACGATATCTGAGTCGAATTATAATTGACTCTGAACATAAGTTCGCGGACAAAAAAAAACGCAAGATAACCTCGAATCAATCCTAAGGTTATATCTTACGTTCTTTTTTTTGGCGGAGCGGACGGGACTCGAACCCGCGACCCCCGGCGTGACAGGCCGGTATTCTAACCAACTGAACTACCGCTCCCGCGTTTGGTGGGCGCTGCAGGGATCGAACCTGCGACCCTCGCCTTGTAAGGGCGATGCTCTCCCAGCTGAGCTAAGCGCCCTGGAAAGGCGCGCTAGTTTACGGCATCTTTTAAGCCTTTACCAGCTTTAAATTTAGGTACTCTTGTCGCCGCAATGCTAATGGTTTCGCCGGTTCTAGGGTTCCTTCCGGAACGCGCAGCACGGTCGCTAACAGAGAATGTTCCAAAGCCAACAAGTGATACAGAATCGCCACCAGCGAGCGCTTTAGAAATCGAATCAAAGATCGCATCGACAGCTTCACCTGCATCGGTTTTCGTCAGGTTTGCGCTGGTTGCAACAGCATCAATTAGTTCTGCTTTATTCATAAGTAGTGTTCCTCAGTTGGTACAGTTAAAAAGTAAAGTGAGTTGTGGTTGGAGTGGCGGAGAAGGCAACAATGTTTGAGGCAGTGTTTCCTCGACCCGGGCATCTACACTGGATTTATGTTTGATGGGTGTGTCCTCTAATGACTCACAAATTTTGGTTCCCAGAGCAAATCAAACAAATTTGATAATTGCGATCTCCCCAGCGCTTGCATCAAATCTTCGACCTGCTGTCCAGAATGATCATAATAAACCTCACGTAGGCAATGCAATAAGACTTTTTGCATTCTGCATCTTGTATTTCCTAGCGTTTTCACGTTAGGAACCGGTTTTCGGCAAGGGAGACACGAAAAAGCAGGAATATCGACAAAATTGACGGCGGTTTTGCTACCGGCCCCGTCTGCAGAGGCCGGTAGAGGGGGTGTAATTGAACGCAGTATTAGTGCGCAGTGAGGTTCGATCCTTGATCAGACTTTGATTGTTTGGAGCCCGCAACCTCCTCACTTGGTTCGGCAGAGCCGGGAGAACTTTCCAAGGCAATTTCGATCACCTCATCAATCCACTTCACCGCAGTCACCTCGATTTCATCTTTAATATTCTCGGGGATATCTTCGAGGTCCTTCTCGTTCTCTTTCGGAATCAGAACCTGCTGCACTCCCGCTCGATGAGCCGCTAACAGCTTCTCTTTCAAGCCACCGATCGGCAACACTTCACCGCGCAGAGTGATTTCTCCAGTCATCGCGATATCAGAGCGAACCGCTATTCCAGTCAGTGCCGAAACAATCGCTGTACACATGCCTATTCCTGCGCTCGGTCCATCCTTAGGCGTAGCACCTTCGGGCACATGGATGTGCACATCCTGCTTTTGATGAAATTCACTATCAACGCCCCATTGTCCGCTGCGACTACGCACCACACTAATCGCCGCGGTAATGGACTCTTGCATCACATCACCCAGCTTTCCCGTATAAACATTCTTACCTTTTCCGGGCATGACCACGGTTTCGATGGTCAATAACTCTCCACCTACTTCAGTCCAGGCCAGACCGGTAACTTGACCAATTTTGTTGTCTTCTTCGATGCCGTTTTTGCGAAATCTTCTGACCCCTAAAAATTCATCCAGATTCTCCGGGTTCACTTCAATATGTTTAACCGACTTATCCAGTAGAAGCGCTTTAACCACTTTTCGACAGACTTTAGAAATCTCTCTTTCTAAACTTCTGACACCAGCTTCTCTCGTGTAATAGGCAATAATATTGTCGACTACACCATCAGCAATGGTGATCTCCTTGTCTTTCAAACCATTATTTTTTAACTGCTTTGGCACAAGATAGCGGTTAGCAATTTCTTTCTTTTCCTGTTCGGTATAACCTGAAATCCGAATCACTTCCATCCGATCGAGCAGTGGTCCAGGAATATTTAGTGTGTTTGCGGTAGCCAGAAACATTACATCCGACAGGTCATAATCAACTTCAAGATAGTGGTCGCCAAAAGTATTGTTTTGTTCCGGATCGAGCACCTCTAAAAGAGCAGAAGAAGGGTCACCACGAAAATCCATAGACATCTTGTCGACTTCATCCAGCATAAAAAGTGGATTATTCGATTTCACTTTGCTCAGGTTCTGTATAATTTTTCCGGGCATTGAACCAATATAGGTTCTTCTGTGGCCGCGAATCTCTGCCTCATCTCGTACCCCACCCAAGGACATTCTGACAAATTTACGATTCGTTGACCTCGCTATGGATTGTCCAAGGGAAGTTTTACCCACCCCGGGAGGACCTACTAAACATAAAATTGCAGCTTTTGATTTCTTGACTCTTTGCTGGACCGCCAGGTATTCAAGAATGCGTTCCTTCACTTTCTCAAGGCCGTAATGATCGTCATCCAGTATCTGTTGTGCTTTCGCAAGATTTTTGGAAATTCGCGCTTGGGTTTTCCACGGCAACCCTACCAACCACTCGAGATAATTTCTGACAACCGTTGCCTCGGCCGACATAGGAGACATCATTTTAAGTTTCTTAAGTTCACCTTCGGCCTTCTCCTTTGCTTCAAGAGACATCCCGGCCTCTTCAATTTTCTTGGCTAACTCATCGGTTTCATTTGGCACCTCATCCATATCGCCAAGCTCTTTCTGAATGGCTTTCATTTGCTCGTTCAGATAATATTCTCGCTGGCTTTTCTCCATTTGCTTTTTAACGCGGTTTCGAATCCTCTTTTCCACCTCAAGCAAATCAATTTCAGAATCCATTACGCCGAGAATATGCTCAAGTCGCTCGGTCACGGTAAGCAACTCAAGGATCTTTTGCTTCTCTTCATTTTTTAAATTCAGATGGGCCGCGATCGTGTCACCAATACGCCCTGCATCATCAATCCCAGTCAATGAAGTCAGTATTTCGGGCGGGATTTTCGAATTAAGTTTCACATACTTCTCAAATTCAGCTACCACTGTATTTGCCAAAACTTCTAGTTCGCGCACATCTTCGCCGCCTGAATGAATCAGCTCCGCTTCGCAAACCGTCGCCTCTTCTTCACTCTCCGGATCTATCCCAAAGTTTTTAATGATGGCGCGCCGCTCACCCTCCACCAGTACCTTTACCGTGCCGTCAGGCATTTTCAGCATCTGTAGAATGTTCGCAACGGTTCCAACCTGATAGATATCGGATGGCTCCGGATTGTCTTGGGAGGCGTCCCGCTGTGCGGAAAGTAGAATCGTCTTATCCGATTCCATCGCGAGCTCCAGTGCCTTAATCGACTTGGCTCGGCCAACAAATAGTGGAATCACCATATGCGGGAAAACCACCACGTCTCTCAGTGGTAATAGCGGTAATTGCGTGCCCGGTTTGCTGTCTTCAGCCATTGATATTCTCTAATTTACTCGAATCCAAAATATGCCCCATGCGCCCATGAGCACAATGAAGGTTCTTGAATACTGATTTCAAAGGTTAGAAGTTGGTGTCAATACTCAAAAAAACACCCCTTCTATAAGAAAAAGGGTAACACAATCACTGAGAACTAAAATGTTAATTCAACCAATGTTTATTGCCGTTTGACGATAAGCGGTAGGTTTAAATGGCTCAGAAGGTCTATGAACGGCAGCTTCAGGGGATCTCGTACGCCGATTTGGCGACCCGAAGATGGTCTTGAACGCTTAGAGATGCGATTAGCGGGCATCAAAGCGGATTTCATTCAGGATCTAATCCTTTTTTACTTTCTTGTCAGGAAGACAATGCTGCAGACTTTTCCCCTTCATCTTCGTAGACATAGAGCGGGCGCGCACCTTCTGAAATCACTGAGCCATCGACAATGACCTTTTTGACTCCTTCGACTGACGGCAGTTCGTACATTGTCTCTAAAAGCGCATTTTCCAGAATCGACCGCAGTCCACGGGCGCCGGCTTTACGCTCAGTTGCTTTGATCGCTACCTGACGCAGCGCATCTTCACGAAATTCGAGGATGACGCCTTCCAGCTTCATCAATCTTTGATATTGTTTGGTCAGCGCATTTTTCGGCTCAGTGAGAATGCGAATAAGAGCTTCTTCGTCAAGCTCTTCCAGCGTAGCGACAACCGGCAAACGGCCAATAAATTCAGGTATCAACCCGTATTTAATTAAATCCTCTGGCTCAAGTTGAATCAACAGCTCACTGGCGCGCTCGTCCGCTGACTTCTCTTTGATATCAGCACCAAAACCGATTCCAGACTTTTCGGTGCGTTCTTGAATCACTTTCTCCATACCGGCAAAAGCGCCGCCACAGATAAACAGGATATTACGCGTATTTACCTGCAAAAACTCTTGCTGCGGATGCTTACGTCCTCCTTGCGGAGGAATCGAAGCCACCGTGCCCTCAATGAGCTTCAGGAGCGCTTGTTGCACCCCTTCACCCGATACATCACGTGTGATCGAGGGGTTATCCGCCTTACGCGATATCTTGTCTATCTCATCAATGTAGACAATACCAATCTGCGCTTTCTCTATTTCATAGTCGCAGGTTTGGAGTAATTTTTGAATGATATTTTCGACGTCTTCACCCACGTATCCCGCTTCAGTCAGCGTCGTAGCATCTGCTATGGTGAATGGAACATTAAGCTGGCGAGCGAGTGTTTCGGCTAGCAATGTTTTTCCAGAACCGGTAGGGCCGATCAGTAAAATATTACTCTTGGAAATTTCAACTTCAGATACCGCATCCTCATTCTCGATGCGCTTGTAATGATTATAGACTGCGACCGACAGGGTTTTCTTTGCACGGGCCTGACCGATAACATATTCATCCAAGATTGCGTGAATTTCCTGAGGGTTTGGAAAGCCGCCAGCTCTGTCCTCAGCTGCAACTTCCGAGGAAGTCTCTTCGCGAATAATCTCATTACACAGATCAACGCATTCATCACAAATGAAAACAGATGGTCCTGCAATAAGCTTCCTAACTTCATGCTGGCTTTTGCCACAAAAAGAACAGTAGAGAAGCTTTTCTCCCTTCGATGATTTTTCGTCAGACATATATTGTGTGTTACCTACACCTCAGTGTGCCTAGTATAGTGGAAAATTCAGGATCAGCGGTAAACGAAAGCGTGCTGCGTGCCCTATTTGCGGCGTATGTACTATCGTACAGCTTAAACAAAAATCACTTCTGAATGGCGTTGTTTCTCAACTGAAATTCATACAAACCCCTGATAAAAAAGCTTTTTTATCAGGCATCGACCTCTCGATTTTCCAGCACTGAATCGATCAAACCATAGGAAAGCGCCTCTTCGGCTGTCATAAAGTTATCTCGATCAGTGTCATTTTTAATCTCATCCATCGATTTTCCACTATGGTCTGACAATATTTTATTTAGCCGATCCCGTGTGCCCAGGATCTCTTTGGTATGGATTTCTATATCCGTTGCCTGCCCCTGTGAGCCACCTAACGGTTGGTGAATCATTACTCTGGAATGCGGCAGCGCATGTCGCTTGCCCTTCTCACCACCCGCGAGAATCACCGCCCCCATACTGGCCGCCTGACCAATACATACAGTGCTGACATTGGGACGGATAAACTGCATGGTATCGTAAATGGCCATACCGGAAGTGACCACACCGCCGGGGCTGTTAATATAAAGTGAGATATCTTTCTCTGGGTTTTCAGATTCCAGAAACAGCATTTGGGCGACAATCAGGTTTGCCATCTGATCCTCTACCTGCCCCACCATAAATATCACTCGCTCTTTTAACAGTCGAGAGTAAATATCAAACGCGCGTTCTCCTCGACCCGTGGTTTCCACCACCATTGGTACAAGGCCGATGGCTTCGGTCTGCGGTGCTTCAATGCTAGAGGTGATTGTAAAACTCATCGGTGCGCTTCCTCGATTTAAGTTGTGCCCAGGTAAAACTGATCGAGTGTGATCGATCACGCTGCCTGTGGATTCATGAACTCTCTAAAGTCAACTTTCACTTCTTTGACTTCTGCTGTTTGCAACATGGCGTCCACAACCTGTTCTTCAAGTACAACCGCCTCAACCTGCTGCAAACGTTGAGGGTCGGAGTAATAATAATTCACAAATGCCTCAGAATCATCATACCCTGCTCCCATTTCTTCTATTCGGGCACGCACAACATCGCCGTCAACCTTGATCTCACTTTTCTCAATAACTTCGCGGGCGATAAGTCCAAGCGCTACGCGCTTTTTTGCCTCTTCCGCATAGTTGTTACGATCTATATCTTTCGCCGGCAACCCTTGCGCACTAAGCTGTTGGGTAATCGTTTCAACCGCACGATTTATCTCTTCTTCTACTAGCGCCTTAGGCACTTCAATTTTATTGGCCTCATGCAGGGCATCCATGACGCGATCCCGCATGGTTGAACGCAAGCGGGATGCTAATTCTCGATCGAGACTCTGGCGAATCTCATCCTTCATTTTATCGATCCCGCCTTCGGTAATACCCAGCGTTTCTGCGAAGGCATCGTCCAGAGCTGGAAGTTCTGACTGCTCTACTTTCTTAACTTCTACCGAAAACACGACCGCTTTACCAGCAACATCTCCACCTTGATAGTCATCCGGAAAAGTGAAATCAATCGACTTTGTCTCACCTACTGCTACACCAACTAAAGCGGCATCAAACTCCTCCAACATTTGCCCTTCCCCCAGAACAAACGGGAAATCGCTGGCAGAACCACCTTCAAAGGTCTCGCCATCGATCTTTCCTTCAAAGTCAATGGTAATTCGGTCGCCCGTCTCAGCCTTGCCTTCTTTATCGCTAAATGTCGCATTACGCTTGCGCAAATCTTCAAGGGTTTTATCGACATCGCTGTCATTCACTTCACAAACCGGTTTTTCCAGAGTTTTACCTGCGAGATTAGCGGTAGGAATTTCAGGGAAGAGCTCGATGGTTGCGACATATTCCAGATCTTTTCCTTCCTCAAAAGGCACTGGCTCTATAGAAACCAACCCTGCCGGCGCGATTTTTTTCTCGGTTAGTGCTTCCTGATAGCTGCTATTAATCTTGTCGCTGATGACTTCATTGCTAACCTGGTTGGAATAGCGTTTTTGGATGACGTTCTTCGGCGCCTTGCCCGGACGAAATCCCGGTATTCTGGCATTTTTGGCAACATCGTTTAGGCGTTTTTCAATCTCCTGACTTACTTCATCAGAAGGAATTGAAATGGTCAATTTTCTTTCGATGGAACCAGACTCTTCAACCGTTACTTGCATTGAACTTCAATCCTCATAAGCTAATTTTCTAGCAATTTACGTCACAGGGTTTGGCATTTGCACCATTCCCACAAATATTGGTACGAAAGGGGAGACTCGAACTCCCACGGGTTGCCCCACTGGAACCTAAATCCAGCGCGTCTACCAATTCCGCCACTCTCGCACGTTGTTTCAGCCATTATATTCTAATGACATTTTCCCAATCACTTGCCGGTCTTCCGAAAAATAATCGGGGAAGTTTATTCGCCGTTACAAACCAACAGCTTCTGGTCAAAGCGCACATACGGCTAAATTAAGACCAAATTGTGTTGGGGTGAACGATGGGGCTCGAACCCACGACCACCGGAATCACAATCCGGGGCTCTACCAACTGAGCTACGCTCACCATACACAAAACCCTATAAATCAAGCGATTAAATCGCCCTGCATCCAACGAATATATTTTGCAATACCCGAATGGCGCGCCTGACAGGACTCGAACCTGTAACCTACGGCTTAGCTTACCAACTACGACTTTCGCCGCCAAAACCCTCCTCGAAAATCCCGAAAAGACGCCAATGTTTGTGGTCTGGACTATATCTTCACCATCGCAGGTGGGGCACGTATAGTCTCTACGGATCCTCCGACTTATCCGACCTTAAAGGTTAAGCAGGATAATTCTCGGTTTCCTCGGTATTGCCATCGCCGTGACGCGTTAAGGTTTCACCGATACAGTGCCCTCCACTTCGACAGTTCAATTCCTGTCGAAGGCTCCTGAATTCGCTTTCTCGTTCTCTACGAACGATTGAGCGAAGCTCAAAGGCCGTTGCTCTATCCGGTTGAGCTACAGGCGCAACGGATAAATCAAAAAATGGTCGGGGTAGAGAGATTCGAACTCCCGACATCCTGCTCCCAAAGCAGGCGCGCTACCAGACTGCGCTATACCCCGATGCTCGCCACATCGAATTTACTACAGAAAAGAAGCGCGAAAAACACCTCAAATCTGCCGTTGGCAAGGGCGCCGAACTATACGGATTTTGCAGCAGGTCGTCAATGCCGAAAAGCCTGCAAATGCAGGGCCTGCAGCCCAACCAGCCGACACCCGCTGCAACCTGAGCAACGGTTGAAAATACCGATATCAACCCCATGTCCTGCGATCAGCGATTTTCAACCTATTTTGATTACGATGACTAAACAAGCAACCGCCCAAAAACATACCTTTCAGGCCGAAGTTCAGCAGCTTCTGCACCTGATGATTCATTCCCTCTACAGCAATAAGGAGATTTTTCTGCGGGAATTAATATCCAATGCATCTGATGCCTGTGACAAACTCCGATTTTTGTCTCTTACGGACAAAAGTTTACTCGAAGATGAGGAAAGCCTCGGAATTTGGATCGACTTTAACGAAAAGAAAAAGACCGTCTCAATCCGTGATAACGGCATTGGAATGAATGAGGAAGAGGTGATCGAGAATATCGGCACAATCGCGCGATCCGGCACCAAAAAGTTTCTCGAGCAAATCAAACAGGATGAGAATTCGGATACCAGTCTGATTGGCCAGTTCGGCGTCGGCTTTTACTCCAGCTTTTTAGTCGCCAAGGAAGTAACGGTTTTGACGAGAAAAGCCGGTGCACCAACGGCTGAAGGCGTAAGGTGGAAGTCCGATGGTAGCGGGGAATTTACCACTGAGCAGGTTGATCGCCCGGTTCGTGGCACCGAAATCATTCTCACACTGGACAAGGATAACAAGGATTTTCTTGATAAATTTCGCCTTCGCGGAATTATCAGCAAGTACTCAGACCATATCTCTCTGCCAATCCAAATGCTTGGCGAACCGGAGAAAGACGAAGAAGGTAAAGAGATAGAAGGCGCCGTTGCTGAATGGGAAGCGGTTAACAAAGGCTCTGCACTTTGGGCGAGACCAAAAAAAGACGTCTCTGCAGAGGATCATAACGCTTTTTATACTTCGTTGACCTATGATCCTGAGCCACCAGCTGTCACGTTGCACAATAGAGTTGAAGGGAAAATGGAGTACATTTCTTTGTTCTACATTCCCTCTAAAGCGCCTTACGATCTCTGGGATCGCGAGCAGCGTCATGGTATCAAGCTCTACGTCAGGCGGATTTTTATCTCTGACGATGCCAAACAATTGATGCCGAATTATTTGCGCTTTGTTCGTGGACTAGTGGACTCCGCCGATCTCCCGCTCAACGTTTCTCGAGAATTTCTACAGCAAAACAAAGAGATAGACAAAATCCGCGCTGCTTCGGTCAAGAAAGTGCTGACTGAGCTAAAGCGAATAGCCACCAAAGACGCCGAAAAGTATGCCGCCCTTTGGAAAGAGTATGGCAAAGTGCTCAAAGAAGGTCTGGTCGAAGATATGGATAACAAGGACGCCGTATCCAAACTTGTCCGTTTTTCTTCAACCCACGATAAGAGTGAAGATCAAAACGTTTCGCTTGATGATTATCTGGCGCGTATGCCCGAGAAGCAGAAAGCAATCTACTATGTGACCGCTGACAGTCATCAAGCTGCAAACTCGTCACCACACCTCGAGGTTTTCCGCAAAAATGATATTGAGGTATTGTTGCTGTCCGACCCAGTTGACGAATGGGTGGTAAGCCATTTAACAACTTATGAAGAAAAGCCGTTGCAATCAATCGCCAAAGGCGATCTCGATATTGATGAGCTGAAAGGAGAAGACAGCAAGGAAGAAATCGAGAAGCAAAAGGAAGAAATGCAGCCGCTGGTCGACAAATTCAAATCGGTGCTGGAAAACAAGGTCAAAGACGTTCGACTGTCTAGTCGATTGGTAGACTCTCCCGCCTGCCTAGTTGCTGATCAATATGATATGGGCGGAAATATGGAAAGAATTCTTCAGGCGATGGGCCAAGACGCACCTGACACCAAGCCAATCCTGGAAATCAATCCTGAGCACAGCATCGTTAAGCAAATGCAGGTAGACAGCGATACGATCGAGGATTGGGCAAACGTATTATTTGACCAGGCCGCTCTGGCTGAGGGTGCCTCCTTGAAAGATCCTGCCGCTTACGTCGCGCGAGTCAACAAGCTACTTTCAGAGTAGCACTCGCTACTGCACCTGTTTGTAGCGAAAACAGTCGTTGGTGTGGTCGTTGACCATACCAACGGCTTGCATAAAGGCATAGACAATCGTTGGCCCTACGAAAGTAAATCCGCGCTTCTTTAGGTCTTTGCTAATGGCCTCCGCCAGTGCCGTATTCACCGGCACATCTTTCATTGTTTTACAGCGGTTTTGGATGGGCTTGCCATCAACATAGCTCCAGAAGTATTGATCCAGAGTGATCCCTTGCTTTTGCATTGCCAGATACGCCAGTGCATTTTTCCTAAACCCGTAAACCTTCAGACGGTTGCGAATAATGCCTTCGTTAGTCAACAGCTTTTCAAGCTTTGTATCTGAGTAGCGTGCGATTTTCTTAGCGTCAAATTCACTAAATAACTTTCGATAGTTTTCTCTTTTCTTGAGAACGGTAATCCAGCTCAATCCAGCTTGCGCGCCCTCAAGACAAAGTGCCTCGAACAGCTTTGTTTCATCGTGCTCTGGCACACCCCATTCGCTATCGTGGTAGTCCATATAAAGCGGGTCATCCCCACACCAGCTGCAGCGTTTTTTCGTTTTAGGCATAGGTATATCGAAAACTTCTGAATTAAAATCGAATTCAGAGTATAAACTGTGCACCTGCGTTTCCAAACCAAGTTAATTTTTTCAGGCTATGGCGAAATCCACCGTCAATCACATTCTTAAATCTATAGACCAGCATCGCGTTATCGAACTGCTGCGAGAAATGGTTGCCATTCCAAGCGTCAATCCATTCGACGAACCAACGTCCGATCAGACGCGTGAACTAGAAATAGCAAATTATTACGAACAAAGAATGCAGGACATCGGTATGCTGACCTCACGCCGCGATGTCGTCGATGGCCGACCCAATATCTTTGGTCGAATAAAAGGTAACGGCAAAGGCCCCTGTATTATGCTAGCGGGACATCTCGATACCGTTGGGGTGATTGGCTATGACGCTCCATTCGATCCGGTGATTCGTAAGCAGCGCGTATACGGACGCGGATCTTGCGATATGAAAGCAGGTCTTGCATCTTTTCTTGAAATCGCAACAGTTATTCTTCAGGAAGAGATCGAGCTTGAAGGCGATTTGATCATTGCCGGAATCGCTGACGAGGAACACCAAATGATTGGTTCACAAGAAATACGCAAAAACGGTCCTATTCCTGACTTTGCGATTGTTGGTGAGCCAACAGAGCTGGAAGTTAGCCGTGCGCATAAGGGCCAGCTGTGTATGCATATAAGAACCTATGGTAAAGCCTGTCATTCCAGCATTCCTGAACAAGGGGTCAACGCCATCCAACATATGTCAAAAGTGCTTGAGGCATTCAGTGACTACAATTCCGAATTGCGTGCTCGCCCACAACATTCCACGTTTGGACACAGCAGCTTTAGCCCGGGGGTTATCAAGGGTGGAGACATTGTCTCTTCGGTCCCGGACAGTTGCGAGCTGGAAGTAGATCGGCGATTGATATCAGGAGAAACCGTTGATCAAGTAGTCAGCGAATACCGCAAGCGAATTGACCCGCTTATGTCTCAACTGCCTGACTTTCACTATGAGATCAGTGAACCAACGCTACATGGAGAGCCATTGGATACACCGGAAGACTCCGCAATTGTAGAAAAAATCACCGAAGCCTACCAACATACGACACAGCGGACATCTGCTTTGCCGGTATTCACCGGCAGCACTGATGCACCAAATTTGCTTTCCCCCGCAGTCATTTGCGGTCCTGGTTCGGTGGAGCAAGCGCACACTCTGAACGAGTATGTCGAAATCGATCAGGTTACGAAAGCTGCTGAAATATATCTGAGAACTGTTTTGTCAATGCAAAGCAGTGGTGGGTAAACTCGCTCTGTTCGTAAAATCCCAACAGCCACCCCTTACTTACTCGTTACTCATTCGCAATCAATATGGATCTGGTTAATCTAATCGCCATCATTCTTTCACTTTCGGCGGCTTTCTCGTATCTCAATTTCCGCTTCATTGGATTACCAACAACCATCGGCGTCATGCTGATAGCTCTGGTATGTTCGCTACTGCTCATTATTTTAGACGTGGTTGGAATTGTCGATGTTCGAACCCAAGCTATCGGCATGTTGCAACACATCGATTTCAATAAGGCGTTGATGGACGGCATGTTGAGCTTTCTGTTGTTTGCAGGCTCTCTTCATGTCAGCACCAATGACCTGGCCGACACCAAACTGACTGTGGGGTTGTTGGCCACTGTAGGTGTATGCCTCTCTACTTTTTTAGTGGGTTCAATAACGTTTGTATTGCTTTCTGTTTTGGGAATACAGGTCGGTTTTTTATATTGTTTATTGTTCGGTGCACTGATCTCCCCGACCGATCCTATTGCGGTAATGGCGACGTTAAAACAAGCGGGCATCGCGCGCAGTCTTGAGACAAAAATTGCCGGCGAATCATTATTTAACGATGGCGTCGGCGTTGTTGTTTTTGTGGTTCTGCTTGGTTTGGTTTCAAATCCCGAAGCCGCAAGCTTTGGCTCTGTTGTATTTCTATTTTTACAAGAGGCGGTTGGCGGTATTGTGTTTGGATTGCTGCTTGGAATGCTCGGGTTTTACCTGTTGAAAAGTGTCGATAACTATCAAGTCGAAATCCTGCTTACGTTAGCATTGGTGTTAGGCGGCTATACCCTCGCTCATACTCTGCATCTGTCCGGCCCTATTGCGGTTGTTGTTGCCGGATTGCTCATTGGAAACCGCGGCAGGCAATATGCCATGTCGACCAACACGCGGGAACATTTAGACAACTTCTGGGAACTACTTGACGAAATATTAAACGTCATCCTATTCGTACTTATCGGACTAGAACTATTGATCCTTGATTTCCAGGGGCCGTATTTAATCGCAGGTTTGTTCGCAATACCTTTAGTTCTATGCTCCCGGTTTATTGCGGTTGGCACACCTATCACTATTTTGAGAAAGTTCTTTTCAAGAGAGTTTAGTCCCCATGTTGTTAAGATTCTCGCATGGGGTGGATTGCGCGGTGGAATATCGGTAGCTTTGGCGCTATCACTTCCCGCTGGAATCGAAAGAGACATTTTTCTAGTGATCACCTACGTGATTGTTATTTTCTCAATCGTGGTGCAAGGCTTAACCATTGGATCCGTTGCAAAAAAGCTAAGCGAATAAAAGCTCTTCAAACCACACTTACAATTGAATAACACTTTAAAACGTTAGCAAAAAAAAACCCGCCAAATTGGCGGGTTGAAACTACAACGAGAGGAAGATGGAACCCAGCTTCTAGAGTAGATAAAAGTTAAGCGAAAAGGAGGAAGCAAACGCCCGACTTTCACTCTAAGGGGATAAGCTGTTTCCCACTGTTTAAATAGACCGCGGTGTTGTCAAAAGATTCCATTAACTTTCAGTAATTTTATGTTTATTTTTTTGACTGTCGGATAACGTTTTAGCACTAGCATCGCTATGTGCCAGTTTTGCTTTGGCAACACCAAGTAGTTTAACCAAGATCGTTCAACTGCCAATCGTATTCGAATTCAATGTCACCATCGAAATTGATGATTTGATCACGCAACTCTTCGTCTAAATACTTGCCAAGGGTCTCAAGCATTTCTTCCTGCGAGTCACCAAAATCCGTGCCGTACCACTTGAACAAACTTGATAACCGTAACTCGTTTTCAAGCAAAGCCACACCGCGCTCATGCTTTAAATATCCTTCCGCTCCCTTTGACAATAGCGACTCAAGGTTCTCTGATGTATAGGCGTAGGGCGCAAGATTAGGGCAGCCAATGCTCGCACAATTCACAGCAAAGTGAATTCGGTAGTCGTTAAAAATTGGTCTTAAGATACGGTGCTCAATATCGTTTAACGTGAGAGCCCGACCAGTGACGCTGACTATCTCATCATTCCAGGGACCGCTGGCGAACAGTGAACCACCCACCTCTTTGATAGATTCAACTGGATAATTTCTCGAAACCACTTGCACGGTTAATGCATTGTACATGTTTATCCAATAACTCATCTGTTCCGCCCGATTCAGCGTTCTGGGATCAGTTGCAGCAAGAGAGTTTATATAACTTTGCAGTAACTCATCGCTTTCCTGCACGCCTTCGTAGTCAAACAGATTTACACCGGATTCATCTTCTACTAAATAATCATCAAGTAGTTGCTGCCATATTTGATGGTCTACCACCACAGTGCTGTCACTTCGTTCACCCTGCCAATAGCTATCAAGGTCTGATTGCGGGCCGGTTGAAAACCAGTCCAGTCCCATGCTGAATAAAGCAGCCGTTATTGCGAGAATGCGTATTGGGTATTTCATTTTTTTCTATGCGCGAGCGCGGGTTAATACATCAGCGGCAAACTGCCGCAGATACAGATTCATGATTTTTGATAGGATTCCGATACCTGCTCCCACTACTCCTTTCACCGTGCCGCTAATCTTTGATTTTCCAACGCGTCTAAGAGAAGACACCGGCACTTCCACCATCGTGAGATTATTTTGGATTGCCTTTACCTGCATCTCTACCGTCCATCCATAGCGTCGGTCTTCCATATGTAACTTTCTAAGAGATGAAGCCGTGATTGCCCGGAAAGGGCCGAGATCGGTAACCGGCACTTGCCACAGCTTTCGGATCAGAAAACTTGCGAGCCAGTTTCCAAAACGCTGCGGAACGGTCAGGGATCCCTCTTCAGCAAGATCAGTTTTTCGGGCTCCGATAACAAGATCAGCGCCGTAAGTAAGAGGTTTTAATAGTTTGGGAAGCTCCTCTACTGCGACCGACTGATCCGCATCCACAAACACCACCACATCAGTAATTTCTGGCATTACTTTGAGCGCTGCAAGGCATGCAGCGCCATAGCCGCTCTCGGCTTCAAACACGACCTTGGCGCCGAGTTCTAAAGCAATTGCAGCGGTACGATCTACAGAACCATTGTCGCAAACGACAATCTTATCAATCAGTTTTCGTCCAGAGATCGAATCTCTAGACTGCGACAGGTCGCGAATCACTTGAGCTATCGCAAGCTCTTCGTTCAACGCCGGTACAATCGCGGTAACATGACTATTTCCTAACATACCCATTTTGATACTAGTGTCTCGGTTAAGTTCATCTCTTAGTTTCCCAAATAGTGCTGATGGCACAAACATTCCATTAAAACTGATGATTGCCTCGATTCTGGGTTGCGCATTTGTCAGCCTCGGTGTCGTTTGGATCTCGCATCAACCCGGCACCAATGCCGTTAAAATATTCATTATGCTCGCTATATTCCAACTAGTCTTAGCGTTGTTGACGCTAAGATATTTTCAGCGTGTCAAAGTCGTGATCCCGTTGTTATATATTGTGGGTTCTGCCGTCATACTACGCGCAATCGGCCTTTTTGGTGTACCACTATTCGAGGACGACTATCACAGATATTTATTTGACGGTTTTATGACGGTAACTTCTGGCGACCCTTTCAGCCTGCCGCCATCGTCTTTTTTTGCCAGCGATCATCTTCCCGAACGCGTCGAAGAGCTACTCTCACAAATAAATTTCCCCGATATTGCGACAGTATACGGCCCTGTAACACAGTGGATATTCGCCGCTGCGTGGACAATATCCCCGGGCAGTATTTGGCCATTCCAGTTATTGGCCGGGTTAGCAGATATTTTAGTCCTGCTGGTGCTGGCCCGGCTATGCCAATCAAAACAACAGCGCAACTATCTCATTCTCTATGCCTGGGCACCGCTATTAATCAAGGAATTTGTCATCACCGCCCACCCGGATATTTACGCTATCGCTTTTTGCGTATTGGCATTAAGCGCAACCCTTGCGCACCGTTGGTGGATTGGTGGTTTGCTTTTAGCTTTAGCAGTAGGTGCGAAGGTTTTCGCTCTACTCATCATTCCTCTTGTTATTTGCTACCCAAAAGATTTCCGCTCTTCATCGAAAATTATTCTCGGGTTTTTACTTGGCATCGTGCTGATCACGTTGTCGTTTGGAACGCTAGGAATTTGGTTCCCAGAAGGCTTAGGGGCAATGGCAAAACACTGGATATTCAATGCCCCACTCTACCGAGCACTGTTTCCCCCACTCCCTATCACTGTCATTAAAGTATTCGCACTAGTGCTTTTATCGGCAGTTATTTGGTGGCGAATGTATAAAATCTTTATGCTACGGGGAGAGTCAAACGTCCAGTCAGAGAAAGCCGCAGCGCTGTTCAGCGGTCTGCTTTGGGTTTACAGCACGCTGCTACTAGTATTACCCGCGTTAAATCCCTGGTACGTGTGCTGGATTCTCCCATTTGCGGTACTCACAACACAACGTTGGCCGTTTGTTTGGGCTACGTTAATTACCCTTGCTTACCATACAGGAATAAATGTTGGAGGAGAGTCACTGCACAGGGTATCGGATTTATTATTGTCAATCCAACTATTTGGTCTGGTGACAGCGATGCTCTTGGATCGATACACTATTGGAAGCCGAGCGGCTCGGCTTCCAACTAAGAATATCAATTAGCTTCCGTAAAGACCTAGACGGTATCGCTTGTTGAGATAGTAAACCAGCGCAGTCGCCTGGTCATTCTCAAGAGTTGAGGCAATGTTTTGTTCAGGCAAATCACACAAAACTAGATTACTTTTTACAGCAGCTTCACTTGTACCTCTGAAATCTTTCAGAGATCTTCGAGACACAGACTCCACAGCATTTTCCTTTCTTACGCAGTAACGCGTTCTCTGGCCGTTACTATTTGTCGCGTAATACCTAGCCTTTCCCTTTTCATAAAGTTGATCCACCTCCTTTTTGTAAGACTTGGCTATTTTCTTGCTACTAAAGGTTGAACTACTGCCATAAGATGACTTGCTACCATAGAATTCAGAGCCAGAGGCATACACACCTGCGCTGAATGCCAGCAGCATCGATGCTGTTGCAATTTTAAAAGTTAATTTCATGATGGTCTTTTCTTTGTTTACAGTATGATTGAGAGACTTTGTCATTCTACTAAAGTTCCATTATTCAATTCTGAAGTGAAAATAAGGAGAAACATATCCGAGACGGTCTTTTTCGGAAAAATATGTGATTGTCAGATTTAGCCACAGGACTCAACGCTGAAACCTAGATTTTTAGGGCGTTACAGCCTTTTGGAGTGGTGTAAACCGAAGTCGCAATTTCGCACCTATAGCCTTACAAACAGCGCATTTATCACAATCCAAAAAAACCCCGGCCAAGCCGGGGTTTTCGCGCAATTTTTGTTCTCGCTATAGTCTGCTTACTTGTTCTCCGCAGCTTCGGCAATCACCACGTCGGCAATATTCTTAGGACAAGGAGAATACTGTTCGAACTCCATGGAGAACTGACCACGACCCGAGGTCATAGTGCGCAAATCACCGATATAACCAAACATCTCGGAAAGCGGCACGTCAGCCTTGATGCGAGAACCTGTCGGTGTCGCATCTTGCGACTTGATCATGCCACGCCTTCTGTTTAGATCACCTATCACGTCACCGACATGATCTTCTGGGGTGAAAACATCTACCTTCATAATCGGCTCAAGCAATTGTGGCGAGGCTTTTGGGATCGACTGACGATAAGCACTCTTGGCCGCGATTTCAAAAGCGATCGCGGACGAGTCCACCGCGTGGAATGCGCCATCCATCAAGGTTACTTTGACATCCAGACAAGGATAGCCAGCCAATACCCCTTCTTCCATCATATCCTTAAAGCCTTTATCAACAGCTGGCCAGAACTCACGAGGCACGTTTCCACCCGTCACCTTCGACTCAAACACATAACCAGAATTTGGTTCTCCAGGCTCAATCACATATTCAATCTTGCCAAACTGTCCCGAACCACCGGTTTGCTTCTTATGGGTGTAGGCGTCTTCAACACGACTGGTAATCGTTTCACGATAGGCCACCTGGGGCTTACCCACAGTGACATCTACGCCATGGGTCCGGCGCAAAATATCTACTTTGATATCGAGATGGAGCTCACCCATTCCTTTGAGAATTGTTTCACCACTTTCCTCATCGGTCTCGACTCGGAACGACGGATCTTCTGCCACCATTTTTCCAATCGCCACACCCATTTTCTCAGACGCACTCTTGTCTTTTGGCGCAACGGCCATCGAAATAACGGGATCGGGGAACACCATTGGCTCAAGCGTAGCCGGGTTTTTAGGATCGGCCAGCGTGTGTCCGGTTTGGACATTCTTCATGCCAAGCACGGCAACGATGTCTCCAGCCTGCGCGGAATCAAGCTCTTCTCTTGACTCAGCATGCATCTCCACGATTCGGCCAATTCGCTCATTTTTACCGGTAAAGGTATTCATGACAGAGTCACCTTTGCTGATCTTTCCGGAGTAGACCCGAATAAAAGTCAACGCGCCGTAGCGGTCATCCATAATTTTGAACGCCAGCGCACGGAAAGGTTTATCAATATCAACAATTGCAAATTCGCCAGTTTCATTTCCTTCAAGATCAACTTCCGGCTGAGGTTTAACCTCGGTTGGACTCGGCAGATAGTCAACGACTGCGTTCAACACCAGTTGGACGCCTTTATTTTTAAATGCAGAACCACAATAGGTCGGGAAGAAATCGAGCGCGATGGTACCTTTACGAATACACGCTTTGATGGTGTCAATATCAGGCTCTTCGCCTTCCAAATACTTTTCCATCGCATCGTCGTCCTGCTCCAGCGCAGTTTCTATCAACTTCTCGCGATATTCTTCTACCTTGTCGACCATATCGGCAGGCACATCTTCTTCCCGATAGCTCATCGGATTA
The DNA here is from genome assembly GCA_937992195.1 of uncultured Gammaproteobacteria bacterium. GTDB lineage: Bacteria > Pseudomonadota > Gammaproteobacteria > Arenicellales > Poriferihabitantaceae > VYFG01. The sequence continues at coordinate 109,178 of CALKKV010000009.1, read as the reverse complement.
CCCGAGTCATCCCAGATCCAGGCTTTGCGAGTCAGCAGATCAACTACTCCGGTGAAGTCATCTTCGATACCAATTGGTAGCACCATCACCAATGGGTTGGCTGCAAGGACATTTTCAACCTGATCGACAACGCGGTAAAAATCCGCGCCCATGCGATCCAGCTTGTTGACGAAGATAATTCGCGCTACTTCGGAATCATTGGCATATCGCCAGTTGGTCTCTGATTGAGGCTCTACTCCGCCAGATCCACAAAATACACCAACACCGCCGTCCAGCACTTTTAGCGAACGATATACTTCGATCGTGAAGTCGACGTGACCTGGGGTATCGATAATGTTCAGCCGATGATTATCCCACTCACAGCTTGTCGCCGCAGACTGGATGGTAATACCTCGCTCACGCTCCTGATCCATAAAATCGGTCGTTGCCTCACCATCATGCACTTCTCCAATTTTGTGGATCTTGCCTGTGAGGCTGAGAATACGCTCGGTGGTTGTAGTCTTGCCGGCATCTACGTGGGCGAAGATGCCGATATTTCGATAGGTCGATAGGTCTGTCATGACGGTAATCCGACGATGTGTTAATTGATTCAGTGAAACGCGATAATTCGATTGGGCTCAAAGCTATTAGAGCTAGCGAAACTTAGACTAAATTCCGAACTCCATATGCCATCGACAGTGCCTTTTGACGAAATCAAAATGCCAAAAATACCTGCCTGTGGGTTACATTCCATCCCCATGGTTTCGAGCGGGCGCGATGATACCGCATCTGGGGTTGCAATTCATGGGGTTAATCGGTCATTTTGCAACAAATTCTATGAAAGTTCGGCACATTTTCAGGATTTGGGAGAAAAATCAGCTCTGAAGTGTCCTGCCGTTGTCTAGAAACACATATTCAATCGATCAATCTGTATCCGGGAGATACAAATTTACAGGTAAATAGTATGACTTGGTGGGGAACAATAATTGGCGGAACAATTGGCTTTTTGATCGGCGGGCCACTGGGCATCATGCTTGGGGCCGCAATTGGCAGTAATTTTGGCGGTGGAAACCTGCGTAGCGGGCCCCGTGCATTACCGGGCGATCAGGAGCGCGTCCAGGCAGCTTTCTTTACCGCCACATTTTCCGTCATGGGGTATGTTGCAAAATCTGATGGCAGGGTGAGTAACGAAGAAATACGGCTTGCAAATGCACTGATGGACGAGATGCAGCTGCCGGAGGCACAGCGAAAAATCGCGCGTAAATTATTTAACACCGGTAAGCAAAACGACTTCAATTTCGAAAGTGTCATGGCGCAGTTCAGAAAGGAATGTCACCGAAGATCTACTTTGATGCGCATGTTTCTGGAGATCCAGGTGCAGGCAGCCTTCGCCGACCACAGACTGGACCCAAAAGAGAACAAAGTTCTGGAGCACATCGCTTTACTACTCGGGTTTCAGCGCGCTGACCTGGAACAGCTGATTCAACTGGTGCGCGGCGGAGCGGAAGCCCAAGCCCATCCAGATTCACTCAGTACCGAAGATGCCTATCAGGTCTTGGGGGTTACTTCCGATACGCCGCTTGCAGAGATAAAAAGAGCGTATCGTAAACTACTGAGCCAACATCACCCTGACAAACTGGTGTCCAAGGGTTTGCCCGAGGAAATGATTGAACTGGCCAACGAAAAAACCCATGAAATCAAGACCGCCTGGCAGACAATTCAGCGGTCACGAGAAAACTAACGCCCCGTCCGCTTTATACTTTCTACTTGCCCTACGTCAGAGAATCTAACCGCAATCATCATGAGCCAACGTATCCTCTTTATTCAACACTACGACACAGAGCTTGAAGATACTGCCTGGACACATCTCGGTGCATTGGGATATGAACGCGTTGCGGTACAGCCCTTTAAAGGGGAAAACCTGCCAGAGCTTGATGATATTGCAGGTGTTGTTATCTATGGCGGCAGTCAAAATGTAAGCGAACTAGATAAATTTCCCTTCCTGAATAATGAAATAGCCCTGATCAAAAATGCCATTGAGCAGCGCATCCCAACCCTCGGCATCTGTCTCGGCGGTCAACTTATTAGCCATGCTCTGGGTGGCAAGGTTTCTCGCAGAGATCCCACTGAATGCGAATTTGGTCTCTATCCCTTATCTGCGTCCGAAGATTCTGAAGGCTGGATACCCTCGCCTTTTTATGCAGCCCAAGCCCACTACGAGGAATTTAGTATTCCACCGGGTGCTGTGAGACTAGCGGCCAGCGAGAGATTCCGAAACCAGGCCTTTAGTTTTGACGAACATGTTTTTGCTTTGCAGTTTCATCCGGAAACCACCGAAGAAATATTTAAAGACTGGCAGCTGGCTGACTGGGCAATGTATGGAGTAATCGGCGCCCAAACCAAAGGCGAACAAGACCTTCTTATAGAGCAACACTGCGAAACGCAGCTGCAATGGTTTAGACAGTTTTTACAGTCACTATTTGGGTCACCAAACGTCCACTAGTCAACTGCACTACGAGTTAGTAATTCAGGAGCTTGATACTTTTTTGATAGTCCGCATTACCAACAGCCTCATCCGCCAACGCTGCTTCAACCTCTCTTCGGGGTAGCGGCCTAATCTCAGCCGCCTCGGAATCGGATGTTCCTCTAGAGGTCTTTTTATTATCCCCTGTGATACAGGCATTCTGATACCAGCGTTCGATAAACCGAGAATCATATTGGATCTGCATCATCTCGCAAATTTTCTGCATATGCGTTTTCGGGCAACGGGTAAACGCTTCGTACTGCACAAATCGATTTCCAATCGCTTCGGCGTATCGCCGGTATCCATAAAAAAACTCAGCCGGCGAAAGCTTATCAGCGAATATTTTAAGTCTCCTTGTACTCAGCCACTGATCAAGGGGATGACGAACCAAAGCACAAGTATGTAAATCAAAATGTGGCGCCAAAACTGCGTTCAGCTGAAACTGGTAGATTGGTTCAGGATTCAATATCTTGCCAATGAAATCAATCGATGCCCAGTCTCGCAAAACCATGGTCGCATTCTGTCGTTCTGCAGCTTGATAAATATTCTTAACGCCACTCACAAATTCATCTTGTCGGTCAATATCTTCCTGCGTTGCAAGGCCATACCAGCGATGCGCCTGATCGGTTACATTCATATACGCGACATGGTTGGCGTCGGGATGTATTTCACTAAACAACTTGATACCAGACATTGAGCCAATACACTTACTCACCATCGTGCCGCCGGAGCGCGCCATATTATGGAAAATACTGAGAGGCGGTTTTGCGTTCATTTCAGTTTAAGTCCTAGGGAGCCTCTGCAAAAGTCTGGGTGCGGCCGGCGAGGTGCGGCCGGCGAGGTGCGGTCGGCGAGGTGCGGTCGGCGAGGTGTGGCCGGCGAGGCGTGGAAGATTGAGGTGAAAAATATTCAAGATCAAGGCGCAAAATTCGCGTAACAGCAAGAGCCGGGTACCGTGCAATATTGCGAAGTTTTGTAACGCTGATATTGGATATTTTTCGCTCAAGCTTTTCGGTCATGACTTTTGCAGAGGTTGCCTAGATTATGGGTCGCTGATTAGACCAACATTTCTAATATTGGCTAAGTATAATAACCTAAGTCTAGATACCGGCATTACAACAAACGCGCATTCACAGCGCCATAAAAATCTCATGGTTTATTTTTTGCGCTTCGCGCTCTCTCAACACTGAAGCTATTAAACAAGTTGATGAACGATTCAGACTCTCCCGATAATCCAAAAACAGGTCGTGATCGTCAAGCGCGACGCCGACGCAGACCGCCGCGTCAGTCAGGTATGCGTGATACCACTGTGCCGTCGCCCTGTTTGTCAGTATGTCGGTTTGATGGCGCGCCCCACTGTGTCGGCTGTTTTCGAAATGCCGATGAGATACGAGAGTGGATGATTATGACCAGAGAACAAAAACTGGAAGTGATAGCAAAACTTTCCGAACGCAAACACCAGAGTCAGCAGCCTGATAAAGACTCTTCCAATGGCTGAATCAAGCAGAAAAATAGTGGAGAACAACCAACAAGAAGCGCCCAGCAAGTCTGAACGAAAACGACTGCACAAAGCACTCCAGGATTTTGTCTCTGCGCTAATTGAAGCCCCTGAGAATCAACTAACCCGCCTTGGATTGCCAGAAGATGTACTCGAAGAAATCCGTAGCGCTCGAAAGATGACCAAGTCGGCACGCAACAGGCAAATTGGATATATCAGCAAGAAAATCGATAGAGAAATCCAACAGGAAACTATCAATATCGCTCGCCAAACCTTTGACGCATTCAAGCATCCGTCTGCTGCTGCAAACGCCCATTTTCACCAAATTGAAAAATGGAGGGATTCTCTGACCTCCGGGGACACCGCGCTTCTGGAATGGCTGGTAAGCGAACATAACGCCGACCGGCAACTGCTTCGCAGAGGCATCCGCGATGCAAATAAACAGCGGGAAGCAAACAAACCACCTGTTGCTAGCAGGCAGCTGTTTCAGTATCTGAGAAAGCTCAGCGAAAGCCAATGACGATAGATTCATGCATTATTTTTCCACCTACGCCAAATTTGGTCGGTATTTTTCTGCAAATCTTCTAAAACCGCTCATTTCCTATCAGTCAGGGCTTTCCGACAGCCCTTTTTTTTGGTACAAACCGTGGAGAAATCTGAGTAACGCTCGGTCTAAAACCAAATTCAGAGAAGTCACAGCGCGGTTTTCAAAAACGCAGCAGTATTTTTGATCTCGCTGTAGCGCAGGTTCTTTTCTTAAAGAAAAATTTTCACCTCACCTAATGTTGTTCGGCAAAACTTATTGTCTTTGCCGAAAGGGATTTCTGTGGCCAATCAAAGTTTGGCGACAGAGTATTCACCGATGTGGGTTTATCAATATCTCAATTTAGAAGTGGTTAGAAATTTATAATGAAACTATTTGTTCTATTAAGCGCCATCATTGTTCTCGTAAGCGGTACCTCTCTGGCACACGCGCAAAATGTAGCGTTATCAACTACCGATAAGATCGATATGATCTTTATTGGTTTTTCAGCCATCCTGGTATTTCTGATGCAAAGCGGATTCGCATTATTGGAGAGCGGCATGGTGAGGGCAAAGAATACGGTCAATGTTCTTATGAAAAACTATGTTGACCTCTGCGTGGTGATGCTAGTCTTTTGGATTGTCGGCTATGGTTTGATGTGGGGTAATAACCCAAGCGGATTGTTTGGTATTTCAAAGTTTATGCTGTCATCGGGCGACCCAAAAGAAACCATGAATCTGTTTTATCAAATCATGTTTGCCGCTACTGCCGCAACGATTCTAAGTGGCGCACTTGCAGAACGCATTAACTTCCCGGCTTACCTCATCATCTCAGTGATCGTATCGGGACTGATCTACCCTATATTTGGCAGTTGGGTTTGGTCGGAGGGTGGTTGGCTAAAAGAAATTGAATTTATTGATTTCGCCGGTAGTAGCGTCGTGCACGGCGTCGGCGGATGGTGTGCGCTTGCAGCCACAATCATCCTGGGTCCACGCTTGGGTCGGTTTGGTACGGATGGAGATCGTCGAGCTATTCTTGGACATAATTTACCTCTTGTCGCACTAAGCGGTTTTCTGCTTTGGTTTGGCTGGTTTGGATTCAATATGGGAAGCGCTGGAACGGTAGACGCTTCAATCCCGTTGATTCTTTTCAACACTAATCTAGGTGGAGCTGCGGGTGGTGTTGCCGGCGTAATTTTTATGATTGTCTGCAGACAACCAGTCTTATTGACAACCACAGTTGCCGCGAGCATTGGAGGCCTAGTTTCGATTACCGCTGGTGCTGCAACGCTAACGCCGATATTTGCAGCAGTTACTGGAGCTACTGGTGGAATTATTGCTGTCGCCGGAATCCGTCTACTCGAGAAACTAAAAATAGACGATGCAGTAGGCGCAGTGCCATGCCATGCTTTCGCTGGATTCTGGGGTACTATTGCTGCTGGCATTTTCTACGCCCCGAATATGTTTGATCCCGAAGTTATTTTTGTACAATTTATTGGCGCTTTTGCATGTATGGGTTGGGCGTTTATAGCGGGGTATATACTCTTTAGTAGTCTAAACTTAACGATGAAAATTCGAGTTCCTCCCGGCAGTGAAAGACGTGGCCTGGATTTCACTGAGCATTATGAAATTGGGTACCCGGAATTCCAAAGCGAAGGATTAAGTCCGCGTAAAATAGGTTGAAGCAAATGTATAAGGCTGAGATCAGCAAAATACGAAGTCGCTTACCTGCAATACTTGCTTCTGAACCGAATCCGGAAATAGCGACCGAGTACCAGTCGACGTGGAATGCTAACGTCACTGCACTGCGCAAAAACAGCGGTGATAAAAAAATATTTTTTCGTGATGTCCTAATAATGACAATCAAGCTCAATCGTCGTTTCGAGATTGATTTTGTTTTGGGAGATCAGATACGAAAAATGATTCTCGATGTGTTCGTGGACGACCACAATACCGTGACAAATAGAGAGCAAAGACCCTACTCAGAACAACTCCGTGACACGCACCTGTCCGGACTGCAAATCGACGAGGCACCCAGCGCAAAGCATACTGTATTCATCGCCTTACTCTCTGACCTCGCCGACGTTTTTGACACTAGGTTTGATTCCGAAGGAGCAATGAAAGCAGCGCTAATCCGCAACCTTGCGCGTCTCTCTGTTCCTATTCGTACTAAGTCGTTGCTAGAGAAGTGGGCTAAAAAAAGCCATTCTTTTTCTAGCAGCTTCAATGATGTCAAGGACGATGAGCTCCGGGCAATACTAGATTTGCTGTATACCATCTTCTGCGATCATTGGGGGCCATCGGTAACAGATCGACTAATGTCACAAGCGCTTGAACGGGTGGCGTCGATTCCCGAAGCGAAAAGCTATCCACCGCAGCGCATTCTGTAGCTTAGCGTTTCGTAAAACGCTTGGATTCTTGCATTGGGTGATCGAACCAACTGAATCTCGAACCAAAATCACACCATCTTAGTGACGAAATTATAAAATTTTGACGTTTAGTCTGGACTAATACACTGGTTAAATTTAATATCTTAGTGAAATAAAGGGGCTCTCCTACTAAGCAGCGTCCCGCGATACTAATATGAAGTCCCAGCAACAAGCTTCTGATGTACTAATCGTTAAGTAAAAAACCAAACTAACTCGTGCATCGTGTTTGCAAGTCAAGCTTAAGAACTAAATTCATTGGAACAAGTTGCTGTGTGGGTAATACGATAAAACAACAACCTAACGCGCGTTTTTTTATCTAGACTATATATCCACCTAAATACGATTTAGTATTTTTAGGACAAAGTCAGAAAGAACCAATTTTAGGAATGGGGGATCGAATTGTCTAACTTGGCAGAAACGGTTAACGAGGTAAGGCGTAAATTACCTGACCATCTGACTCTATGTCTGGATGAAGCAAAGACATCGGACTATTGCAAAGAATGGGTCTCAGCATTGGCTGAGCTGCAAGAGTCATATCGTGATACGCGAACCCTGTTGAGAGAAGCACTTCTAGTCACGCAAAAACTCAATCGTAACTTTCATGTCGAGCTGAATATACGAAAAGATATCAACCAGCTTATCTTGCATTCGTTTTCCAATAAAAATCCATTCACCATGGATTTAAAAGAAAAACCAATCTCTACGGATGAGAGTGTCAACAACGATCATATTTTTGTGCGGTTTCTGAATGCACTGAAAGAAAACTATGACACCAGGCTTGGTCGCAGCAATCAATTTACATTAGACTTTCAACGACGAATGACCTCAATGAAAGTTTCATTTGATACCGTTCGAGTACTAAAAAACTGGAGTAGCACACGTTCTATCACACCAGACTTCAATCAAATTTCTGCCAAGGATTTACGCGTAATCGTGACTAATCTGTATACACTGGCTGAAGTTCGGTTCGGCAGTACCGACGCCGACATTTTGCTCTCCGATGCGATCTTAACCGCGGAAACACGAGTTAAGGCTGGACAAGCATCTATCCGGGATATCCTAATGCCTAAGCCTGAACCGCAAGGTGAATAACTTTGCACACTGTCCCTCGAACCCCCTTTCGTCTGCTAGCTAACGCCAAGAACAGGTAAATATGATTGTGCAGAATCCAGAAATCTATGCTGTCTAACTAATCTGGCAGCCTTCGCAATATCCCCTGCCAAATATCTGTCCTGCTCCAATACCGGTACTGACTCTCTTAGATAGGAAATTGCCTGTGACACAACGTCACTCGACGCCAAGGGTTTTCGAAAACCAATGCCTTGCGCGCTCACAAGCAGCTCTATGCCAACAATATTTGCTAGGTTTTCATTCATTGAGATTAACCGTAGGCCAGCGTGGCATGCCATAGAAACATGATCCTCCTGATTCGCACTGGTGGGCGTAGAGTCAACAGAACACGGCATTGCCCTTTGCTTGTTTTCTGCCATAAGTGCAGCGGCTGTAACCTCGGCAATCATAAATCCAGAGTTCAATCCTGGGTCAGGTGACAAAAAAGCCGGTAGTCCATAATTCAGCGCAGGGTCAACCATGGTTGCAATTCTCCGTTCTGTAATCGAACCGATCTCTGCGATCGCTAGTGCGATTTGATCCGCGGCGAACGCAACCGGTTCAGCATGAAAGTTGCCCCCGGACAAAATTTCTTCTTGTTCTATGATGATGAGCGGGTTATCAGTCACAGCATTCGATTCGATTTTTAAAACACTGGCAACATGTCGCAACATATCAACACAAGCCCCCATCACCTGGGGCTGGCATCGCATGCAATACGGGTCTTGCACCCGAATATCATCTTCTCTATGTGATTCGCGAATAGCGGAGCCCGCCAAAATTTCGCGCAAAGCATATCCGACATCAATTTGTCCAGGCTGACCTCTCAGCGCCTGTATCTCCTTGCGAAATGGTGCGGTAGACGCCATCATCGCGTCGCTGGCCATTGCGCCGGTCAGTAATGCTGACTGAAGCAAACGCCAGCACTCGAATAAACCCGCCAATGCCAAAGCAGTAGAAACCTGAGTACCATTAATCATTCCCAGGCCCTCCTTTGCAGCTAAAACCACAGGCGCAAGACCTGCTGATTTTAAGGCTTGCCCTGCAGGCATTTGCACGCCATTTAACCTAACGTCACCCTCACCCATCATTGCGGCAGTAAGATGCGCTAATGGCGCAAGATCACCGGAAGCCCCTACTGAGCCCTGGGACGGAATCAGAGGCAATATATTATTCGCTAACATTTCCTGCAGCAGTTCAATTAAAATCCAGCGCACTCCGGAAGCGCCACGCCCTAACGAGTTGAGCTTAAGCACCATAATCATTCTGACAATAGAATCTGGAAGCGGGTCACCAACACCACAACAGTGCGAGAGAATTAAATTTCGTTGTAGTTGTCCTGTATCCTTTGCATCAATCCGAGTATTTGCGAGTTTTCCAAAGCCAGTATTTACTCCATACACAGGTGAAGCTCCGGTTGCATAACGATCAACAACGGCCGCTGCTCGATCGACTTGTTCCTTTGCTTTACGGTTTACTTCGACGATCGAACCGTTTCTATAGACATCTTCCAGATCATGCAATGATAAAGTTGCGGGTGTTAGCGGTATCGACTTCATTAATTTTGTTTGAGTTGATTTAGTGTGTTTTGAAACCGATTTACAATTTCTTCTTGCGCAGTATGCTGACCTTGATTTATCACTTTCCGCCCATTTATATATACGCAAGAGATAGCAGAGTCTCCCGCTGAAAATATCCAACTATCTAAAAGCGAATCGCAGTCGTCGACCGCCATACGAGGATGATCTTTGTCCAACACAACAAAGTTCGCTGTTGCGCCAATGGCCAGACCCTCCAAGGGAAAGCCGCAGGCTGCACTACCGCCGGATATAGCCTTTTGATAGAGAAATGTTCCACAATGACCGTTGTGTTTTTTATGATCGGCAATCACATTTCGCTGATGCAACGAGAGCCTTTGACCATATTCCATCCACCGAAGCTCTTCGGTCACCGAGACCGATATCTGGCTGTCACTGCCTATACCGAAGCGACCATCTTGTTCCAGAGAAACCTGCATATCGAATAGGCCGTCGCCTAAATTTGCCTCCGTTGTTGGACAGAGTCCCGCAGTTGCGCCGCTTGTTCCTAGTTGTATTTTTTCAGCGTAATCAAGATGAGTGGCGTGAATGAGGCACCATTGGTGATCAATTTCAAAATGCTCCATTAACCACGCAACCGGCCGCATACCACTCCAGTCGACGCAGTCTTCGACTTCTTTTTTTTGCTCTGCAATATGGATATGAATTGGATGCACTCCCTCTAACTGCTTAAGCACCTCGCTTAATAAAGTTTGATCAATCGCTCTCAGCGAATGTGGGGCGATACCCAAAATCTCGTTGCTTTTAAGCGCCTCAGCAACTTTGTGCCAGAGAAGACAATAGTCTTCACAGCCGGTTACAAACCTCGACTGTCCTTTTGTTGACGGTAGAGAGTTAAATCCTCCATAGCGATATAAAACTGGCAACGCGGTAAAACCAATACCGACATCCCTCGCCGCTTGTAAACATTGCAGAGTCATCTCGGCCGGATTGTCATACATATTGCCGTTGCGATCGTGATGCAAGTACTGAAACTCAGCAACATGAGTATAGCCAGCTTGCAACATCTCAAGGTATAGCATTCGCGCTATGTCATAGAGTTGATCTGGACCAATCTGCTCAAGCATTTGATACATCACAGAGCGCCAACTCCAAAAGTTATCTTGCTCTCCGGACGATCTTTCAGCAAGCCCAGCCATCGCCCTTTGATGCGCGTGGGAATGAAGGTTAGGCATTCCTGGAACAGCAACACCAGTTATATGTTCATCTGCAAGTGCTTTTTGTTGCTCGGTAGAACCAACAACGATGTTGCTCAATTTGCCATCAACATCCATCTCCAACAACACTGATTCTGCCCAGCCTGTGGGAAGAAGAATGGAAGAACACCAGAGATAGCGAGTGGACATTAGTTTCTTGATAAGTAGCAGATGTCAGTATAACATCCCCTGTACATGTATATACAAGCAACACATGCCTGATACTAAAACCCTAGCTACCACATTGCTAAGCAATGTAAATGTGGTCTGCTTGTCCGACAGCCAATCATACGGTTTGATTGAAAATGCCGCGCTGGTTGTGGATGGAGAAAGAATAAAATGGATTGGAGAACAGCGTCATTTACCCGCTGACCTGAAAAACGCGACGGATCAAAAATTCGACTGCGAAGGAAAATTAATGACGCCTGGACTCATCGATTGCCATACCCATCTGGTGTACGCAGGAAATCGTGCCAACGAATTCGAGCAGCAGTTGGAAGGCATGAGCTATCGGGATATCTCGGATGCAGGCGGGGGAATCATGAGCACGGTGCGTGCAACCAGAGAAGCGGATAAAAAAACATTGATCAAACAATCAAAACCGCGATTACAAAGCTTGTTAAACGAAGGGGTTACAACCGTTGAGATCAAATCCGGATACGGCTTGAATACTGAAACCGAAGTCAAAATGCTGCAGGCAACGAAAGCCATGACAACGGATCTACAATTACAAACAAAAACAACCTTCCTCGCTGCTCATGCCCTTCCCCCGGAATATGCGGGGAAATCCGATTACTATATAGATAAGGTTTGCAATGAAATGCTGCCTGCTGCCGCTGAGGCTGGTTTGGTTGATGCAGTAGATGCATTTTGTGAAACCATTGGATTTCAACTAAAACAGGTCGAGCGTGTTTTTGATGCCGCTGAAAAATGGAATTTGCCCATCAAATGCCACGCCGAACAACTGAGTGATATGGGTGCTGCTGCGATGAGCGCTGAGCGCGGAGCGCTGTCGGTTGATCATTTAGAGTATCTGTCTGATGCTGCGATACCATCGATAGCCAAAAGTCAGAGTGTCGCTGTCTTGCTACCAGGCGCTTACTATGTTTTGAAAGAAAAACAATTACCGCCTGTGGCTGCCCTAAGAACCGCCGGAATCCCGATGGCGATAGCGACAGATGCAAACCCGGGAAGCTCGCCCCTGTTTTCTCTGTTAACAACAATGAATCTAAGCTGTATTTTATTTGGATTAACTCCATTGGAAGCTTTGGCCGGCTGCACTATTCAAGCTGCAAAAGCGTTGGGAATACAGCATAAAGTTGGTTCGATCGAGGTAGGAAAGCAGGCAGATTTAGTATTGTGGAACTGTCAGCATCCAGCTGAATTAAGCTATCAAATCGGTTTTAACCCTTGTTCAAGAGTGATGCAGGCCGGTCAATGGCGAAGCAACCAAGTCGCGGCATGACCACACAAACGCAAGCCAATACCGAAGTCGGTAATATCAAGAAGCGATCGGCACTGCCACTCTACCAACAAATAAAAAGCGATGTTCGCAATAAAATTGATAGTAACCAGTGGCTTCCGGGACAACAACTGCCCTCAGAAAACGTATTGGTAGAAAAGCTCGGTGTAAGTCGTATGACGATTCATCGCGCGCTGCGCGAGCTCACTAACGAGGGCTTACTTAACCGGGTACACGGTATAGGAACGTTTGTTGCCACACCACCAAGACACGCCAGCCTGATCCGCCTACAAAACATTGCTGAAGAGGTACAACAAAGCGGCAGTGAATATCGCTGCAGCGTACTAAAACAAAAGTATGTGCAGGTAAAGACTACCGACGCTATTGAAATGGGTGTTTCGGAAGGAACTCTGCTTTGCCACCTTAAAGTCGTGCACTTTCAGGATGACGTTGCAATTCAGTTGGAGGACAGGCTCATCCACCCCGACTACATTCCTGAATTTGACTCTACCGACTTTACCTTGCGTACAGCAACCGATTACTTAGTCTCACTGTTCAAACCTGATGAAATGGAACATATCGTCCGCGCCGTTGTTCCGGGCAAGCGCACCGCAAGAGTTTTAGCGATCGAGCCTAATGATCCATGCATTGAGCTCACGCGTCGCACCTGGAAGGACAATCGCGTGGTTACTCGAGTTGTTCTTACCTACCCTGGCAGTCGCTATGATCTGCGGGAACGTTATCTAACAGAAGAGTTTTCCAAAAAATAGAATTTATGACTATATCCAGACTGGATGCGTCCAGAAAAATAAGCGCGCCTCGGGGCAACAAACTAAACTGCAAAAGCTGGCTCACCGAAGCCGCTTACCGAATGATCCAAAACAATCTCGATCCTGGAGTCGCAGAAAACCCGGCCGAGCTTATTGTTTATGGGGGCATTGGAAGAGCAGCGCGTGACTGGGAAAGTTTTGACAAAATTCTGGAATGTTTACGCCTGCTGGAAGATGACCAAACCCTTTTAGTGCAATCCGGAAAGCCCGTCGGCGTGTTCAACACGCAACCCGACGCCCCACGCGTATTGATCGCGAATTCCAATCTGGTACCCGCATGGGCTAATTGGGAGCATTTTAATGAGCTCGACCGGAAAGGGTTAATGATGTATGGGCAAATGACCGCAGGGTCGTGGATTTACATTGGCAGCCAAGGTATCGTGCAAGGAACCTATGAAACATTTGTCGAGGCCGGTCGTCAGCACTTTAACGGCGACACCAAGGGTAAATGGATATTAACCTGTGGCCTTGGCGGCATGGGCGCGGCACAACCGCTTGCGGCAACCATGGCGGGTTACAGCATGTTATGTATTGAATGTGATGAGAGTCGAATAGACTTTAGATTGCGCACCAAATATGTCGACAAGAAAGCAACCGATCTTGATGCCGCGCTGGAAATAATTCAACAATCCTGCTCCGACGGTAAGCCTTTATCCGTCGGACTGTTAGGCAATGGCGCTGAAATACTACCCAGGCTTATTGAAAAGGGCGTTAAACCTGATCTAGTGACTGATCAGACTTCTGCCCATGATCCGGTAAATGGATATCTACCTGCAGGATGGTCACTGGACCATTGGCATCGAGAACAAAAATCAAACCCCCGAGAAGTTGCGAAGCAAGCGCGTCATAGTATGGCTACGCACGTGCGCGCGATGCTGAACTTCCATCAGCAAGGCATTCCAACTGTCGACTATGGCAACAACATACGTCAGGAAGCACTCAACGATGGCGTTGAAAATGCGTTTGATTTTCCCGGATTTGTCCCGGCATATGTGCGGCCATTGTTTTGTCGTGGCGTCGGTCCCTTTCGATGGGTCGCATTATCCGGAGATCCGGAAGATATTTACAAAACAGACGCCATGGTCAAACAAATGATTCCGGATGATCCCCATCTACACAACTGGCTGGATATGGCCCAGAAAAAAATCACTTTTCAGGGTTTGCCTGCCCGGATTTGCTGGGTTGGTCTAGGTCAGCGGCATCGCCTGGGGCTCGCTTTTAACGAAATGGTGCGCAATGGCGATTTAAAGGCGCCTATTGTGATCGGCCGAGATCACCTTGACTCTGGCTCAGTCGCCAGCCCTAACCGTGAAACAGAATCGATGATCGACGGCTCGGACGCGGTATCCGACTGGCCGCTGCTCAATGCCATGCTGAATACCGCGGGGGGCGCAACCTGGGTGTCGTTACATCACGGTGGCGGTGTCGGCATGGGTTATTCGCAGCACTCTGGAATTGTAATTGTTTGTGACGGCAGCAAAGCAGCCGATAAACGGATTGCGCGCGTTCTATGGAATGATCCAGCAAGTGGCGTGATGCGACATGCGGACGCCGGATATCGCGATGCCAAGAATTGTGCCATCGAAAACGGCCTGAATCTTGGCGCAATCAACCTTTAGCACTAAGAGTCATGAATCAAGTTCATATTACCTATCTCAACGGACCCGATATCAGTCGGTTAAATTTAACCAACGATGAAATTCTTGAGGCCGTTGAAAACGGGTTACGTGCTGCAGGCAATTCACAAACCGTGATTGAACCTCGAATGCATCTCACCCCAGACCCTGTTTTTAACGGTCACTTTAATGTCCTACGTGGTTATGTCGCGCCACTAAATCTGGCAGGAGTAAAAATCGTTGGCGACTATGTAGATAACTACAAGAGGGATTTGCCATCTGAAATGGCGTTATTAAATTTATTTCATCCCGAGACGGGAATGCCAGTGGCTATTCTGGACGCAACCGCGATAACTGAAATGCGAACCGGTGCATTGAGCGCGCTCGGTGCAAAATATTTAGCACCGGATGCACCCAAGTGTCTTGGTCATATTGGCGCTCGTGGCACAGCCTACTGGAACGTGCGATTGTTAGATCATCTTTGCGATTTCGATGAGATACGCATCCATTCAAGAAGGCCAGAAAGCCGCAACCCGTTCGCTGAAACGCTCTCTAACGATCTTGGTAAACAGGTGGTCGCCACCGAAGATTGGAAAAGCTGTCTCGATGGCGCGGACATCCTTGTGGAAGCATCTCGCCTGCCTGAACCCAAACCGCTGTTTAAATCTGAGTGGATAAAAAAAGGCGCTTTGGTCATTCCTTATGGCACGATGAGCACTCTGGAATTAGAACTCACTGATCGTATAGACAAAATTGTAGTCGACGATCGTGGTCAAATGAATGCTGGGCCGTTTGGCGCGTTGCGACCACATATCAACGCAGGGAAAGTCTCCCCGGAAACCGTATATGCCGAGATAGGGGAAATCGTCGCTGGCCATTCCCCTGGACGCGAACACAATGACGAAACAATTTTATTTTGGCATCGCGGCTTGTCCACCAGTGATATCGCACTAGGGGCCGCAATGCTTGAAAAGGCCAAGCTACTGGGCCTTGGACAAAGACTGGTATATGCCTAAGAGGGAACTTACAATGTCGCCACATACTTAACGAAATACAATCTCCATGAAGAATATTAGTGGCAAAAAAGCAATTGTACTTGGCGGTACCTCGGGCATAGGACTTGCGACAACACTACAGTTGAAAGAGGCCGGGGCTAACGTCATTGCGGCAAGCCGTCGCGGTACTTTTGAAGGCGACACCAGCGGTATCACCTTGGAGAAAGTAGATATTCTTGACCGCGAAGGTCTTGAAGCATTATTCAAAAAACACGCCCCGTTTGACTTCCTGGTTTGTGCCGCCACCGGTGGCGCCCGTGCAAGGGGGCCTTTTCTGGAAATGGATTTAGACGGTTTTCAAGGCTCGTTCGCTAAACTTTGGGGATATACCAATGCCGTTCGGATAGGCACCCAATATCTCGCCGAAGATGGCGCAATCACTTTAGTTAGTGGCTCTCCAGCGAGAAAATGTAGTCCCGGTATGATTGCAATTTCCACCGTTGGTAATGCTGTCGAAGGGTTTGCCCGCGGTATTGTGCCGGAAATCGCACCGCGAAGAATTAATCTGGTCTCCCCGGGATTAATCGATACACCGATGGTAGGACTGGAAGGAGAGGCGCGCGAGGCACACTTTAAAAACGCCACCAGTGGGCAGCCCGTCCCTCGTGCGGGTGGTTCAGACGAAGTCGCCCAGGGAATTCTGCTAACCCTCAGCAATCAGTTTATGACCGGTGCAACCATCGATGTGGACGGCGGCATTCTATTGCCTTAGTGCAAAAGCGATGTTCTAGTGCAGGAAACACAGGCCGTTATATTTCGGAGGGAGTAAATTCACCTCGCGCTATAGCATCACTGATCGACATAATATCTGTGGAAATCGATCGGTCCGAGCGCACGAACTCGCTGTAGTTTCTAACAACACTAGTCAGACTATTTACCCTCTCTGCTTTTGCAACACCGGTCAACATATCTAGGGCTTGGGCAGAGACCACCAATTCAATTGCACAAAGTTGACGACAGCTCTCAATTACACGACCAAGAGATTGTGCAACTAATGGCGCATTTGACTGAATATCTTCAACTCCTTCAGCATTCACACTTGGCCAAATCGAAACCGGCATCGCATCATGTTGAATCTTTGCAACCAACGCTTCGGCTACTTTCATTACCGGTGCAAAACCATTGGAGTCAGGACCACCGCTTGAAAGAAACTGTGGCAGGCCGCTAAATCGAGCGCTAAGTAACTTTGATATACGCGCTAACTGTGCTGTCGCTACATGACTCAAGGCGTGACTAAGTGACTGTGCGGTAATTGCAAGGTGGGCGGTATAGTAAGTACCGCAAGACAGTATTCTGTTTTGCTCCAGATCAACCAATGGATTGTCTGTCACGCTGTTCACTTCCGCTGTTGAGATGACTTTCGCCGAATCAATTGCTGCTAGTGCAGCGGCGTGTACATGAACCGCATTTCTTATGGATAGCGGATCCTGCAATCTTACAGATTCTCCCGCAACAAACAGCTTACTTCCAGTTAATAGCTGACGTAACGTTGAAGCTGCTTCTGACTGCTGCTGCTGTGGATGGAGCGCTACAGCGATAGGTTCAAGCGGGGTCAAATTAGCGCGCATAGCTTCCATTGTCATCGCCGTTGTCGACTGCACCGCATCCAATAGCACACTGGATGCTTGCGTATTCAAGGCCAACATCGCACCAACGAAACCGGAATGACTTGCAATACACAAACCATCTTTAGGTCCGGGCACAAGTGGATCTATATTCGCCTCGCTCAATGCGTTTATAGCCTCAGTGACCTTACCGTTTTGGTCAATCATTTGACCTTCACCGGCTAACGCCAGCCCCATGGTCGCTCCCCAGCATAAATCAGCAACCCCGGTTGAGCCGATGTCTGCAACCACAGGCGTAACATTTTTTTCGAGACAGGCAAGCAGGCAGTCTGCCATCTCGGGATCAGCACCTGCACCGCCGATTACCAGGGTGTTTAGCCTAACCAGCATGGCACCTCGCACCATCTCAACTGGCAACGGTGATCCAATAGACTGCGCCCTACCGCGCAATGTCTGCATAGAAAAATTCTCTATGTCGCTCGCCTCTAAAGCAGTATCAGATCGCGCCCCCAATCCAGTCGTTAGTCCGTATACTTTTTCGCCCTTTTTTAAAGCCTGAAGAACAATATCTCTCGAACGCTTCATCCGCTCTCTTCCTGCATCATCGATGATCAGCTCTACGTTTTTCCCAAACGACACCTCCGTTAATATTGCCAGCGTAAGAGAGTGTCCGTCGATTACGATCTTCAATTTATCACCCGGTTTTCTAAGAATTATGCCGTGCTGGGATAATTTTTCGATGTACCTGTGCGTATCCATTATCGCTTACTAAAATATGTGGTTTTAATATTTCAGTAATTTCTTTTAAACGAAAGAACGGCACACTAGCATAGGCGTGATGCGCGGTATGATGATTCATATTCCAGCAAAACCAGGTCATCAACCTATTACTATAGGTTGTCCTTGAATTGCGCAGCATCTCCTCCACTTCTTCACACCCGGTATGTTCGGCCAATAAAAACAACCGTAATAGCGGCTGACCAATTAAAAGCGGCATCAGCCAGAACCAAACCACGGTCATGGATTGCAATTGTACTGAAACAAACAATACAGTCAGATAAATCAGCAAAAAAATTCGCGCTTCTAAAACAATGCCTGCTTTTTGATTTGACGGTACAAAACTATCCGTTATTCCTCGCGCCCCCCTGAGTAACAGCTGAATCTCTGACAGCGCATAGGGCATACCGCTTACTATCCAAAAATACTGATATCTCGTCTTAGGCTTTGGTGTAGAGAGTTCAGGGTCTTTTCCAGGCAGCTGAGTGTAACGATGATGGGCCATGTGGAAGGCATGAAAATAGCGTGGCGGTAACACCAGAATCAAGCCGAGCACAAATCCAGACAACCGGTTCCATACAGGTGTCGCAAACAGATTGCCGTGTATTGACTCGTGAAGCGGGCAGAAGCTGAATAGCAAAAATGCGCTGTATATCAACCCTGGAATCCAGCTATAGCTCAGGGGCAGTATCGACATAAGAACGCCAAATACAAATAACGCTGCAAAATGCTGTGCCAGGCGAATCCCACCCTTGCGGTTTGACGCTTTAGTTAACGCCTCCAATTGTTCAATCGGAATCAGCTGTTCGCGCCTTGCCTTCGGCTGCATAGGCTTACACTGTGTGACGTCGGATTGCATTGGTTTCGGAATCAGCCAGACCAACGGATGAAGTTATCTTATTTTCCTCGCGAAGCGCAAGCCATGTATTGGTGATCAGCGTTATCAAGACAATGCCGCCGCCAACGATGGAATACCATCCCGGGTTTTCATCCAGCACCAGCCAGACCCAGGTAGGACCAAGAATGGTTTCCAACAATATCATCAAACCGACTTCCGATGCCGGCAGGTACTTTGGTCCAACGAACAACAAGGCATTTGCAATCGGGAGCATGCAAACCCCCATGATTAACAACCAGGTAAAATCAAGATTCGACACCTCTCCCGGCATAACAAACGGAGAAACCACCAACGCCGTAAATATTCCTCCCAGCCCTAAAGCCGGGAGAATATCTTTAGTTGTAGATAACCTTATCAACGAAAATTGGGTCGCTAATGCTCCGGCAGCGAACAGACCGGCCATCACCCCAAACCAGTCACTGGAACCTGCCTCGGCACCTCGTGTTATTACGGTTATTCCTATCACCACTGCGACAATTGCCACCCAGGTTCGACGCGGCATTCGTTCTTTAAGAAATATCAAAGAAATCAACGCTGCCCAGATCGGCGTTGTACTCAACATAAAAAGCGTATTGGCTACGGTGGTATGAGTAATCGAATAGATAAAAAGGATATTGCCAACACAATAACAAGCCATAATCCCAAAATCTGGCAGTGTAAATCTCGACAAAACGATAAAGATTCTCAACCGATACCGCAGCACTACAAACAGCATAGTCGTCAAACCGAACAACAAGCCACGCCAAAATGTAATGGTCATGGCATCAGCAGAAATAAAACGTGTCAGTAAACCGTCGGGACTAATCGCAATTACCCCGATCATGGTAATTAAGTAACCCTTTGCTCTTCCACTTACCCACATCATCGTTTAATCAGATGCTGTGTGGCTAGTCAAATTCGTCAATAGCTTCTTCAGTTCTACGAATTGTTTTGCATTGACAGTAACTCGCTTAATCGAAACCGAGCGACATAGATTGAATTCCGCAAATCGCCAAATTTCTTTTGCCAAAGTGGTCAGGAATTTTTCTTTTTCAGTCAGTGACTTTTCGATAGCGAGATGCTTGATTTCAAACACACTCTCTTTTCGATGCGCCTTGCTATCGATTCGAGCAACAAGCTTACCTTGCCAAACTACAGGTAACGAAAAGTAACCAAATTTCCGTTTTCGTTCGGGTACATAGCATTCGATTTGGTAATCAAAATTGAACAGCTTTTGAATTCTATTTCTAAGAATAATAAAGTTATCAAAAGGCGAGATAATACGTACCGTCGCTTTTGACAAATTCTGCTCAAGCGCCTGCATCGCTTGCCGACTGGTCAACCAAATTTCTCCACAACTTTTTACTTCCTGCAGCTCATCTGTCGCCAACATGTTTTCTATTGCTCCAGCGATATCTGCTCGAAAGCCCTGTCGTAAATGTGCAATCTCTGCAAATCTCCCAAGACCATGAGCATTTATAAACCGCTGAACAAGGAAACGCGCATTCTCCTCTTTGTCTGGACAGCACTTGTTCACGTGATCCGGCAGCACTCTCTCGGTCAAATCATATACTTTTTGAAATCCGCGTCGCGCAGTCGTCATCACAGCGCCTTCCATAAACAGCTGTTCTAACGCATATTTAGCGGGTTTGCGTTCCCACACAGCTCTTTTACCACCGGTATCCTCGAAATCTCTCGCACACAAAGGACCTTCGTCTCGGATGCGTTTTAAAATCGCCCTCATCAGCTTTCGGTCTTTGAGATGCCAATGCCCTTTTCCCTCTTTTTCCAGTTGCATCCGAGGCAAAGAATACCGATAGTCCGCCATCGGTAGATAGGCAGCAGCATGAGACCAATACTCAAATATTTTCCTTTCCGCTAACAGTCTATCAAGGTGCTCTAATCGGTAGCGAGGATTGCGTACCCACAACGTATGATGATGCGCACGCATCACAACAGAAATCGTGTCTATTTGAATATAGCCAAGATGATTCACAGCCGACATCGTAGCGTCGATGGCCCGACCTTTGCGCTCTACTTTTAGAACACGCTGGCTGTTCAAAACCAGTTTTCGCGCTTCGGCAGGTGACAGAGATAGAGGCATGGGAGAGTTAATTCAGATTCGTTGTAGAGCCTATCACTCTCTTATACAACCTGTCCGATATTAATTCGAATCTGAGGTTACAATTAAAGCATGATGATTTCTCTTGCTCCAATGGAAGGTGTAATCGATTCGAGCATGCGCCAGATGTTGAGCGCGCTCGGTGGTTACAACCGCTGCGTCACCGAATTTATTCGAGTGACGAACTCAGTAGTACCCAGCAAAGTATTTCATCGTCTTTGTCCTGAACTGATTGATGGCGGATATACCCGCTCAGGAACACCTGTTTATATTCAACTTCTGGGAAGCGACAGTGACAGGGTAGCGCGCAGTGCTGCGGTTGGAGTGAAAGCCGGTGCTCCCGGGGTAGACCTTAATTTTGGCTGCCCAACCAAAATCGTCAATCGACACAATGGCGGTTCCGCCTTGTTAAAACAACCCTCACTTGTGGGAGAAATCGTAGCCGCTGTTAGAGAAAAAATAGACCCAAAAATACCGGTATGCGCAAAGATCAGACTCGGATTTGACCATGCCGACTCTCTGGCCGAAATCGTTGAACGGATTGCTGATGCTGGCGCTAACGAGCTCTGTATACATGCAAGAACCCGTGCTGACGGATACAAACCACCCGCCTATTGGCATCATATCGGCAAGTTAGCACATCCCACGAGTACGAAGTTAATCGTCAATGGAGAGATATGGACAGTAGAAAATGCTAAAGAGGCGTTACTTCAAAGCCGGTGCAAATCGCTGATGCTAGCGAGAGGAGCATTGGCTCAGCCCGACTTAGCTCAACAGATTCAAAATGCGTTATCCGATCATCCCGCAAATATCGCGGCAATGTCATGGCAGGAAGTACTTGTTCTGGTTGAACGATTTTACCGGGAGAGCGACAGTCAAAATCCGAAGTATGCAGGCAATCGTACCAAACAATGGCTTGGGTATTTACGTCAAAGATATCCTGAAGCCACCGGTTTATTTCAAGATATAAAGAGAGTTAGAGACAGAAAAGAAATTTCCAGTATTATTTGCCAACATCAGCGAAATTTTGACTCAACGCCACTTCGTCCTATTGCTGCATAGCACTGTGGCGACCCGGTCAATTAATCGCCAGTCATGAACCCTGCCGCCCTTGGATTAATATTTACACTTTTATTTGTGTTTCTAGAGGCAGTGCAATTCGTCTACTTCGGCAATATTTTTCAAAAAGTCGATTCCTTTCTAATTGGCTTCTTCGTTTTCGGACTAACCGTAACCTTCTCAATAGCATGGACGGCGGTATATCGCCCTAAACAATTAAAGACTGCACTAGCGCTACCAAAGCAGCTTTTTCTGATTAATCTTGGTGCAGTAGTTACCTTTACCGCCTATCTCTTATCTGTACAGCTGATAGAACCAGCAATTGTTTATACTATTTCAGCAGGGACCATGCCCATCACCGCTTTAATACTGAGTAAATTGGGAGTAAGAGAAGGCGGCGGTATGCGCAATATAGCCGAGTCTAGCGGAAGCATACTGATTTTTTTCAGCATTGTGTTTCTTGCCGCAATCACACTTTTTGGCTATTCAGGTTTTGTACGCGGCGATACCGTGACCGCATGGATAGGCATCTTTCTCGCAATTGTAGATGGCGTTTTCTTTACCCTTATTCTGGTGAATTCACAGCGCTTGAACCAAGCCGGCGTGGGCCCTGAGGCGGTATTGGGATTGAGGTTACCGCTATACCTTCTAGTTACCGGACTGGTTGTGTTTACTAGAACCGAGACGAATGAAACCATCAGTGCCATGGAGATCTCTATCTACGTGACGATCGGGTTTTTACTCACAATCCCGCCGTTATACCTTCTTCAAAAAGCGGTGCCCCTGCTGCCGACCCTAACGATCAGCGCGCTCACTGCACTGGGCCCAATGGCGATTTTTGCTCTGCAAAATATCGAGGGGCGGGTTGCCTACAGCGCAATGACAATTACGGGGTTAACTATTTATGTTGCTGGTGCAATGCTATTGGCAGTTGGTGCGGTAACAGCAACAAATATCCGAGAATAACTAAGCCCGTAAGTCCAATGACGCGACGATTCTCTCTCGCCCCAATCTGATTAACTATCCTTTACGCTTTTTCCAGTTATTTTTTCGTTCAGCCTTACGCGCTTGTTTTTCTTCACGTGTCTTATCTACCAAATTTAGCTCTTTGATCATCATTTCGGGTGTTTCAAGGGTAATATGACCGAGCGAGCCATCTCGAAAATCCCCGATCAGTATTCGCGCCACTCTCTCATAATCGACCAGGCCACCGGATTTGAGACAACCTCTTTTTTTCCCTACGTGTTCAAACAAAGGCATGGGGTCGGTATTGTCAGCTGTATAAGCATAGCGTTGTTTGAGCAAACCGGGGTATTGCGCAAGGGCAAAGCGAGCGAAATACCAGGCCACATCTTCAAATGAAATAGCGGTTTGCCGTATCGCCCCACTCGCGGCCAGACGATATCCGCTATCAGGGTTTTCAACGTTAGGCCAAAGCACCCCAGGGGTGTCCAGCAAGACAACGTTATGATCCAGCTTGATCTTTTGCTGCATCTTGGTCACTGCAGGCTCATCCCCTGTTTTTGCAATAACGCGGTCAGCAAGTACGTTAATAATAGTTGACTTTCCCACGTTTGGAATACCAACAATCATGACAGTGATCGCATTCTCACGATGCGGAAACAGCGCTCTACATTTATGCACAATAGACCGAATTTGCTGCCGATCCTGTGCCGCAATAGCAATAGTCTCTCGACTATCAAGTTGCTGATACCAGTTGAGCCATTCAGTTGTGCGCTCTGGATCAGCCAAGTCGCGCTTGGTCATCACCCGGATACAATTCTTTTCTCCTCTAATTTCCGCCAACATTGGATTAGCGCTGCTATAAGGCAATCTCGCATCCAATAGCTCGATAAACATATCCACCTGAGAGAGCATTTCTCGCATCTCGCGCTGGGCTTTGTGCATATGTCCGGGGAACCATTGAATCTGCGCCATGACACTAGCCCGCTTTATTCTTGTTCTTGGTTTTTTTCATTGCAGCCGCCCAGGGAGAGGATGGATCTATCACTTCCTCTTCATCGGGCTTTTCTTGTTTGCTTACCGACTGCGCCTTATCTGTCTTATTGGGCTTGGCATTTTTCGACTCTGGCCAGGTCTCCTTGTTCGTTTCCTTACTTGCTTTCTCAGAAGAGGCTACGCTCTTTGGCTTTTTCCCTCGTTCTTTCTTCGGCGCTCTACTGGTTTTTTCAATCTTAAGCTTTTTATCTCGAGCCGGTTTCGTGGGTTTAACTTGCTTTTTTATTTTTTCAGCACCCGGCACAAGTTTGACTTCTTCGGCAG
Source organism: uncultured Gammaproteobacteria bacterium (assembly GCA_937992195.1). Classification (GTDB taxonomy): domain Bacteria; phylum Pseudomonadota; class Gammaproteobacteria; order Arenicellales; family Poriferihabitantaceae; genus VYFG01. The sequence continues at coordinate 84,676 of CALKKV010000009.1, read as the reverse complement.
AGAGGATAACCAGCTTTTCTTTATACATTGCCCCCAGTGCTTTCTTAAAAGCCGCCTTACTCGCGCCAAACTCACTCATAATGACTTCTGGAGAACTTTTATCCGTAATACTCATTACGCCATTATTGTCCCTCAGAAATTGAAGTATTTGAGAATGGAGATCTTTTCGTGTCATCGCTCTGGCAGCATCCAACGCCAAATCTATCCGCTGGTCGTCAGAACGAACGCGTTTGATAAAACCTTTTACCCTTTGCCCAATACTTAAGCTGTCTTTGATTTCAGCATGGAATATCAGTCCCAAATGTGTGCCGTTGATCACCGCTTTAACGCCAAGATCAGATCGAGACACCACCTGCAGTGCAACCTGTTGGCCGATGTGAAAGCCGGTACCAGTTTCCTTTAAAAACAGGCTTAGGCGAGTCGAAGCAGCAATTCGGCCGGTCTTCTTATCCACATAGGCAACAACTACACATGAATCGCCTTCTTTCAGCGGCGTCGCCATTTGATTGAACGGCACTAACAAATCCTTGGGCAGCCCCCAATCCAGAAAAGCACCAATATGATTCACGGCTTGAACTTTCAAGTACGCACACTCTCCAACCTGCACCAGTGGCCTGACAGTGGTTGCGATCAATCTGTCTTCAGAATCACGATAGATGAAGGCATCGATGATTTGACCAATTTCTGCTGATTCTGGTACATAGCGTCTGGGCATCAAAATTTCGATACCATCGCCTCCATCGAGATAGATACCGAAATCGACCTTTTTCAACACTTCGAGAGAGTTAAAGCGACCTATTTCCACATTATTGTCCGTCAAACAGCTGGCGCCAGAGTTTACTCCAGGTTATCGCTTCTACCACCGTAATATTCCTTATCCATGTGTATTTTATTTATTGCTATTGAGCAACACCCAGATTTTCCACTGATCATTGCAGCAAATCGCGATGAGTATCATGGCAGAGCCAGTCAGCCTCTTCACCAATGGCAAGATCATAAGGGCATTGTCGCTGGACGAGACCTCCAGGCTGGCGGCACCTGGCTTGGCGTCAACCAGTCAGGAGAATTTGCTGCCGTTACCAATTTTAGAACAGCGCAAGCGCCTAATCCAGGAGCCCTTAGTCGCGGAGAATTAGTGGTAAATGCGCTTTCCTACAAATCTTCTGACTCAGCTGAGAACCGACTGAGTTTTGATCATGACCTTGATCAGAACCATCATCGGTATAACCCATTTAACCTGGTCTATGGAGATATCAAGGGAGTACAGGCATGGGACTATCAAGCCAGTGCGAGACGTCCTTTATCCAAGGGTTTCCATAGCGTTAGCAACGGTCCGATCGACGATCTCTGGCCAAAAATGGCACATGGTGTTTCTGAAGTCGGTGCATTAATTTCACGTCAAAGCGATCTCGACCCTTCTATGCTTATAGAGATGATGCGAGATGAAACCCAGGCACCAAAAAATCAGCTACCAAACACCGGGATTGCACCGGAACAAGAGCAATTGCTGTCTTCGATTTTTATCAAAGGGGAAAACTATGGCACACGAACAACAACCATCTTGCTTTTTGAAACCAACAAGCTAAACATGGTAGAAACAAATTACAATGCAGCTGCTGAGTCAACGCAAACAACCCAAACAACCATTGCTTATTAATTTTAATAAAACTCGATTGTCAACCATGAAACAATGGTCAACTCAAAAATTTTACGTTGTGTTATTGATGTGTTCACTGGTTGCAGCATGTCAGTCACCGGCAAATATCAGCGTTGGAGAAGAAATGAACCAGACCGCAGAAAATATCCAAAAACTCCGCAAATGTCCGGGAACACCTAATTGCGTTAACAGCAGTTATCCAAATACAGATGAATATATTGCTCCGATTGAATTTCAAGGCGAAGCGTCTGAAGCGATCGAAAAATTGCAGCGTATTCTAGGCGGTATGAAACGTGCAGAATTAATTACGACAACTGATCGGTATCTACACGCAGAATACACCAGCTTCTTGTTTCGTTTCGTTGACGATCTGGAGGTTCTGGTAGACGCCCAAGAAAGTCGCCTCGAATTACGTTCGGCGTCACGGGTGGGCCGCTCTGACTTTGGCGTTAACCGTAAGCGCGTAGAAAAAATACGGCAACTCTTTAAGGATAGTTAATGAGATGAACTGGCCTGTTAATCAACAGAGCGTTTTAGATGAACCTCTGGCGCCATGCTCAACCGATCCTATGACTGGATTTACGCGCAACGGCTGCTGCGAAACCGGGCGACAGGATGTCGGCTCGCATACTGTATGCGTTCAACTCACTACGGAGTTTCTCGAATACTCGAAAAATCAAGGGAATGATCTTATAACGCCCATTCCTGCATATAACTTTCCCGGACTGAAAGAAGGCGACCGTTGGTGTCTCTGCGCAAGTCGATGGAAAGAAGCCTATGACGCTGGCGTCGCGCCAAAAGTCATTATGCGATCAACACACAAGAAGGCTTTAGAGCTGATTCCTTTTTCCGCACTGTCTTCCCACGCGCTCGATTTATCCTGAACCAGTCTTCAAAAGGCTAACTCGATCGCACACTAGAGCAAAATAATGGCTGCGGTACCTAATACCGCAATCGCAGCACCCACCCAGGCTCCGAACGCAGGACGCTCCCTGGTTCGCATCCACAGCACCGGCAATATCATTACTGGTGTGGTTGCCGATAAGACAGAAGCAATACCGACATCACCATTTGCAAAAGCCCACAGTAACAGCGATACACCAATGACAACCGCGACAAATGCATTGGCGGCTGCGAGCAAAAAGTGCCGCATAGTCACCGGCATTGCCGCAGGCTCAGCCAATCGCGCGCCGCGCATCAATAGTAGTACAAGACCAGCGGCACCCAGCCTTACTGTAGATGCGGCGATGGGATCTACTCCCGCTTCCAGCACTGGTTTGACAAGCAATGACCCCACAGCCTGACCCAATCCAGACAGCAATCCCAAGCCAATGCCAACCCAGATCAGCCCCTGCAGCTCCTCCCATCGATGTATTTGAGATTTCCTCTTTCCCCACAGAATGGCAATGACTACGCCAACGAAAACCGCGACAATGCCTGCGAATTGGCCAAGCGAAGGAGATTCAGACAGAAAAAATATGCCAAGTAGCACTGCAATGGGAGCATTGCAGGCATAAAGCACTTGCGCCCTTCTTGGCCCAAGTCGCTTGAACGCGGCGAACAACGCGCTGTCTCCTATTGCCAGTCCAGCTATCCCGGAAAGCGCAAGTATGGGATACCATTTTAAATCAACAGACTGTAGTTCTCCTGAGGCAACGGTGATCACGAGCAACATCAGGAACGCTGCGCAAACCCGCAATCGATTGAAAGCCATACCGCCAAGCTCTCGAGACGCGTCCGCCGCTAACAGCGAAGCAAATACCCAGGATAAAGCTGCCCCGAGGGCGGCAAATTCGTAGAACATATAGGGAAGAATTTATCGAAAGCAAAGGTGGGAATAGTAAACCAGTAATCGCATTAAGAAGTTCATCCGGTTTTTGGTCTTGATCGAAATACTCTTCCGTCGGTAGTCAATAAACCGAGGGCGATTAGACCTAATCCCACTATTTCATAGAAGCCCAGCTGCTCATTCAGAAAAACGCTGCCCAGAACTATCGCGCTTGCAGGTACGATCAGCGTCACCAGTGAAAGATTGGTCGCGCCGCCAGTAGCTAAAATACGGAAAAACAAAATATAGGCAAATGCAGTGCAGACAACTGCCAAACCAAGAACCGAGAGCAAGGTCGAGGTGGCATAACCCAAAGGCGCGATGGGGGGATCAAATGCAATCACAATTGGCAGCATTATTAAACTTGACCCTGCAAGCTGACCCAGCGCTACTCGCGCGGGACCCACGCCGAGCCTGGCAAAGCGCCGGCCAAACACCCCGGCAAATGCATAAGACACCCCGGCACCAAGACAGGCCAGCATGGCGATTGGTGGATTGGCTACTGATGCATCGGTAAATCCGGCCCCTAGCATTACTGAGACCCCTGCAAACCCCAAAACCACACCCAACATTTTATGCCAGTTTAGTTTCTCATCTTGGGTAAACAAATGCGCAACGATAACTGTGAAAATCGGCGTCGTCGCATTGAGAATTGAGGCGAGACCGCTGGAAATTTGAGTTTGCCCCCAAAAAAGCAAGCTGAAAGGAATCACATTATTGATCAATCCCATCAACAAAAAAGCCCCCCAAACCGCCCAGCCCAGCGGAAAGTTTCTGCCACTCAAAGCTATATAAATCCCGAGGAATATTGCTCCCAGACTGACTCTAAATAATACCAGCGTGAGTGGAGGGACTTCCTCTACCGCAATTTTGGCAAAGAAAAATGATCCTCCCCAAATGATTCCCAGCATTACCAGCAAGACCCATTCAGTGGCGCGCATCTTTGGCAGCTGGTTCATAAAGGAAAGTGTCCGGGATCAGAAAAGGAAATCGTCCACTCCCCTGTTGTGCAGGTGAAAACGAAAAAGGTCTGAATGGGCCGGTGTTTCTAGAGAGAAACATGGAACGTACCTTGTTGGCTTACAACAACGCGACCATCATCACTGTCACATTCCGTTGTCGCTTCGATCGAGCCTCGGATCGAATCTTCGCTCACCGTCCCTGTGTATCGTGTTTCGGCTCCGCCACATCTTACTCCAGGAGCAACCTCACCAAGGTTTTGTGTTCCCGTTGCAACAAATGAGTCGTTTAATTGCACAATGCCTGAAAATTGATTTTGATCGGCATCAGTGAAGGTGACAACATCGCCATTAACGTTGGCTGAGAGAGGTGTATTCCCTTGATCAGTCAAAGGCTCAGCTCCAACTGAAAGAGATAGCGTTTCACTACCCTGAAACTGCACACCGTTCGCTTCTCCACCCCCACTGTCAGAACCTCCACCGCCGCCACATGCCGCGAGCGTGACGAATAGTCCAAACAAAATAGCACAGCGTCTAATTTCTTTCATTTTAGATTTATAGGAAAAGAACGATTCATGTTTGGGTACCTTAACAAACTTTCCAGTGTACGTGCATCAAAGTGTCGGTCTCAAAACCAGCGCTTTGTGAGTATCAACAGGAAACCGTGTTACTCGAATAAAGACTATGAGGAACAACCGCAGTTTGCTCTCCAACGCTTGCTTTTATATCTTCTACTTCATGATCCAGCTGCAAGCGAAATCCAAATTTCTCAAAGAAAGCATCGTAAAGTTCACCACCTCTGGTGCCTGTGGCAAAGTAACGATCATTCTGCTGATCATATTCTAACTCAACAGCAGCCAGCGGTTGCGTCGCGGGCCCACCAAGCACTTCGGCACCGTTAGCAGGGTCGTAAGCGCTGCGTTCTGAACAACAGTAAATGAGCTGACGCCGCTCTTTTACACCGTCAACCTGACTCACGAAGCGAACCTTCTCAGAACGGTAATTCAGGAAACTCATGGTTTTCGTAGGGTAACTTAACTTATGGCTGCATATAGCGGAAAACGCCACAATCTGGTTATTTGGACCAGATCCTCCCTGCCAGGTATAGTTGCCTTCCGTTGCGGTCTGTAGTTCTTTCCCTGTCGACAATGGCTTGCCAAGGTTCACTAAAAAACAAGGTGTTGTAACAAATGGATAGTGAAAAATAAATGGCTTGTCGGTCTCTAACATGGCACTTGTCAACGGCATTCCGTCTTCTCCAACCAACATCGAACGCTGGTATTGACGCATCGGTGAAGTCGAAGCCAGCAATACGGGATTGGCCACTACAGCAGTCGCGGCAGTGACACACGTTTTTACAAACGCCCTTCTGCCAGAGTCTTTTCGATTCATAACCGTTATACCCAGTGCAAATATTGTGGTATTGACAAATCTGTGGATTCACCGCTCTCTTGAAGAATGGAGCAAGCGCCATCTTCATAAATATGCTGCTGATCACCAGACACCGAAGAGCCATCTAGTAAAATCACATTCTCCAGCTGTTTTCTTTCAGATCTGGTTTTCCAATATGACAGAATATATTCGAAACCTCGTTCATGCCAGTTATTTATTTCTGCAATAAACTGCCTGGACCAGGTCTCGAGCAACACCTCCGCAGTTGTATCACTATTACCTTCAGCTTCACGCACACTCATTGTTGGCAAGGTAAAGTCGCCGGTATCATCCCCTGGCGCATGTATCAGGTTTACTGAGACGGTAACTGTCAACCAGTCACCTTTCGAAGAACGGCCCTTATCCAACCAAACACTCGCTACTTTTTGACCTGCGATATATAAGTCATTGGGCCAGCGATAACTTAGTGAAGTCATTGGCGCAACATGGGTGGCCAAACTGCTACCCAAACTGGTTACCCCTACAATTAACATCTCATGATAGCGATCCTTTCCAAATTCGGGTTCGAGCACGAGAGATGCATGCAGATTTTCGGCAAATCCTTGCCAGAGCTTGTTTTGATAACCTCTGGGCGCAGTCATCTCTGTAGCCACAATAATTGTGCCTTCTTCCGCCCCCGCATTGGCTAACTCGGCCGCAGAATCACGCAAGCATGTAACCTGACCCAGCTCTTCCAAACGATATGCGGCCGGCAGGTTTAGTGTTTCACTTAAAGACATTGTGGTTACGATTTGTTGGCGGAATGTAACACTCTCGCCACACTTCCATGTCCTTTTTCCGCAGCATAGTTGAGCGCGGTCCTGCCAACAGCATCTTTAAGCTCAGAGTTCGCACCACCTTCAATAAGAATTCTTACCACATCACCCCAACCTTGAGAAGCAGCGTGATGCAGTGCGGTTGCGCCTTGATCATCCACAGCATTGACATCTACCCCAGCAGTTGCGACCAATGTGTGGACTACTTCAATTTTGTTCTGATAAGCGGCACGATGTAACGGTGTCCATTGGTACACGTCTCGGGTATCAAGTAATGCGCCGGCTTCTATAAATCGTTTGGTTGCATCCGCATGCCCTTTGGCAGCAGCAATCATTAGCGCCCCCCAGCCGTTACTACCGCGAATATCGATATCAACATTGCGTTGCAGAAACAACTCTATTGTCTGCAAATCACCGCTGATCGCGGCAAACATAACCGGGGTTCCACCATTCTTGTTTTTGAATTCCGGGTCAGCACCTTTATCGAGCAGCTCTGCAACCAGCTCCGACTTTCCCGCTTTTGCCGCTGCCATCAACGCATTCTTGCCAGTATGATCCGATACATCGATATCATTCACACGCATTGCGAGCTCTTGAATCCTATCAAGATCGCCGTTGGCAATCGCGCGTATCATTTCTTCTTCAGCGGCAAATGCGGCTGTGGTTAATAGAAAAAAGCAAATGATTAAAACTATTCTCATAAACTATGCAGTGCTGCCTTCGTTAGAAATATGTGCTGCATAATTTCCTGTTACCTCCTTCAACGCTGCCATCGCGTTGTAACGACCGGATAAGCGAATCATTGCATCATGGCTCACCGCATCATCAAGTAGCGATCGATATGCAGCGCGCTCTTGATCTCTCAATACAATCTGTTGTTTATGCACCACCTGATAACTTCCATCTGAAAAGTAAAATGGTAAATGACTTTGTTTTGTCAAATAGTTTAGTGTTTCAAATTGTACGTTTCCAATTCCCGGAAGTATCAATACCTCACCCGCTAATGGCGTCTTTAATCCTGTCAGAACTTCGAAACGCAGCATCACAACCGAAGCCGTATCCTGCTCAATTAAGTCAGCTTCGAGTCCAATCTGAACGGGTGCCTGCGTTTTCTGCAAAAAAAGTCTATCTTGCTCACACTCCTTTCCACCAAGTTCAAAAAACACTGCAGTCTGCCAGACGGCATCATCCATCTCGATTGGCACGCAGGTAGTCATAGCCCGTGTCGATCGCATACTTTTGATAATTGAAGAAGGAAATCGTTCCACGCTAGCTCAGAAAGATAGTAACGTCAGGAGTGATGACATTGGCTTAATCAGAAGTTTAAAAAGCAAAATAACGATGTTACAAAAAAACCCCCGCATCTGCGGGGGCTTTTGATCCTATAGAAGGTTTGTTTAGCTAGAAGAAGTGGCAGTACTCGCACCCGATACATTTGCTTCCGGGCGGCTCGCCTGATCCTTCACATCATCATACCAAAGGTCATGATGCTGTTTCGCCCATTCAGCGGAGACCCTTCCGGTAGTCATACCTTCTAGCGCCCCTTCCGTACCTAACGTACCGATGTAAGCATGGCCAAAGAAGCCGACAACCCAAATAATTGCCGCAATGGAATGAATTTGGTGCGCAAATTGCATGGTCGCACGATTGGCGTCTACCAGCCCATAATCCGCAGCCCAGCCAATTAGTACTAAACCGGAACCACATACAGCAATTAAGCCAACAAAAATCACAATCCAGTACCAGACTTTTTCTCCACCATTGAGCTTGCCAGCACTCGGGTGACCTTTGCCGATGATGCCGCCACCTTTGGCAAACCATGCCATGTCAGTGCCATTCGGAATATTGTTCTTCACCCAGAACAACAGCATCGCAAAGACACCGATTGCAAAGAATGGGCCGACGTAGTTATGCACGGTAATCGAAAGATTTGCCCATAGGCCAAATCCTTTTGCGCCAAGTAACGGAATCAGCACTGCACGGCCAAACAGTAAACTCAGTCCAGAAATGGTTAACAACACAAACAGGATAGCGGTATACCAGTGCATCACCCGCTCCCAGGTTTTCCATCTCGGAACTGTTAAGCCGGACTGCTCTCCATCAATTTTAATTCGACCACGTAATAAAAAGAACAGAATAATCGCGCCAAGTGCCAGAACAATTGCCCAACCGCCGTAGTTGGCAATGACACCATTGCGCAACTGACGCCAGTTTTGCCCGCCATTGTTGATAAAAACTCCGGCTTCAGGCCCGCTAACAGAACTGTAGCCAGGCTTGCCTTCTCGCACAGCTCGCCAAAAGTTAGCACGGTTATTGGTATCGTCTGTAACTTGCGCATGGGCGGTATCACCGGTGAACAAATAGGATGCGGTTGGTAACAGCATTGCGCTCATCGCAATAAAAACAAATGACCATAGCATCGACTTCCATCTTCTATTTGCACTTTTCACGGGTGATTTTTTCATGGTGCGTTCGGTAGTGAGGTTTGTTTTAGTTTTATCGTTCATTTTTTGTCGCCTTAAAAGTTGCAGATTTTGCGTCTCGATCACACGGTCTTCAAAATTTACTCCATCCACATCCTCGACAGGTCACATATAACGGTGACTCAATCAAGTTCAGATACCGAAATGAATCAGCGATCCATCTGGCCGGAAAAACGTTCTTGCAAAGCACTGGCATCAGTTTTTAGAGAGTCGCTTGCGCCGACGTACTTACCGGGTTCATGAAACTTTACATCGCTAGATTCCCAACACCCCGATAACAGGAGTGTAAAAACTAACAGTGTTGAGGCTTTGGCTATTTTTTTCATCATTTTTTTATTTCTATTGAATAACCTAACGTTAGTCATCTAAAGCGTTCACCAGTCCAATACACAAAAATCGTATTGAACTGGTGCGACGGAAAAGCAAGGGCTTTTCCGTCGGCAGGCCATAGTATTTCCAGGTTAGCTGCTGTAAGCAGTCTCCCAACCCCAGGTTTGAGGGCGTCCACCACGCTTCAGAATACGCTCGCGATAGATATCGGCCACCATATCACCATCACCTGCAATCAGTGCCTTGGTAGAACACATCTCAGCGCACAGTGGAAGTTTGCCTTCTGCCATACGATTACGACCATACTTTTCCTTCTCAGCCGCTGAGTTGTCATCCGCGGGACCACCTGCACAGAAAGTACATTTATCCATTTTTCCGCGCACACCAAACGCCTCTTCCTGAGGATATTGTGGGGCACCAAATGGACAGGCGTAGAAGCAGTATCCACAGCCAATACAGAGGTCTTTGTCATGCAATACAACACCATCATCAGTGGTGTAGAAGCAATCTACCGGACATACCGCAGAGCAGGGTGCGTCAGTACAGTGCATACAGGCAACAGAAATGGACTTCTCACCCACTTCTCCATCACCCAGCGTAATTACCCGACGCCGGTTTACACCCCAAGGTACATCGTGCTCGTTCTTACATGCAGTCACACAGCCGTTACATTCAATACAACGTTCTGCATCGCACAAAAATTTCATTCTTGCCATTTTTCTATTCCTCCAGCTTATGCGACTGAGATTTTACAGAGAGTCACTTTGGTCTCCTGCATTTGGGTTACGGAATCATAGCCGTAGGTGAAGGCGGTATTCACCGCTTCACCACGAACATATGGAGCAGTTCCTTCGGGATATTTGTCAAGTAAATCTTCTCCCTCATAATGCCCGCCAAAATGGAACGGAGCGGAAGCGACGCCTGGAGCCACACGTTTTGTGACCATCGCTTTCACTTTGATCTTGGCGCCCTCAGGAGTTTCAATCCAAACCATGTCCCCATCTTTAACGCTATTGTCATTGGCATCTTTGGGGTTAATTTCCACAAACATTTCCTGCTGCAGTTCAGCAAGCCAAGGATTGGATCGCGACTCATCACCACCACCCTCGTATTCCACCAGTCTGAAACTGGAAAAAATAATCGGGAAGTCTTTGGAATAATCCTCTGCTTGAATAGAGGCGTAGCGTGTCGGTAAACGATAAAAGCGCTTACGATCCTCGTAAGTCGGATACTTCTCGACCAGTTCACGATCTGGTGCATAAAGTGGTTCACGATGCACAGGCACCCGATCAGGGAAAGTCCAGACAATCGCTCTTGCTTTCGCATTACCGAATGGCGCACAGCCGTGCTTGATCGCCACACGCTGGATACCGCCAGAAAGATCGGTCTTCCAGTTTTTGCCTTCAGCAGCAGCTTGCTCTTCCGGAGTTAAATCTTCCCACCAGCCGAGACTTTTTAACAGGTCGGCTGAAAATTCAGGATGACCGTCTTGAATTTCATTGCCCTTCGGCCAGGAATCTTCTGCAAGAATATTGTTGCCTTCATGCTCAACACCAAACCGGGCTCTGAAATTAAGACCTCCTTCAGCCACTGGCTTACTTGGATCATAAAGAATCGGCGTGCCTGGGTGTCCCATCTCTGCGGTACCCCAACATGGCCAAGGCAATCCGTAAAACTCCCCATCACAAGGGCCACCTTCAGCCTTCAGCGTCGTGGTGTTGAAGGTATGCTTATTTTCAAGGTGCTTCTTCAAACGCTCAGGACTTTGACCTGTGTAACCAATGGTCCACATGCCCCTGTTGAACTCGCGCGTGATGTCTTCGATCAGGGGTTCGTTACCATTTACCTCGATGTTTTTGCAGAACTGGTCAGCAAAACCAAACTTCTTGGCAAACAGATACATGATTTCATGATCAGGCTTGGAATCAAATAGAGGCTCGATCACTTTTTCTCTCCACTGCAGCGAGCGGTTTGAAGCAGTTACAGATCCGTATGTTTCAAATTGCGTAGTCGCAGGTAATAACCAAACACCATCTGTACGGTCATGCAACACTGCCGCATGGGTTGGATACGGATCGATGATAACCATCATGTCGAGCTTCGACATCGCCTTTTTCATCTCGGGGCCGCGAGACTGGCTGTTCACCGCATGACCGTTATAGACCATGCAGCGGATGTTGTCTTTCTGGCCGATGCTTTCTTCTAACACGCCGTCGACCCAGCGAGATACCGGTATGCCCCGATAATGCATCGGATGTACCGGCTTGCCTTTATCGCCCTCAACTTCTTCAGGGCTGAACTGGCCTTTGACCCAGTCAAACTCAAGACCCCATACCTTCGACCAGTGCTTCCAGGAACCTTCGCTCAGTCCGTAGTAGCCAGGGAGAGAATGTGAGAGTACGCAGAAATCGGTTGCGCCTTGAACGTTATCATGGCCTCGGAAGATATTTGCGCCGCCGCCTTCCTTACCAATATTGCCAAGTGCCAGCTGGAAAGCGCAGTAAGCACGAGTATTATTATTACCGATGGTATGCTGCGTTCCACCCATGCACCAGACAAACGTCGCCGGGCTATTTTTCGCCATCATCTCAGCTGCGGTTTTCACCACATCTTCAGGAACGCCGGTGACGCGCTCTGTTTCCTCAGGCGTCCATTTTGCGACTTCGGCCTGGACTTCATCCATACCGTATACGCGCTGGCGGATATATTCTTTATCCTCCCAGCCATTTTCAAAGATATGCCACATCATGCCCCAGATAATCCCAACGTCCGTTCCAGGACGAATCTGAACAAAGTGATCAGCATGGGCCGCTGTGCGGGTGTATCGTGGATCAATCACCACCATTTTTGAACCATTTTCCTTCGCTCGGAAAATATGCTGCAAAGAAACCGGGTGCGCTTCTGCTGGGTTCGAACCAATAAACAACATGCATTTACTGTTATGCATATCGTTGTAGGAGTTGGTCATTGCACCGTAACCCCAGGTGTTCGCAACGCCTGCTACCGTAGTGGAATGACAAATTCGGGCCTGGTGGTCAATGTTGTTAGTGCCCCACATCGCAGCAAACTTTCGGAACATGTAGGACTGTTCGTTGTTGTGCTTTGCAGAACCAAGCCAGTAAACAGAATCAGGACCCGATTCTTCGCGGATCTTCATCATGCCATCGCCAATTTCGTTAATGGCGTCATCCCAGGTCATTTTCTTCCATTTACCGCCAACCAGTTTCATCGGCGTCTTCAGACGCTTTTCACCGTGGCCATGCTCTCGAACCGATGCACCCTTGGCACAATGTGAACCGAGGTTTAAAGGAGAATCAAAATCAGGCTCTTGTCCAGTCCAAACGCCATTTTGGACTTCTGCTCTTACCCCACAACCAACCGAGCAGTGAGTACATACACTGCGCTTGATTGTGATTTCACCACCTTCGTCAGCATTCGCAGCGTGGGCTTTTTTAACTCTTCCGGGCGCTAGAACCGTTGCAGCTGCACCGGTACCCATTGCAAGTCCAGAGCGTTTTAGGAACGTTCGGCGATCAATCGACTGGCCGATACCAGAGGGTCCTTTGACCTCAATTCCTGGCTGTTTTCTAATAAGTTTCATTCTGTATCTCCTGAACCATGTTGGAGGTTCATCAGTGTTTCAATAATTAAATATTTAAATTTCTTTCGATGTATTCGATTCGTTTAACTTAGAACCTGGCCAGTCGATAGTAAGCACGCACGTGCTCGGTCTCTTGATACCCAAGCTGCCGTGATTCAACACTCTCTGGCGTTGTTTCATCCGCCACTGCATTGGTCGCAAGCACTCCCGCTCCAGCAGCAGCTGAGGCCACAGCAGCGCCTTTGAGAAACTCTCTGCGCGCGGTTATTTCCTGTTTTGTTTTTGCCTTGGTGTCTTTCATCATTCCTACCTCTTTTCTGGTATTCAATTTGTTTAAATATTTTGGTCTCAAACTTATTTCTGCTTGCGCCGTAATTTTCGTATAAATATCTTCGTCTAACCTAATTTCAATGATCTTGAATATTCAAATATTGACTTTCAAGTTCAATAAACTTTTGCCCCAAGTAGCCCACAGACTGATAAAAGTCTGCGTTCTTCGCTTTTTGCAATTCACTAAAAAACTTCCCTGCCCATGAGTGGATGTGCTGCAGGTAAAATCGGCGTTGTTGATAGCTTTCAATATCATCTGCGGTTATCAGAATCGACATGGTCTCGCATATCGCTGCAATATGATCTTCCGGTTCTTTTCTGTCAGGATCAGCTTCAAAACCAAGCGATCGCAGGTCAGCGCGCAATTCTCCCAGCGGTTTGTCCATCAGGAATCCTGTCAAATGCCAGGAGGCATAGGGCACGATCTCCCCACGACCCAAGCCAACAAAGAGTGCATGGTATTCGTCGTCAAGATCAGAGAGACTCACTTTGTCAGCAGCGGATTTAACACGCTGCCAAGCATCACCCATTTCGCCAAGGCTTTCGTCGTTGCTAGTGTTGTTTTCCGGGGTTTCGATGTGTCGCAAGTAGTCGATTAAATCTTGACTAGGAACATCGCTAAAGAGAGACGCAAGGATAGAGTACGTGCCAGACCTTGCTTGATCTTCGTCACGCATCAATGACTGCATTTGTTCACCTTGCGTCAGACTTTGGTCTTCAGCTGTCGGTGATACCGTTTCCTGCACTTCGGACTCCAGGGTGAAGTTCTGCCAAACCATTTTTCGGTTCGGCTTTTTTTGCTTACGAGCGACTTAAAGTTTTAGCTACCCGGCGCATTTATAATTGATACCTAGACTTTAACCACACCGAGACATTGATTCAAGTTGGGCACTACAGGATCGAAAACCTCTCAAAAATATTTCTGCACCTAACCAAAACGGCTATGAAGTATTTTTATATTTAAAAATCAGCTAGTTAATAACAACCAGACAAAGCAGCCCTACCGCAATCGGCGTCCAAGGGAAAAATTATCTCAATTATCCGCTTATTATAGAAAATTATTTCTATTGCATATTGCCATATATCGCATACCAAACTGCTAGGCACCTTCATTAAACATATCGGCAACGCGGCAGTTCTCACACATACGCAAACGATTCAGTGCTTCGGGCTTTTCAAACATCCAGTGTCCCGTCAGCTTTTGCGTCATCCGATCTATCATCGCATGGGTTGCAAATGGCTTATTGCAGCTGACACAGCGAAATGGCTCCTCTTCCTTCAGCATTTTAGGGCGCTTGGCCACAATGGCATCAAATAGAAACCGTGGTTTTAACGTCAACGCGTTCTCGGGGCATGCACGCTCACATAGCCCGCATTGCAAACAATTTGCTTCGATAAATTTTAGCGCTGGAGATTCTCCACCCGCTTCCAGTGCCTTACCGGGGCAAACAGAAACGCACCCCATACATAAAGTGCAGGCATCTTGATTTAGAGCTACCTCCCCAAAAATACTTCCTGAAGGCAGCGCAACAGTATCCAGTTTTTCTGCGGACAGCTCATGCAAAAACTCTAACGCATTGCGAATGAGGCTTCGCTTGTCTCCAATACCTGCGTAGGTCGCTACCCTGTCAAATTTTTGCTCAGTCTCGACCTCATTCAGTATCAACCCGGGTTCTGTTATTTGCTCTATTCGGTAATCAGATAAAGATAGATCACTCAATACGCCTTGCAGCAAGGTTAGGTCTCGGAGCACGCTGTTTTTTACCTGCCCGCTTACAGATTCCGGCACCAATAGAACAATTCGATTTGCACCATAAGCAAGTGCAGAGGCCAACAAATCCAATCCAACGGATCCAATCTCTTCCACCTGTAACGGTAGAAAGTGCTCCGGTAATGCTTCCAGGTTCTGAAGCAGATCTGAACTGTTCTCGGTATCATATATAAAGAGAGAAACACCGCGGCTTTCTCTTTGCTGGCGCATATCCCTGATCATTTGCCTTAGAAATTCAATCTGCTCTTGCGCCTTGGGATACAGATAACTAATCGCGCCTGAAGGACAGCTCGCGGTGCAGCTTCCACCTCCCTGGCAGAGATAAGGATCAACTTCTATCTGCTCTCCAATCGAAATAATCGCTTCAGTTGGGCATGCGTCAATACACCGCCGACAGCCTTTTTGGCCGCTTCTGCCATGGGCGCAAATATCCGGGTTGTAGTCAAAAAACTTGGGTTTTTCAAACTCTCCAATTAGCTCGGGTATTTCTGTTAACGCCTCCTCCAGACGAACCCGACTGCCGCTCGCATAGTAGTACCCGGGCGGCTTGATTGCCGCTTCAATCATGGGTGTTTCGCAGAGATCCAACACCTGATCGAAGAAGCCGTTTGCCACTCCCATTGCTTTGCCCACATTGCCACTATCAGAATGGTCTTGGTCGGCTGTCACAACATGTAACGCATAACGACCGAGATAACCGGTTAGTTTTGCGCCGCTGTAGCGCTTGTCATCCGGGTCAAACACAAAGGTTTCAAGGGGTGCATTGATGCCCACTTTTGCAAACTCGACATCCGCACCTGCCCCAATAATCAACACCCGGTTAGAAGCGGTGTAGGAGACATTGGTAGTTGGCGTGGGCGCCCATGGCAATATCGTTAAAACTTGCTCTCGCGATTTGCCTGCTTCTGATTGCGCCTTTAGCGGCAAAATAACTGTTTCAAAATAGCTGGACATAGGGTAATTAAAAATAAACTAGTGATTGTCGTGGTTAAACCAAGCGACTCCTGATGCAAATATTAAGTTTCAAGACGAAGAGGAAGGCGTTTTTCCTAAGGAATCTTCTGTGCCGGACTCCGCAATTTCTTGATCGATTTGATCCGCCTCTTCAGTATCTTCTATTCGTCTTTGTTCATCATCATTGCTCACCAGTTTGTCATCACTGGCTATCTCTTCGCTGCCGTCTTCATTATCTGAATCAGATTTACTTTCTGCGAGCGCTTTTTCTTCCGCCTCTTTCTCGGCAGCCTCTGCTTCTGCTAGTGCTTTCAGTCGTTTTTCTTCTTCAACCTCTGCCCGGTGCTTCATGTCACACGTTACGATATCGCCAAGAGGCTCAAAATTGGTAAAGTCTTCATCGTAATCATCAAGACCATCACGAATATTGAATCCTGCTCCGGCAAATAGTTTCCTAAGCGCAATTTTGCGCAATTTATCGCTGACACCGGGCGACATAAATCCTTTGTAATCACTGCCCTCGCCCAGCGTTTCGACGTCTGGCATATCCGCATCGGTCAATACAACATTCGGGGTATCAGACTCCTCTTGCTCGGCTTTTAGTCGATCGGCTTCAACTGCAGTCGTCATACGACCGGTAGATTCTGCAGGCAATACAGTATTTAAAGGAATCGAAGCGGCTTCAGGCTCCACTTGATCCACAGCTGAAGGCACGCTCTCCGCTCTTTTCTTACGCGACCATCGAGAAGCAAAACTCTCATTTTCGTCTTCATCACCCAGGCGATCTTTTGTACTCACGCTGAATTACCCGCTTTTGTTTTTTCGTTTACAGAAGAGTTGACTTGATCCGAACCTTGTTCTTGGTTTGCATAGAGAGAGTCTTCAAGCCAATCTCGGCGCTTTCGCTTTTTCTTAACCACGGGCTGGTAATGATCAACGACATAGCGCTCGAGCAAGTCTCGTATCTCGTCGGGCATCTTTATCGACAACACAATATCATCTGACTCTAAATGTCCGGTTGCCTCATCTTGATTCGCGGTGACCAGCATAGGCTCAATCTGCATCGCCCCTTGCTCGCCCTCACAAATCACAAAAAGATACGGCTCATCAGACAACAGGTTATACCAATACCCCTCACTACCGTCTTTGAATAGTTCAAGCGATAAGCCATCGTGAAAACTTCGCATGGTATCTTCAATCTCATCGGGCGCCAGCTCCTGTTTTTTTTGCTGAATATTTTCTCCCGCCATGATGGCTGCAACGCTCCAGCTGGGATAAACCCATTTCTTTGACGCATCAATCTTGCGCTGCAAAACTACTGCAACAGGTATTTTGATGCGCGATTCGGTTTCAATTATCTTAACTGAATCGGATGACTCTGGAAGTGGTTGCGTATCCAATTCTAACTTTCCGCCTCTATTTGCAAATTCTCGACGATATCAACATCCAAGCCGAGCTTCCTGATAGACAGGTGCATCGTTGCTTCTACAGAATCGCCAAGCTGAATGGAACCATCCTGCAAGCCATCTCGAACAGCTTGCTCAATGCTTCTTTGAGAGGTAATCCCGGTTTTCTTCAGAAACTTGCGAATCTGCATATTCAGCGCTTCTTCATTCATAGCTGGTTTCAGGAGTGAATTTGTTAAGTTGCAAGGATAGAGGCAGTAGCTTGTTAAATACAACAGCTTGAAACATATCAAGTCGGCTTATTCTTGGTTAAGATTGCAAAATAGTATTAACCGAATCCTGCAAAACCCATGGGAACTGTCACACCGCTGCCACACACCAACCCTAGATCGCAACCACAAATGACGAATAACGGGTTGGAGTCTATACATATCGTTGAGGCGTTAGACCAATACGGCAACAATAGCGAGATTAATATTGTTGGCGAGGTACCACTGACAATTAAAGTTGACGGCCAAGAGCTGGTTACATTGATGACACTTGGGGCAAAACCGGAATTATTGGTTCTCGGATATCTGCGCAACCAAACCTTGTTCAACTCTCCCGATGAAATCAAATCGATTGCGGTCGACTGGGATCGGGAGCTTGCAGAAGTAGAGACCGTGAGCGGTGAAGGTATCACCGGGGTAGATACAAGCAAACGCACGGTAACAACTGGATGTGGACAAGGCACGATTCTAAGCTGCACTTTGGACAAGCTTTACGACCATCGATTACCCGATATCACGATCAGACAGTCAGACGTTTACGCGGTATTAGGAAAGATCAAAGACTACAACCGCACCTATCGCGCAGCAGGCTCAGTGCATGGTTGCGGACTCTGTAAAGATGGTGAAGTATTAACATTCGTTGAGGATGTTGGCCGACACAATGCTATGGATTCTATTTCCGGCGAAATGTGGCTCAACGACATCGGCGGCAACGACAAGATTTTTTACACCACCGGTCGCCTGACCTCTGAAATTGTCATGAAGGCGGCATTAATGGGAATTCCTGTCTTGGTCTCGCGCAATGGCACAACACATATGGGGTTTGAACTGGCGCAGGAGCTAGGGGTAACGTTGATTGCCAGGGCAAAAAGCCGACACTTTGTAGCCCTGAATACGGACAATATGATTTTCGATGCGGTGCCAAAGTAGATTCGAATACAAACTTGAAGCTTATTAGTCGCACTGACTGCAAACTTAAGCAAATTTATAAGTACTAAAAATCCCTTTACCATCCATGGTTATAGGGTAGTGAGGGACCCCGGTCCTTCTTAATCCATTATGTTGTCTACGAAATCACCTATCCGATAAATATCTTGGAAAAAGATAGGCGCGTTCGCGGTTTAGTTGCTGCGACATTTCCCAAACCACACCCTTAACGTCCGCTTTCATATCCGTAACGAACTCGGTGTTAAAAAACTGATTTTTTCTGTAGTACTTGCGCAACGAAGCGGTCATCGCGACATACGATTTACTCGCTTTAATTTCGAACTCCTGGAATTTTGCAAAACCACCACTTGAATCGTGTCGAAGGCGCTGCTTTAGAGGCACATACATATGCACGCTAATAAACTTCAAGTGGTTAAGAACAGCGGTATTAAACGATTTAAAAAGCGCTTCGGTTTTATCATCCCATCGATCTTCTAAATGGGTCAGCAGCTTGGTCTCCGTTTCTTGGACGGACCTAAAGTTTGCTCGAATTCTGTCGGGTAGACCTTCATCAACCCAATGTAGAGAAATAATCTCCGCGGTAACATCTGTTGCACCCCTTGACGCGACTGTTTCGAGCGGGAAATCAGTTATTTTTGCAGTTTGAGTTAACATCTCTAACGCCTTTTACCTATAATAGTATTTTAGCTTCGCCTGGGCAGAGGCGATCGAAATTGGTCGATAATCCTGCATATCTCGACCAATTAAAAAAGACCAACCACAGACATTCAAATTTTTTCTGTCAAGGGTCGAAATTTGTCGCTGAGCTGCAGTTAAATCTGTAAAACAGTAAAAGTAGCCTCTGCATTCAGCCCATATTTAACTTCGTGTAATAAGCTTCCAGGACCTGGAGCTCCACACATCTACGGCAAAGCTTGTATGATTGCTGCTCGAAAACTAAAAGCGAATCTTTTCAGCACGCGCAAACCCGGCGTTTGCCGAAGCAATGCAATGCAATGCATAACTATCTCTTTTTTGAATTCCCATGAATTGCATAGTTATTGATGACGACTCAATTTTTCTGGAGTTAATGGGGATGTATATATCCAAACAGCCTTCTTTGAACCTGGTGGGCAGCTTTTCTAGTGGTTTGGAAGCATCGAAATCCATTCCTGAACTTCAAGTTGATTTAGTTTTCCTGGATATTGAAATGCCGGGCGCTAGTGGCATGGAACTGGTTAAGGACCTTAGTCAAGGCTCGCAGGTAATCTTCGTTACAGCCCACGAAGAGTTCGCAGTTGAAGCATTTAGTCATCAAGTTACCGACTACTTAGTCAAACCCATTGACGAAGACCGACTAAACGCCGCGATACGCAGAGCGCTGGAAACCCACAAACACAGAGGGCGTGCATTTGAAGAACAAGAAATATTTGTCAAGGTTCACAACAAATTTCAGAAAGTCTCCTGCAAAGAAATCTTGTCGGTAGACGCTGATGGAGACTATGTCAATATTCGCACCACCAGCAAAACCCATCTCGTATCGACCTCTCTCAATGCGATGGAAGAATTATTGGGTCACCAATCTTTTATGAGAATACACCGAAAAAATATTGTCAGGCTTGGTGCAGTTAGAAGCATAGATCACAACGAAGCGATTCTAAGTGACGATAGCAGAATAAATATAAGCCGGGCAAAGAAACCTGAACTACTTACTAGGTTAAAAATAAATTGATAAACAATGAAGAAGTATCACCAGAACTATTAGCGATTCGCAATCGCTTTGTAGAAAGCTTACCGGAAAGAGTCACTAGACTACATGAAGCCAAGCTTCATTTGGAAGCCGATAAGAACTCATTTCAGGTGCGTGCCGCCATAGAAACGATGTTTGATGTCACCCATCAGCTCACTGGTACCGCCGGCTCCGTCGGTTTTGTTACACTGTCGAATATAGCGCGAGAAATAAATCTTAGTTTGCGACGGGTAAGAGAAGAAGATCAAAACAAACTGGAAGATGACTTTTCTCAAGAACTCTTCAATGATCTTGAGAAACTAAACACAGCAGTAGAAGACTGTTACAAGTAACGCTGAAAATGCTTCTGAAGCAAAGTCCCAATAATGTAGGCATACGATGCATTATGAACCGTAAGACTTACTCAAAGAGATCTATCACCGCAAGTTTATTTTTTATTATTTGTTTATTTTCCTACCCGCAGTCTTATGCTGAAGAAGCCAATCTAATTCGAATTGGAACGGGAGGACCAACGGGAACTTACTATCCAATCGGCGGTTTAATTGCTCAAGCAATCAGCGATACTGAAGGCTACCGAATATGTCAAACGTCTGAATGCGATACCGTCAGCAGCCCTATTATTGCTGTACACCAGGCTTCAAATGGCTCCATAGCAAATGCTAAAGGTATTCAGGACGGCACCTTGGAAGCAGGATTGGTTCAATCTGATGTCGCGCACTGGGCTTTCAACGGCACGGGGGTGTTTAAAAACAAAGAACCAAAATCATACCTTCGCGCTATTGGCAGCTTGTATATGGAAAGCGTACATCTCGTGGCGCGTAAAGAAGCCAATATTCGCTCCATTCATGACCTAAAAGGCAAGCGCGTATCTCTCGACGAACCTGGCTCGGGAACACTGGTTGATGCCACCCTTCTTCTAGAGGCGTATGGTTTAACCGCTGCAGACCTCAATGTCGAATATATAAAACCCGGCATTGCCAAATCAAAGCTTCTCGACGACAAACTCGATGCATTTTTCATTGTCGGAGGACTTCCAGTTCCAACTATTTCTGAACTAGCGCAATCCGGAAAAGTAACACTAGTACCTATTGACGGCCCTGAAAAATCCAAACTCTTAGAGAATGTAAAGTTCTTTTCAGAGCAGATCATACCAGATGGAACTTATCCAAATATTAGCGAAATAAACA
Source organism: uncultured Gammaproteobacteria bacterium (assembly GCA_937992195.1). Classification (GTDB taxonomy): domain Bacteria; phylum Pseudomonadota; class Gammaproteobacteria; order Arenicellales; family Poriferihabitantaceae; genus VYFG01. The sequence goes on along the minus strand of CALKKV010000009.1, from coordinate 63,017 downwards.
CGATTGGAGTAGGCGCGCTGCTGCTGGTATCTGAAAAATTACTACCTGCGACTGTCTACCAAATCACTAAAAAGCTCTGGAGCGAAATGACTAGAGAAATCCTAACAAGTGGACATTCCATAGGTAGCGAAATCTCCACTGAAAATCTAAATAAAAGCGTCTCGGTTCCGTTTCATTCGGGTGCGCTTCGTTTCTACAGTGAATTAAACCTGCCGGTATCAGAATAAGACCATTAGATATTCGTAGAGAATGAATCCAACCAAGAACAGGTGTTATGCAATCGCAATAATTGTTGCGATCTTAGGCATTGTACTATTCGGCGTGTACTACGTTCAAACGACAATGCGCGAAGTCGAATCATCGTTACCGATTCAGGTTATCAACGAAAAATCGGCATTAACCACACTCACTCAGAATCTCGGATATCTCACTAACTCTATCTCCGATTTAAAGGACGTACCGAATAACTCGACCTACCAGCAGAACGTGTTGGACGATCTATTAGCAACCCAAAAGCAGCTCACATACGTAAGAGAAACTTTTCGGTTCGAGAATTTACTGGGTGCAGCCTCGATTCACGCCGTCGTATTTCCCGCACTGTTCGATATTGACAACTGGCTCAAGGACGGTATCCATGATCTAGACCCCAACTCACCCGTTGTTTTGCAGTTACTACATCTAAGATCGACTGAAGCATTTGTTCAATCACGAGACCTCGATGATGCGGCAAACACGAAAGCCGCAAACATCATGATCAACCAATCAGAGAGTATTTCTCAATTTAGAACTATTGCCACCGTTGGCTTAATCGCATTTGTCTTGCTAACCTTATGGCTGGTTGCTTTGATTTGGAATCAGCTGTCTATTTCTGAACGACTTTTTAACAGTGACTTTCGGTTTCGTGAGTTCGCCAATATCACTTCTGATTTCCTCTGGGAAACAGACAAAGACTTAAAAACAACGTATTTGTCCGCCAAGTTTGAGAAGTTAACTGGCTTACCGTCTTCCAAAGCACTTGGCAAAACCCTTCGCCCTTCCTTGTTCGATGAACAAAACTCTAATGACAACGACGACAAATTTATACAGGCGTTTCAATCCGATCAGCAGGTAAATGATATTCCGCTTCAATTTCTTTTGAAGAATGGCACCAAGAAGTATTTACGTGTTGACGCCAAACCAATTCGAGATGCCACTGGGAAACTACAAGGTTATCGAGGTGGAGTTAAAGATCTGACTGAATTAAATACTGCAGTAAAGACCGCTGAAGAAATGAAAGAAGTAGCAGAAACGGCCAGTCAGGCAAAGACTAATTTCCTTGCTAATATGAGTCATGAAATTCGGTCTCCTATTGCCATTGTCACCGGCATGACTGGATTATTATTGGAGTCTATTAAAGATCCCGGACACGCCAAATATCTCAGAATTATTGAAGACTCTAGCGAAAGTCTGCTAACGCTAATCAACAGAATTCTGGATGTTGCCAAAATCGAATCCAACAAGATTTCGCTTTCACTTGTGAGTTTTAATCTCCACGAGATGGCAGACAATATCAGAATCGCCTATTCGGAAATCTCGAAAAATAAAGACGTTCAGGTTAATCTCAAGATTGATCACGATGTAAAGAAGATTCAGGTTGGTGACAAATTTAGAATTGAGCAGGTGCTTCGAAACCTTGTTGATAATGCGGTGAAGTTTACAGAGAAGGGAGAGATCAATATCCACATCAGCAATCATTCGGACCCGGGTAAAATCATGTTCTCGGTAAGCGATACTGGTCCAGGTATTGCTGAAAAAAAACAGCAGGAGATGTTTGAGCCTTTTATCCAGGAGGATGAATCGACCTCGCGGAAATACGGCGGCACCGGATTAGGGCTCGCCATTTGTAAGCAGCTAGTCGAACGCATGGGCGGAGAACTTTGGCTGAAAAGTCAACCAGGGAAAGGAAGTAGATTCAATTTTACGATTGCAACCTCTCAAGAGATTAAGCCGATCGAGGTCGAGAAAGAGGACTCTGAAAACAGTGTAGCTGAAGCAGACAATTTAAAAATCCTTCTGGCTGAAGATGACCCAATCATGGCCATGATATTTCAGGAAAACTTGCGCGAAACCGGACACCTGATTACCCATGCGAACAATGGCAAAGAAGCATTAGCAGAGTTTTTAGAAACAGAATTTGACATAGTCTTTATGGACATTCACATGCCCGAAGTGGACGGCTATACCGCCGTTGCGCAGATGCGAGAACATTCCAGCTCTGGCCACAACAGCGGTATTCCCATCGTTGCTTTGTCTGCCAGTGTTTTGTCATCTGACATCGATAGATGCTTACAGGCCGGCTTTACTACGCATATAGGCAAACCGTTTGTTAAAGAAACACTATTGGCAGAGATTACGTCGCTAGGTCAAAGAAAGTTATTGGAAACAGTCAGTTAAAAAACTTCCTCGCCGCGCTGCACTGAAATTCAGATAGCGCAACATTATCTCCAGAGGTTTCCGCGGTCATTAAATTTCCTGCTTCGGTTGTATGCCTGCCATCGTTAGAGAGTATATGAAAAAGCTCATGAGCCAGAGTAATTCCGAGATCTCTTGCCCCATAAGTCACCCACAACGAATCCTTGAGCCAACGCCTGGACCGCGTATTTCCCTCACCAAATGCTTCTGCTTCAAACGGTTGTTGCATTTTGCTGTCGCGCGCAAAAACCATCACCACCTGGGACTGCTTTTTGGCGTCTGGGCGGAGTTGATTAAATCGAGAAAGAACCGTATGTGCCGTACCCGCAGACAGGTCTTTCAGATAATCGCTACTTTCTACCGTAAATAACTCGGTATTCTGAATAAATATTCCGCAAACAGACAATATCTCATTGGCCCTCTCCATTGCTAATTGCACATCCGGAAACTGCCAGCGATGATCTAAAACAAGGGCAGATACGCTGAAGCCCAACGGAGTTTCTCCGCCGCTATCAGGATTACTCTCTTGACTACTACTCTCGGCAAAGCGAAAGGTCATATCTGCAGTGACACTGCGCGGATCCGGTATGTAACCAAGACGAACATACTGCCCCTTGCCTGGCGCAAGAGCTTTATTCGCGATCGCTGCCTTCAATTCCTCGGTGGTCATTGCGATACGCTCCGACAACAAATTCGAAGCAAGGGCAGCAATTCTGGAAACTGCATAACTAGATCCAGAAACCGCTCGGTCAAGACCGGTAAAATCGAGGGCATCTACCGATTCAGCAGGGGTCGTATAATGCACTGACTGAACGCCCCAATTGGTGCGTTCAGCAGGCCGCTGAAAATCATCCGCAGAGGTGACAACTAGCATATTATCTATGTTCATCGAAGCAGGATAGACCGGCGCTTTGTCAATATCGGCGCCATTATTTCCTGCCGAAACGATAAACAAGATATGGGGGTGGGCTTTAGCAGTTTGCTCGAACACTTCCCAGTCTTCTTTGTTTCTGCTTCCAAGCGGCATTCCAATGATACGCACCCCTAAACTATCGGCATGACTGATTAACGCCTTCATTCTTTTCAAGTCCGGTCTCGGATAACGATAAGAGACTAGGCGTGTAGCAGGTGCTTCTCGCAGCAATATCGACGCAGTACGCGTACCGTGTCGTTGGACAAAAAAAGACGATCCTGGGGTTTGCGTATCGAATGGGCGTTCATCCATATCCCAGAAATCATACCCAAGCAAGTTCCCAGAACCATCTCTGGCAATCCCGGCTCGAATTTCCGGTAATAAATAATTTACTCCTGAATCTACGAGCGCAACTAAAACAGTGTTGTCATTCAATCCAGAAGCATTTTCAGGAACGGGCGGATTCAACAGCTCTGACCCTATTTCTTCCATCGACGGCCCAAGGATTTTTAAATCTACTGCCACATCATCCTGATAACGTAGATAACGTGCTTGCTGAACAACGCAGCTTTGATCCATCCCAATGAATATTTTTGGCGCTAAACGCAATGCGCTGGTTGGCGCGGAAACCTCGCCAACAAACCGCTCAGGCTGATTGTCCGGATGCACGTGATCCAGCCTGACATCAAATCTGTCCTCAAATTGAAATAAGTACCTTTCTCCAACCTCATGTCCTCGAAAAAGAATAGGCGAAGATTCAAGGGATGTGTTTTGCTCACCGATCGACTCACAAACCGACAATACTTCCGCGACCACCCTCTGCTCTTCAGGAAGTAATTCAACTGCTCTGGCGATAGTAATGTTAATCGTTAGAAAACAAAGGATAATGGCAACTCGGTAGTGCACTTGCATAGAAATTCAAACGGTAATTGGTTGACAGCATCTTTAAGACGCCGATTGTGGATCTATTTTTAGACCGCTATCCATTCACTATTCTCTCATGGAAAAGCGGGTGAGCTTTTGCTTTGCCGACCAGTCTATATGTTTTAACAACACCGGGTCTGCCATGATTTTTTCCTTATCGCTATACAACTTAGCCAGCGTCTCTTCATTATAAAGTCTGTGCAAGCCGTTGTGGCAGAGGCGGCATATATAAATTCCTTTATTTAATTGCTCACGTGAGTAGTTTTTCTTAAATCGAGTGCGTTTATGCAACTTTCGCGGAATCAAATGGTGAAAAGTTAAATCACGAATCTGACTGCACAATTCACAGTGCTCTGAATTCAGTTTTTGCGCCACTGTTAATCTGCCACCTTCTGATAGGACATGCTCAAAAATACCGTTTTGCCATAAATATCTGATAAAGTGAACTCGAAGTCAGCAAATCCGTTTAGTAATAACATGTCGCAATCTGCTCTTTTGGTAATAGACGTTCAAAATGATTTTTGCCCTGGCGGTGCATTGGCAGTTGCTGAGGGCGATCAGGTCGTAGCCCCAATCAACACCATGATCGATCGTTTTGAAAATATTATTTTGACTCAGGACTGGCATCCAGCGAATCATGTTAGCTTTGCCAGCAATCACGAAGGCGCGTCTCCATTCGAATCAGTCAGCCTAAACTATGGAGAGCAAACTCTATGGCCTCCGCACTGCGTTGCCGCATCAGATGGCGCTAACTTCCATTCGAATCTCAATACAAATTCTGCGCAAATGACGGTAAGAAAAGGATTCAGAGAAAATATTGACAGCTACTCTGCATTTTTTGAAAATGACCAATCGACACCTACAGGGTTACACGGTTACCTGCAAGACCGGTCTATTAAAAAACTTGTATTGTGTGGATTAGCCACCGACTATTGCGTGGCCTGGTCGGCGTTAGACGCTGCAAAACTAGGGTATGAAACGTCCATCGTTTTGCCCGCCTGTCGCGCGATTGATCTTGCTGGCTCCCTGGATCATCAAATCAACAATATGCGAAATGCTAACATTGCGATCGAAGAATCCCTTGTCGGCAGCTGAATCCAAGTATTATTCTAGGGAGCCTCTACAAAAGTCTGGGTGCGACCGGCGAGGTGCGACCGGCGAGGTGCGGTCGGCGAGACGTGGAAGATTGAGATGAAATATTTTCAAGATCAAGGCGCAAAATTCCCGTAATAGCAGCGATATTGCGAAGTTATACAACGCTGATATTGGATATTTTTCGCTCAAGATTTCCGATCATGACTTTTGCAGAGGTTCCCTAAATTCCAATATATTTCTTGAGCGAAGCATCATTCTCCTCAAGCTGCTGCCGATCAACGGTTTCTTGTAAAAGTCCGTTTTCGATAAACGCAATACGGTCGGCAACTGACAATACCGCTTCAACGCGCTGCTCAACAAGCAATATCCCCACACCTTGCTGTTTTAATCTGACAATCACTTCTCTTATATTCGCAATCATTTGTGGCATCAACCCCTCGGTAGGCTCGTCTAACATTAGCACTTTCGGTCCGATACACAACGCTCTGGCCATTGCCAACATTTGCTGCTCACCACCACTCAAGGTACCGGACATCTGATCCAGTCTTTTCTCAAGCACTGGGAAAAGAGTGAATATGTCTTTGAGATTCGCCTGACCCTTAACGCGCGCCATTTCACCAATCGACAGGTTTTCTCTCACCGTCAACTCTGAAAATAGTCGCCTACCTTGTGGCACATAACCAACACCAAATTTTGGTATTTCGTGGGCAGAAAGATTCTCAATAGGTTGGCCACTTAAACGAATGCTCCCCCGCCTTCGAACCTGCCCCATAATCGATTTTAACAAGGTCGTTTTTCCCGCGCCGTTGCGGCCCAGCAAACACAGCACCTCTCCTGCTTTTAAATGTAGAGATACCTGTTTGACAACCTGCAGATCGCCATAAAAACAATCCACTTTTTCCAGCTCAAGTAGCATTTTCACCCTCAACTGTCCCGAGATATGCAGCCTGTACTTTGGCATTCGCCTGGATCTCTGCGGGGGTTCCTTGTGCTATAAGACGGCCTTGATCCAAGACGGAGATACGCTCTGCCAGTGACATCACCACCTGCATATTATGTTCAATAAGCAACACGGTTGTGTCACGATTTACTTCACGTATCATCTGACAGAACTGTTCTATTTCTATGTCAGACAATCCCTGAGTCGGCTCGTCTAGAATTAATAATTCTGGCGCTAACGCAACACCCATAGCGACTTCTAACACCCGTTGATGGCCATAAGCGAGTGCGCCGGCTTCCTGCTCTTGCAGCTCATCCAAACCTACTTTCTGCAATGCATTGTGTGCCTGTTTCTCAACCGAAAGCGACATTTCTTTACTATGTTGCGCGGCGATCGCAACATTTTGAAAGACAGTTAGATTCGGATAAATGCTGGTGATTTGAAACGTGTACGCAATACCTTTTCTGACACGTTGCCATGCAGGCATATTGGTTATCTCTTCGCCGTTAAAATAGATATCCCCTTTGGTTAACTCCAGTCTGCCGCATAGCAGACTCACAAATGTCGTCTTGCCTGCACCATTCGGACCGATCAGCGCATGTATTTCTCCTTCCTCTAGAACAAAGTCGACACCATCTACCGCTTTCAAGCCACCAAAACGCTTTCCTACCTGTCTGGTTACAAGCAAGCTCACGGCAACCACCGACAAAAATTTTGTCTTATTGCGCCAAAAACACCACGGGGGAAATACAAGACAAGGATAACCAAAACAATGCCCGTCACTAATAGATAAGCGGAAGTATATTCACTAGCAATATCAATCAAATAAAACATAGTGAAGGTGCCAAAAACCGGACCGAGAATCGTGCCAGCCCCACCAAGCAAACTGTAGAGCAATGGATCAATTGAATATTGAATATTGGCGAAGGAAGAGCCGATATACGCAAACATGAGCGCATATGCTGAGCCCGATAACGCTGATAGCGCCGCCGACACGGTTAGTGCTTTCAGCTTAATGAAAAAGGTATTGTAACCAAGCATTTTGGTGCGAGACTCATTCTCACGAATCGCAATTAATGATCTGCCGAATCGCCCTCGAACCAGCAAAAAAACGATAAACATCGTCAAAGCAAGAAGACCAAGTGCCAGGTTATATCGGGTTACTGAATCCGTTAACGAAAAGTGCATTCCAAAAAGATCAAAGCTTCGTGATTCAGCAGGCATCACCAGTCCTTCATCTCCACGGGTGTACTGGGTAAAGTACACGATCACTAAATAGGTCACCTTTGCAAACATCAGGGTGACAATCATAAAAGCAACACCCGTGGTACGGAGTGCTATTAAACCAATCAAAAACCCTAGCAAGGCGCCACACAGTATTCCAAATATAAAAGCCGTTGGTACTGACCAACCCAAATGATAAACCGATAATCCAGCACCATACATGCCGGCTGAAAAAAACATCGCGTGGCCTAAACTTAAAAGACCGGTATAACCAAACAGTAAATTAAACCCCATAGCAAAAACTGCCAGAAGCATGATGCGGGTTACGGACAAAAGGTGATATTCCGGCAGTACATATTGCAGCAGTAAAAAGCCAACGACTACTGCTGTATGGAGTACCGCAGACTTAAGTCCATTACTCATGGCATCCCTCAGCTAGCAAGAATCTAGTTCGAAAGAGATTGTCTTGTAAGTTCATTAATATTTCGCTGGCTATGTCTTTACAACCGACTTCGATGACCAAACAAGCCTTCAGGTTTAAAAACCAATACCAGCGCCACCAAAGTAGTGGAAACCATTTTCGCCAACGTTGGCGAGAAAAATACGGACAAGATGCCATCGCTTAGACCAATCAACAATGCCGCAAGCAGCGTCCCCCGAACGCTTCCAAGCCCACCAATAATGACCACAATAAATGCCAGTAGCAATGGATCTCCACCCATTAAATAATGGGCCTGTTGGATGGGCACAATTAAGACTGCAGCAATTGCAGCAAAGGCTGCACCCGCGGCGAACACCAGCGCATAGACTCTGTTTACATCGATCCCATAGTTTTGAGCGGTTTGTCGATCGAACTGTGTCGCCCGCATGATCAGCCCAAGTCGAGTTCGGGTAATCACAAACCATGCTAGAGCCAACAGCACCGCAGCCGCTGCGACCACAATCAACTTATATCCAGAATAACCAAACCAGGGAAATTCAACGCGAAAATAAAACGGTGGTTCAACCGGTCGGGCATCTGGGCCAAAAGTCAGAAGCGCCGATTGCTGCAAAATATAGAGTATTCCGATGGTGGCGACGATGGTGGCTTCAGGATCATACCCAAGGCGTCGAAGCACCAGTTTTTCACTCAAATAGGCGATCACACCGACCAATAATGGCGCAATCAATAACGCTAAAGCGAAACCAATTGCTGGACTGCCCGCTAACCAGCTAGTAACCCAGTACGCGAGCACCGCCCCTAGCATGTAGAACTCTCCATGAGCCACATTCACAACCCGCATAACGCCAAAAACCAGCGAAAGTCCGAGGGCGGTAAGACAAAGCACAGCCGCCTGGACTAAACCTTCGAGGGTAGCGAGAAACAGAAAAGGACCGAAGTCCATAGTGATTTATTCCAGGAAGTTCAACAGCAGTTTAACAGCGACCGGAGCGAACTTAAAATCCGGCTCCGGTAAGAAAAACAAGATACCCGATCAACAGGTCTCGGGCTGTAAAAGCAAAACCTGTTTAAAGAGCCATCTTGGTATAGTCAACATCTGAATCATAGATACCGTCTTCGATCGAGGTCTTATGGACAACCTCCAGCACACCGCCACTACCTACCTTCGAAATATGTTGATGGCCAAAACTCTGATGCAGCTTGGGGTTAAAAATCTTGTTACCCTGAGGATGTGCCAGACCTTGATCAAATTTTTGCAGCGACTCCATTGCCTCGATAAACGCAGTTTTATCGGCCGCGCTACGATACCCGGCCAGCTCCATTGCTTCTTTGATGATGAACAAACTCTCCCAACACGAGAACATGTGTGAATAGGTAGATATGTCTTTCGGGTCGGCAATACTTGCCCCACTATCATCAACACCAACCGCCGCACGATACTGCTTGTCAAACTCGGTTTGATTGGATTGCGCATATCGAGGACTGCCTTCCCAAAAATACGTTCCCTCTAAAAACTCAAGCTGCGGCGTCGCCAAATCAACCGCTTCCAGCGAGTCAATAAAACCAAATATCTCTGGGCGCTTTTTACCAAAATGCTGACCCATTTCTTTTACAAATGTCAGCACGCCAGGGCCAACCATTACGTGGTAGAGGACTTCGGTGTCTCGCGGTATGCGAGGAAAATAGCGGGTAAATGACGTTTCGGTTGGTGGCACAGCAATCAACTCAAGAACCTCTCCACCCTGGTCTGCAATTGCTTGCGAGAAGTAATCCCGATGATCATGGCCGAATGCAAAGTCTGGAAAAATCATCGTGACTTTCTTTCCAAGATTACTGGAAATCCAAGGCGCCATCGAAATCACTTGAGAGCGCACATCGGTAATTCCTGGCTGAAAAACATAACGGTTTAGTTGGCCAGACGCCACGTGATGTCCCTCTGAGCAAACCACATACGGTAGCTTGAGTTCCCCAGCCCTTGGAGAAGAACCAATCACCACATGAGAAAACAAAGTGCCATATGCAACATCCACCTTATGTTGTGTCGCAAATTTCTCCAGCACCTCGGTACCGCGTTTTGGGTCCGTACCATCGTCCTCAACAATTAACTCCACCGGTCGACCGTTGATGCCTCCCTGTTCATTGATTAGTTTAACTGCCGCGGCTGCGGTACGTTCGTACCAGCGGCCATATGAAGCGCCAATTCCCGTTCGATGCAGTTGTGCACCAATCTTTATAGGTTCACTGGCAGCATAGGCTCTAGGAAACCATAGTGGCGACGAAGCGGCTGCCAGTCCTGCACCCAGGGCTTTCAAAGTGCGTCTCTTTGCAGCGCTCACACCATTGCATCCTGTATTGTTTTTATCTTGTTTCTTACTCATTGAGAAATCCTCGTTTATGCAATTACAATTTGCGAGCCAACAGCCTCACACCACCGAGCTTACCCGATCTGAAATGTCGATTAACCAGATCATAGAAATCTTCCATAGCCAGAAATGTCGATTCATCGTGCACTCGAACATGACGCTCACGGTTACTCCGATAATCATTTAATCGGTCAGTCGTAAAGTCCGTCCAGTTATCCGACATCTCATCACACCGTAAAATTTCAAACCCCGCTTGAAGAAAATCGTCAACATATGTATCCAAATCCGGCATGTAGCCGGTATACATCCCTTTTTCCAACTCCTCGGCTTCAACATCGCTCATTTGTTGACGGCAATACATATCCTCGGTAAAGAACAGCCCATTCGTAGGCAGTAAACCAGATGAAATCTGAAGAAGCTTTTGGCGATCCGAAATATGAAAAATAGCAAGCCAGCTAACAATACAATCAAACTCAGCGTCACCCCAAGGGTGGCAAAGAAAATCTCCGCAAGCGTGGTCAACCAAATTACTCAAACCACACCGTTGTGTCAGTTCTGAAGCGAGTGTATTCTGATCAGGTTGCAATTCAAGCGCCGTAACCCGGGCGCCCGTGTGTGCAGCAATGTGCCTTGCTGGGCCACCAAACCCAGATCCAATCTCCAGCACTCGAGATTGCTGATCAAGACCAATCATCTTGATTGCCTCATCAACCGCACCTGTTCCATGATAGTGAAGCTGGTCAAAATGACTTATCTCTTCAGTTTTTAACAGATCAGATGGTGTCTTCCCCAATTCCGCCAACTCATTGTGCACACGATCAATATGCGTATAGAGTTTCATCGACTTGATTTCCCTGGCGTGGTCGAGCATAAATAACCTGACGTTTTTAAGTTTATATTCTGGTTGTAAATTTCATTATAACTAGCGTTACCAAGCAGGCACAAGTCGCGCCAAAGCTTAGGCACCCGCGGTCGCGCACGCTTAATATTGACCTAGAAAAATTGAATCCTAAGTTCTGGCAGACAAATCACTCTAGCCAAACCCTGTGCAAATGTTGATTTTTATCGCATGATCTGAATACGCTGTTAAGCAAGCGATCAGCAAAGAAGAATTCGCTAGTACCTCGTCAATAACAATCTGGTTTTTACCTAAAAATAATGTCCCTCGAGTTCACTAAACCCTATCCCCTTGATAGCGAAATGCGTGCGTTTCTTGAACAATGCGCAGCTTATTATCCCGAAAGTTCGACTGCACTCAGCGTCGATGATAACCGCCGTTTGTATCTCACCTTATGCGAAGCCTTTAACTACCCCATTCCTTCAGATATCACAGTCACAGATGAGTCGGTTTGTGCCAACGGCGTCACAATTCCAGTACGTCGATATACCCCGGAAAGCTGGGAAAAACAGGGAGCGCAACGTACTAGAGTGCTCTACTATCATGGCGGCGGATTTGTGGTTGGTAACCTCGAGAGTCATCATTCTATATGTGGCGAACTTGCGGCCAACAGTAATTGCGAGTTAATCGCAGTTGACTACAGGTTATCTCCTGAATCAAAACATCCAGATGCATTCAACGATGCCTTAGCTGCATTCGAAAAGTTCAATACTGGACGCACCATCGTTGCTGGTGATTCAGCAGGCGGCACTTTGGCTGCCGCAGTATGCGCGGCAACAAAACATAGAGAAAGCAAGCCTTGTGGGCAACTGCTAATCTATCCTTGGCTGGGTGGAGAGCTATTCAGTCTGGCTTCTTATGAGGAAAATAAGGATGCCCCCGGGCTCACCCTTAAAGGACTTGAAGACTACAATAGACATAGAACTCCGGCTAAACAAGACATAAGAGATCACACCTACTACCCACTTGCGCTTTCAGATTTTTTGGATATGCCCCCTTGCATCTCCTTCGCTGCGGAATTTGACCCGCTTCGCGATGATTCAGGGGAATATGTCTCGCGACTTCAAGCGGCTGGGACATTCGCTGAGAACCATATCGAGGCCGGTCTCATACACGGGTATTTACGAGCGCGACGGGTGAGCGACAAATCAAGGGCCAGCTTTACTCGAATTTGTGCTGCAATTAGGACTTTGGCTGAACGCTAACTTTTTGTTTAGCAAGTCTGATCATGCGCTTTCTGAAAAATCTCTCTGAGCAATCATTCGCCAAGCTTTGTGCTGTTTATGCTGGCCTGGTTTTTGGAATCTATTGGATTCCTCTTCGAGCGTTAGACTCAGCCGGGTTTTCCGGAGTTTGGGCGGTGTTTGTTTTTCATTTTTTGTCTGCCATCGCTATCGCACCTGTCTGGCTACTTGGATGGAAACGCTTTGCTCAAAACGGCCTTCGATTTCACTTCGTTTGTTTCGGCACAGGATTCGGTTACGTTCTCTATACCGCGGCCTTTGTCTATACCAGCGTGGTGTCAGTCATCGTTCTGTTTTATATGATGCCGATTTGGGGGTTCTTGCTGGCTCGTATATTTATCGGTGAAAAGATTACCTTGATTCGCTGGCTTTCAATGTTGTTGGGTATCGGCGGGTTGTGGGTTATTTTTGGTCAGGACAGCGGGATTCCTATTCCGCGGAATATCGGTGACTGGATGGCATTGACCGCTGGATTGATGTGGGCCGGTCTGGCATTGATGCTGCTAACCGATGATGATGAAAAACCGCTGGATTATGCCGCTGGGTTTGTCACCTGGGCCTGTATATGCTCCTGGATATTTGCACTACTCGCCACAAAAACCGGATACGAACCGGCGCCTCAGTGGAACCTGCTGAAATCACATCTTGTTTGGCTGATCCCTTTCACCGTTGTCGTCATTGTACCTGCAGCGATCGCCACTATTTACGGCCCAACAAAACTCAATCCGGGCATTGTGGGTTTATTGTTTATGACCGAAATAAGTGTAGCGGCGATTACCGCGGCGATTTGGGCTGGCGAACCCTTTGGTCGGCCGCAATTAATAGGTGTTATTTTGGTCACGTTAGCCGGGGTGTTAGAGCCTGTTAGTTCGCTACTTCAATCGCGCTCTGAGCGCAACAACGTCAATCTAAATGGATAATGCCAAACTACTGCGTCTGACTAAACTGCACACCGATAGACTTAAGCTTGTTGACCATACTCACCAGGCCATTGGAACGTGTCGGAGATAGATGTTCCTTTAATCCAATTTGATCAATAAAGTATAAGTCACAGCTAGCTATCGACTGAGGAGATTCTCCAGATAGCACTCGGATCAGCAGCGCAATTATGCCCTTGGTAATAATGGCATCACTGTCAGCAGTAAATCCCACCGCATCATTCTCCATACGCGCATGCAGCCAGACCTGACTTTGACAACCTGGAATCAGGTTCTCATCTACTTTTAATGCATCATCAATCAACGGCAGCTTCTTACCCAGATCAATAATGTATTCATACTTGTCCATCCATTGATCGAATAATTCGAACTCTTCAACAATCTCGTCTTGTTTAGCATTAATACTCACAATCACCTCAGATTACTTTCTACGACAGCATATCAATTGCTTTCGAAAGCGCCTTAGTTAACGCATCCACATCCGCTCGATTATTGTATATCGCAAAAGACGCACGGATAGTGCCTGGAATGCCGTACCTATCCATCAGCGGTTGCGTGCAGTGGTGCCCTGTTCGGACAGCAATCCCTTGCTGATCTAGCAAGGTACCGACATCAAATGGATGCAGCCCATCGACGATAAAGGATAGTACGCTCGCCTTTTTCTCAGCAGTACCAATGATCTTTACTCCTTTTAAATCAAGCAAAGACGTTGTTGCGTAGTCTAATAAATCCTGCTCATGATCAATTAATGCCTGAGGGTCATACTGATTAACAAAATCTATGGCCGCAGCGAGACCAATTCCACCCACGATATTCGGCGTCCCCGCCTCAAACTTATGCGGCAACGTATTATAGGTTGTCTTTTCAAACGTCACCTTTTCAATCATATCCCCACCACCTTGATATGGTGGCATTGCATTGAGCAACTCTTCTTTTCCATAGAGCACCCCAACACCGGTAGGGCCAAATATCTTATGACCAGAGAAAGTGTAAAAATCGATATCCATCGCTTTCACATCTACCCGCATATGCGGCACAGACTGCGCACCATCTAACAACACCTTGGCACCAACAGCGTGTGACTTCTGTATTATTTCATCCACCGGATTAATCGTGCCTAATGAATTCGACACATGCACCGTGGCCACCATTTTGGTTTTATCTGAAAGGAGTGCATCAAACGCATCCATATCGAGATCACCGCTATCAAAAATAGGAATCACCTTCAGCGTCGCACCGCGCTCTTCGCAGATCATCTGCCATGGCACAATATTCGAATGATGCTCCATAGTTGAAATAATCACTTCATCGCCCGGCTGCAGATTTTTACGCCCCCACGACGACGCAACCAGATTTATTCCATCGGTTGTGCCTTTGGTGAACAAGACCTCGTACCCATTGCCTGCGCCAAGGAATACACGAATCGTCTCACGCGCATCCTCGTATGCCTGTGTTGCTCTCTGGCTAAGCTGGTGCACTCCGCGATGGATATTGGCATTTTGCTCGCTGTAATATCGTTGAATTGCATCGATTACCGATTGCGGCTTTTGCGAGGTCGCACCATTGTCTAGATAAATCAGCGGACGACCGTTTACCTGGGTGTCCAGAATAGGAAATGCACTCCTTAAAGCATCAATATTAAATTCGGTAGTCACTGTTTTCATTGTAGTGGGTATCTAACCCAATGTTTAAAACGGTTGAAAGTTTAAAAAGAAATGGCGGTGGGATGGCTGTATTCAATAGCTGGCGATGCAATTTCTAAGCACCTCAACATATCGCGGTTATGTTGGCATGTAAATAAAATACCACCGAAAGTGCGAATCGGCTGAATAACCCTGCAAGGTGTCAGGATTTATTCACAAATCGAGCAAAAGCATTTTGCGCATCTTCGGTCGCTAAGTGTGCTGAAAAATGCTTCGCCTCTTCATCGATTCTTAAAAGAATATCCGACCGATCACCGCGAATCAGCTTCCTTGTAGTAGACAATGCACTCGCTGGTTTTTTCGCCAGCTTCTTAGCTGCAGACATCGCTAAGTCATCTAAGTCATCATTAGCCGTTACCTGATTGATCAAACCACACCGCTCCGCTTGTTGCGCTGAGAGACGCTCACCTAAAGCGAGTAACGAAAAGGCCTTCGCATGCCCCATCAATTTTGGCGCTACCAGACTCGAGGCAGCTTCCGGCACCAGACCCAGATCCACAAACGGCGTTTGGAAAAAACTGCGATCACTCGCGTACACCAGATCGCAGTGCAATAGCAGCGTGGTACCGATGCCAATGGCGAGACCGTCTACCCCCGCAACCAATGGTTTATCAGTGGTGACCAGTGTTTTCAAAAAGCGCAGCACCTCCTGCCCTAGTCCTCCATTCTTAAAACCATGGTCAATAAAATCCTGAATATCGTTACCGGCACTAAAAGTACCCTGGCCACCTAAGAAAAGGTGACAACCAACACCCGCATTTTGATCTCCAGCGCGCAGTGCATCCGACATATCGTCATACATTTCACCGGTGAAAGCGTTTTTTTTATGCTCGCGGTCAAATCGAATAATGTTGATTCCGTCGATTAAAGTAACCGAGATATAGGATTGTGTGGCGTTGCTGCTCGTCATGACATTTCTGAATGGGGTGCAGGAGGAGGGTACCAAAACCCCGGTTCCAGAGGCAGCCTTGTCGGAAAAAATCCACCTTTTATCGCTAAGCGGTTGAAAATTAGGCCAAAAAGGCTAATAGTTCACATTAATCCACCGCTGGATACGTTACTATTCCGGCAATAGCTGCGGTTTTTGCTTCATCGGCCGTTGTTCCAAAAAATAAAAATAGCTGTATCAGAGAGGAAGAATTGATGGATTTACACGCAGGTGTTTTGGCGCTTATCGGTGTGCTGCGGCGACCATGGCATCAACCGAAGAGAAAGAACCGAGAGAGGATAGGTTTACCCTTGTTCCTTTGGGTACTTACTACCTGCCTGCCCGTGAGTTTTGTCGCCCATGCACAGGTCGCTTTCACCATCGACCGATTTGATGTTTCTGGCAATAATCCACTTAGTCAAAGCGCTACCCAATCGATTCTCTCTCCCTTTCTCGGCGATCAAACTGGTATCGAGCGGCTGCGCGAAGCTGCATCTACGCTGGAGACAGAATTAAACGATCGTGGTTTTCGCTTTTATCAAGTAACTCTGCCTCCACAGGTGCTGGAAGACGGCTCAGTTAAGCTTGAAGTTCGCAATCTTGTTGTCGGATCGATCACTACCAGCGGCAACAAGCATTTCAGCGATGACAATTTAAGACGCAGCCTACCGCAGCTCGCTGAAGGGACAACCCCAAACACACGAGCGTTGTCACGGGCCCTAGCGGTTGCGAATTTCAACACTGCAAAGCGCACTAGACTGACATTTGGTCGGGGCTCCGAGGCAAATACACTCGACGCAAGAATCGAGGTTCGAGACCGCAAACCGCAGCAACTCTACACCTGGCTAAATAATACTGGCTCACCACAAACGACTCGAAGTCGCATTGGTATTGGTTATCAACATCGTAATTTGTTTGACCGAGACCATAATGTGACGACCACCTACACTACCTCACCGGAAAAGCCTGATCAGGTTAGCCAATACGGCATCAACTATGAAATTCCGATCTATCGAACTACCGGCACATTGGGCTTATTTTATGTGGATTCGGATGTTGATAGCGGCAGAGTTGCCGAGTTCTTTGACGTCAATAGCGGCGGAGAAGTCACAGGGGTTCGTTATTCTCAGATTCTTAACAAGCTGAACGACTTCCGCCAAAGAGTTTTTATCGATCTCAGCAATAAGATTTTTGACAATGACGTGGATTTTATTGGCACCGAAGTCGGGGTTGATGTTGCAAGTAGACCACTGAGCCTTAGCTGGCAAATTGAATGGGACAGACTTTCTTCCTCAGGCAGGTTCAACGCTTCCTATGCGTCAAACTTGAGCGGAGGAAGCTTAAATACCGACGAAGCTTATGCCGCAAGTCGCGTTGGTGCACCGCAAAATTGGGATGCAATACGCGTCAACTACAATCATGAATTCAATCTTCCCAAGGGTCTGAGCCTTGTGTTCAATACCAACCTGCAATTGGCCGATGACCCGTTAATCAGCGGGGAGCAACTGGGGCTTGGTGGATCACTGGGTCCACGAGGATTTGAGGAGCGAGAAGTGGGTGTCGATCGCGGCGCCAGCTTAAAACTTGAACTCTGGTCTCCGGGGCTTTCAAAAGGATTTCAAGTTGGAAGTTTTGTTGATTACGGTTTTGGCGATCGATTAAACCCCCAAGAAGGAGAAGAAGCGGATAGGTCGATTAATAGCATTGGACTTAGCGCGAAATGGCAGTGGGGAAATCGATTATCAACAAGAGTAGATTTTGGGCATGTGTTAGCGGGACTTGACCGCGAGCCAACCCTGACACAAGACGGCGACAATCGTTTCCACTTTACGCTTGTGTATAAGCTGTTAGGAGAATGAAACTATGAAGATTTGGTGCACTATTTTTTGCCTATTAATACTACTTCCCTTAAAGGTTCTGGCAAATACATCCATTGGTTCCGTTCTAATTGCCAAAGGCGTCGTCACGGCCAGCCTTAACAACAGCGGGTTACGCACGTTGTCTAAAGGTTCCGAAGTTTTTCTTGGCGAGACAATCACCACTGCGAGCAACAGTTTTGTGGTGGTGAAAATGAACGATGAAAGCAAAGTCTCCCTTCGCCCTCTTAGCGAGATAGTGCTGGAAAAATACAGCGAGGAAAACGGAAAAGAAGAAGCGCTGTTTGATTTATTAAAAGGCGGGTTGCGGGCTATTTCTGGAGAGATTGGCAAGAAGCGTCCTGAACAGTATCGTGTTGAAACCAATATTGCGACCGTTGGTATCCGTGGTACTGATTTTATTGTGCGCTTATGTGAAGACGACTGCACTAGCGAAGAACTTGGCCTGGGACAACTACCGCAGCAACAGGCGGGACCATCCGCAGGCAGCCCGACTAAGCGCAAACAACTCCGTAAACTTGATAACAACGATGCATCGACAAACAGTTCCTTTATAGAGTGCAGACCGGCAGGTGAAATCAAACGTGGCCTTTATACCGCGGTGTTTGAAGGCAAAATTTATGTCAGAACCGCGACAGAAGAAATAGAACTGGAAGCGGTCGAAGCTACTTTTTTAGAGGATCGAGAGATTCTGTGTCTTGGCACAATACCAAATTTCCTAATACAAGATGAATTCCTACAGAAAGATCAAGAAGACGTTATAACGCTGTTTAACATCTTAAAAAATATAGATGACGAAGAACAGCACTGCGAGATACCAGAGGCATAAGATGATGAATAGAGAAACGGTACTAAAACGCGCAATGAAGCGCTTAAGCCATGTTGCTGCAAAACGAGCAACGCTTTCTTTGCTGGTTTGTGGCTGTATTTTCTCAACGTCTTCCATGGCTAACCCTGATAACCCAACGGTTGTTGCAGGTAGCGCCAGCTTTGAGGAACTTGGCGGTCAGCTGAATATCACAAACTCGCCAGGCACTATTATTAACTGGAACGGATTTTCGATAGATCGCAATGAAATAACCCAGTTCTTGCAACAGAATAATCAATCCGCAGTGCTGAACAGGGTCACCGGAGGCTCCATCTCAAGTATTCTAGGAGAACTAACGTCTAACGGTCGTGTATTCATTGTCAATCCAAACGGAATCGTAGTTGGCGGTGGTGCACGTATTGATACCGCTGGTTTCGTTGGCTCTTCGCTAGACATTAGCGATCAGGATTTTCTCAGCGGCCGATACACATTTAGAGGCGACGGCGGAGCCGTAGTGAACAACGGTACCATCACAGCAGGACCAAACGGTGAAGTCATTCTGATAGCGCCGTCGGTAGAAAACAGCGGCGATATTAGCGTAATTGATGGCGAGATTATTCTTGCTGCGGGTCGAGAGGTCACGCTTACTTCTCTGGATGATGCAAATATATCCTTTCGCGTCAGTGCACCCGGTGATAGAGCATTGAACATTGGCAGTATGACAGCGAATGATGGCGCCATCGGTGTGTTTGCCAATCAGGTAAGCGCTGGGGGCAACATTTCAGCAAATCGCGTCACCACCAATGCGCGCGGCCAGATCGTGTTACAGGCGGATGGAAATACGGAAGTCAGCGGCGTAGTGACCACCACTGGAAGAGATGTACCCGGTGGAGATATTACTATTCTCGGCGACAGCATCCAGTTAGTTTCTGCGGATATAGATGCCACAGGTACCAATGGTGGCACGGTATTGGTTGGTGGGGAATTTCAAGGCCGAGGCAACCTGCCTCGTGCATCGCGAACTGATATTGATCAAAACAGCGTCATCCATGCCGATGCGCTGCAGCAAGGCAATGGCGGTGACATCATTGTCTGGTCTGAACAAGCAACTAACACTCAAGGCCGACTGACGGCACGTGGCGGCAGCGTCTCAGGTGACGGTGGTCATATTGAGACATCGAGCCGCGGCAACTTACAATTCGGACAGCCTGCCGATGTCAGTGCGACCAATGGCAACCCTGGCACTTGGTTGCTCGATCCGGAAGATATTGTTATAGACAGCGCCCACGCCGACTCCATTTCAACTGCCCTCAATGGCGGCAGCAACGTTGAGGTAAGAACTGCCGATACGGGAACTGGCGAAGGAAATATCTCTGTTAATGCACCTATTCGGAAAACCGAGGGCCCCGATGCAGCACTGGGGTTAATTGCGCATAACAGAATCGATGTCAATGCGCCGATCGAATCGGTAAGCGGCAAACTCAGTGTTTCACTCCGCGCGGGTAGAGATATCTCTGTCAATGCGCCGGTCAATACCAATGGCGGAAGCTATAGCGCTCTCATCGTGCCTTCTCTCTTGCCAGCTGAAATGGATTCGGAAGAAGAGGATACGGAAGAATCAACAGCAGCTAATACGGAACCAGCTAACGCTTCTGAATCTGCGGCAAACGAAGATTCTGAATCTGCTGATGAAGTAGAGGCACCAGATATAGAGACGACTGATTCTTTGGAAAACAACACAGCAGCTGAAACACCTGACGTTGATCTGGTCGGCGAGGCGGATAGCAACACGGAAGAATTAGTCAACCCTGTTCAAAACGAACTTGCCACCACCCCAGAGTCTGCCTCAGCAGCGGAAACAGCTGCCGCCGAAGCATCGCCCACAGCAATCGCACTCAACGATTCGGGTATTTCAATAGATGCTTCAGTTGATACCGCAGGTGGTGATATTGAAATCAATGCAGGTGATAGTGGTTTGCTCAGTATTCACCAAAGCGTAACCTCTTCAGGTAATAGCGCAGGTGACATTAAACTGCTTGGTGACCAAATTGCACTGTACGATCGAGCTGTAGTGGATGCTTCAAGCACCAGTGGTGGTGGCGAGATTTTGATCGGAGGAGACCAGCAGGGTCTAAATCCAGAGGTCCCGAATTCTGATGCCGTGTATATCGCCGACACTGCGACAGTTCGCGCCGACGGAATTGACGATTCCGACGGCGGACGCGTCATCATTTATGCGGAATCAGTTGCCAATATTGATGGCGATATTAGCGCCCGCGGCGGAGAAAACGGTGGTGATGGAGGGTTTGTTGAAACTTCTGGTCGCGACAACTTGAGAATCAGTAAAACTCCTGATGTAAGTGCAAACAATGGCAAGGCCGGTACCTGGCTAATCGACCCAAGCCAGATAGATATTGTTGATGCTCCTTCAACCAATATTGATGAGAACATGGTTGCAGCGGGCACCGAATTCAGTGCGACAGATAACGATGTACCAGCAATGCTATCGGTTACTCAACTGGTGAATGCTTTGGCATTAGGTACAGATGTACAGGTTGTTACTAGTGCTGCTGGTGCTGGAACGGGGGATATTAATTTTCTGGCTGAACTCAGCATTGACATCACTAGCGTTCCACCGGGACCAGGATCATTGACCCTTAGTGCACACAACGATATCAATATACTGAACTCTATTACTGATGATTTTTTTCCAGAAAATCAACTTGAGTCGCTGACACTGATCGCAAACTCTGACGGTATTGGCGGTGGCGACGTTAACATTAGCAACGTTGGTTTGGGATTTGACTTGGACATTCGAACCAGGGGCGATCTGACCATCAATGCAGATAATTTAAATATCACCTCTGACTTTAATCGAAACATTTCAATAGAGACCGGTCGCGACTTCCTGTTTGATATCGCGGACACAATCTCACTTGAGGGTGGTGACAGCTTTGGAAGAGTGTCTTTAAGTTCTTTCGAGTCTTCAGGAGCCTCTAGCATTCAAGCGGAAAATCTGATTCTTTCGGGAGTCGGGACTGGTGGCGCAAATATTACATTAGTCGACACAATAGACATTGAAGACACCGTAAACTTAACTAACAGGGGAAGCTTAGTTGGCGGTGAAGTTAATACTACGGACTTGTTCTTGGGAGAATTTTCTAGAATCGGTGACGTAGACTTTGGAGTTGCTACAACTGTAAACACTAGTGGTGTGACCACCGTAGAAGGGCAGCTTAGCTTCTTCGCAGACTGGAACATTGCCAATGGCGCCACCGTGGAGTGGAACAGCGGCGATATCTTCGCTACTGGGGGCGAGATAAATAACGCCGGAACGTTCAATGCAAATGGCAATAACAGGCTTCAGATCGGCAGCGGTGATGGCGGTTCGTTTGATCTAGTCATCAATAACTCCGGGCGATTTGCCAAAACCGATGCATGCGAGCCCGCGTGTGGAGCAACGACCCTTGCTAGCCTCGATCGTACCTTTGGTGGTGACTTAGTTTTTAACAATACAGGAGAAGTTGAGATAGAAGCCGGCGATCTTGCGTTCGTGCAACGCGAAGTTAACGGAGACCTAATTGGTGGTTTCAATCAGTCAGCGGGAAGCACGACATTGAGTGGTGGAAATCTCGTCACAACAGGGGTAGACGTTGAGACTCAGGATCCTATTCCGGCAGGTCTATTCGAATTCACTGGTGGCACAATTGAAGGCGGCGTCAACAACACTGGTATCAATACAGGTGGAAATATTACGGGCAACACAAACGTCGACGGCGCTACTATTGCCGCCGGTTTTTCACCGGGCACCTTAACATTCAACGGCAACCTCACGGTAAGCAATACATCGAACATCGCAATCGAGCTGGCCAATACTGCGGCTGGAAACTTTGACGTGATCAATGTTAATGGCACCGCGACGTTAAACGATCCAACAATTGATGTGACCTTTCTTGGTTATACGCCTCCTACCGTCCCCGGGGTAACCGACAACTTTGACGTCATCAATGCAACAAACCTTGTACTAGCCCCGAATGCTGCGGCATTGCAACCTAATCAACCGGGAACAATTTCTGCCAATACCATCGTTGGCTTTGGACAACGCGCGAATACTTTTTTCCTTTCATATGGTTTTGATGGGCAGGTTGTGGTCCCGGAAACACCCCCAGGAACACCCCCAGGAACACCGCCGGGAACACCGCCAGGAACGCCTGGGGGAACGCCTCCTGGTCCTGGTATATTCCCTGGAGACCCAGTCTTTACCCCTGGAACCAACATTCCCTTTGTGCCTGTTACTACTGGTGGTGAAACCCCAAATGGAAGACTAGGACTAGATCCCACTTTCCCAATTATTTCTTTGATCGGTCAAATCCCTGGATTAGAAACAATTAACGAAAGTCCAAGATTCCTCCAATGCTATTAAGTCTGCTGGCTAAACACTAAGGTGAGCCTGTTGAAAAGCCTTGTGCGTTGATTTAACAAACCTACGTGCAGTTTTAATAACTATTGCAGAATTCAGATATGCAATACCACGTCTTTGGATTAGATTCGCATGTCGGTTAAGCCTCTTGAAAACTTACTGGTAATCGCAATCGAGCAGGCCGTTGCGGCCCCCTTCTGCACAATGCGATTGCGAGAAGCCGGAGCCAGGGTAATCAAAATCGAACGCATCAGCGGTGACTTTGCTCGAGACTATGATGCTGCGGCTGATGGAGATAGTTCCTATTTTTTCTGGCTTAATCAGGGAAAAGAATCGCTCACCCTCGATTTTAAACAACAGGAAGATGCCGAACTGCTTCACTGGCTGATCGGTGAAGCAGATATTGTTGTGCAGAACCTCGCACCTGGAGCGCTATCTAGAGCCGGTTTTGATCTCGCCGACCTTCGACAATCCCACCCTTCCCTGATCACCTGCGACATCTCGGGATACGGTAATGCTGACGGCGTAGAAGGAATGAAAGCCTATGATTTTCTCGTGCAGGCGGAATCCGGCATGGTGAGTATATCCGGCGGCGAGAATGAACTTGGCAGAATTGGCGTATCCGCCTGCGATATTGGCGCAGGGATGACCGCCCATGCAGGTTTGCTGGAAGCTTTGCTAGAACGACAGCTAACCGGAAAAGGTAAGGCAGTTGAGGTATCTCTTTTCGGTGTTGCCAGCGAATGGATGACCGTACCGCTTTTACACCATGATTATGCTGGCGCAGCTCCGAAACGATCAGGGCTTAAGCACCCGTCGATCGCACCCTATGGAGGCTATGAAACTCGGGGAGGTGAAACAGTGATCATCGCGATCCAAAATGAACGAGAATGGCAACGATTCTGCTCTCAGGTATTGGAGCAGCCAAATCAAACCAACTCAAACCAATTTGGCAACAATAACTTACGTGTTGCCAACCGCCCGGCTCTTGATACTTTGATCCATAGTGTAACGAAATCTCTGGACAGAGCGCAGCTCATAGAAAAATTAAAACAGGCCGGTATTGCCTATGGTTCGGTAAACACGGTAAGCGACTTTTCCCGGCACCCTGCCCTACAAAGAAGAACAGGTATGACCTCACAAGGCACAACAGTTCAATACCCTGAGAGACCAATGGGAAACTATCAAAATAAAGAACCGGTGCCAAAGATCGGTGAACACAATACAAAAATCCGGAACGAATATCTGCGACAAGCGCTGGAAGAATAGGATTTGTGCGGCAACAAAAAAGGGCAGAACTAAGTCTGCCCTTATACAACAATGTTGGATAAAGACCCTAGTTAGGGATATCTCCCTGTACACCTTCAACGTAATAGTCCATACCAAGCAACGTGCCATCATCAATTCTGGCTCCGGCGGCAACCACTTCTTCTCCAGCCTGATTGTTAATAGGACCGTCAAATGAATGCATAGAACCATTCTCGATAGCAACTCGTACCGCTTCAGCTGCCTCCTTAACATCCGCGGGAACTGCTTCGCTGTAAGGCGCCATCACCACCATACCCGGAGCAAAACCATCCCATGTATCACTGGAACTCCAGGTTCCATCCATAGCGGCTTTGACCCGCTCAACGTAGTAAGGGCCCCAATCGTCAATAATTGCAGTAAGCTGCGATTTGGGCGCAAAAGAAACCATATCGGAAGCCTGGCCAAACGCGAAAACTCCACGCTGCTCGGCAACTTGTAACGGAGCCGGAGAGTCTGTGTGCTGGGTAATAATATCTGCCCCTTGATCGATCAATGCCTTTGCCGCATCGCCTTCCTTACCAGGGTCATACCAGGAATTTACCCAAACCACTTTTACTACGGCATCTGGATTGACCTTTCGCATCGCGATTGTGAATGCATTGATACCTCGGATCACCTCCGGAATTGGAAATGATGCGATGTAGCCAACAACGCCAGTTTTCGACATATGGCCCGCAATGGTACCGATCACGGAGCGACCCTCGTAAAAACGACCGGAATAAGTACTCACGTTGTCGGAGCGCTTGTAACCGGTTGCGTGTTCAAATTTCACATCCGGAAACTGTTTGGCAACTTTTATGGTTGGGTTCATATAGCCAAACGAGGTGGTAAAAATAACGTTATGGCCGGTAGATGCGAGCTTACGGATCACACGCTCAGCGTCCGCGCCTTCAGCAACGCTTTCTACATATGAAGTCTCTACTCCCAGTTCCTTTTCAATCAGTTGTCTTCCTTTATCATGCCGATAAGTCCAGCCATGATCGCCGACAGGGCCAACATATACAAAACCAACTTTGGTGTCCGCGGCTTGCGCTGCGCCGAGACCCAAGCTGGCAGAAACAATAGTTGCTATCAGGGTCTTAATCAGCGTTCTTTTCAACATAATTTCGATGCTCCAGAGTTAAAAGTAGAAGAGATTTGGGAAAGAAATTGTAACAAAACTCGCTGACAATTCGACATTGATCCGCCAACAAAACGGCTTGAAATAAAACAACACCTTAGAGTTTCTTACAACTAAGTAGATTAAATAAAGCTCGTAATTTGCTACAAAATCAACGAGCATTACCCCCGCCTTACATCCATCTACATATCTGCGCACCGCTATTTGTTGCACGACTTCTTTTTTATGAAAAAATCCAAGCTGCAGTCTATCCAACTGCCTTCGAACGAACAGTTGATGTATCAACATTTTGATGGTGACTCTCCTGGAGTCATGTTTCTCGGAGGATTCAATTCCAGTATGAGAGGAACTAAAGCGACAACATTAGAGTCCTGGTGTCGCGACAATCAACGTGCATACACGCGGTTCGACTACCGAGGACACGGTGAATCTGATGGCAAATTTGAAGACGGATGCATTGGTGACTGGCTAGAGGATACACTGGCTATGATAGATCACATCGATCAGCAGTCGCTGGTTCTGGTTGGCTCATCGATGGGCGCCTGGATTATGCTGCTGGCCGCAATTCGGCGCCCTGAACGAATTGCAGGCATGCTTGGCATCGCTAGCGCTGCAGATTTCACCAAGATATTATTTGATTCAAGATTGAATAACTTTGAGCGCGAACAGTTAATCAATCAAGGATACGTCGAACGACCGTCGACATATGATGAGCATCCCTATATCTATACCAAAAAACTGATCGAAGACGGTCGCCAGTATTTACTTCTTGATCAGCCGATTGAAATCAACATTCCGACACGTCTGATTCACAGCATTGACGACCCCGACGTTCCCTGGCAGGTAAGCACTCGGATATTGGAACAACTGGAGAGCAATAACGCAGAGCTTACGTTGCTGAAGGACGCGGGTCATCGACTTTCGCGCCAATCCGATCTCACGCTAATATTGGCTAAACTGAAACTGCTGCTGGCAGCGGTTTAAATTTTAACAATCACTACCAGAAATAACTTATGCAGCCAATTCGCGCACTATTATTTGATGTATTCGGTACCGTAGTCGATTGGCGATCGTCGATTATTGAGGAAGGACAAGCGATCAATCGCGACAAGGGGCTAACGATAGATTGGGCTGACTTTGTCGACGACTGGCGCGGTCTGTATCAGCCTTCTATGGAAGAAGTTCGCGCCGGCGTAAGGCCCTGGACAACGCTTGATGTATTGCACCGAGAAAGCCTAGATCATCTAATACAAAGATATGGCATCACCGACTGGAGCGAAGATGACATTGATCATCTAAACAAGGCTTGGCATCGCTTAAAACCCTGGCCCGATGCATCTCAGGGGCTACACAAGTTAAAGCGTCGTTTTACCATCGCCACTTGCTCTAACGGCAATGTTGCCTTAATCGTAGACATGGCAAAACATTCGGACCTGCCTTGGGATATGGTGCTCGGCGCAGAGGTCACCGGGCACTATAAAAAGCAACCAGAGGCCTACCTGAACTCAGTTAGTATGCTGGGCTTGGTACCGGATCAAGTGGCAATGGTAGCCGCTCACAACGATGATCTTTTTGCCGCAGAGGCACTAGGTTTAAAAACCGCCTTTATCACCCGACCGACTGAATATGGCCCTAATCAAGACAAGGATTTGAAAGCGGAAAAGGACTGGACCTATGTTGCCCAGGATTTCCTCGATTTAGCTGACCAGCTTGGGGCTTGATTAATATGCATCTAACACTTTGGTGGATCAGCTGCTCCCAAGTCATATTAACCAATGGATAGCAAAAACTTAATGCCAAATCAAAGGCTCTTCGTCCATTAGTGCCGACTGCTCCTTCAAGTCTAATATCAGCTGCTCCCAATATTTGATCGAATTAAACCAGGGAAAAGCGATTGGAAACGCCGGGTCCTCCCACCTTGAAGCTAACCAGCCCGCGTGATGCACCATTCTCATGGTTCGCAGCGCTTCGATGAGATGCAACTCCGATGGATTAAAATCCATAAATCGGGTATAGCCATCGAGAAAGTCGGCCAAACGTGCAGTTTGATAAGCCCGATCGCCTGATAAAAACATCCAAACATCCTGTATCGCTGGCCCCATGCGCGCGTCATCAAAATCAACGACGTGAGGACCGTCATCTGTCCATAGCACATTGCCATGATGCAGATCGCCATGTAACCGCATACTCGCCACATTCCCTGCTCTGCTATAACAGTTACCTATCTGCTGCCGAATCATTTCAATCAGGGAATGCCAGGCTTCTTCAAGATGGCTTGGAATAAAATCATGATTGGAAACAAAAGCACTGGGCGCATCGATATAGCTTTCCAGAGAAATTTCCGGACGATGTCTGTAGTTGGAAGCTGCCCCAACCACATGCATTCGTCCGACAAAGCGCCCAAGCATCTCGAGATGATCGGCATTATCTAACTCAGGTGCGCGACCGCCGCGACACGGATAGAGACTAAAACGGAAAGGCGAGGACAAAAGCAGGGACTGGCCATCTTCCAAAATCATGGGAGCAATCACAGGTACTTCTGCGTCCGCTAGCTCCAGGGTAAATTGATGCTCTTCACAAATAGCCACGTCCGACCATCGCTGTGGCCGATAAAACTTCGCAACAATAGGCGAATCCTGCTCCACACCAATTTGATAAACTCTGTTTTCATAGCTGTTCAGTGCGAGAAAGCGGCCATCACACTCCACACCACAAGCTTCCACCGCATCCAAAATTTGTTCTGGAGCGAGTTGTTGAAATGCCAGAACCGGATCTTCCATTGATGCTAATTGAGAATGTTCAAGTGGCAATGATCACGCGCATCGCATCCAGCCGCAGCTGCGACTGCTCCAGTCTTTGCGTTACTTCCTTCAGCTGTGACTGGAAAAACTCCAGCTCCTCAGCCCTCACATTAGGATTGATTTCAATCATCGCCTCCAGCCGATCAATTTCCGTCTGCAGGGTGCGCTGACTGCTATTGACAGCGTCTGCGAGATAATCAGGGGAAAGTCGCTGCGCTAATTTTTCGCTCGCTGCTAACATCTTACGCAGCAAAGGTTCTTTTGCACCGAGAATTTTTCGCATCATATCTGGCTTTAACCGCTCCCCGGGGGTCTCAATTGTTCGATAGCTTGGAAGCTTGTCAAATCGCTTACCCTTTTGATCTATAAACACTCTGATTGCGGTCGCCGGTAAGTACCGATCGCTCTGTAGCGCTTTATTCGAGACCGACTCCAGGATAAAAATACTCTCCAATAAAATTGTGCCGCGGGCGACTCCTTCAATAGGCACCGCTATAACCGATGTATTTCCAAGCTCTCCAGCAAGCACCATGTCCATAGCACCTGTAACCAACGGATGATCCCAGCTTAAATAATTAACATCCTCATAGGAGAGCGCGACGTCTCGCTTGTAGGTGACAGTCATTCCTTCATCCGGCAACTGCGTCAAAGGCATTGTCATATGCGTACCAGGATGTATCGCATAACACTCTTCCGAGTGAATCTCGTGGTCAATACCGAAACAATCAAAAACTGTTTCCATATAATGCTGCAAAGTATCGGTGTGGTCTTGCTCCTGCACCTGCTCACTTAGAGCTAAGGCGACCTCCGGTCGACACGAATTAAATTCAAGCAAGCGGTCTCTGCCCTGTTGCAATGCCGCTGACAAAATACGTGCATGTTCTGCACTATTGGAAATAATCTCCCCATAATCTTTAGAGGGATGATGTAGCGCAGCGGTAACTTCATCCTCGACTCTAGCAAAAACTGCATGCCCCACAGGACAGGTTTGAGAAAAAGCATTGAGCGATTCCTCATACCAGCGAAACATGATTTCTTGTGCAGTATTTTGCATATACAAAACATGCAAATGAATCGTTTCTGTTTGACCTATCCGGTCCAAGCGACCGATTCGCTGCTCTAATAGATCGGGATTTAGCGGCAAATCAAACAAGACTAAATGGTGGGAGAACTGAAAGTTTCGCCCTTCACTGCCAATCTCGGAGCAAATTAAGATCTGTGTTCCCGAAATTTGATCTGCAAAAAAAGCTGCGGCTCGATCGCGTTCAAGCAGGCTCATACCCTCATGAAATACTGCGGCATGCACACCCTTCGACACGCGCAACCATTCAGCCAAATCCAAAGCGGTATCCGCGCTGGCGGCAATCACCAGAATTTTGTCGAGACGATACTGTTGCAAAATATCTGCCAACGCTTCCACCCTTGTATCCACATGGGTCCAACTTTGATCAATCGAGATAGCCTGATACAGAAGCTCCGGGCATAAAAGCAGCTGCAATTCCGATAGCTGTGCGCCTTCAAGCTCCTTAAAGGCTTTGCTATATTCTTGCGGAAGCGGTAACGCGTAGGGATGAACTATCCTTTCTGGAAATCCCTGTACTGCAGACCGCGTATTGCGAAACAGCACCCGGCCTGTACCGTGTCGATCGACCAGGCTACGAACCAGATAATCGATTGCGGCGTTCTGCGCCTCTTCATCCGAACTCGCTTCAGAAAGAACAGCACAAGCTTCATCCGCATTAGCACCCAGCTGCATCCTAATAATCTCCAATGCTTCAGCTGCCACCGAAGCGCCCTCGACTAAAAGCGAATCAATCGCCCGTGCAACCGGTTCGTAGCGTTCTTCTTCCTCTTCAAACTGTCGAAAGTCAGGAAAGCGGTCTGGATCAAGCAAATGCAGACGGGCAAAGTGACTGGACTTCCCCAGTTGTTCCGGTGTCGCAGTCAGCAGCAAGATGCCCTTGATCCGTTGCGCTAGCTGTTCAATCAGCTGATATTCAAAACCTGGATCCTGTTCAGACCACTCAAGATGGTGCGCCTCATCGACAACCAACAGATCCCACTCACCGTCCCGGCATTGTTTGTAATAGTCGGGACGCGAGCATAAAAACTCGAGGCTGCAGAGGACCAGCTGCTCACTTTGAAAAGGGTTTTCGGGCTGTTCCCGTAGCGAGGAAGGAAGATCATCATCTTGACCTTCATCATGGTCTTCCGATTCATAAGACGCCATGCGCTCAGCGTCAAACACCTTAAACTGAAGATTAAACCGCCGTAGCATTTCTACCAGCCATTGGTGAACCAGGCTTTCAGGTACCACAATCAATACACGACGTGCACGTTCGGTTACCAGTTGATGATGTAAAATCATTCCGGCTTCAATGGTTTTACCAAGACCCACCTCGTCCGCCAGCAAGACCCTGGGCGCATAACGATTGGCCACCTCGTTGGCAATGTACAACTGATGTGGGATCAGGCTGACCCTACCCCCTGCGAGTCCTCGAATCGGATTCTGAGCAACCTGCGTTCTTAAAAGCTGCGTCTGATAACGCACTTCAAACCAGTTGCTGCGATCTATCTGCCCGTTAAACAGTCGTTCTGAAGGCCTGTTAAGCTGGATAAAATTATTGAGTGCATCTTCCCTTACAGTCTGAACTTCATTATTGTTGTTCTTTCCGGAGTAAACGAAAAGCCCTCCTTCTTCTGCCACGTCAACGACCTCCAGCTCCTGCTCATCGGCGGTCATGATCTGATCTCCGCGGGCGAACCTTACACGGGTAAGTGGAACCGACTCTTTGGCATATACGAATGTCTCCTCCGCTGCCATGAATATAATCGTGACTGTTCTAAAATCAGTGCTGAGCACTGTACCCAGCCCCATTTGTAACTGCGCGTCATTAATCCAGCGCTGTCCGGGAACAAATTCATGCATACGGAGAAAAGAAGAAATTCTAAATGGCTTATAATTGAGGTCGTATTGTATGTCATTCAACCTCCATTCCGCCCTGTTTCATGACGCAAATCTCTGCGCAAATTTTACCCATAAACGATCGACAAAAATCTGAAGTTGTCGAACTAACTACGCATTTTATTGATACAGCGGAACATCTTTTCTTGACACCCCTCCCGAAAATACCAGTGCTGTTTGATTTAAAAGGTCAATCTGCGGGCATGTTTAGAGTAAAAAAGGGCGTACAGGAGATCAGATTTAACCCCTGGATCTTCGCCTTGGATTATGACCAAAATAGTTACGATACCGTGCCTCATGAAGTCGCACACTATGTGGTCAATGTGTTATTCGGTCGCCGCAATATCAAGCCACATGGACGAGAGTGGCAGAATGTAATGATCGCTTTTGGGAGGGAACCCAAAACCACTTGCAATTACGACCTCGAGAGAGTGCCACTACGGTGCCTAAAACATTATGCCTATCGCTGTCATTGCCAGGACCATAAAGTGAGCAGTATTCGACATAATCGAATATTAAAAGGCCAGACCTATTGTTGCAAAAAATGTCGCTCCAGACTTGAACCTATTACACTCTCAAGTTGATCTAGAAGACAAACAATGTCCGACTGGTTTGTGTATATCCTTAAGTGTAATGACAACTCTTTGTATACCGGCGTCACCACGAATCTAAGTCGCAGACTACAGGAACATAATAGTGCCGATTCAACTACTCGTTATACTAGAGGCAGGCAGCCAGTAGTTCTGGTCTACAAAGAGTCCGCCACCAGTAGAAGCGATGCGTGTCGACGGGAGGCTGAGATTAAACGTCTAACAAAAGCGGGAAAGTCCAAACTAGTTAGCTAATGACTTAATTTTTAACCATATTTTGATAAAATCCGCCCGTTTTTTCATTTTGAGTTTTACTTCCTGCACCATGATCAGCCCAAGAATCAAAGCCTTTCTGATTCATCTCGGTATCAGTCTCGTGCTGTTTTTAGCACTGCTCTACGTAATTGTTTACATCTGGTATCCACCTCCATTTTTTAAATATGATGGAGGTTGGCAGGGAATTCAGCTCATTATAGGCGTCGATCTGGTGCTGGGTCCAATGTTGACACTTGCTGTGTTTAACATCAAAAAAGCCAGACATCTACTGAAGAGGGATCTCACTATAATTGGAATCATCCAGATTGGTGCGCTTATTGCAGGCTGCTGGATTGTAGCGGATCAACGGACCAGACTTGTGATCTTTTCGAATGACCATTTTGTCTCAATGACTAAGACCCTAATGGATGAGTCCAACATTTCGGATACAACATTAGAGTCATTGAAATCTCGACACCCCGCAATGGGATATGTTGAATTACCTAAAAATCCAGAAGAGCGTAAAAAGTTTGTACAAGAAAACTCTCGTAAAACCCCAATTTTTAAACGAGGAGATCTTTATCGTCCGCTTACTAACGAAGCGCTCATAGATGCAGCACAGTACGGCTTTGACCTCGATGAGACTGGAGATGCAGTACCAGATCTCAAACCGAAAATCGCCGCTTTTTTAACAAAGCACGGGAAAACGAGCAAGGAGGTTAGCGCTTTACCTGTCTACTGTAGGTATGGCAATCCTGCGATGATCATTGATCGTGAAACTGGGGAGATGATAGACACAATAGATATCAACCATGATCAATTACTATCGACCGTTATTGTGCGGAACCGCGAGCTTAGAGAGGCTCAACAGAAATCTCAGTAATCACCAAATATATAAACTAAAATGAGCGATTCCTTAGATTCATTTGATTTTTAATCCTCCGCTATGTTGGATCTAGTTTGATATCTTCCGAAGGTTAGGCGATGTTTACTTTCGAGAACCAGGCGCCGTTTTCTTCCACTTATCAGGATATTTACTTCTCTCCCGAATACGGACTCCTGGAAAGCCAGCACGTTTTCATCGGTGGCAATCAACTATCAGACAGATGGAAAGATAAAACTCATTTTGTAATCGGCGAAACAGGTTTTGGAACAGGGTTAAACTTTCTTGCCACCTGGAATTTTTGGCAAAGCTGCAGTAATCGGCCTAAGGTTTTACATTATATTTCCGTAGAGAAGCATCCGCTTACCGCAAATCAGCTTGCACAAAGCCATGACCTGTTCCCGGAATTAGCTGAGCTTTCTAAAAAACTCATTGCCAAGTATCCCGTTGCTTATCACGGAACTCATCGTGTTTGGCTGGATAACCACTGCATTTGTCTGACACTCTGTCTGCAAGACATACTTCCTGCTCTGGCACAATTAGAGGCAAGAATTGACTGTTGGTACCTGGACGGTTTTGCACCCTCTAAGAACCCTGATATGTGGTCCTTGGCTGTCTTTCGCCATCTCGCAAGGCTCAGCCATCCGGGTGCTTCCATTGCGACATTCTCTGCAGCTGGTCATGTTAGGCGGGGACTTACCGAAGCTGGCTTCAATGTGGCCAAGGTTCAAGGCTTTGGAAAAAAAAGGGAGATGACGGTTGGATCACTGGAAAAGTCACCCAGAGTCAGACTTCTTGAGCCCTGGCGGAACTCAAGCAGCGCCTTTGTTGGGCAGAGTAGAGCCGTAGTTATTGGTGCAGGGATCGCCGGAGCACAGGTTGCCAATAAGCTTGCTCAGAGAGGTTTTACCGTTGAGGTGCTAGAACAAAACAGCACAGCTGGTGCAGAGGCTTCGGGAAATCCTCGCGCAATAATTTCCCCCAAACTTAACGCGAAACCTTCGATCGAAGAAGAGTTTTCGATCAGCGCATATCTCAACGCTATCTCTCAGCTATCGCAAATAGCGCCGTCTCATTCAGCATGGAATCAATGTGGCGTGCTCAATCTGGTTACCAACGAACTCAGAGAAAAACAGTGGCAAAACATTGCACAGAGGCAATTATCGCATTCCATCGTTTCAGCGATAACCGCAGAGAAAGCCAGCGAAATCGCAGGAATAAAATTAAACAAACCAGCGCTCTACTTCCCCCAAGGCGGCTGGATAACCCCAAATACAATTGTTCGACTTCTGCTAGATCACACGAATATTTCAGTGAATTACTCGCAACAGGTTAAAACGATGGAGTATTTGGATAAAGCCTGGAAAATCCATCTGACTGGTAGAAAAGAAATTTCAGCCCAGCTGCTAATCATTGCCAGTGGAAACTCCTTGTCTGAACTAACGTTTAACAGCCTCCCGGTGGATTCAGTTGAGGGACAAACAACTTTTGCGCAATCATCAAGCATCACAGAATCATTGCGTTGCGTCATCCAGCATGATGGTTACGTCACACCATCGGTTAACAACCAGCATCTGGTTGGCGCGACATTTGATCGCGTAAACCATCTTACAAAAGAACTTAATACCGCAGATGAGCGCAATTTCCTACAGCTCAAAAATCACCTGCCCGACTTTGCTTCTCAGTTAGGTAGTTTATCAACCGCTCATTCAGCCACACGCATCGCCACAAAAACACGATACCCCTTGGTTGGGGCTTTACCAAATATGGCGTTTTTTTCAGCTCTCAACAAAGCGCGACAATCTACTTCTCCAGAAACTCAACCCTATCTACCCGGTTTGTACGTGATCGGCGCATTGGGATCGAGGGGATTCAGTACCGCATCGCTCTGCGCTGAAATACTCTGCAGTGACATTCTCGATGAGCCTTCCCCGGTGAAACAAACAATCAAAAGAGCGATGGAGCCAGTGCGGTGGGTCAAGTATTAAGCGTATTGCTGCGGCACAACTGACGGTTCCGGTATTTCGACTAATCAACGCATCACAAACGGGTTCGCCATTGGCTCACTGGAAGTATTAATCCAGGTAGTCTTTGTTCGCGTGTAGTCTTCAATGGAATCAACACCTGCCTCTCTACCAAATCCACTATGACCAAAACCACCAAAGGGCGCGATTGGAGAAATTACGCGATAGGTATTCACCCAAACAATACCCGACCGAATTTGTTGACTTACGCGATGCGCCCGGGCCACATCCCGGGTAAACACGCCCGAACCCAGACCGAATCGTGTGTCATTCGCTAGCATAATTCCCTGCTCTTCAGTATCGAATTGTAGAGTACTCATTACCGGACCAAACATTTCATTCTCTACCGTCTCGATATTCTGATGCGGACAGTCAACGATAGTTGGGGAGTAGTAAAAGCCCTTTTTTAGATGCTTCGGTTGTTGCCCACCTGTAACAATCGACGCTCCCTGCTGCTCTACTTTTCCCACCGCATTTTTGATACGTTCTATTTGCGCTTTAGTAGCCAGCGGACCCACCTGGGTATCCTCCGCTAACGGATCTCCAACAATGATTTGGCCAGCACGGTTCTTTAGCTCCGCTAGCACCTCTTTGTGAATACCTGACTGAATAAAAACCCTCGAACCGGCAACACAGCTTTGCCCGGAGGCACCAAAGTTACCGGCGATGATACCGTTTACCGCACTTTCCAAATCCGCATCATCAAACACCAGAATCGGTGACTTACCGCCTAACTCAAGTGAAACCACAGCATAGTTATTCGCTGTATTCGCAATCACATGAGACG
Organism: uncultured Gammaproteobacteria bacterium; assembly: GCA_937992195.1. Lineage (GTDB taxonomy): Bacteria > Pseudomonadota > Gammaproteobacteria > Arenicellales > Poriferihabitantaceae > VYFG01. The sequence continues at coordinate 27,116 of CALKKV010000009.1, read as the reverse complement.
CCGTTTCCGGTCCCCCGGTAAACGCAACTCTTGCAACTTTTGGATGGCTGGTCAGCGCTCTGCCGCAGGGTTCTCCTCGGCCGCTAATAACGTTGACCACCCCCGGCGGGAAACCCGCTTCTTCAACCAGCTTGGCAAATTCGTACATCGCAATCGGTGCTTCTTCCGATGCTTTGATTACCACCGAATTACCAGCGGCAAGGGCGGGACCGAGTTTGGTTGCGGTAAGGAACATTTGCGCATTCCATGGAACAATAGCTGCAACGACGCCAATCGGTTCGCGTGTTGTAAAAACATGCATATCCGGCTTATCAATCGGTAGTGTTTTGCCCTCAATTTTGTCTGCGAGGCCGGCAAAGTAATCATAATAGTCTGCAACATAGGCAGTCTGGCTGCGGGTCTCTTTCGCGAGCTTGCCACTGTCAGTAGTTTCCACTTCCCCGAGAAACTCCGCACGTTCACGCACAAGATCACCCAACCGTCGCATCATCTTCCCTCTGGCAGTTGCGCCAGTTTTCCCCCAAGGACCTTCATACAACGCCATCCATGCAGCCTCTACTGCTCTATTCACATCGTCTTCCGTAGCAGCGGGAAATGTCGCCCATTTCTCTTCAGTAGCGGGGTTAATACTTTCGATTATTCCGCCATCAGATGCAGCGCACCAATCGCCATTGATATAGTGTTGATATTGCTTCATTTCGATTGCTCCATAAATTGCATGACCTGGGTCATCAATACACTGGCGTGCTCCACCAGCGCCATATGTAAATGACCCTCGTTAATAATGACGTCTCCGCCCAGTTTTTGCGCTAACGACTCCGACATAGCCGGAGTTGATCCCGGTTCGAGAGAACCGGTAATCATTAAACTGTTGCATCCAATATTTGCCAAATCAAGTTGCGCTATTTCATCATCTGCATCACAAAAAACACGATAAGCCTTGAGATAGCCATCGTCAGTATGGGCGCGAAATACTTGTCGAATGGACTCGACTTTTTCTGGATTTCGATTGATCCATTCAGTAGAGAACCAGCGTTTAATTGCCACTTCAACCGTTGCCATCGGACCTTTTTCACGCGTTAGCTCATAACGCGACTCAATCGCTGCCAGCTGTTCTTCAGATCGCTCAAACACGCTATGCAACAAAACGAGAGATAACAACCGATCAGGCGTTTGCACCGCCTTGTAGAGCGAGATTAATGCACCAAGAGAAAATCCTACCAGATGATATCGCTGTATCCCGAGCTCAGAGATTAACGTGTCCAATTGCCGTGAAAAGTCATCAAGGGTGCGATCTTCTGGGGGATTAGGACTTTGTCCATGGCCCAGCAGATCAAAACAAACAACAGCATATTGGCCTTGTAAAGCCGCCGCCCAATCACGCCAAAGATCCTGATTCAGCCCAACACCATGAACCAGCACAACAACTGGCTGTAAAGTCGTATCGCCATACAGCTGATAGCACGTCCCGTCACTTGCGAAAAGTGAGTTTGTCATGGTTGCCTAGTTAGCTGAAAAAGCAGGTATTACCTCTTTAACAAAGAGTTCTAGCGTCCGTTTCTTCAACTCGAATGACATACTATTGTCCAACCACACTGAATACTCATCGTAACCCAGAGCTTCTATTGTCTTAAGCCTTTTAATCACTTCAGATGGCGTACCAACCACGTGATTTGCACGCATTTTATCCGGAGAGAACATATCTATTGCAGCCTTTTCTTCTTCATCCAGCGGCTGGATGCGCGCATTCTCCACCGGCCGATCATTCTTGAACCAGGCGCCAAACACACAATAGAAGTCACTGAGCGCTTTTGCACCAGCCTCTAGTTCAGCTTCTGTTTCTGCCACATAAGTATGTCGACATAACATGATTTCCGGCCGCGCAACCCCCGGGTTTTTTTCAAGAGCATCATTAAATTTCTGCATCAGATTTTCTACTTCTTCATCGCCTTGCCACAGCGGTGTAACCTGAACATTGCAGCCATTGGCAACCGCAAACTCATGACTATTTGGATCGCGAGCGGCTATCCAAATTGGCGGATGAGGCTGCTGCACCGGTTTGGGAGCGGAAGTAGTTGCCGGAAACTGCCAATGCTTACCTTCATGCGCATAGTCACCCTGCCAAATTTGTTGAATGGCGGGTACGATTTCCCGTAATTTCTCTCCCGCAACCCAAGCATCCAGACCCGGAGATAGTCTTTCATATTCAAACTCATAAGCACCCCGAGACAAACTAATATCAATTCGTCCATTCGTCACCACGTCGGCCATGGCTCCTTCCCCAGCCAGTTTTATCGGATGCCAAAAAGGTGCGATGACTGTCGCCGTTCCCAATCGAACATTTTTTGTACGCGCCGCCAGATCAACCAATGGAATGAACGGGTTTGGTGCGATGGTAAAATCCATTCCATGATGTTCGCCAGTCCAGATTGCAGAAAAACCGCCTTTGTCCGCAATTTCGCAGAGCGAGAGAAACTCTTCGTAGAGCTGGCGATGATCTTGCTCGGCTTCATATCTTTCCATATGCGCAAACAGGGAGAACCGCATTCTTGAAATCTTCTTTTGCTTGCTCATTGTTCTCTCTCCCCTACTTTCGTCGATTCAGTTGTCTCTACACGGCCTTTCTCTTCTCCGCCAAAATAAATGCCATAACGTTGTTCAAGTGTCTCCTTGAGGTAACGTTTTAACATCGTTCGGATTGCATCCGACTCGAGATAATCCCAGGGAATATCATCTGGTGCATAAAACGTCGCGTTCCCTTCTTGTTCCGCAGTAGCACGGTAGTAAATATTGTGGCGCTCGTGAGTATCACCTTCAAAAACTGCATATAATGAATTGACGACCGCGCCAATCTCCAACTTATCCAAGCGATCTGTCAATCGACTGATCGATCCTTGAGTCGCACCAAGGCCACTTGCAACAGGGTGATACCGACCATTTTCTGGATTTTGTTCGAGTAACAATTTGCCGCCACATTCCACCAATGCACCGACAACTACGCCCGACTCTTCAGCTGCTGCGTTTACCGCCGCCTGCTCCAGGCCTAACGAAACATAACCTCCACGCACGTAACCCAAACCGTTTTGATCGTTATAGTCAAAGCTCTTTACCCCTCCAATCAGAATAACGTGGTCTCCAGCATCAACTTGTTGCACGACAGAACAGTCGAACCATGCACATACGCCCTCTAGAATCGGACTATTTTCTTCACTGTTTCTCCAGGGAGTGACATCAAATTTATCAGCACGTCTTGAAGCAAATATTCCAGAAGTCTCGGTCTGATTTTCCGCAAGTATGTTGATCGCAAAATGACCGGAAGAAGTAAAAACCTCTGTACTTTCGGCGGTTTTAGCAATACATACGGAAACAAGTGGAGGGTCGAGTGAAACGGAACAAAACGAATTGGCAGTGAATCCCCGCGGGATTCCTCCGCTTTCTCGAGTAGTGATGACAGTGACGCCGGTCATAAAAGTACCAAATGCATTTCTCAACTCGCGAAGATCAAATGTGGCACTCATGATCGAACCCATTCTATAAGTCTGAGGCTTTGGAAGGTCAGACGTCTCAAGGCAGGGTTAATATTCTTTAGAAGTATTAACATTAGACTATTTAATCAGTTTGGGGCAGCGCAACATGCTTGCCTCCGAATATTCAAATATGCAAACCGAGGGAGTAAATACAATCTCCCGATAGTCGGCTTGCTCGGAACCAAATACGTTGACACACACCTCGAAAGCAACAGTGCTCCAGGAACAAACCTAGATATCACTTCAACAAACGCCCATAAGACACTTTTGCAAAAGTCTTCTAATAACTTTTCAAAGTATCTTAAGTTCGTTTCCTGTTTCTTGTTCGCAAATTGCAAACTGCTTCCTGTTTAAACTCACTGCCTGTCGACTTGAGTTAACTTCGATCTTAAAGAGGAATGTTGCTATTTGTCAACAAGCAGGATGCTAAACTAGTTGCGTCAATTTGCCTTTATTTAAAGGTTTTCTGCGTTTTTTTGCTGCACTTCCTGCGCACTTCTATTACAATTCATCACGTTTCTAACAACCCCCACTTACTTATAGCTGCAATGAAAAAAACTTACTCAGATCCGTTGACAAAATCGCAAATCATCAACACCTTGGCTGAAGACACAGAGCTTTCGCGCAAAGATGTTAAAGCCGTAATTGAAACACTTGGTGACCTAATTCATGCTCATATCAAGCCACGTGCTTGTGGTGTTTTTAAAATGCCCGGTATGTTCAAGATCTCAGTAGTAAAGAAGCCTGCTACTAAAGCACGAAAAGGCGTACCTAATCCGTTTCGTCCTGGCGAAACTATGGATGTTGCAGCAAAGCCTGCTAGCCGCCGTGTTAAAGTTCTTGCTCTGAAGAACCTGAAAGACATGGCTGTGTAATTTTTCATTGCCATTGCGACCCAATCAGGGTTGTATGAGAGAGCAGTGTTGATCGCTGCTCTTTTTTTGTCTGCAAAAAGAGCCGAGCTCCAGTTGGCATTACTTGCAAACTCGACAGCATTCAACCCGCAGCGATTTGATACCAGGGAGTTAGTAAGTGCTCAAATAGAGGAACCACCAAAAAGCTGGCCGACTAGCGAGGGGATATGAGGTATCGGCGCCATATTTTTTGCCAAGATAAGGAAAAATATGGTGGGGCGTGCAGGATTCGAACCTGCGACCAATTGATTAAAAGTCAACTGCTCTACCAACTGAGCTAACGCCCCTCTGAAGGATGCGCGATTATCCTGTTAAGGCTCTACTGTGTCAAATAAACAGATGAAAATTGCGGAGGAAAATTTAAAATTTTGCGAAATTTGACGTCGAGCTCAGATTGCCCACTTCGCGACCGGTATCCAGCGAGGCACAAACAACAATTAAGATAGTACGCGGCCTATCAATTCATGATTTTACTGGATCGTTTGCTGAATTCTCCGCAGCCGTGTATCCGCCGAAACAGTTACCTGGTGCCCAGGAAATCGAGTGAGAATATCCTGAAATGTTGCCGCTGCCTGATCATAGGCACCAATATCGTACTGGATATAACCTACTTTGAGCATTGCTTCCGGTAATCGCGAACTATCCGGATAGCGTTCTACAATACTACGAAATCCTTGCAGGGCAGCTTCAAACTCGCGATTCACATAATTTGCTTCGGATTTCCAGTACAGTGAATCATCGGCAAGCTCACCATTTGGCCAGGTATTGACCAGCGCATCAAATTGTTTGATTGCATCTTCGTAACGGCTTTGTTTAAGTAAATCAAATGCCGCTTCATACGCCTGTTGCTCAGAAAGCGATACACTGGTCGCACCCGTAGTATTAGCAGAAGTCTGGCTGGCAGCCTGGTTAGTGTCCGCAGAAGACAGGGAGGGCGCAGCATCAACTACGGTCACAGTGTCGACCTGCGAACCAGAACCAGCAGCTTGCCCGCTTACCTGACCAACTTGATTGGCCGCAGAGATTCCTGTTCCGGTTTGACCCTCGACCAATAGCTGACCACTATTGGGATCAACAAAGACAGGCGCATTGGGATCGGTTACAGGGCTGCCTGATACCTGGGAAACGTTTTCTACACGATCTTCAAGACTCAAAAGCCTCCTGTCGATATCCTGGAACAGATCCTCTTGTCTTCGCGTCGCATTTTCTTGTTGAAACTGCATTTGTTCTACTGAGTTACGCATCTGCTTCAAATCTTCCTTCAAAGCAGTCAGCTCGGATAGAGCACGAATCATCTCTACATTCTGCTGACTCGGTGCAGGTGGTGGTGCTGAAGTATCGATTACTTGGGGCTGAGTCCGATTCCCTCCACATCCGGTTAAAGTAACCAAAGTTGCAACAACGATTGTTGATTTCAAACGAGGGGAAAACGAATTAATCACACTGATAGACTTCATAGTTGAACAATTTTTTCGATTCATAGAGAAGGAAAAGAATATCGTGTTCCCGAGTATAGGGTATATCCGGGAACACGAATCTAGACCATCTATCAATATCTATTGGTAAAGAATCTCAACTCTACGATTTAGTGCGAACGCTGCTTCGTCATAGCCTAATGCAACGGGACGCTCTTCACCATAAGAGACGTTTTGAATTCTGCCTCCAGACACACTCAACGCTTCCATTACCTGAGCAACAGATTTAGCGCGATCTTCACCTAATGCTAAGTTGTACTCGCGGGTGCCTCGTTCATCAGCATGACCTTCGAGAATAATTTGCACACCCGGATTGTTAGCAAGAAAATCAGCATGAGCTTGAACGATTGCTTCGCTCTCTAAAGTCAGCAGACTGCTGTTGTAATCAAAATAGACTACGCGCTTACTGAGCAACTCGCCTTCTGGCCCACCAGCTCCTATGGCGTTACCGATGCCAGTAGTGCCATCATCCAGGCCACTGGTACTTGTGCCGCTGCCGTCAAGACCGGAGGTACTCACACCGCCTACGCCGTCGACTGCATCAACATCGATATCTCGATCTACAGCCTTACGGCCCCCACAACCCACAATCGCAACGCTCAGAAATAGAACAACGACATATGAACTTACATTTCGCATAATAGATAGCCTCTACAGTTTTCGGTTAAATGGTGACCACGCAGGTTCTCGGACGGAACCTTGTTGAAATCGGAGTGTTTGCTGGACGCTACCGTCTACAGAGACGGCGGACAACACACTGCGCCCACCTTTTTGTGTCGCATAGATAATCATCTCGCCATTAGGCGCAAAGCTTGGCGATTCGTCTTGTCGAGTGTTTGTCAATTCTCTAACGCTTCTGTCCTCGGTGGAGTATAGCCCAACTCTAAATCCATTGCCTTGATCTGTTATCAAAACCATAGATTTTCCATCTGGCGAGTGCGACGGCCCGGCGTTGTACTTGCCTTCAAATGTCATCCTTTGCGCATTGCCACCGGAGACCGGAACGCGATAAATCTGTGGTGCGCCCGAACGACCCGAAGTAAATGCAATTGTTCGTCCATCCGGAGACCAATCGGGTTCTGTATCGATAGCAGTATGACGGGTTAATCGACGCAAACTGTTGTTCGCTACATTAAATACATAGATATCAGGGTTGCCATCTTTAGATAATGTAAGCGCCAGCGACCTTCCATCTGGTGACCAAGCCGGGGCGCTGTTGATGCCTGGAAATTCCGATACCAGCTTACGCTCACCACTCCACACATTTTGTATATAGACATTGGAGCTTCTTTTTTCAAACGAAACATAAGCAAGCCAGTTACCGTCTGGAGACCAGGCAGGTGACAGAATTGGTTCATTTGACTGTAAAACAGTTCTTGGACCAAATCCGTCCACATCCGCTATCTGCAGCAGAAATTTCTTGTTAGGAAGCTCTCCTTCAGCGGTGATATAGGCAATCTTGGTATCAAACGCGCCTGGCTTACCTGTCAGCTGCTCATAAATAATATCGCTGATTTGGTGGGATACCTTTCGAATGCGATCTTCTGGAATGGTAAATTTTTGGCCGGTGAGCTGGGTTTCTCTGAATACATCTACCAGTCGGAAACGCACCTCAAGTTGACCATTGCCAAGATTAATAATTTTACCAACAACCAGTGCTTCCGCTTTCAACAACCGCCAGTCCTTGTACTGGATTGATTTTAAATCAGTTGGCCGGCTGATGAAGTTATCACGGGAGACAGCATCGAATTTCCCCGAAGAACTTAGGTCAGACTCAATAATATCCGCTGGCAAATGCGGGAGACCCGAAGCACCTTCAATACCAAAAGGCACTATCGCGATCGGTATTCCAGAATCTACACCTTTGTTTACTTCAATAGTCAACACCGCCATTGCCGGGGTCGCCAGCAGGGTTAGTAGCACTGCGAAGATACAAGAGATACCCGCAAATCGAGGGCGTCCGAAAATTGCCATGTCTTTTACCTTATTCATCAGGGTTAAATTCAATATTAAACTCATTGAGATACTCATAGTACTTTGGATTCGTCGGTATTGGCAGAGGAGACGCTTTTTTTACCGCAATTTCTGCAGACTGATCAAAAAATGGATCGCCGCTACTGCGAATAATCTTTACTCTGATAACGTCGCCATTTGGCGCCACTTTTAGCTGCAATAAAGTTGTCAGACCAACTCGACTTGTCCCAGGTCTGCGCCAATTATCTTCTATAGCAGCTTTTATGCGACCAGCCGCAGCCTGCAACGCATTCGCGGCCTCGGCCTGAGTCTGTGCGACTTCCTGCTGCTGGCGCTCAGCAGCCAGGCGCTGTTGTAACTCGTCTTCCGCGCGCTTTCTCTCAGCAGCTTCTTTTTTCTTACGCTCTTCTTCTTTACGTTTCTTTTCAGCCGCTTCTTTCTTTTTTCTTTCTTCTTCTTTTCGCTTCTTTTCTTCCTCTTCTCTCTTTTTTCGCTGCTCTTCTTCTTTCTTCTTTTTTTCAGCTTCCTCTTTTTTCTTCTTCTCAGCCTCAGCCTTTTTCTTCTTTTCGTCGGCGATCTTTTTCTCTTCTAGCTCTTTCTCTTTTTTCTTCTTCTCAAGTTCCTTTTTCTCTTCCTCTGCTTTTTTCAGCTTCAGCGCTTCTTGTTCTTTTTTCTCCTGCTCTTTCTTCTTTTTCTCTAATTCTTCTTGCTTCTTCTTCTCTTCCGCCTTTTTCTTCTCTTCTTCCTTTTTTTGAATTGCTAATTGTTTCTTTTTTTCTTCCTCAATCTTTTTCTCTTCTTTCTTTTTCTGTTCTAAAATCTCTTCCTGTTGCTTCTTTTTCAGCTCTTCAACTTTTTGCGCTTTTTCCTCTTTTTTGTCATCCAGCTGCTTCTGGGAAACCACCACGGCCTGTATCGGCTTGCCGCCAGCCTTAATCTTTTCCGGAGAATTAAAGATCCCAAACACCACAAAAAAAACGATTAGGCCATGAATGGCCAGAGTAAACGTTGCAGATCGAATCCAGTCAAATATGCGTCTCAAAGTCTGCCGCATCAGGTTCCCGGTGTTTCCGTAATCAAGCCAACTGATTCAACGCCAGCGCTCTGAAGCAACACCATTGCTTCAACAACTGAACCGTAGTTTGTTTCGGTATCCCCTCTCACCAAGAACGGCAGAGTGGGATTTCGCGCTAACACGGCGCCAGCAGCTTGCTGAACTTCACCGGGCTCAGATACCGGCTCTTCGTTGTCATTCAAGTACATATTGCCATCGATATCGACTGTCACAACAAAAGGTTCTTCCTCTTGATCAGGAATCGTCTCAGCTTCGGCCTGGGGCAAATCTACTTTTACGCCAGAACTCAGGAGCGGCGCCGTAACCATGAAGATAACCAACAAAACCAGCATAACGTCGATATATGGCACGACATTAATCTCGCCCATAAGACGCTTTTTACGGCCATATCGAGTTTGACTCATCAGACGTCTCTCGACACATCCTGCCTGTTAACAATGCTGACGAACTCTTCCATAAACACCTCATAGCGCGTGGTCAGCTTTTCAGCAGCATGTGCAAAACGGTTGTAAGCAATCACCGCAGGTATCGCAGCGAATAATCCCATTGCTGTGGCGATTAATGCTTCGGCAATTCCAGGCGCCACTGTGGCAATGGTCACCTGCTGTTGGGTCCCCAAATCAATAAATGAATTCATAATTCCCCAGACCGTGCCAAATAGACCCACATAAGGACTAATAGAACCCACTGTAGCGAGAAACGATAAATTGGTCTCTAAGTGATCGATTTCCCGACTGAGCGCGACCCGCATACTCCGGTGAACACCATCGACCATATCCGAGCGATTGACATTGTCTTTTTTGACCAGGCGATTGAATTCTTTGTAACCGCCAATGAATATGTTGGCAATTCCTTCCTGCACATCGTCACCGCTCCATTTTTTATAGATCCGGCTCATTTCTCCACCAGACCAAAACTCCTCTTCAAAATCATCGGCAATATTGCGATACCGTTTAAAAGAGGAACGTTTACGATCGATCATAAACCAGGAGACAATCGAAGCGAGGAACAGAATAAGCATTACTGCTTGTACGAGCCAGCTGGCGTCAGCGATCAAACCTAGGATTGATAAGCTGCTTTCGGCCGAAGGGGAGTTACCAGAAGACATTTAGTATTTGTATGATGTTGAGTGGTTTCTGACTAGTCACCTGTCGGGGCTAGGCGGAGTGTATATTAAATTGCGCAAATACATGACGCAATTCCGATGGTATTCTGCAGGGTAAAAAAGTGTCAGCAGTGATTGTTGCGATTCGAATTGTAGCATCTACCAATAACTCATTAGTCTGCAATTCTTGAGACTGTTGTTCGCCACATCGTGTCACTTGTTGGTGACAGACGATGCTGGCGCCACGCATCGACGTGACTGCAACTGACACCTCCAGCTCATCATCCAAGTAGGCCGGTTTCTTAAATTTCAAATTTGATTCCGTAACCACAAATACAAGGTTGAACTTATCTCGCAATACCGATGCAGGGAAGCCTGCTTGTCTCAACAGAGCGCTTCTAGCGCTTTCCATAAATGCCAGATAATTGGCGTGGTAAACAACACCACCAGCATCGGTATCAACATAGTTGATTACAATTTGCTTCGAAAAATTACTCGTCATCGAAGTCTACTCACGTGTAACTTATTCAAGATCAAAAAAGTCTCACGCTAACGGCGTGTCAATGTAGCGATTTTCCATGAACACTGGCTGAACATCTCGATAATATAATCGTCAAAGTCGCTGCTAAACATCACTATCGGGCATTAACTCTTGTTGCCGGTTAACGACATCTACCGGCATCTCAACATTTAGATGACGCCATGCATTTTTAGTCGCCATCCTTCCACGCGGTGTGCGCATCAAAAAACCTTGTTGAATTAAATACGGTTCGACCACATCCTCGATTGTGCCACGCTCTTCTCCGATGGCAGCAGCAATGCTGTCTATGCCTACTGGCCCACCGTCAAACTTATTCATTATTGCGAGCAACATGCTTCTATCCAAAGAATCAAGTCCATAGCGGTCTACTTCCAACATATCCAGTGCCGCGTCAGCCGCCTGCTGATGAATAAATCCCTCGGCCTTGACTTCAGCATAATCGCGCACTCTGCGTAACAGCCGGTTAGCGATCCTCGGTGTCCCTCGGGCACGCGCGGCAATGGCTTTGACACCTTCCTCATCAAACTCCAGATTAAGTAGTGTTGCCGAACGTTTTACGATCGATGACAGCTCTTCAACACTATAGAATTGCAGTCGCTGAACGATACCAAAGCGATCTCTTAATGGTGATGTCAAAAGGCCTGCGCGCGTAGTCGCGCCAACCAGGGTAAACGGTGGCAAATTAAGTTTGATTGAGCGCGCCGCGGGTCCTTCCCCAATCATGATGTCGAGTTGGTAATCCTCCATCGCAGGATACAAAATTTCTTCGATAGCCGGATTCATCCGATGAATTTCATCGATGAACAACACATCATTGGCCTCGAGATTAGTTAGAATGGCTGCGAGATCCCCCGCTTTCTCCAAAACCGGGCCCGAAGTCTGCCTAAGTTTGGCCTCCATTTCAGTGGCAATAATATTGGCTAAGGTTGTTTTGCCAAGTCCGGGTGGACCAAATACCAGCACATGATCCAATGCCTCATTACGTTTGCGCGCTGCATGGATAAAAATCTCCATCTGATCACGGGTATTTTGCTGGCCAATAAAGTCGTCCAGCTTCGCCGGCCGCAAACTGCGATCCAGCATTTGTTCCTGCGGAGAGTCGTCCAGGTTTTCCGAAGACAGTAGCGGGTTAAATTGGCTCATAGCGCGATTTTCGCATTGTTGTCTGAGAAATAGTTCACTCAGGGATTAACGTTTGCTTAACATCTGTAACGCATTGCGAATCAGATCATCTCTTCCCTCGCTTTTTTCTTCAACTGCTTTCACCACACGGTTAGCATCGGCCTGTTTATAACCAAGCGCTATAAGAGCACCAATCGCATCGCCAATTGGATCCTGATTCGTTTCCAGCGAGGCGCCCTCAACATTCTCGCCGCCCGAGCTATCTATATCCAGACCATCAATTCGATCGCGCATATCGATCAACATACGTTCCGCTGTTTTCTTACCGATGCCCGGGACTGAGGTTAGAGTAAGTGCGTCTTGCTGCTTAACGCATTGTACAAACTGAGATGCACTCAATGTAGAAAGTATCGCTAATCCCACACGCGGACCGACGCCGTTAACCTTTAGTAAGCTGCGAAACAACTCCCGCTGCGAGCGATCAGAAAAGCCATAGAGCAGCTGCGCATCTTCTCTCACCACAAGATGGGTGAAAAGTGCAGTCTCGGCTTGCTCTTCTGGCAGGTCGTAAAACGTTGCCATCGGCGCTTCTAATTCATAGCCCACCCCATGAACATCTAAAACGATATGCGGCGGCTGTTTTTGTAGCAGGATACCTCTAAGAAATCCGATCATAGTTACACCGATACCTGATTCAATTTCTGTTCAACTTGAGCGGTATGTATCTGACAAATCGCGCAGGCGATGGCATCAGCAGCATCTGCGGCCGGGGCTGAGCGAAGTCCGCATAGCACCCGAACCATATGCTGCACCTGATCTTTTGAAGCGCTACCCGTTCCAACTACCGCACGTTTGATCTGCAACGCACTGTACTCCGTGACCTCACATCCTGCATTGATCGCAGCACATATGGCACTGCCTCGCGCATGCCCCAATGTCAACGCCGATTTTGCATTGGTCGCAACAAAGACTTGCTCCACTGCAACAACTTCTGGGTTGAATTCAGCAATAACTCGCTGCACCCCTTGATATATCAGCCCAAGTCGCTTGGGTAGTTCTTTTCCAGGCAGTTTGAGGCTCTCAAAATGCAGAGGTGTCAGAGAATCTCCAGCGGCTTCCACCACTCCCAGCCCGGTAATCCGGGAACCAGGGTCGATTCCCAATACGCGCATCAATCGGGTTCTTGAAAGCTGGCGTTGGTGAAGACATCCTGGACATCATCCAACTCTTCCAGTGCATCGATCAGTTTCATTACCTTTTCAGCTTCTTCTCCTGCAAGCTCGGTCTCGGTCGAGGGTCTTTGTATAAGCTCTGACATCTCTGGCTCCATTCCAGCTTCTTTAAACGCCTGCTCTACCTGATGGAAGGATTCCGGTGGAGTGACCACCTCGACGACACCCTCACTACCTTCAACGTCATCCGCTCCAGCTTCGAGCGCAATTTCCATAATCTTTTCTTCGTCAGGGTCATCAGAAAAAACAATCGACCCAATCTTATTAAACAGATAAGACACTGATCCATCAGTACCAAGATTGCCGCCATGCTTGGTAAAGGCGTGACGAACTTCGCTAACGGTGCGGTTTTTATTATCGGTGGCCGTTTCAACCAATACAGCCACGCCGTTTGGGCCGTAACCTTCATATCGTATTTCTTCAATATCGGCACCATCCAGCTCCCCTGCTCCACGTTTCACAGCGCGTTCAATGGTATCCCGGGTCATGTTGGCACCCAGAGCTTTGTCAATCGCTGCCCGAAGTCGCGGGTTTGCATCAGAATCGCTGCCACCGATCCGAGCAGCAACTGTAATTTCCTTGATCAACTTGGTGAACGCCTTGCCACGTTTAGCATCTTGGGCTGCTTTACGAAACTTAATATTCGCCCATTTACTATGACCTGCCATTTTTAGTGCCTCGGTATAAATTCTCTATCAATTAGATCGAGAGGTGGAATCACTCCGATCTTGGCTTACGCACTTGAATGCTCAGCTCTCGCAACTGTTTGTCGTCTACCTCGCTTGGCGCCTCAGTCAACATACACGCAGCACGTTGCGTCTTCGGAAATGCGATCACGTCGCGAATCGATTCAACACCACACATCATAGCAACCAATCGATCAATACCAAAAGCGATGCCACCATGGGGAGGCGCGCCAAATTTCAGCGCCTCTAAGAGGAAACCAAACTTTGCTTCCGCCTCTTCATCATCAATCCCAAGCACATTCAGTATCTTCTGTTGCATCTCGGAACGATGAATACGGATCGACCCACCGCCAAGTTCGGTGCCGTTTAGCACAAGATCATAAGCACGAGACAGCACTGCGCCCGGATCTGACTCTAATTTATCTTCATCACTGACCTTAGGCGCGGTAAAAGGATGATGTAGCGCCTGCCAGCGCTTATTGTCTTCATCCCACTCCACCAGTGGAAAATCAACCACCCATAGCGGTCGCCAGCCGTCTTCTACCATGTCCAGATCACGCCCCAACTGTATTCGAAGTGCGCCGAGCGCATCATTCACCACTTTGGCGCTGTCGGCCCCGAAAAAGACCAGATCGCCGGTGACTGCCTGACAACGCGACATAATGTTTTCAAGTACTTCATCCGGCAAAAACTTGAGAATTGGCGATTGCAAACCTTCGCGGCCAGCGGCAAGGTCATTAACTTTGATATAGGCCAGACCTTTTGCGCCATATTGTTTTACAAACTCCGTGTATTGATCAATCTGCGCGCGGGAGAGACTATTTCCACCTGGTACACGAAGTGCGGCAACACGACCATTGGGATCATTCGCAGGCCCTGAGAACACCTTGAACTCGACCTCTTTCATCAGATCTGTGATTTCGGTCAACTCCATTGCAATACGCAAGTCCGGGCGATCGATACCAAAACGACTGACCGCTTCGTGGTAAGGCATCCTCGGGATTGGATCAGGAAAAGTTACGCCCAGAACCGAATCAAAAACCTGCCGAATCATCTGCTCCATCAATCCGGTTAACGCATCTTCATCCATAAACGACATTTCAATGTCGAGCTGGGTAAATTCAGGTTGACGATCTGCACGCAGGTCTTCGTCGCGAAAACAGCGCGCCACCTGATAGTAGCGCTCAAACCCCGAAACCATCAGCAGTTGTTTAAACAATTGAGGTGACTGGGGCAATGCGAAAAACTCACCACCGTGGGTCCGGCTAGGCACTAAATAGTCTCGCGCACCTTCTGGCGTTGAACGAGTAAGGATTGGCGTTTCAATATCAACAAACTCCCGCTCATTTAAAAACTGCCGAAGCTCACTAATCACCCGATGTCTAAGGCGCAGTGTTTTCTGCATTGGCTCCCGGCGCAAATCGAGAAAACGGTACTTCAGCCGGGTTTGCTCTCCAATTTCATCTTCATCCATTTGAAATGGTAGCGCTTCGGATGCACTTAGGACCTTGATATCATCGGCAATTACTTCCACTTTCCCAGTGGACAGATCAGCATTTACTGTTCCTTCCGGACGCGCTCGGACACGTCCGGTTATCTCCAATACAAATTCATTGCGCGCGCTATCTGCAACCTGAAATGGCCCAGGATAATCAGGGTCAGCAACCACCTGGACTCGCCCGGAACGGTCTCTCAGATCAATAAAAATCACTCCGCCATGATCCCGGCGGTTTAGCACCCATCCGTTCAGAGTGATAGTTTGGTCAATATCGGTCTCTTTGACCTCGCCGCATAGATGAGTGCGCATATTTCAGTTCGTGATGATTCAGGTTATTTTGTTTAAGCGGAGGCGCTGGGTGCGCTACTGCTCTTAGATGAACTCTCTTTGCTTGAAGAGTCAGTGCTTTTCGATGCTTTTTCACTCGACGATCCAGCAGGAGAATTGTCAGAAGCTGATTTATCAGTCGAAGCATTGTCCGACGACTTACCTCCATCTTTTTTATCGTCTTTTGTATCGCCCTTTTTATCGCCCTTTTTATCGCCTTTGAAATCCGTTTCATACCAGCCGGTCCCTTTCAAACGGAACGCAGCAGCAGAAATCATTTTTTTCAAAGACGGCTCATTACATTCCGGACAGTAAACCAGTGGCTCATCAGAAATTTTTTGTAACGCTTCGAGACGGTGCTCACAGGCACCGCATTGGTATTCGTAGAACGGCATTTTTTCTTACTCTTAACCGGGATTCCCGGCTACAAAAATCGACCGCATATTATACAAGGGAAGCCGGCTAAAGTCCGGTAAAACAGGCAATTACGCCTGTTTCATTTTACGATCACGTGCATCACCCACCCAGTCAAGACCGTCTTCATAACCCTTAACCGGACGACCTTCCTTGTCAACACAGTAGCGGCCAAAAACCACTGCCTCAGCAACCACGCCATGACTCCGCATCAAAGTATGCTCAAACAGCATACTTCGATGTACTTTGGCACCTGCTTCCAAATGACAACCATGAGATATCCAAGTTGGCCCCTGAATTTCGCAACCTCCCTCAATCCGCGAATTGGAGCCGATATATACTGGACCTTCGATCAGCACATTATCCCAGTCCACACTGACATTAAGACCAGTCCATACCTTTGGCAAAACTTCTTTTCCGGGCATATCGATCCCGCGCAAAGAACCTCTCATCAACTCCTGATTAACCTGCCAGTAATCACTCATCCGACCAATATCTAACCAATGAAATGGCAGCTCTATAGCACCAAATGAAACCCCGCGCTCAATCAAGCCAGGCAGCAATTCGCCACCGATATCATAATTTTCTCCGGTCGGTATCTGATCAATAACCTCTGGTTCAAAAATATATATCCCGGTATTGACGAGGGTAGATTTAGCTTCATCAATCGTCGGCTTTTCCTGAAAAGAGACAACTTGGTCATCATCATCACATACCACCACGCCATAGTTCGGCACCATCTCGCGCGCGACACGCTTTACTACAATGCTTGCCTTTGCACCACTCTGCCAATGCTTGCGAACTACCGCCGTTAGATCCAAATCAATAATTGCATCTCCACACACAACCAGAAAGGTGTCGTCAAAGAACCCACCAAACTCGTGAATCCGTTTAATTCCACCCGCAGATCCAAGCGGCTCTCCAATCAATTCGCCATCTTCTATATGTCCTTCGAAAGAGTAACCGATATTTACGCCCCATCGACGTCCATCGCCAAAATACCTTTCAATCGGTTCAGGTAGATGGCTGACATTAACCATAATGTCGTCAAAGCCATACATTGCTAGCTGCTCGATCAGATATTCCATTACCGGTTTACCCACAACCGGAATCATTGGCTTCGGCATTTCGTTAGTGAGCGGTCTGACTCGGGTTCCTTTGCCGGCCGCTAGAATCATGGCTTTCATTGGTGTATCCAGTTTTTTTTTGATTCTAACTGATGCGCCCTCGAGACAACATATTTATTCTAGTGTGCGCTTTCCCTTGCGCCACGCCTTTGCTATGTGCTGGGAACGCGATAGACTTCGGTCATGAACAAACGAACACCAAGCTTTCGCAAAGCAACTTTTAGCATATTGCTCACAAGCGCCTTTCTGGTTTCGACAGGATGCATCCGCTTCGACCATAGCCTAATTGCGGAACCTGTGACCCCCGTTCGCACTCTTGAACAACACCCCTGCTGCGACTCATTGCTTGAAATGGAGGTCGAAACACTGCAAGTCAAACAATACAAGACCATAGTGATTGATGAAGCTGATTCAGTGCTTGAATTTCGCACGGGCAAAAGCTTTGCCGCGGCAATAGAACTACCCAGAATTTCAGGTGACTATATTCTTCAGGTTGACAGCGTGGTGAATCGGCCGCGAATCGATCTTGTTCCCGAAGCGATTTATCCAATGGTCACACTACTTGATGAAAAACTCGACACTGTGGCGATTTTTGATCAGCAAGCCGTTGATATTCGCCAACCTATTCTTGGCCCAAGCCTTCTGAGAATCACATTAACCGTGGAACAGGAATCCAATGCGCGATATGCGTTACTTCATACTAGCCCGGAACGGGCAACTCAGGGCATTACTACTTTTGCACCCTATGAGGTTGTACAGCGCAAGCATTTTGAGTCGCTGCTCTACGCTAGACCGACTAATTCGCGTCAGAAGATACATTTTGTTGAAACCGGTATGCTCAATCTGCTCGCTTTCCCTCTTCGTAGCTAAGATCAAGAAACCAAAAAGAGCCGGATATAAAAAAGCCCCGCTTAAAGCGGGGCTTTTTTAATATAAGTAAGCTCTTAAACGTGCCGAGCGTTAATCGTCACCGCCGAACATTCCTAGCAAGTGCAATAGACTTGTGAACAGATTGTAAACGGTCATATACAGCGTTACCGTCGCCATGATGTAGTTAGTCTCACCGCCGTGGATGATTTCACTAGTCTGGTAAAGGATTAAGCCCGACATCAACAGCACAAACATTCCCGATACTGCTAGAGACAGCGCTGGGATGCTGAACAGCACAGCAGCAAGACCGGCTACGAATGCAACCAGGATGCCAACGAAAAGCATCCCTCCAATAAAGCCAAAATTCTTGCGTGTGATCAGCGCGTATAGGGACAAGCCAACAAAAATCACGCCAGTGCCGCCTAACGCCAGCATCACCGTTTGCGGTCCATTGGCGACATGATTCAAATACACGTTCAAAATTGGCCCCAACGTGAATCCCAGGAAGCCAGTGAACATGAAAATAAAAAGCAGTCCGAGACTGGAGTTGCGGAACTTATTGGTTAGAAAAAGAAGCGCAAAGTATCCACCCAACGTCACAAGGATACCCATCCGCGGAGCGCCCATCGCCATAGATACCCCTGCAGCTGCCGCACTGAATAGCAGGGTCGCCGCCAACAGCATATAGGTATTTTTCAATACCTTGTTAACCTCGATACCGCGTGCACTAGTCCGATCTATTGTTTGATCTAGTCTTGCCATTGTTTGTTTCCGTAAATTAAGTTTCAGTATTTAGCCCTGAAGAGCAAACGCGCAAGCGCCATATTCGCTCTCCGTAGATATACCCCTATTAAATGCTATCAAATGTCACAAAATCAACCGCTACTCAATCGATATCGAAAAATTTAGCATACTGACATTTTAACCGATCATGGGGTAAACTCCCGTAAAATAACGATTTTTAGCTAAATTGCTGTGCATCGCTATCTAATATGTTGCGATCTTGTCATTTATTTGAATCATGCTTTGACGAATTTTTGACAAAGTTATATACGCAACCAACAGTTTTGGGGCTTAAATCCATTAGCGACGAATCAGCATGCTTCAGATGAGCGCTGTTCCACAACCGCGCATTTTAAATAAATAACGATAGGGATCTTATACTTACAACACCCTGCAATTTTCCAATTTTATCGGTTTTTGGACCGATTCTCGTTAGGGGAGTGAATTTCGCCCTGGCAACACATTACTAATAATTTCTTGTTTTCCAATACGACGATATGCGAAACCCGATAAGAGAAACCTTTGAATTGGCGATAAAGCTTAGCGCCTCAGACATCCACCTGCACACCGACCAAAAACCGGTGCTACGGGTTGACGGCAAACTCTACCCCCTGAGCAAAGAAGAAGTAATCTCTAGGGAATTAATGGAAAAAACCGTAGATGATTTGCTTCGCGGCGATCAGAAAGAGGAACTAGCGAAAAATCACCAGGTCGACACTTCAGTAGAGTATGAAGATTTAGGCGTATTACGAATCAATCTCTTTAAAGAGCGTGGTCGATTGGCCATGGCCAATCGAATTATTGGTTCATCTGTCCCTGAGTTGAATCAGCTTGGATTGCCCCCGGAAATTGGCCAACTCGTTGATGTACCTCGAGGGTTAGTTCTTGTATCTGGCGCAACCAGTAACGGTAAATCAACTACTCTCGCAGCGATTATTAATGAGATCAATAAAAAATATCAAAAACACATTCTCACCATTGAAGATCCAATCGAATTTATCTTCAAAGGCGCAAAGTCACTTATTTCTCAAAGAGACATCGGCATTGATGCAACAACGTTTAATCGCTCGATAGTCGGCGCCATGCGTCAGGATCCCGACGTTATCCTAATCTCTGACTTGCGAGATATTGAATCTATCGAAAACGCGCTGGTAGCGGCGGAAACAGGGCACCTGGTATTTGCGACAACACATGCACCCACCGCTCCTGACACGATTACTCGAATCGTTGCGACCTTCCCTTCGGAAAAACAACATACTATTCGCGTAAAGATGTCGCAAAATCTTCAGGCTGTTGTTGCCCAACGTTTGGTTCCAGCGATCGGTGGCTCGGGTCGTGTATTGGCTTGTGAATACATGATGATGTCTTCGCGCATTCGGGAACTGATTCTCGACGCCAATAAGATCAATGACATTGCAACTCTGATGCAAGGCGATCAGGTCACAAAGGGCGTAATGAGTTTTGACAGTCACATTACCACTTTGGTACAGGCAGGAAAAATTGATAGTGAAACCGCGCTGGAGTTCGCCACTAGTCGAACAGACATGAAATTACGTCTTTCCGGACTGCTCTAGATGGCCGACCGCCGCCTACAGGTTTTTGCAACAGTTGCAAGGTTGCTCAGCTTTACTAAGGCGGCTGAAGCGCTGCATATGACCCAACCAGCGGTTACATTTCAAATACGACAGCTGGAAGAACATTTTAATACTCGACTGTTCGATCGTACGCATAACAAAATCACCCTGACGGAAACCGGTGATTTGGTCAAAACCTATGCCGACCAAATCATCAGCAAATACAATGAAATGGACAATGATGTCCGAACCATGACTGGTGATATACAAGGCCCTTTGATGATTGGCGCCAGCACGACCATCGGTGAGTATTTTATTCCCGGCATTCTTGGCACATATCAACGCCAATTCCCAGACGTCAAAATACGCTTAAACGTTGCCAATACCAATGGAATTATCCATATGGTAGAAAATAACGAAATCGATGTTGGTATTGTGGAAGGTCCTGTAACCAATAAAAATCTGGTGCGCGAGGTTATTTGGAATGATGAGCTTCTTGTGGTCTGTCCGGTGGACCATATGCTGGCAGGCCAGAAAAAGACCAATATCAAGGAGGTGCTTGAATTCCCCTTCATCAGTCGCGAGGAAGGTTCTGGCACAAGAGAAGTACTCGAAAACTATATGGTTAAGCGCAAGGTTGATCTGGACGAGTTCAACATCATAATGGAATTTGGCAGCCCCGAATCGATTAAAAGCGCTGTGACAGCGGGTCTCGGTGTTTCGATTCTTTCGGTGGCAACAATGGAAAAAGAGTTAGCACTTAAGTCTCTGACTGCGGTACCCCTAAGCCCTCCGATTAAACGCACTTTTTCGATAGTTTACCCACGACAAAAATTTCGTTTGCGCGCGATGGAAGAATTTTTAGATTTTGCGCGTGATCATTGTGCAGCGCGCGATCAAAACAAGCCTAAAAAGTAAATTTCTCATTTCGCCAACGCGTTATTGCCAGCAACAAACAGGAATTATTTTGCTGGGCTCCTAAATCAATTAATATCCCTTCAGGGCATGAATGTCCTTGTATTATTTTATTTCGCGCAATACGATATGAAATATGTCGAAACAAGATGATAAAACCCGTTTGGATCGCGATGGTTATCGCAAGAACGTCGGGATCATTGTCTGTAATGATGACAATCAAGTGTTGTGGGCCAGGAGAATTCGACACGACGGTTGGCAATTCCCGCAAGGGGGAATTGAGCCCAGAGAATCTGCAGAAGAAGCGGCCTTTAGAGAGCTATATGAGGAAATTGGCCTTTCGCCCTGCCATGTGAAATTGCTAGGAAGTACCGATAAATGGCTGCGGTACGATGTACCCTACGCTTCTAAATCCCATTACTATCGACGCTCTCGCAGCTTTAGAGGCCAAAAACAGCGATGGTTTCTATTTAAACTCACCGCGCAAGAATCGAGCGTTCGTCTCGATCTGTCAGACAGACCGGAATTTGACCATTGGCAATGGGTAGACTACTGGCGCCCGCTGCAGCAAATTGTAGAGTTTAAGCGATCTGTATATAAAAAGGCTTTGACCGAATTGGAGCCATTGCTGGCGCAGAAATCAGTCAATTAGCAGCAGTCGTAACATTGACGCAGTATCCGTCGCCTTTCAAACTTCTTATAGCTGACTTCTAGCAATCAAGCGCTCGCCAACAGCCGCTCTTAACCGCAAATACTTGGCACGTGCTGGATTACTGTTCTCTGGGATAGAGATCAATGCGGCTGACTTGATCGTCATCAAAGAAAAATGTTGCTCCGATCTGTTCATATTCCAGCAGTGAGTCACGCACTCTTGATGGCTCGTTATAAATTTGCATAATCAAACCGCTTTGCATGCCAAAGCGCGCACCTTCAGATGTTCTAATTAAGGCACTAGAGTTTCCAGTCACCGAGATTCTCTCTAATACTTCGTCTCCGGACAACACAATAGTGGTTCCTGCATCCAGGGCATACACCAAATTCAATCGTCTGTTTATAAATCCTTCTGTGGTTGCCTCGACAGGGTCCCCTAACCTGTTTCGCACATCCGCTAACCGTTCTCCCAGCCTGACATTTCGCAAGCCAATACCCGGCGCGAGCACAATTTCATTGGCGATCAACGCCAGAAGCTGATCCCTAGAAATCCCAACACTTGGCGCCGTTGGGGTTTGCAGCCCGTCTTGCTCAGTAGTTTGCTGGGCGAACATAGGGTTAAAATTTCCAAATAGCATCCCGGCGCAAAGCGCATAAACACCTAGCCCGGAGAAAACAGAGTTTTTAAATTTAATTCGCATCTATTGAATCATATCGTCAATTTGGCAGAAATTACGCGCCAGCTACGGTCATTTCACCAACAAGAATAGAGCCTGCACGAGTACTACGTCTTATATCGAAGTCAGATCCAACCACTTCAATCCCCATAAACATATCGCGCAGATTACCAGCTATCGTGAATTCTTGCACGGGATAGGCGATCTCACCATTTTCTACCCAGAATCCGAATGCTCCCCGGGAATAGTCTCCTGTGACATTATTGATCCCAAAGCCAATCAGCTCACTGACTACCAAACCGGTTCCCATACTTTTAATCATATCGTCTAAACCAATATCCTCAGTAGGATCAATGGTTAAGTTATGCACGCCTCCTGCGTTGCCAGTTGTTTGCGTTCCCAGCTTTCTAGCGGAATAACTGCTCAGTACATAGTCATTTAAAACACCACCACTGACGATATCTCGAGGTTTGGTCGCCACCCCTTCATTGTCAAAACTCGCACTGCCAGGGGCCTTTTTAAGCAACGGCTGCTCGTGGATTCGAATACTATCCCTAAAAAGTTTTTCTCCTTTACTGTCTAGCAAAAAACTGGCGCGCCGGTACAAACTAGATCCGCTGATTGCCGAAACCAAATGTGATAGCAAGCTTGCCGCAACCATCGGCTCATAAATTACCGGATAGGTTCCGGTAGCTGCCTTACGCGCGCCGAGGCGGCGAACAGTTCGCTGCGCGGTTTCTTTTCCCACTGATTCTGGGGTCCGCATCTCGCTTTGATCACGACAGGAG
The DNA here is from genome assembly GCA_937992195.1 of uncultured Gammaproteobacteria bacterium. Classification (GTDB taxonomy): domain Bacteria; phylum Pseudomonadota; class Gammaproteobacteria; order Arenicellales; family Poriferihabitantaceae; genus VYFG01. The sequence goes on along the minus strand of CALKKV010000009.1, from coordinate 3,841 downwards.
TCATACCAATAATCGCGCTGCATGCCGTCACCCTCTCCAGCTATTACCGAGCAGCTAATACTATGACGGCTGCTGCGCGATAAACCGCGAAAACCATGACTATTGGCATATAAATCAGCGCCATCATGGCTCGACAAACTGCCCCCTTCGGTATTGGTAATGCGGCTGTCTTGATCAAGCGCAGATTGCTCACAACGTGTGGCTAAGTCAATTGCCTCATCCATCTCGAGCTGCCACGGATAATATAAATCCAGATCAGGAATCTTGGTTGCCAGTAACTCAGGGTCTGCTAAGCCATTAAATTCATCTTCTTCTGTGTACCGCGCAATATTACATGCTGCATCGACGCAGCTTTTGAGCGCTGCGTCAGCATAATCAGTGGTGTTGCTGCTGCCGCTTCTATGATCAAAATACACGGTGATACCAAGGCTCTTGTCTCGGTTGTATTCCACCGTTTCAACCTCACCATTGCGCACGTTAACCGACATTCCCTTGCCATGACCCAGAGATACTTCAGCGGCAGTAGCGCCGTTCGCCTTTGCTCTTTCCAAAACCTGATCTGCAATCTCCAGCAACTGCTTTTCCTGCGCATCCGCGGGCTGAGGAGACCAGCTTTTCTCTGCCATACTTTTATTTGACTGGTTACCCATTAAACAGATACCCCGCCAACGGTTAAGCCATCTATTCGCATCGTAGGTTGCCCGACACCCACTGGCACACTTTGGCCCTCTTTTCCACAAACACCCACACCAGTATCCAGCTCAAGGTCATTGCCAACCATGGAAACACGGGTCAGCACATCCGGACCATTTCCGATCAATGTCGCGCCTTTAACAGGATGCGTAATCTTGCCATTTTTTACTACATAAGCTTCTGATGCGGAGAACACAAACTTACCGGAAGTAATATCAACCTGGCCGCCTCCAAAGTTCACTGCATACAAACCATTATCAACCGAACTAATAATTTCTTGTGGATCATGTTCACCAGCCAGCATATAGGTATTCGTCATTCTGGGCATGGGTAGATGACCATAAGACTCTCTGCGACCATTGCCTGTTGGCTCCATACCCATAAGACGCGCATTAGTTTGGTCTTGCATATAGCCTTTAAGAATTCCATTCTCTATGAGCACCGTGTTTTTAGCCGCTTCACCCTCATCATCTATGGTTAAAGATCCTCTACGATTAGCGATGGTGCCATCGTCTACTACGGTACATTGACTAGACGCTACTTTCTGACCAATCTGCCCGCTAAAAGCGGATGTGCCTTTGCGATTAAAGTCACCTTCAAGGCCGTGTCCGATCGCTTCGTGTAGCAAAATACCCGGCCAGCCCGGACCGAGAACGACGGTCATCTCTCCAGCGGGAGCATCCTGCGCTTCAAGATTGACCAGCGCTTGACGCACGGCTTCATGGGCATATTCTTCAGCCCGATTCTGCTCCACAAAATATTCCATTGTGTATCGACCTCCGCCACCAGAAGATCCCTGTTCACGTCGGCCATTTTCTTCAGCAATAACGCTGACATTCATCCTCACTAGCGGTCGAATATCGCCTGCCAGCAAACCGTCAGATCGCGCAATCATAATCGTGTCATGGGCGGCTGCCAGACTAACCATGACCTGAACCACTCTGCTGTCCGCTTTACGCGCTACCTGCTCTATCTGCCGCAGCAACGCGACTTTGTCTTCATCCTTTAAGCTTTCCATCGGGTTCGCAGATGAGTAAAGCGGTGCGATCTTTCGATCATTGCGCACAGCAACGGCACCTTGGTCGCCACTGTTAGCGGCAATGGAGCGGGCCGCACTTGCCGCATCCAGCAGCGCATTGCCGGTAATTTCATCCGAATAAGCAAAGCCCGTTTTTTCTCCGGCCACCGCGCGCACGCCAACGCCCTGATCAATCCCGAAGCTTCCTGACTTCACCGTGCCTTCGTCCAAGGCCCACGACTCGTGTCGGGAATACTGAAAATACAAATCAGCGTAGTCAATACCCGGGGTCATGATTTTCCCAAGCGTATTGTTAATATCTTGTTCAATAAGACCGGTTGGCTGCCACAGCGATTGCTGCGCAAGTTGGAGGATGTCAGACATTTTATGTTTCCAGAAATAAGTTTCGCCTTAAGTTACCGACCTCAGTCGGTGGTGTTGATTCCCTTAAGGTAAATTTGCACCAGCTTGGCGCTTCATTGAAGGCAATCTCAGGCGCGCATTATAGCCAGCTCTTGCGATGATTGAGACAGGGTAACTGTTGGCGTGCATGTTTTACTGCAGTGCGGTCTATTTCTGACATTAAAAGGCCCGAATCTCGCTGTTTTTCTGCAATAACCTCACCCCAGGGGTCAACAACCAGCGAATGGCCATATGTCTTTCGACCGCTAGGGTGACTTCCCCACTGCGCAGCTGCAATCACATAGCAGCCATTCTCGATTGCTCGTGCTCGCAACAATGGTTCCCAATGGGCGGCACCCGTCGTCACGCTGAACGCGGACGGCACCAATAATATTTCCGCACGATCTTCAGTCAAAGCGCGGTATAACTCGGGAAAACGAAGATCATAACAAACCGACAGCCCAACCCGCCCGAACGGCGTATCAACCAGCGACAGTGATTCACCAGGCATCGTATAGGCGGATTCCAGATACTGTTCGCCATTTTTCAGGGTGACATCAAACAAATGCGCCTTGTGGTAGCGCGCCACCGCATCACCGTTTGGCGCAAAAACAATTGAGGAGTTATAGACCCGTTTGGGATCAGCGCTCGAAATCGGAATCGATCCAGCGAATAGCCAAGTATCATTCTGACTGGCAATTTCGCTCAGCCTCTCCTGAATTGGTCCTCCAGATTCATGTTCCGCTGCTTCACGAAGCTGCGCTCTGCTTGTTTGCATCAGTACACAGCACTCGGGTAAAAAAACCGCTTTGGCGCCCGCGGAAACGGCTTCCATCACCGAGTCAGATATCGTGTTGAGATTCTCCGTCACGCTATCTACCGCGGTCAATTGCACCAGTGCGATCGCATAGGATGATATGGAATGGTTCACTTCAACAGACATTCAAAGAGGCTACCATAATCTCAGCTGCGGTCCTCGCGACGCGAACTGTTGCCCGGACAATCTTAGAATTGAACTAAGGGGTCAAATCAGCCTAACTAAAGCGCGTAGAAGTAATGATCCCCTACCAGGGCAATCAGTTTTGACTCGTCAAGCCAGTTTGGTTGCACATCGATAGAGTGATAGTGGGTAGCGTTCCCAACCAAAGATTCAAGCGCTCCATCCAAAAAAAGCTTGGCCACAACCAGGGCCTGGTTCCAGGCTCTATGATCGGTAATGACGTGATGACGTGCAGCAATATGCGTCCAGCTAAATTGCTTACGTTGCCATACGACTTCGCAAACAGTATTGGGATACCGTTCGCTGCGTACACGATTCATTGTGACAGACGCAATCGCTGCTCTACCCTTCGCAGACTCCCCACGACCTTCATGGTAGATGTTCATTGCGAGACAGCCTAGTTCCTGTCCAGCTGATTGAACACTGAAGTCAAACCCAACTGTATTGTCAAACTCGACCGCAAAAGCCGGGGTTTGAACTAAACAAATCCCTGCAAAAGCCAGCGCGATCACTTTGTTTAGTATAGCCATTTTCTAAACTGAAATAAAAAAATGCACTCTAATGGTGCAATTTTCGCGTTGTTTTATGTAATTATGGTGAAAAGCGCGCTAATCACCATAAGTTTTGCAGGATTATAGTTGCCATGCGAAGACACTTCAATGTCGGATTAAACAGAAAGTCCAGTTAAATGCAGTTTCTGGCAAAATTCACAAAAACTTAATGTTTGG